>NZ_JAVDSG010000001.1:1237500-1855000 GCF_031455225.1 Saccharothrix longispora
CCTGCCGATCGGCCCCGAGCTGCCGCCAGAGCGGTGGGCCCACCTGCTCGGCGACGCCGGCGCGGACTGGGTGCTCACCGAGCGCAAGTACGCGGACGACGTGCGCGCCCTCTTCCACGGCGAGGTGCTCGTCGTCGACGAACCGGTGCCGGCGGACCTCCCGCCGCTCGACCCGCCCGTCGACCTCGGCGGCGACGCCCTGGCCTACGTCATCTACACCTCCGGCTCGACCGGGCGCCCCAAGGGCGTCCAGGTCACCCACCGGGGCCTGGCCAACCACCTCGACCAGGTGCTCGCCGAGTACGTCGGGCAGTCCACCGGCGGCGCGCCGCTGTTCTCCACGGTGGCCTCCGACGTGGTGGTCCCGGTGCTCTACGGGCCGCTGCTCGCCGGCCTGCCCGTCCACGTCCTCCCGCAGGACCTCGACCTGTCCGAGCTGGGGCGCACGCTGCGCGACGCCGCGCCGTTCAGCTTCGTCAAGCTCACCCCGGGCCACCTCGACGTGCTGGCGCACCAGCTGTCCGACGACGAGATCGGCGGGCTCGCGGCGACCGTCGTGCCCGGCGGCGACGTGCTCACCGGCCACGTGGCGCGCCGGTGGGAGGAGATGCTCGGCGACGGCCGCGTGGTCAACGAGTACGGCCCCACCGAGATCACCGTCGGCAACTCGACGTGCCCGGTCGCCGAGGCGCTCGACCGCGAGGTCATCCCGCTCGGCAGGCCCATGCCCGGCACCAGCATGTACGTCCTGGACGAGCGGCTGGAGCCGGTGCCGGTCGGCGTCGTGGGCGAGGTGTGCGTCGGCGGCGACGGCGTGGCCCGCGGCTACGTCGGCATGCCCGCGACGACCGCGGAGCGGTTCGTGCCCGACCCGTACGGCCCGCCCGGGTCGCGCCTGTACCGGACCGGCGACCTGGGCAAGGTGCTGCCCGACGGGTCGGTGGACTTCGTCGGCCGCCGCGACGACCAGGTGAAGATCCGCGGCTACCGGGTCGAGCTGGGCGAGGTCGAGGGCGTGCTGGGCACCCACGAGCACATCGCGCAGGCGCGCGTGGTGCTGCGCCGGGACGGCGACCGGGACCCGAGGCTGGCCGCCTACCTGGTCGCCGCGGACGGCGCGCCCGAGGTGGACGCGGAGGAGCTGCGGGACTGGCTGGGGCGGACCCTGCCCGAGTACATGGTCCCGCCTGACCTGGTCTACCTGGACCGGATGCCGCTGACCTCCAACGGCAAGCTCGACGTGGCCGCGCTGCCCGTGCCGGACGCCGGGGCGGAGGTCGGCTACGAGCACCCAAGGACGCCCGAGGAGGAGCGGATGGCCGCGGTGTGGGCCGACGTCCTGGGCGCCGAGCGGGTCGGTGTGCGGGACGGCTTCTTCGACCTCGGCGGCGACTCGATCCGGGCCGTCGCGCTCGTCGGCGCGCTGCGCGAGGCCGGGTTCGACGTCTCGGTGCGCGACATCTTCGCCGAGCGCACGGTGGCCGCGCTGTGCGCGCTGGTCGCCGGGAAGCCGGAGCTGGCCGACGTCGGCGGCGTCGTGCAGCCGTTCGCCCTGATCGGTCTGGAGGACCGCAACCGGCTGCCGGAGGGCGTGGTCGACGCCTACCCGTTGTCGCGCAACCAGATCGGCATGCTGTTCGAGATGATGGCGGACGACCAGAACCGCTACCACAACGTCACCTCGTTCCGCGTGTTCGACGACAAGCCGTTCTCGCTCACCGCGATGACCCGGGCCACCGCGCTGGTCACCGAGCGGCACGAGGCGCTGCGCACCTCGCTGCACCTGACCGGCTACTCGACGCCGATGCAGCTCGTGCACGCCACCGCCAAGATCCCGCTGGCCGTCAGCGACGCCTCCGGCTCGTCGCCGGAGGAGGTGCAGGTGCTGCTGCGCGAGCACTCCGACCGGGAGCGCCGCGAGCTGTTCGACCTGGAGACGCCCGGCCTGCTGCGGTTCTTCATCCATCTGACCGACGACGGCGTCTACTGGCTGTCGTGCACCGAGTGCCACCCCATCCTGGAGGGCTGGGGGCACCACACGCTCATCATGGAGCTGCTCACGTGCTACGAGGCGCTGCGCGACGGTGAGGAGCCGCCGCCGTACGACCCGCCGGCCGTCCGGTTCGCCGACTTCGTCGCCGAGGAGATGGCCGCCATCGCCTCGCGCGAGCACGCCGACTACTGGCGCGGCGTCGTGGCGGACTACGCGCCGGTGGTTCCGCCGCAGGAGTGGGGCGACCCGGACGCCCCGGCGGGGCAGACCCGGCAGGCGCACATCTCCTGGCGCGACCTCGAAGCGGCGCTGCGGGCGCGGGCCAGCGAGGCCGGGGTGTCGATGAAGAGCGTCATGCTGGCCGCGTACGCGAAGGTGCTCTCCCAGTTGACCGACGAACCCGCGTTCCACGCCGGGCTCGTGTGCGACGCGCGCCCCGAGCGCACCGGCGCCGATCGCGTGTACGGCATGTACCTCAACACGGTGCCGTTCGCCGTCGACCGCGGCGCGCGGACGTGGCGCGACCTGCTGATCCAGGTCTTCGAGCGCGAGGTGGAGTTCTGGCCCTACCGGGGCTTCCCGCTGCCCGAGATCAACCGGCTCACCCGGGGCCACGGGCGGCTGGTCACCGTGCTGTTCAACTACCAGGACTTCAACCAGGTCGAGAGCCGGCTGGTCGGCGACCTGGCGGGCGAGGACGACAGCCCGACCGAGTTCCCGCTCAGCATCTCCTCGCGCGCCGGGCACGTGTTCGTCACGGTCGACCCGCGGGTGGTCACCGAGGAGCGGGCGACGGCCGTCGCGCGGATGTTCCGCGCGGTGCTGGAGTCGATCGCCGCCGGCCTGGACGGCGACGCGTCCGCCACCTACCTGCCGCCGGGCGAGCGCGAGCTGCTGCCGGCCCGGGGCCGCACGCCGGCGCCGGGCGCGCACGGGCAGGTGACCAGCGCGATCGAGGCGTTCGAGCGGCAGGCGCGGCTCACCCCGGACGCGACGGCCGTCGAGTGCGGTGACGTCCGGCTGGACTACGCCGAGCTGGACGCCCGCGCCGACCGGCTCGCCGAGCGGCTGCGGTCGGCCGGCGTCGGCCCGGGGCGCGTGGTCGGCGTCGTGGCGCGGCGGGACGAGCACCTGCTGGTGTCGTTGCTGGCCACCTGGAAGGCGGGCGGGGCCTACGTGCCGCTGGGCACCGAGCAGCCCGCCCGGCGGTGGGCGCTCATGCTCGACGACAGCGGCGCGGGCTGGGTGCTCACCGGGCAGGCCGACGTGGACAAGGTCGCCGAGTCGTTCTTCGCGGGCGAGGCGATCGTGGTGGACGCGGCGGTCGACCCGGCCGACCAGCGGACCGCCGCGCGCGAGGCGACGCGACCGGACCCCGCCGAACCCGCCTACCTGGTCTACACGTCGGGGTCGACCGGGCGCCCCAAGGGCGTGTGCGTCACGCACGCCAACCTCGCCAACTACCTGACCTGGGCGGCCCGCGAGTACTCCACCGGCCCCGGCGGCGCGCCGCTGTTCTCCACGCCCGCCTCGGACCTGGTCGTGACGACGCTGTTCACGCCCCTGGTGACCGGGCGGTCCGTGCACGTCGTGCCCGAGGACACCGACCTGTCCCGGCTCGGCGCGCGGCTGCGGGCGGCGGCGCCGTTCGGGTTCGTCAAGCTCACGCCCGGCCACCTGGAGATGCTCGCGCACCAGCTCGACGCGACCACCGCGCGCGGCCTGACCACGACCCTCGTGGTGGGCGGCGAGTCGCTGCCCACCCGCACCGCCGCCCGCTGGGCCGACTGGCTGGGCGACGGCGCGCGGGTGATCAACGAGTACGGCCCCACCGAGATCACGGTGGCCAACTCCACGCAGGTGGCCGACTCCGAGGAGCGCGAGGTCGTGCCGATCGGCGTGCCCATCGACGGCACCGGCATGCACGTGCTGGACGAGGCGTTGCAGCCGGTGCCGATCGGCGTGCCCGGCGAGCTGTGCGTCGGCGGCCTCGGCGTGGCGCGCGGGTACCTCGGCCGACCGGGGCTCACCGCGGAGCGGTTCGTGCCCGACCCGTACGGCCCGCCCGGGTCGCGCCTGTACCGGACCGGGGACATCGCGCGGGTGCTGGCGAACGGCGCGGTGGACCTGCTGGGCCGGCTGGACGGCCAGGTCAAGATCCGCGGCTACCGGGTCGAGCTGGGCGAGGTCGAGGGCGTCCTGGGCGGGCACCCGAGGGTGGCCGAGGCGAGGGTCGTCCAACGGCACACCCGCACCGGCGAACCGCGCCTGGTGGCCTACCTGGTCCCGCTGGACGAGACCGCGGCCCCCGAGCCGGAGTCGCTGTCGCGCTGGCTGGCGGCGACCCTGCCCGACTACATGGTGCCGTCGGCGTTCGTGCCGGTGCAGGCCCTGCCGCTGACCCCGAACGGGAAGCTCGACGTCGCGGCGCTGCCCGAGTGGGACGGCACGGCGTCCACCGCCTCCCACCACGTCGAACCGCGCACGCCGCGGCAGCGCCGGATGGCCGCGGTGTGGGCCGAGGTGCTCGGCGTCGAGCGGGTGGGGCTGGAGGACGGCTTCTTCGACCTCGGCGGCGACTCGATCCTGGCCGTGGTGCTCGTCGCGGCGCTGGCGCGGGAGGGCTTCGAGGTGACGGCGAGGGAGATCTTCCTCGCGCCGACCATCGCGCGGCTGCTGCCCGAGGAGGACGGCGGGGTCGAAACCCGGTGACGGGAGGGGCGGCGACCGCGTGGTCGCCGCCCCCCGGAGTCGGGTCAGCCGAACTCGGGCACGCCGTGCTCGCGGAACAGCGCCCGCAGCCGGTGCACGTCGTCGGTCACCGCCAGGCCGAGCGTCAGCAGCAGCCGCGCCTTCTGCGGCGTGAGGTCCTCGGCGGCGATGATCCCGGGCACGCCCGGGTCGTACACGGCGCCGGTGGTGTTGCGGCCCGCCGCGACGACCACGAGACCCGCGCCGACCGCCTCCCGCAGCGCACCGGCCTGCCGGTCGGACGGGTCGCCCGCCATCACCACGCCGGCGACCCCGGAGCGGGCGAACGCGGCCACGGCCTCGCCGCCCGCGTCGGTGTAGGAGTAGGCGATCTCGGTGCGCGGCAACCGGTCCGGGTCGATCCGGGTCAGGTCGAACGGGGTGCCCCACTCCGGGCGGCCGTGCAGCAGCACGCGGGCCGGCGCGCGGAGCAGGCGGATGTTCCGCTCGTCCACCACCCCGAGCGCGCCCCACTCGCGGCCCCGGAAGGCGTCCAGGCGCAGGGTGTCCGACTTGGCCGCGTCCCGGGCGGACAGGACGCGGTCGTTGAGCGCCACCACCGTGCCGAAGCCGGTCGTGCGGCCGGACGCGGCCAGCGCGACGGCGTTGTGCAGGTTGGCCTGCCCGTCGCTGCCCAGCGCGTTCCACGGCCGGAACGCCCCGGTGACGACCACCGGCTTGGGGCTGCGGACGGTGAGGTCGAGCCAGTAGGCGACCTCTTCGAGCTGCCGGGTGCCGCACAGCACCACGGCGGCGTCGGCGCCGGCGGCGAGGTGGGTGTCGACCAGGGTGGACAGCGCGTGGAAGTCGCGCAGGGTGCGGCACCCGCCGCCCTCGCCCTCGAAGTCGATCGGTTCGGTGCGCGCGACCCCGTCCAGTTCGGCGGCCAGGGCGTCGAGCAGCTCGGCCGTCTTGAGCGCTCCGCCGCGGTAGCTCTGGAAGTCCGACCGGCTCGCCGCGAGGCCCGCGATCGTGCCGCCCGAGCCGATGACGGCGACCGACGTCCGATTCGTTTTTTCATTCACAGGTACCCGATTGTCGCCGCCGGCCTACAGCGGCCCAATATCCCCTGGGTATAGGGGAGTTGTAGTCGGGCTCGGCACCGTGGTCCGCATGTTCACGAGCCCATGCGGACGTCTGAGTGCTGCGAGTTCGACGGTGCCCCTGACCTGGGCGGCGTGCCGTGGGTGACTCGGGCGGGCAGGGTGGTGCGCGGCGCCTGCCGCTCTCCGCGGCGCAGAAAGGCGTCTGGTTCGCGCACCAATTGGACGGCACCGGCCAGGTCTTCAATTGCGCCGAGGTGCTCGAATTCGCCGGGCCGCTCGACGTCGGCGCGTTCGCGGCCGCGTGGCGGCGGGTGCGCGCGGAGGCCGACGCGCTGCGGGTCGAGCGGTTCGCCGACGAGGACGGCCTGGTGCAGGTCGTCGTCCCCGAGGACGGGCTGCCCGAGCTGCCGGTGCTCGACTTCTCCGGCGAGCCGGACCCGGAGCGGCGGGCCGACGAGTGGACGGCGGCCGAGCGCGCCACGCCGGTCGACCTCGGCGTGGGCCCCGTCTCGGCGGCGGCGCTGATCCGCCTGGGCGAGCGGCGGTTCCGGTTCTATTGCCGCATGCACCACATCGTCACCGACGCGTACTCGATGCGGCTGCTGCACCGCACGCTGGCCGACCGCTACACCGCCCTGGTGACCGGCGCGGCCCCGGCGCAGCCCCCGCTGCGGTCGCTGACCGCGCTGGTCGACGCCGATCGGCGCTACCGCGAGTCGCCCGCGCACGCGGCCGACCTGGAGTTCTGGACCGGCACGTTCGCCGACGCGCCGGAGTCCATGCGGGTGCCCCCGATCGGTGGCCCCGGACCGGACACCGACCTCGTCGCCTGGCGCGTGGCGCGCGAGCTCGACGACGCCGCCCTCGGCCGGCTGCGCGAGGTCGCCGAGCTGACCGGCGCCACCTGGCAGGTCGTGCTGCTCGCCACCGTCGCCTCCTACCTGGGGCGGCTCACCGGGCGGCGGGACGTCGTGCTCGGCCTGCCCACCAGCGGCCGGCGCGGCATCGCGACGCGGCAGGTGGTGGGCATGGCGGCGGCGGTGGTCCCGCTGCGCGTCGACGTGGGGCCGACGGCCACCCTGACCGACGTGGTCGGGCTCCTGTCCGCCGCGCTGGCGGAGGGCCTGCCGCACGAGCGCCTCCGGCACGACGAGGTGGTCCGCGCGCTCGGCGTGAACGTCACCGAGGGCGGCTTCCTCGGCCCGCTGGTCAACTTCACGCCGTTCGACGACGAGTTCTCCTTCGCCGGCACCACCGCGCGGGCCCGCAACCTCGCCTCCGGCCCGCCGATCGACCTGTCCGTCAACGTGCACGGGCAGGACGACGGCCCGGTCACGCTCGTGTTCGAGGCCGAGCCCAGGCTGCACGGCCGGCGCGGCGTCGAGGAGCACGCCGACCGGTTCACCGCCTTCGCGCGGGACGTCACCGCCGTCCCGGACCGGCCGGTGGACTCGTTCGACCTGCTGTCGCACGCCGAGCGCCACGAGCTGCTGGTGCGCCGCAACGACACCGCCGCCCCCGTGCCGGACGGCGACATCGCGGAACTGGTGGAGCGGCGCGCGCGGCGCGCCCCCGACGCGGTGGCCGTGGTCCACGGGACGACCGAGCTGACCTACCGCGAGCTGGACGAGCGGGCCGAGTGGCTCGCCGACCGGCTGGCCGCGCGCGAGGTCGGGCCGGAGGACGTGGTCGCCCTCGTGCTGCCGCGCACACCGGACCTGGTCGTCGCCATGCTGGCCGTGCTCAAGGCCGGTGCCGCGTTCCTGCCGATCGACCTCGCGAACCCGCCCGAGCGGATCGCCCACCTGGTCGCCGACGCCGGTGCGCGCTGCGTGGTCAGCGACGCCGCGACCGAGCCCGCGCTGCCGCCCACCGCGGTGGAGGTGCTGGTCGTGGAGGACACCCGGCCCACCGTCGGCCGCGCCGCGCCCCGCCGACCGGTCCACCCGGCCAACCCCGCCTACGTCATCTACACCTCCGGCTCGACCGGTGCCCCGAAGGGCGTCGTCGAACCCCGGTCGGCGCTGTGCAACATGGTGTTCGACAACATCCCCCGGTACGGGACGCACGAGAACACCCGCGTGCTCCAGCTCGTCTCGCCCGGCGTGGACGCCTCGGTGGCCGACATCTGGCCCGCGCTCGTCGCGGGCGGGCGGCTCGTGCTCGCGCCGCCCGCCGCCGAGCTGCCGTTCGACCGGCTCGTGGAGATGTTGCGGGACAACCGGATCACCCACCTGGCGCTGCCGCCCGCCGTGCTGGCCAACGTGCCCGAGATCGACCTGCCCGACCTGGAGACGCTGCTCACCGGCGGTGAGGACGTGGACCAGCGGCTGTGCCGGCGCTGGGGACCCGGCCGCCGGATGCTCAACATGTACGGCCCGACCGAGGCGGGCGTGGGCTCGACCGGCAGCGCCCCGCTCACCGGCGAGAGCCGCCCCGACATCGGCACCCCGCTGCGCAACATGCGGGTCTACGTGCTGGACGGCGAGCTGCGGCCGACCGTGCCCGGCGCGGCGGGGGAGCTGTACGTGGCCGGCGCCGGCCTGGCGCGCGGCTACCTGGGCCGCCCCGGCCTGACCGCGGACCGGTTCCTGCCGTGCCCGCACGGCCTGCCCGGCGAGCGCATGTACCGCACCGGAGACCTGGTGCGCTGGCGCGAGGACGGCAACCTGGAGTACGTCGGCCGCGCCGACGACCAGATCAAGATCCGCGGCGCCCGCATCGAGCCCGGCGAGGTCGAGACCGTGCTGGCCGGCCTCGACGGGGTCGGCGCCGTCGCCGTCGTCGCGGACGAGGGGCCGCACGGCCGGATGAGGCTGCTGGCCTACGTCGTGCCGGCCGAGGGCGCGGTGGTGGAGCCCGACGAGGTGCGCCGGGCCGCCCGGCGGTTCCTGCCCAACCAGATGGTGCCGGACTCCGTGGTCCTGCTGGACGCGCTGCCGCTGACGGCGGCGGGCAAGCTCGACCGGCGCGGCCTGCCCAGCCCGGAGGACGTCGTCGCGACGCCCGCCGCCCCGGACGGGGCGGGCCCGGTGAAGGTCGTGCGGGACCTGCTGCGCGAGGTGCTCGGCGTGGCCGAGATCGGCCCGGACGAGTCGTTCTTCGACCGCGGCGGCGACAGCATCATCGCGTTGCAGCTGGTGTCCCTGGCCCGGCAGCACGGGCTGGAGCTGACCGCCCGCGAGGTGTTCGCCCACCCGACCGCGGCCGGTCTCGCCGAGGTCGCCCGCGTGCTCGACACCGAGGCGGCGCCCGAGGTCGAGCCGACCGGACCGGTGCCGCTGACCCCGATCATGCGCTGGGCCCGCGCGGGGCACGCCCCGATCGACGGCTTCCACCAGGCGGTCACCGTCCACACCCCGGCCGACCTGCGGCTCGACATGCTCGACCGGGCGCTGCGGGCACTGGTCGACCACCACGACGCGCTGCGGACCGCGCTGGCGCGGGACGACGACGGCGAACCGGTGCTGGACGTGCGCCCGACCGGCACGCCGATGCCGGACGGCTGGCTGCGCCGGGTCGACGCCGCCGGGTTCGACGCGGACCGGTTGCGCGCGGCCCTCGCGGAGGAGCGCGCCGAGGCGCGGCGCGGCCTGTCGCCCGAGGCGGGCGCGGTGCTGCGCGCGGTGTGGTTCGACGCGGGCCCCGCCGAGCGCGGCACCCTGCTGCTGGTGGTACACCACCTCGTGGTCGACGGCGTCTCGTGGCGGGTCCTGCTCCAGGACCTGGGCACGGCGGCGGCCGGCCGGGCGGGCGCGCTGCCCGCCGTGACGACGCCGATGGCCGCGTGGGCGCGGCGGCTGGCCGCCACCGCGGCGGCGGAGACCTACCGCGACGAGCTGCCGCACTGGACGGACGTGCTGTCCACACCGGACCCGGCCTACACCGCGGAACCCGACCCCGCCGTCGACACCTTCGCCACCGCGCGGACCGTCCGGCTCACCCTGCCGGCGGACGTCGGCGACGCGCTGCTGGACACCGTGCCCGCCCGCTTCCGGGCGACCGCCGGCGACGCCCTGCTGACCTCGCTGTCGCTGGCCTACGCCCGGTGGCGCGAGCGGCGCGGCGCGCCCCGCGCGGACGCCGTGCTGGTCGAGCTGGAGGGCCACGGGCGCGAGGAGATCGCGCCGGGCGTCGTCCTGGACCGCACGGTCGGCTGGTTCACCACCATCCACCCCGCCCGCGTCGACCCCGGCGAGGTGCCGTGGGCGGAGGCGGTCGCGGGCGGCCCGGCGCTGGGCGCCGCGCTCAAGCGGGTCCGCGAGCAGCTGCGGGCGCCGCGCGACAACGGCATCGGCTTCGGCGTGCTGCGCCACCTCGACCCGGCGTCCCGCGACGCGCTCGCCGCGCTGCCCACCCCGCGCCTGTGCTTCAACTACCTCGGCCGGTTCCGCTCGGCCGGCGCGGACGACTGGGGCATCACCGGCGCGGAGGACAGCTTCGCCGGCGGCGCGGACCCCCGGATGCCGATGCCGAACGTGCTGGGCGCCGACGCGATCACCCACGACACCGCGGCGGGCCCGCGCACCACGCTCATGCTGACCTGGCCCGGGCGCCTGCTCGACGAGGCCGACGTGACCGCGCTGCTCGGGCTGTGGGAGGCGGCGACGGCCGGCCTGGTCGCGCACGCCGCCACGCCGGGCGCGGGCGCGCTGCTGGCCTCCGACGTGCCGCTGGCGAACCTGACCCAGGAGCGGGTCGACCGGATCTGCGCCGCCTACCCCGGCGCGGTGGACGTCCTGCCGCTCGCGCCGATGCAGGAGGCGTTCCTGTTCCACAACCTGCTCACCGAGGGCGGCCTGGACGTCTACGCCTCCCAGGTGCGCGTCGACGTGGAGGGCGACCTGGACCCGGAGCGGCTGCGCCGGGCGGCGGAGGCCACCCTGGCCCGGCACGACAACATCCGCGCCGCGTTCGTGCACGACGACGAGGACGGCACGGCCGTGCAGGTGGTGCCCGCGCGGGTCGAGGTCCCGTGGACCGGGTACGACCTGACCGGAGTGCCCGACCAGGAGGCCCGCGCGGCCGAACTGGCGGCCCGCGAGCGGGTCGGCCGGTTCGACCTGGCCGCGCCGCCCGCGCTGCGCCTGCTGGTGCTCCGCCTCGGCCCGCGCCGGCACCGGCTGGCGCTGACCACGCACCACATCCTGTGGGACGGCTGGTCCACCGGCATCGTGCTCAAGGAGCTGTTCGCGCTCTACGGCGACCTCGACGCCGACCTGCCGCCCGTCGCGCCCTACCGCACCTACCTGGAGTGGCTGGCCCGGCAGGACGTCCCCGGCGCGCGGGCGGCGTGGGCGGCTGCGCTGGCCGGCGTGACCGGCCCGTGCCACGTGCACCCGGCCGAGCGGGCGGGCACGCCCGAACCGCACCGGCAGATCCGGCGCGCCCTCGGGGCGGCGGAGTCCGACGCGCTGACCAACCGGTGCCGCGCGCTCGGCGTCACGCTCAACACGGTCGTGCAGTGCGCGTGGGGCTACGTGCTGTCGCGGCTGACGAACTCCGACGACGTCCTGTTCGGCACGTCGGTCTCCGGCCGGCCGCCGGAGCTGCCCGGCGTCCGGGACATGGTCGGGCTGCTGACCAACACGGTGCCGGTGCGGGTGCGGGTCGACCGCGACGAGTCCCTGGCCGCCCTGGCCCGGCGCACTCAGGACGAGCAGGCCGCGCTGCTGCCGCACCACCACCTGTCCCTCGCCGAGATCCAGCGCCAGGCCGGTTTCGGCGGCGGCAAGAGCCTCTTCGACACCACGACGATGGTCGTCAACTACCCGCTCGACCCCTCGGTGTGGCCGAACTCCCTCGGCGACCTCCGGGCCGGTCCCTACGGGTTGGAGGACGAGACGCACTACCCGCTGCGCATGGTCGCCATCCCCGGCGACCGGCTGGAGCTGTGGCTGGGGCACCGCCCGGACGCGTTCGACGACGCCGCGGCGGCTGCGCTGTTCGACCGCTTCACCACCGTGCTCGACCGCTTCGCGGCGGACCCCGAGCGGCCGGTCCGCGAGCTGTACGCGGCCGAGGCCGGCGACCGGCGACGGCTGCTGGCCGAATGGGGCGGCTACGCCTGAGCCGCCCGTGAACACCCGAACCACCGGTACGCCGGGTGCCGCGCACGTCCGACGCGCACGTGCCGAGCCGAGTCCGCATGGAGGATCACCGATGTCCCTCGACATCCACCTGCTCGTCGCACGACAGGCCGCTGCCACGCCCGAGGCGATCGCCGTCGTCGACGGTCCCCGTTCGCACAGCTACGCGGACCTGGAGTCCCGCGCCGAGCGCCAGGCCGCCGCACTGCGCGCGGCCGGCGTCGGGCCCGGCTCGGTGGTCGGCGTGTGCCTGCCGCGCGGCGTCGACCTCGTGGCCGGGCTGCTCGCGGTGTGGAAGGCCGGCGGCGCGTACCTGCCGCTCGACCCCGACCACCCCGGGCAGCGCAACGCCCTCGTGCTGCGCAACGCCGGCGTCCGGCAGCTGCTGGCCGCGCCCGGCGCCACCGCGCCCGACGTGCCGGACCTGGTGGTGCTCTCGCCGCACGACCTGCCGGAGGCCGCCGGCGCCCCCGCCGTCGACTCGAACGGCGACGGCGCGGCCTACGTCGTGCACACCTCGGGCTCCACCGGCACGCCGAAGGGCGTCGTCGTCACGCACGCGGGCATCGCCAACCGGGTCGACTGGGCCGTGCGCGGTCAGCGGCTGACCGCGGCGGACCGGGTGCTCCAGAAGACCGCGATGACCTTCGACGCCGCCGGCTGGGAGATCTTCGCCCCCCTGACCTGCGGCGGCACCGTGGTGCTCGCCCCGCACGGCGCGGAGCGCGACCCGGCCGCGCTGGTCGCCGCCGTGGTCCGCCACGACGTCACGGTGCTCCAGGTGGTGCCGTCGGTGCTGCGCGCCCTGGTGGCCGAGGACGGCTGGGACGGCGCCGGCGCGCTGCGGCTGCTCACCTGCGCGGGCGAACCGCTGCACGCCGAGCTGGTGCAGCGCTTCCTCGGGCTGCTCCCCGCGCCGGAGCGGGTCGAGGTGTGGAACACCTACGGGCCGACCGAGTGCTCCATCGACGTCACCGCGTTCCGCTTCGACCCCGCGCAGCGCTCCGGGCCGGTGCCGATCGGGCGGCCGATCCCCGGCATGCGCGTGCTGATCGCCGACGACCGCCGCGACCCGGTCGACATCGGCGTGACCGGCGAGCTGTACGCGGGCGGTGTCGGCGTCGCCCGCGGCTACCTGAACCTGCCCGGCCGCACGGCCGAGGCGTTCGTGCCCGACCCGCACGGCCCCGCCGGCGCGCGGCTGTACCGCACCGGCGACCTGGCGCGGTGGCGCGAGGACGGCTACCTGGAGTACCGCGGGCGCGTCGACCAGCAGGTCAAGGTCAACGGCGTGCGCATCGAGCCGGGCGAGGTCGAGGCCGCGCTGGCCGCGCACCCCGGCGTGCGGGCGGTGGCCGTCGTGCCGTTCGCCACGCCGGACGGCGGCACCCGCCTCGTCGCCTACCACGAGGCGACCGGCCAGGCCGAGGTCGGCGACCTGCGCGCCTACCTGGCCGAGCGCCTGCCCGCCACGCACGTGCCGTCGGCGTTCGTCGGACTCGACCGGCTCCCGCTGCTGGCCAGCGGCAAGGTGGACCGGTCGGCGCTGCCCGAGCCGGCGGCCGGCGAGGAGAAGGTCGCGCCGCGCACCGCGGCCGAACGGCTGGTCGAGCGGGTGTGGTGCGACCTGCTGGGCGTGGACGAGGTCGGCGTGCACGACGACTTCTTCCGCCTCGGCGGCTCGTCGCTCCAGTTCACCCGGCTCGCCAACCGGCTGCGCAAGGCCACCGGCACGGCGATCGACCTGCCGAAGCTGCTCTCCGCCACCACCCTCGCCGAGCAGGCCGCGCTGGTCGTCCCGGTCGAGGAGGTCGACGAGGCCGCGCTGCGCCGCATCCCGCGCACCGGCCCGCTGCCGGTCTCCACGGGGCAGCGCCGGCTGTGGCTGCTCGACCGGATGCAGCCCCGTGCCCGCGAGTGGGTCTCGCCGCTGTTCCTGCGGGTGCCCGGCGACACCCCGGACGAGCTGGTCCGGGCCGCGCTGGACGGCCTGCTCGCCCGGCACGAATCGCTGCGCACCCGGTTCACCACCGACCGCGGCGAACCCGTCCAGGTGGTCGACCCGCCCACGACCGCGGACCTGCGCGTCCTGGGCACGACCGCCGACGGGCTGGCCACCGTGCTGGACGGGGAACTCGACCGGGGCATCGACATCGAGCGCGGGCCGCTGGTCCGCTCGGTGCTCACCGCGAACGACGCCGCGGGCGACCGCGTGCTGGTCGTGCTGATGCACCACATCGTCTGCGACGGCTGGTCCTCGGCGGTCCTGGAACGCGACTTCACCGAGCTGCTCGCCGCGGCGCGCGCCGGCCGCGCGCCGGACCTGCCCGACCTGCCCGTGCAGTACGCCGACTACGCGGTGTGGCAGCGGGAGCGGGCCGAGGGCCCGGCGGTCGAGGAGGAGCTGCGGCACTGGCGGACGGTGCTCGACGGCGCGTCGCCCCTCGTGCTGCACACCGACAAGGCCCGCCCGGAGGTCCGCGACGGCCGCGGCTCGATGGTGCCCTTCACCGTCTCCGCCCTGGTCGCCGAGGCGCTCGACGAACTCGGCCGCGAGCTCGGCGCCACGTCGTTCATGACGCTGCTGTCCGGCTTCACCACCCTGCTGGCCCGCTACACCGGCCAGTGGGACGTGGTGATCGGCACGCCGGTGTCCGGGCGCGACCGCGCCGAGGTCGAGGACGTGGTGGGCTTCTTCCTCAACAGCGTCGTCCTGCGCTGCCGCCTCGACGGCAGGTCGTCCTTCCGCGACACCCTCGCCGGCGTGCGCGACACGTGCCGCGACGCCCTGGCGCACCAGGGCCTGCCGTTCGAGCTGCTGGTCGCCGACCTGGCCCCGGAGCGGGACCTGTCGCGCACCCCGCTGTACCAGGTCGCCTTCGACCTGCACGACGGGCGGCTGACCGGTTCCGCGGCCGACCCCGACGACCTGGGCACCCTGCTCGACCTGTCGCGCACCGCCCGGACCGACCTGACGCTGTACCTGCGCCGCGAACCGGACGGCCGGTACGTCGGCGGCTTCGAGTACGCCACCTCGCTGTTCGAGCGCGCCACGGTCGAGCGGATGGCCGAGCACTTCGTCCGCCTGCTCACCTCCGCCGCCGCCGACCCGGGCGCCCGCCTGGCCGAGATGGACTTCGACGGGGCGCGGCGCCCGGCGCGGCGCCCGGCGAACCGGGTCGCGGCCTCGTTCGGCTCGGTGCCGCGCCTGGTGGAGCGGCAGGTCCGGGCGGCGCCCGACGCGGTGGCGCTGGTCGCCGGCGCGGACACGGCGACGTTCGCCGAGCTGGACGCGCGGGCCAACCGGATCGCCCACCACCTCCGGCGGCGCGGCGCGGGACCGGACGCGGTGGTCGCGGTGGCCCTGGACCGCGGGATCGACCTGATGGCGAGCCTGCTGGGCGTGTGGAAGGCCGGCGCCGCCTACCTGCCGGTGGACCCCAACCTGCCGCAGGAGCGGATCGGGTTCATGCTGACCGACGCCGACGTGCCGGTCGTGCTGACCTCCTCCGCGCACGCGGACCGGATCGGCTGCCACGCCTCGGGCCACGTGGTCCACCTGGACACCGACGCGCCGCTGATCGACGCGGAACCGGCCGACGCCCCCGACCGGGTCGACGACCCGGACCTGCTGGCCTACGTCATCTACACCTCCGGCTCGACCGGACGGCCGAAGGGCGTGCAGATCACCCACGGCGGCCTGGCCAACCACCTGCGGTGGGCCACCAACGAGCTGGCCATGCGCGGCCGGCGCGGCGGCGCGGTGTTCTCCTCCGTGGCGTTCGACCTGGTGGTGCCCAACCTGTGGGCGCCGCTGATGGCCGGCCAGCCGGTGCACCTGCTGCCGTCCGACCTGGACCTGGCCGACCTGGGCAGGCTGCTGACGGACGCGGCTCCGCTGAGCTTCCTCAAGCTCACCCCCGGCCACCTCCAGATCCTGACCGACCAGCTCTCCGAGCAGTGGCTGGCCGACCTGGCCGAGGTCGTCGTGGTGGCCGGCGAGCCGCTGCCGCCCGCGCTGGCCGAGCGGTGGCGCCGGGCCCTCGGCCCGGGGCACCTGATCAACGAGTACGGCCCGACCGAGTCGTCCGTGGGCACCTGCGTCTTCCCGGTGGACGAGCCCGTGACGGGCGACACCGTGCCGATCGGCCAGGCGCTGCCCGGCATCGAGGTGCACGTCCTCGACGAGGCGCTGAAGCCCCTGCCGCCCGGCGTGGTGGGCGAGCTGTACGTCGGGGGAGCGGGCCTGGCGCGTGGCTACCTCGACCGCCCGGCGCTGACCGCCGACCGGTTCGTCCCGTCGCCGTTCGGCCCGCCCGGGGCCCGCCTGTACCGCACCGGCGACCTGGTCCGCCTGCTGCCCGAGGGCGACGTGGACTTCGTCGGCCGCGCGGACGACCAGGTCAAGGTCCGGGGCTACCGGGTGGAGCTGGGCGAGATCACCGCCGTGCTGGCGGACCACCCGGACGTCAAGGACGCGGTCGTGGTGACCGCCAAGGGCCCGGCGGAGTCCGTGCGGCTGCTCGCGTACTGCGTGGCCGCGCCGGACGTGGCGGACCTCCCGGAGGCGCTGACCGCCCACTGCGCCGCCCGGCTGCCGGACTACATGGTCCCGGACGGGGTCGTGGTGCTGGAGCGGATGCCGCTCAACGCCAACGGCAAGGTCGACAAGGCGGCGCTGCCGCCGTTCGAGGAGGCGCGGACCACCGGGTTCGTGCCGCCGCGCGGCCCGGTCGAGGAGCGGGTCGCGGAGATCTTCACCGACCTGCTGGGCGTCGGGGTCGGCGGCGACTCGCACTTCTTCCGCTCGGGCGGCAACTCGATCCTGGCCATCCGGCTGGTCGCGGCCCTGCGGTCGGTGTTCGAAGTGGACCTGCCGATCCGGTCGGTGTTCGAGGGGCCGACGGTCGCCGAGCTGGCCGCCGTCGTCGAGGCCGCGATCCTCGCCGAGGTCGAGCAGATGTCCGAGGAGGAGCTGATCGCCCGGACCTCGCCGGAGGTCTGAGCCGATATAGCCGCCGTATTGCCCGGCGGTCGAGAGTTCCAGAGCCGCAAGCGCGCCGGGTGCGGCGCGACGAGACGGGAAGAGGGGTGGTCCTCGTGGCGGAGCCAACCGACCAGCGCTGGTCGCCGACGGTGATCCGGCCGGAGGACGCGGGGGTCGCGCCCACGGCGGCCGGGCTGGTGGAGCACCTGGCGTCGGTCGGCGACCTGGGCGCCGAGCTGACCCGGGCGAAGGCGTTGGTGTGGCGGGGTTTCTCGGTGCGGCCGGACGAGTTCGACGCCGTCATCGACCACCTGCTGCCGGAGCGCTGGGCGTACCGGCACGGCAACTCGCCGCGCACCAAGGTGGGCGACATCGGCGCGAACGTCTACACGTCGACCGAGTACCCGCCCGAGTACACGATCTCCATGCACAACGAGCTGTCCTACGCCGCGCGCTACCCGAGCCGCCTGCTGTTCTACTGCCAGCAGGCGCCCTCGGGCGGCGGTGCGACCCCCGTGGTCGACGGCGCCCGGTGGCTCGCAGCCCTCGACGAGGAGGTCCGCGCGGCCTACCGCGGCGGCGTGCGCTACCGGCAGAACCTGCACGACGGCCACGGCTTCGGCAAGAGCTGGCAGGAGACGTTCGAGACCGCGAACAAGGCCGACGTCGAGGTGTTCCTGAAGGAGACCTCGGCCGAGTTCGAGTGGCGGGCCGACGGTTCGCTGCGCGTCGAGCAGAGCGGGCCGTCCACGGTCGTGGACCCGCGGACCGGCGCCGAGGTCTGGTTCAACCAGTCCGACCAGTGGCACGCCGCCGGGCTCGGCGACGAGACCGCCCGGGCGCTGGCCGAGATCCTGGCCGAGGAGGACATGCCGCAGTCGGTCGCCTTCGCCGACGGCACGCCGATCCCCGCCGAGTACGTCGTGCAGGTGCGCGACCGGGGCTTGGCGGAGGCGGTCGACAACGACTGGTCCGAGGGCGACCTGATGCTGATCGACAACGTGCTCGTCGGGCACGGCAGGCGACCGTTCACCGGCCCCCGCCGGGTGCTCGTGGCCATGTCCGGATGAGCGGAGGTACCAACGGATGACCGACACCCTGTCCCAGGAGCAGACGCTGCCGCACGTGCGGGAGGCGGACGACGACCGACCGCTGCACGAGGTGGTCGCGGCCGACCGGGCGCGCTGGCGCGAGCTGCTCACCACGCACGGCGCCCTGCTGTTCCGCGGCTACCCGGTGGACGACGTGACCGCGTTCGAGGCGGTCGTGCGGGCGTTCTCCGGCGAACCGCTGACCTACAGCGAGCGCTCCTCGCCCCGGCACTCCATCAAGGGCAACGTCTACACCTCGACGGACTACCCGCCGGACGAGGAGATCTTCCTGCACAACGAGAACTCCTACCAGGCGGTGTGGCCGCGGGTCGTCTACTTCTACTGCGACCGCGAGCCGGAGACGCGGGGCGCGACGCCGCTGGCCGACGTGCGCCGCGTCCACCGGGCGATCGACCCCGCCGTGCGGGAGGAGTTCGAGCGGCGCGGCTGGATGGTCGTGCGCAACTACCGGCCCCACTTCGGGGTCTCCTGGCCGGAGGTGTTCGGCACCTCCGACCGCGCCGAGGTGGAGCGCTACTGCGCCGACCGCGGCATGGTCGCCGAGTGGCTGGGCGACGACCACCTGCGCACCAGGGCGCTGCGCAAGGCCACCTACACCCACCCGGACACCGGTGAGGACGTGTGGTTCAACCACATCACGTTCTTCCACCACTCGTCGCTGGACGAGGACCTCCAGGAGGGCCTGCTCGGCATGTTCGGCGAGGAGGGCCTGCCGACCAACACCTACTACGGCGACGGCGCCCCGATCCCGTCCGACGTGGTGGCCCACCTGCGGGCCTGCTACCGGGCCGAGTCGCGCCGGTTCGACTGGCGGCACAAGGACGTCCTGCTGGTGGACAACATGCTGGCCGCGCACGGCCGCGAGCCGTTCACCGGCCCGCGCAAGATCGCCGTGGCGATGGGCGAGGCGCACGTGTCCGACTACCTGGCCAACGGGGGGTGAGCCGTGGGCCGACTGCCGACCACCGGGTCGACCGGCTGGCTGCGGGTCTACCGGTCCCGCCCCCGCGCGGCACTGCGCGTGGTGTGCTTCCCGCACGCGGGCAGCGGCGCCAGCGTCTTCCACGGCTGGGCCGAGCGCCTGCCCGAGTCGGTCGAGCTGGTGGGCGTGCAGTACCCCGGACGCCAGGACCGCAGCCGGGAGGAGCCCGTCTCGCGGCTGGAGGTGCTGGCGGACGAGGTGGCCGCGGTCGTGCCGCGCCTGTTCGACCGGCCGGTCGCGTTCTTCGGGCACAGCCTCGGCGCCACCGTCGCGTTCGAGGTGGCGCGGCGGCTGTCGCCGAGGTTCCCGACGCCGCTCGCCGGGCTGGTCGTGTCGGCCCGCCGGCCGCCCGCCGACTGCGCGACCACCGGCTACGACTTCACCCGCGACGACGACCTGCGCCGCTACCTGACCCGGCTGGGCAACCGGGCCGGCCCGGCGCTGAGCGACCCCGACCTGTGGGACCTGCTGATCCCGCCGCTGCGCGGTGACCTGCTGATGTCCCAGCGCTACCGCTACACCCCCGGCCCGCCGCTGACGTGCCCGCTGACGCTGGTCGCCGCCGCGGCGGACCACAGCTGCACGATCGACGACATGCGCCCCTGGACCAAGCACACCATCGGCCCCGCCGACGAGCACGTGGTGCCCGGTGACCACTACTACGTGGACGCGCCGCCCCGCGAGCTGTTCGACGTCCTGGCCGGTGCCGCCGACCGGCTCGGCTGAGGCCGGGCGGTCCGCCCGAAGGGTTGGGAACCGATGGCCCGGACGAAGCACCTCATCTCGATCGACGACCTCGACGACGACGACCTGCACCACGTCGTGGACCGCGCCGCGGGGTTCGCGGCCGGGACCGCCGAGCACGGCCGGCCGCTGGCCGACCAGGTCGTCGGCCTGTACTTCCGGCGGACGTCGACGCGCACCCGCACGTCGTTCTGGTCGGGCTCGCTGCGGCTGGGCGCGGGCGTGGTGAACTTCGGCCCGGCCGACCTCCAGACCAACACGGGGGAGACCACCGAGGACACCGGTCGGGTGCTCTCCTCCATGCTCGACGTCCTGGTCGCCCGCACCTGCGGCACCACCGAGGAGCTGCGCGGCTGGGCGTCGTGGGGCGGCATGTCCGTGGTCAACGCGATGAGCGAGCTGGAGCACCCGACCCAGGCGCTCACCGACCTCGCCACGATCAAGGCCCACTTCGGCACCCTGTCCGGCATCAGGGTGGCCTACCTCGGCGAGGGCAACAACAGCGCGACCGCGCTCGCCCTGGCGGCGGCCCGCGTCCCCGGCATGGAGGTCGACTTCCGGACGCCGCCGGGCTACGCGGTCGACCCGGGCGTGATGGCGCGGGCGCGCGCGGTGGCCCGGCGCACCGGGGCGACGCTCTCCGAGTCGCACGACATGTCCACGCCGCCGTCCGGGGTGGACGTCCTCTACACCACCCGCTGGCAGACCACCGGCACCGCGAAGCCGGACCCGCGCTGGCGCGACGTCTTCGCGCCGTTCCAGGTCGGCGCGGCGCTGTGGGACACCAACCCGGACGCGGTGTTCATGCACGACCTGCCCGCGCACCGCGGCGAGGAGGTCACCGCCGAGGTGCTCGACGGGCCGACGAGCATCGCCTTCCGGCAGGCCGCCAACAAGATGTGGACCGCGATGGCCGTCGTCGAGTGGTGCAGGGCGTGACCGCCGAGCCGATCGCGGGGGGACCGCCCTCCACCGGGGGAGTCCCGCCCCTGCGGCGCAACCGCGACTTCCTGCTGCTGTGGACCGGCGCCGGGTTCTCCCAGCTGGGCGCGAAGATCAGCGTGATCGCGTTCCCGCTGCTGCTCGTCTGGCACGGCGACTCGGCGCTGGGCGCGGGCCTGGTGGCGTTCGCGGGCCTGCTGCCCGCCCTGCTGCTCCAGCTGCCCGCCGGCGTCCTGGTCGACCGCTGGGACCGCCGCCGGCTGATGGTCGGCTGCGACGCGCTGGCGTCGGTCGCCATGCTCAGCGTGGCCGTCGCCGTGCTGTTCGGCGTGGTGTGGCTGCCGCACCTGCTGGTGGTCAACTTCGTCGAGGGCGCCTGCCTGATCTTCTACCTGCTCGCCCAGCGGGCCGCGGTGCGCAACGTGGTCGAGCCCGAGCACCTGCCCACGGCGGTCGCCCGCAACGAGGCGCGCGGCCGGGTGGCGTCCCTGCTCGGCCAGCCCGCGGGCAGCTCGCTGTTCGCCCTGCTGTCCTGGCTGCCGTTCGCGGCCGTCGCGCTCGGCCACCTGGTGGCGCTGGTCAGCCTGCTGTTCGTGCGCCGGCCGTTGCAGACCGAGCGGGTCGACCGGCCGCTGGCGCTGCGCCGGGACATCGGCGAGGGCCTGCGCTGGCTGTGGGAGCAGAAGTTCCTGCGCGCCGCCACGGTCATGGTCGCGGCGACGAACTTCTTCGCGCAGGTGGTCAACCTGGTCCCGCTCGTGGTGATCAAGCAGACCGGTGGCTCGGCCGCGCTGGCCGGGCTGGTGGGCCTGGTCGGCGGCGTCGGCGGCGTGTGCGGGGCCCTGTTCGGCGGGGTGCTGCTGCGCAGGCTGTCGCTGGGCGGCGTCCTGCTGCTCGACCTGGTCACGCGCGCCGCGCTGGTCCCGGTGATGGCGTTCGCCACCGCCCTGCCGCTGCTGTTCGCGCCGTTCGCGCTGATGTCGTTCACCGGCGCGGTGCTCAACGTCGGCGCGGGCGCCTACATGGCCCGGGTCGTGCCCGACGAGATGCAGGGCCGCGCCATGAGCGCCGTCATGCTGACCTCCTGGGGCGCGAACTCCGCGGGCGCGCTCGTGGCGGGCGTGCTGCTGAGCACCCTCACCACCGCCTCGACGCTGCTGTGCGTCACGGCCGGGCTGGTCGTGCTCCTCGTCGGGGCGGTGCTCAGCCCCACCATCCGCAAGTCCGACGCCCGCTGATCCGACGCCCGACGGCCCGACGCGCGCCGGTCCGACGCCCGCCGATCGGCGGGCGTCGGACTCATGGGGTCCCGGTCCGTCACAACCGGCCTTCGGGCGGTGCGACGCGGGCCAGCGCCATCTCGTCCCGTACCCGCACCACGGCGAACGTGGCCGCGGTGACGGCGGCGCGGGCCGCGCCCAGCACCTCGCCCAGGCAGGAGTGCACCTCGGCCAGGTCGCCCCCGGCGCGGGCGCGCTGCGCGGCGTCCACGGCCAGCGCGGCGGCCTCGACCACGCTCAGCACCGCCTCGTCGAGCGGGTCGGAGCGGTCGGACGTCGCCTTGAGCACCTCCAGCCCGGCGGTCATCGGCGGCAACAGCGGCGTGGAGCTGGACATGGTTCCTCCCGGGCGGTCGGTGGGATCGGGCAGCGGGACCACCACAGCGGCACCACCGGTGGGCGAGCCACGGTGGTGCCGCTGTGGTGGTGGGTGGTCCGCCCCGGTGCCGGGCGGTGGTGGCACCGGGGTCAGCGACCGGCGGGCAGGGTCCCGGGGACGGCCGCCTCCAGGACCCCCTCGGGGGCGCCGGAGAACGTCCGCATCCCGTACAGCAGGGGGTTCCCCGGCCGGTTCTCGACGTCGAGGATGCGACCGAACACCACGGTGTGGTCGCCGACCCGGTGCAGGTCGGCCACCGCGCACTGGGCCACCGAGAGGGCGTCGTCGACCAGCACCGGCACCCCGTGCGCCGAGCGCTCCCACGCCACCGAGTCGAACCGGTCCGGCGCGGCCGAGGCGAACCGCTCGGCGGTGGCCCGACCCCGCTCCGACATCAGGTTCACCGCGAAGGCGCCGGTCTCGCGCACGGCGGCCAGGGTGCCGGCGCCCTGGTCGAGGCAGACCAGCAGCGTGGGCGGGTCGAGGGTGACGCTGACCAGCGAGTTGCAGGTGAGCCCGTGCGGCCGGCCGGAACCGGAGAACGCGGTGACGACGGTGACGCCGGTGAAGTAGCCGGTCATGAAGTCCTTGACGGCTCTGGGGGCTACCTGCCCGGCGTGGGTGTCGGTCCGGATCGTCTGCATGTGTTGCCCCCATCGGGTGATCGTCGGTGATGTGCTCCGCGGGTCGGCCGGACGTCCCTCCGCCGGTCAGTCGTTGATGCTGGCGAGGTACTCGTAGCAGCTGGGCAGGGTCGCGACCATTTCGTCGGCCTCGGCCTTGAGCTTGGCGAACTCCGCCAGCGCGTTGGTCGGGTCGAGGTGGCGCAACGCGGGGCGCGCGGTGAGCGGGATGCGCCCCAGGCCCAGGTTCATGGTGTTCCACGAGTAGCTCTCGAACCCGTGGTAGTGCGGGTAGATCGTCTCCTCGTCGAGCAGGTGCGACTCGGCCAGCGCCAGCTTCTCCTGGAGGGCCTCCGGGATGGGCCGGGTCTTGGTCTCCTTCCAGTACGGCGTGTCCTCGCGGTCCGCCGACCGGTAGTGCAGGACGAGGAACTCCTTGACGCCGTCGACGGCCTTGTTGATCCGGTTGTTGTAGGCCGAGATCATCCGCTGGTCGAAGCCGCCGTCGGGGAAGTGCTTGACCAGCTGCTCGATGGCGTGCTGGATGAAGAAGATGCCGGTGGACTCCAGCGGCTCGACGAACGCGCTGGACAGGCCGATCGCCACGCAGTTGTTGACCCAGGAGTTGTCGTTGCGGCCGATCCGCATCCGGATGTGGTTGGCCTCCAGGTCGTCCCGGCCCGGCGCCACCTTCTCGCGCAGCTCGCGCTCCGCCTCCTCCGGCGTGATGAACTGGTCGGAGTAGACGTAGCCGTTGCCGTTGCGGCGGAACAGCGGGATCGTCCACGACCAGCCCGCCGTCATCGCGGTCGCCGTGGTGTACGGCTGCATGTCGGTGGCGTCCTCGCGCGGCACGCGCAGCGCGACCGCCCGGTTGTTGGGCAGCAGGTCCTCGAAGGACTGGAACTTCTCGCCCATCGCCTTGTTGATCAGCAGGCCGCGGAAGCCGGTGCAGTCGACGTAGAGGCCGCCGGTGATGGCGCCGTGCTCCTTGGTGCGGATCTCGGAGATCCAGCCGCGGCTGTCCAGGCCGACGTCGACCACCTCGTCCACCACGTGCTTGACGCCGCGCGCCCGGCCGAAGTCACCGAGGAAGCGCGCCACCGCGTCGGCGTCGAAGTGGTAGGCGTAGGGGAACTGCGCGCGCTGGTCGTCCAGCGTCGACTTGCCCAGCGGCCCGTCGAGGCTGGACACGAACAGCGAGCCGTCCAGCATCCGCGGCGAGCGCTCGGCGTCGCACAGCGCCGTGGTGATGAAGCACGACCGGTCGAACGGCTCGCTGCGGTCGCCCAGTTCGAGCCACCACTCCGCGAGGCTGAACCCGTCGGCGCCGCGCAGCCGCTCGAACGGGTGGTAGAAATGCTCGCCGGGCTTGCGCCAGTTCTCGAACCGGATACCGAGCTTGTAGCTGCCCGCGCATTTCGGCAGCCATTCCCGCTCGTCCAGGCCGAGGTAGTCGAAGAAATGGCGGACGGTGCTGAACGTCGCCTCTCCCACGCCGATCCGGGAGACCTGCGCGGACTCCACGAGGGTCACGTCGACGCGGTCGCCGAAGGCGGTCTTCAGGTAGGTCGCGGTCATCCACCCCGCTGTGCCGCCACCCACGATCACCACGGATCGGATCATGTGCCACTCCCTGTCAGGTAAGCTTTCCTCGTGCCGGAACGCGTCCCCGGGGAACTCCCGGCGGGATTGCTCGGGGCGGTTCGGAATCGTCCTCGACTCTGCTGTTCCGCGCCATACCGGCGCTATATTGCGGGTATGCTTCCGGAATATCAATTGGCGGCCGACAGAACGGGCGCGGCGTCCGCCCACAGGTCCGGCACGCGCCCCAGGTGCTCGACCACCCACTCGTCGGAGTAGATCGTGTCCAGGTAGCGGTCGCCGCCGTCGGGCAGCACCAGCACGCACGTCGAGCCGCGGGGCAGGGACGGCGCGAGGCGGTGCAGCGCGGTGACCGCCGCACCGGACGAGCCGCCCGCCAGCACCGCCTCCCGCTCGACCAGCGCGCGGCAGCCCGCCACGCAGTCCAGGTCGGTCACGTGCACCACGCGGTGCGGCGCCGAGGCGTCGTGGATCTGCGGCCGCACCGACGCGCCGTGCCCGGGGATCAGCCGGGACACCGGCGGGGGAGCGGGGTCGAACAGCGCGCTGCCCACCGCGTCCACGGCGATGATCTCCGTGCGCAGCCCGTGCCGCCGCACGTAGCGCCCGCAGCCCTGGAGCGTGCCGGTCGTGCCCGCCGGGACGAACAGGTAGTCGACCGGGTCGTCCAGCGCCGTCACGATCTCCCGCATGGTGCGCTCGTGCGCCTGCGGGTTGCGCGGGTTCGCGTACTGGTTGGGCCAGAACGCGTGCGGCAGGGTCGCCACCAGCTCCCGGACCCGGGCCAACCGCGCGGGCAGCAGCTCGCCGGTCTCCGGGTCCGGGGTGGTGACCACCTCCACCTCCGCGCCGTACGCCCGGAGGATCTTGACGTTGTGCCCGGTCGTCTTGGCGTCCACCACGCAGATGAACCGCAGCCCGAAGTACCGGCACAGCTGCGCCAACCCGATCGCCAGGTTGCCCGAGCTGGACTCGACGACGACCGACCGCGCCGGGTCCAGCTCCCCGGTGTAGAGCTTGTCCAGCAGCATGGCGACCGCGGTGCGGTCCTTGATGCTGCCGCCCGGGTTGAACTTCTCCACCTTGGCGTGCACCTGGAGGTCGAGCTCGACGGAGAAGCGTTCGAGCTCGACCAGCGGCGTGCTGCCGACCGTGGAGAGGATGCCGCGCAGCGCGGGGTTGACCATCGGCTCAGAAGCCCGGCGCGGCGGCCGGTGCCCGGAGCGAGCCGAGGTACGGGTGCCACAGGTGGTCCGGGTCGGCCTCCACGGCCGCCACCACCTCGCGCATCGCGGCCAGCGCCTTCGGCTCCTCGCCGTCGTACACGTCGCCCTGGAGCATCTTGAGCACGTCGGTGCGGTAGCGCGGGTCCTGCACGAACGCGGTGAACAGCACGTTGAGGCGGTAGTAGATCGAGATGAACTCGTACCAGTACTTCACCGCGCGGCGCAGCTTGGTCTCGTAGGTGTCGAACCGCTTCTTGGCGTAGTCGCCCTCGGCGTGCGCGGCGATGATGTCCTGCGCGGCGATGCGGGCGCTGTTGAGCGCGACGCTCACCCCGCTGGAGAAGATCGGGTCGACGAACCGGGCGGCGTCGCCGATCAGCACGAACCGGTCGCCGCAGATCTGCGTCATCGCGTAGCTGTAGTCACCCTCGACCTTGAACGGCCGGACCTGCTTCGCCTTCTTCAGCGCCTCGGCCAGCTCGGGGCGGCTGCCGACGAAGTCCCAGAAGAACTCCTCGCGTTCGGTGCCGGCCTCGGTGAACCGCTTCTTCTGCGTCACCACGCCGATGCTGGTGATCGTGTCGGTGATCGGGATCTGCCAGACCCAGGTGTCCTTGATCGGCAGGAAGTGCACGAAGATGTGGTCGACCACGGACGCGTTGGGCGCGATGGCGTCCCGGTCCAGGTCCTCGAACCAGGTGTGCAGCGCGTACTGGTCGAACACCGGGTCGGACACCTTGAGCTTGAGCTTGCGGCCCACCATCGTCTGCCGGCCCGACGCGTCGACCACCATGCCCGCGGTGTAGACGGCATCGCGCGGCCCGAAGCGGACGGTCACCTTGACCGCCTCCGGGTCGTCGAAGTCGACGTCGCGCACCCGCGCGCCGTTGAACACGGTCGCGCCCTGCTCCTGGGCGTGGCGCAGCAGGATCGAGTCGAACCGGGCGCGGTCGACGTGGAAGGTGTAGTCGCGGTCCACGCCCGGCTGGTTGCGCTCGACGAACTGGATCTCCGCCGACCAGTCGTGCGACAGCCCCTGGTAGCCCATGAACGGGATGTCGCGGGACTCCGCCGACGTCCAGGACGCGCCGAACTTCTTCGGGAACTTCGCCTCGTCGACCTTGTCCAGCACGCCGATCTCGTTCAGCACCGGAGTGGTCGCGGGCACCAGCGACTCGCCGACGTGCGGCCGCGGGAACGTCTCGCTCTCGAACACCACCACGGACAGGCCGGCCCTCGCCAGGTAGGAGGCCATGGTGGACCCGGCCGGTCCGCCGCCGATGATCGCGACGTCGTAGTCGGTGGTCATGAGTTCTCCCTGTCCGCGGTGCTCGCCGCGACCGGTTCGGCCTGCGGGTCGTGTTCGGGGGCTTCGGCCAGCACGAGGCCGGCGATGCTGGTGATGTCGCGGAAGTTGCGCGAGTTGACCTTGGCGTGCGAGACGTACACGCCGAACCGCTCGCGGACGTGGGTGAGCAGGACCGCGGTGCGCAGCGAGTCGATGATGCCCCACTCCAGCAGCGGCGTGGACAGGGTCAGCTCCCGGTCCTCGTCACCCCACAGGAACTCCTCCCGGATGAACTCCAGCAGCGCGAGTTCCACTTCGCCTTGCTTCACGGCGTACTCCTCTCCGGGCCGGCCGACGCGTCGGCGACCACCGGCTGCTCCTTGCGTTCGGTCCGCCGCGCGACCAGGTCCTCGTGCCTGCGGACCAGGGCGGGCCGGTCGACCTTGCCGTTGGACGTGCGCGGCAGGTCCGCCGTGACGTGGACCCGGTCGACCACGGCGTAGGACGGCAGGAGGCGGGCGCAGTGCGCCTTGACGCCCAGCGGCCCGGGGGCGCGGCCCTTCACCGGCACCACGAAGGCGACCAGGCGGGCGTCGATGCCGCTGCCCGCCACGACCACCGCGGCGTCGTCGACGTCCGGGTGGCTCTCGACGGCCAGCTCCACCTCGCCCAGCCCGACCCGGTGGCCGCGCACCTTCACCGTGTGGTCGCGCCTGCCGACGTAGTCGAACGAGCCGTCGTCGAGCACGCGCACCACGTCGCCGGTGCGGTACGGGCCGCGCTGGGGCGGGGAGCCCCAGTAGCCCAGCAGCACGGTCGGGCCCTCGACCAGCAGCTCGCCCTCCTCGCCGGGACCGGCGACCGCGCCGTCGGGGCGCTCGGCCCACGCGGTGTCGCCGGAGCAGGCCAGGCCGATGGGCACCGGCCGGTCCCGCTCCAGGTCCGCCGGCGTGACCTCGTGGAAGGTGCAGACGTTGGTCTCGGTGGGGCCGTAGAGGTTGAGCAGGCGGGCGTCGGTCCAGCCGGCCAGGGCGCGCACGCCGCCGATCGGGAACGGCTCGCCCGCGAAGCAGAGCACCCGCAGCGCGTCGGGCGCGGGGTCGTCGAGCAGGCCGCCGTCGCGGATCATCAGCACCAGCGCGGACGGCACCGAGTACCAGACGCTGATCCGCTCGTCGTGCAGGAACCGCACGAGCTGCGCGGGGGCGTAGGCCAGTTCGGCGGGCAGCAGGTGCACCGACGCGCCCGTGGCGAACGCCGCGTACAGGTCGAGCACCGACAGGTCGAACACCAGCGGCGCGTGGTTGGCCAGCCGGTCGCCGGGGCGGACGTCCAGCTCGGCGACCGCCCAGTCCACGAAGGCCCGCGCGTTGCGGTGGCTGACGCACACGCCCTTCGGCGTGCCGGTCGAGCCGGAGGTGTAGAGGACGTAGGCCAGGTCGTCGTCGGTCACCCGCTCGTGCACCGGCTCGACCTCGCGGACCTCGTCGTCGTGCAGGTCCAGGCACGGCGCCGTGCCCGCGATCGCCTCGCGCAGGTCCGGGAGGCGGCCGGCGTCGGCGCAGACGGCCGCCGCGCCGCAGTCCGCGGCGAGCATGACGACCCGGGCGAGCGGGGCGGTCCGGTCCATGGGCACGTAGGCCGCGCCGAGCCGGAGCACGCCCTGCATGGCGGCGACCACGTCGGTGGACTTGTCCGACCACAGGACCACGCGGTCGCCCCGGCCCACGCCCAGCGCGCGCAGCCGGTGCGCGAACCGGTCGGCGGCCTCGTCCAGCTCGCGGTAGGCGAGCGCGGTCCCGGCGCAGGACGCGGCGAGCCGGTCGGGGTGGCGGGCGGCGGTGTCGATGACGAGCTGGTGGAGGCTCACAGGCCCATCCCCCTCGCGACGATGGTGCGGTGCACCTCGTTGGTGCCGGAGAAGACCCTGGCGGGCAGCGAGTCGCGCAGCTGCGCCTCGATCCCGGTCTCGGCGAGGTAGCCGCTGCCGCCGAACACCTGCATCGCGGTGATGCCGTTGGCGACCGCCGCCTCGGACACGGCGATCTTGGCCAGCGAGACCTCGGTGGTGTCCGCGCGGCCCTGGTCCATCCGCCAGCACGCGCGGTAGAGCAGCAGGCGGGCGCTGTCGAGGCGGTGGCGCATCTCCGCGATCGGGTGCGCGACGGCCTGGAACTCGCCGATGCGCTTGCCGAACTGGCGGCGGCGGCGGGCGTGCCGGACGCAGCGGCGCAGCTGGTCGTCCATCAGACCGAGGTAGATCGCGAACAGGCAGGCGCGCTCCCAGCCCATGGAGTGCTGGAAGATCGCCCCGCCCTGGCCGGGCTCGCCGAGCACGTCGCGCGCCGGCACGGGGGTGTCGGCGAGGGTGAGCCGGCCCGCGGGGCAGCCGTGCAGGCCCATCTTGACCATCGGCGGGCCGACCTCGACGCCGGGGGAGTCGCGGCGGACCACGAAGCCGGTGTTGCCGAGGAACCCGGCGCCCGGGTCCGTGGTCGCGTAGGTGACGAACACGTCGGCCAGGGGCGCGTTGCTGGAGAACGACTTGACGCCGGTGAGCCGGTAGCCGTCGCCGTCGGCGACCGCCTTCGTCCCCAGCCGGGCGACGTCCGAGCCGGCCTCGTCCTCGGTGATCGCGTTGGCCGCGATCACGCTCCCGTCGGCCAGCCCCGGCAGCAGCTCCGCGGCGGTCCCCGGGGTGGCGAAGTCGCGGACCGCCACGGCGCAGGCCAGCAGGTGCGCGGCGACGCCGAACACGAGGCCCGTGTCGGGGCACGCCCGGCCGAACACCTCCAGGCTCAGCGCCGTGTCCAGGGCGCCCAGGCCGCCGCCGCCGTGCTCGACGGGCAGGCACAGGCCGGTCAGCCCGAGCCCGGCGGCCACCAGCCAGCGGTCCCGGGTGAAGTGACCCTCCGGTGTGGACGGACGGTCGTCGCCCAACCGCTCGCGCACCGCGGCGTCCAGGTCCTCGCCGCGGCGGCGCTGTTCGCGCGTGAGATCGAAGTCCATGTCCTTCTCCGGTTCGACGACTCGGCTCCGCCCACGCTCGCGGGTCGACCTATATTCGGGCACTACCCGGACTGTCCTCGCCGGATCAGCCGGCGCGCACGGGTTCCCGTGGCGGCGGCAGGGCCTGGTCCGGCGCGGGCAGCGCCGCCCGGTCGACCTTGCCGCTCGCGGTCGTGGGGAACGACGTCACGCCGAGGTAGGCGACCGGCAGGTGCGTCGCGGGCAGCCGCAGGGCCAGGAACTCGCGCAGGCCGGGCGGCACCGAGCCGTCGGCGGTGCGCACGTAGGCGGCCAGCCCGGTGCCGCTCGCGGTCGGGAAGCCGACCACCACGGCGCCGCGCAGCGCGGGGTGGGCGGCCAGCGCGGCCTCCACCTCGCCGGGCTCGATCCGCACGCCGCCCACCTTGACCTGGTCGTCGCGCCGGCCCAGGTACTCCAGGGCCCCGTCGTCGCGCCGGCGCACCAGGTCGCCGGTGCGGTAGAGCCGCGCGCCGGGCGGGCCGCCCGGGTCGGGCCCGAACCACTCGGCGGTCAGCTCCGGGCGGCCGAGGTAGCCGCGGCCGACGCCGACGCCGCCCGCGAACAGCTCGCCCCGCCCGCCGGGCGGCACGGGTTCCCCGCGTTCGTCGAGCACGAGCACGCGCAGTCCGTCGATGGGCCGGCCGATCGGCACCGGGCCCGACGGCTGGGCGGGGTCGAAGCGGTGCGCGGTGACGTCGATGGCGCACTCGGTGGGGCCGTAGGTGTTCCACACCTGCACCGCGCCGGGGTCCGGCAGCTGGGCCAGGAACCGGTGCACCAGCTCGGCGTGCAGCTGCTCGCCCGCGGAGAACAGCAGCCGCAGCGAGCCGCAGTGCGCCCAGCCCGGTTCGTCGACCAGGGTCCGCAGCAGGGAGGGCAGGACCTGGAGGACGGTGATGCCCCGTTCGGCCAGCAACCGCGTGATCAGCGCCGGGTCGCGCTCGGCGCCGGTCGGGGCGAGCACGGCCGTCCCGCCGGACACCAGCGGGGCGAAGATCTCCCAGCACGCCGCGTCGAACGTCAGCTCGGTCTTCTGGAGCACCCGGTCACCCGGGCCGAGGCCGTGCGCGCGCACCGTCCAGCCGACCCGGTTGGCGATGCCCGCGTGGTGCACCACCACGCCCTTGGGCGTCCCGGTCGAGCCGGACGTGAACAGCACGTACGCGGCCTGGTCGCCGGTCACCGCCGGGGGCGCGCCGCCCGGGAACCCGTCGGCGGCGGTCAGGTCGCGGTCCAGCACCACCGTGCGCACGCCGGCGGCGGCCATCGGCGCGTCGGTGATGGTCTGGGTGAGCACGAGGTCCGCGCCGGCGGACCGGAGCAGCGAGGCGGTCCGGCGACCGGGGTGGGTGGGGTCCAGCGGCAGGTAGGCGCCGCCGGCCCGCCACACGGCGAGCAGCGCCACCACGAGGTTCACCCCGCGGTGCAGGCACACGCCGACCGTGCTCTCGGCGCGCACCCCGCGGGCGCGCAGCAGGTGCGCCAGCCGGTTCGCGCGCAGGTCCAGCTCGGCGTAGGTCAGCGGGCCGGTCTCGTCGAGCACGGCCACCGCGGCCGGGGTGGCGGCGGCCTGCCGGGCGACCAGTGCGGGGATCAGCCCTCCGGGCGTCGGGGTCATCGCGGGTCCTCCTCACACCGGTGCGCGGGTCGGCGCTTCACGCCAGGACGTGCCCGTGCAGGTCGCGCAGCGGGCGCGAGCGGCGGTGGTCCAGGTGGACGAAGGTCCGGTAGAGCCAGCGGTCGTTGCCGTCGTAGCGCGGCGTGAACAGCGTCCGGCCGTGCAGGGTGACCCGGTTGTCGACGAGGGCGAGGTCGCCGGGCAGCAGCACCAGCGTCTCGACGACGGTCTCCACCGCGTCCCGGAGCACCTCCAGCGCGTTCTTGGCGTCGGCGTCGTGGCCGTGGGTGGCGTGGAAGTCGACCTGGACGTCCGGGTCGGTCGGCTCGCCGGTGAGCACGGCGTGCGCCGGGGCGGCGTCGTCCGGGCGGCCGAACGACGGCGGGGCCTGCGTGGTGAACCGGGGTTCGGCGAGCACGGCCCGGACGTCCTCGGGCAGCTCGTGCACGGCCCGGCGGATGCAGCCGACCTGGAGGCCGGCGACGCGCTCGTGGTCGGCGCGCACGCACAGCAGGCCCACGTAGTCCGGCCGGCGGGGGTGGAACGCGTTCTCCACGTGCATCTCCAGCCGGGTGGAGCCCGCGTTGCTCTGCTGGGTCTCCCGGCCGGGCACCGGCACCACGTTCTGCACGAGCGCGCCGGACTTCTCGTTGCGGTAGGCGATGACCTCGCCGAGCTGCATGGACACCATGCCGATCACGGCGGCGCCGGGCGTGGCGTCGCGCTCGACCGAGCCGGCCTCGTTGGGGGTGGGCCGTTCGGCCGCGCCCGGCAGGTTGCGCACCAGCAGCGCGCCGTTCGGCCCGGGGTCGCGGCGGAACTCGGCCAGTCGCGCGCGCAGCCGCTGCGGCAGCGTCGTCGACGCGATCCGGCACTCGTCGACCCAGGCGGGCTCGTCGACCTTGCGGGGCGGGGTGCCGGTGAGCCGGTCCGCGCCGGCCCTGGCCTGGGCGCGTTCCTCGGCGGTCAACGTGAACACGGCGTTCTCGTCCATCACTTCCCCTTCACAGCACTGCCGGTGAGGACACGGGTCGCGCACGGCAGACGTGGGCGGGCGGTGGTCGTGACGCCCTCCCGGACGTCCGGTCGGCACCGTCCACTGTGGTCGGGTTGGCGCTGCGCGGCCGGCGGGCTGGGCCAGGATCTTCGCGCGGGCTATGCGGGCGCTATACGCGGTCGTCGGCGGGCCGATATGGCTGGGGTATAGGCCCCGCCGGGACCGCCGGGGACCGGGGTCCTCGCCGGGGGCGAACCGGCGGCAGGAGCGGTCGCGGCAGCGGTCCGGGGCGGCCGGCGGCACGCAGTGCTGCGCGGGGCGCCGGTCAGGCCCTATGCTGGGAGCGCTCCCAGAGCTGTGCCCCGCCGCCGTGGACACTTCGAGAGGAGTTCCATGCGAAGCACCACCCGCGCCGTCGCACTGGCCGGCCTGCTGGTCGCGAGCGCGATCACCGTGACCGGACCGGCCCAGGCCGACGTGTCGATCTGCGACCAGTACGGCACGACCACCATCCAGGGCCGCTACGTGGTCCAGAACAACAGGTGGGGTTCGTCGGCGACCCAGTGCATCAACGTCACCTCGACCGGGTTCCGGATCACCCAGCAGGCGGGCTCGGCGCCCACCAACGGCGCGCCCCTGTCCTACCCGTCGGTCTACCTGGGCTGCCACTACGGCAACTGCTCGCCCGGCTCCACCCTGCCCATGCAGGTCAGCCGCATCCGCAGCGCGTCGTCGTCGATCACCTACCGGTACACCGGCGGCACCTACAACGCCTCGTACGACATCTGGCTCGACCCCACCCCGAAGACCAACGGGGTCAACCAGGTGGAGATCATGATCTGGTTCAACCGCCAGGGCTCCATCCAGCCCATCGGCAGCCAGGTCGGCACCGGCACCGTCGGCGGTCGCACCTGGCAGGTCTGGCGCGGCAGCAACGGCGCCAACAACGTGATCTCCTACGTCGCGCCGTCGCCGATCAACTCGTGGTCGTTCAACGTGCTCGACTTCGTCAACGACGTCCGCAACCGCGGGATGGTCACCACGTCCTGGTACCTGACCAGCATCCAGGCCGGGTTCGAACCGTGGAACGGCGGCGTCGGCCTCGGCGTCGACAACTTCTCGGCCTCCGTCGGCGGGTGACGGCACGCCGGGCGGGCGTGGTCGACGCGCACCGCGCCCGCCCGGTCCCGCACCCCGCCGCGACGACATCGCGTTCCGGGGCGGGTACGCGTCCGAATACTCGCGGACTCCACCCGTTCGCCGGAAACGGTGAAGCGTGGCACTGAGTAACTTCCTCACCACGGTCCCTGCCCGTGATCGACCCACGAAAGGTGGAGATCTTGCACCGTGGTGTGAAAAGACTGCTCACCTTGACGAGTGCCCTGGCGTTATCGCTCGTCACCGTCCCCGCCGTCCAGGCGGCCGAGCCCGGCGCCTACTGGACGCCGGAGCGGATGCGCGCCGCCGCGCCGCTCGACATCCGCACCGCGCCGGCCTCCGCGCTGCGCGCGTCGGTCCCGACCGGTGAACCGACCTCCGTCGCCCCCCTGGCCATCCCGAACGGGGGCAGCCCGTGGACCGGTGGCGGCGCCGTCGTGGCCACCGCCGGGCGCGTGTTCTTCACCTACCAGGGCCGCAACGCCTCGTGCAGCGGCAACGCCGTCACCAGCGGCAACAAGAGCACGGTCATCACGGCCGGGCACTGCGTGAAGCTGGACGGCGCGTACCACACCAACGTCGCCTTCGTGCCGGCCTACGACAACGGCAACGCCCCGTACGGCACGTGGAACGCGCGCGCCACCTTCGCCACCCCGCAGTGGCACGCGAGCGAGGACATCAATTACGACATCGGCGCCATCGTCGTCGGCCAGCTGAACGGCCAGTCCCTCACCGACGTCGTCGGGGCCCAGGGCATCGCCTTCAACCAGCCGAAGGCCGCCGACACCTACGCCTTCGGCTACCCCGCCGCCACGCCGTACGACGGCACCAGGCTGATCTACTGCAGCGGGCGGACGTTCAACGCGTTCCTCAGCAACGGCATCGGCATGACGTGCGACATGACCGGCGGCGCGAGCGGCGGTCCCTGGTTCCGCTCCTTCTCCGAGGCCACCGGCACCGGCACGCTCAACTCGGTGAACAGCTACAAGATCAACTTCTTCCCGAACTGGATGTTCGGCCCGTTCTTCGGCGCGGACGCCCAGAACCTCTACAACCAGGCGCAGGCCGCCTGACCCGGACCGCGGGCCGGGCGCACCGCCACGCGCCCGGCCCGCGTGCCGTCACCCCGCCGGCGTTTCGGCGCCCTCCTCCGGGGAAGCCGTTCGGCCAGACGGGCGAGGGAGACGGCATGGAGGCAGTGGTGCGGCACGCGACCGGTGGACGCCGGGAAGAGGGCCCGAACGCCCGGGACGTCGCGTGAGCGGCCGGACCGTCGCGGACGCCCTGGTCGAGCGGTTGCGCACGTGGGGCGTGCCCAGGGTCTTCGGGTACGCCGGTGACGGCATCGACCCCCTCCTGGCGGCCCTGCACCGCGCCGGCGACCCGGAGTTCGTGCCCACGCGGCACGAGGAGATGGCCGCGTTCGCCGCCTGCGGCCACGCCAAGTACACCGGCGAGGTCGGCGTGTGCCTGGCCACCCAGGGACCCGGCGCGATCCACCTGCTGGCGGGCCTCTACGACGCCAAGCTCGACCGCCGCCCGGTCGTGGCGATCGTCGGGCAGGTCGTGACCAGCGCGCTGGGCACCGGCTACCTCCAGGAGGTGGACCTGCACACGCTGTTCAAGGACGTCTGCGGCCAGTACCTCCAGACCGTGTCCGCGCCCGAGCAGCTGCCGGTGCTGCTGGACAACGCCATGCGGACCTCGATCTCCGAAGGCGTCCCGACGTGCCTGATCGTCCCGCACGACGTGCAGCGCGCGGACGCCGCCGACGACCTGCCGCACACCCACGGCGTCGTGCCGTCCTCGGCGGTCACCGCCCGCCCGAGGGTGCTGCCGCGCGAGGACGACCTGCGCCGCGCCGCCGACGTGCTCAACGCCGGAAAGAGGCCGGCGCTGCTGATCGGCCGCGGCGCGGCCGGCGCCGGGCGCGAGGTGGCGCGGGTGGTGGAGGCGCTGGGCGCGGGCGCGACCGCGTCGCTGGTGGGCAAGCCGGTGATCCCCGAGGACGCGCCCTGGCACACCGGCGTCATGGGCCACCTGGGCACCACCGCGTCGGCCGAGCTGATGTCCGGTTGCGACACCCTGCTCATCGTCGGCAGCAACGACCCGTGGACCGAGTTCTACCCGGAACCCGGCCAGGCCCGCGCCGTGCAGGTCGACATCGAGGCGCGCGTGGTGGGCAGCAAGTACCCGGTCGAGGCCGCGCTGGTCGGCGACGCGCGTGAGACGCTGTCGGCGTTGCTGCCGCTGCTGCGCCACAACCCCGACCGGAGCTGGGAGGAGCGGGTGTTCGCGGCGGTCGCCCGGTGGCGGCGGGTGGCCGGTGAACGCGCCCGCACCCCCGCCGACCCGCTCAACCCGGAACTGGTGGTGCACGAGCTGTCCGGGCACCTGCCCGCGGACGTGCAGGTCGCCGTGGACGTCGGCTCGTCCACCTACTGGTTCGCCCGCCACCTCGCGCTCCCGGTGGGCGCGCCCGCGCACACGTCCAGCTACCTGGCGTCGATGGGCTGCGCCATGCCCTACGGCCTGGCCGCCAAGCTGCACGCGCCCGACCGGCCCGTGCTGGCGATGGTCGGCGACGGCGCGATGCAGATGAGCGGCCTGCCGGAGCTGATCACCGTGGCCGACCGCTGGCGCGGGTGGGCGGACCCCCGGTTCGTGGTGCTGGTGCTGCACAACCGCGACCTCAACGAGGTCACCTGGGAGCAGCGCGAGATGGAGGGCGACCCGCGCTTCCCGGTCTCGCAGCGCGTGCCGGAGTTCCCCTACGCGGCCTACGCGGAGCTGCTCGGCCTGCGCGGCATCCGCGTCGACTCGCCCGACGACCTGGCCGGTGCGTGGCACGAGGCCTTCGGCGCGGACCGGCCCGTCGTCGTGGAGGCGATCGTCGACCCGGCCGTGCCGCTGCTCGCGCCGCACCTGCCCGAGTCGGCCCTCGACCAGGTGCACCGCGCGCTGGACCAGGAACCGGACGCCGACGCCGAGCGCGAGAACCTGCGCCGGCAGCGCGCCCAGGAGGGCCACTCCTGAACGGGTGGCGCCGCGCGGGCCCGGACCGCGCGGCGCCACCCGACCCCTCAGCCGTTGAACCCGCCGTCCACCGCGATCACGGCGCCGGTCACGTACGCGCCGCCGTCGCCGGCCAGGTGCGACACGGTCGCCGCGATCTCGTCCGGGGTGCCGAAGCGGCCCAGGGCCGTGAACCCGTTGATCGCGTCGGCGAGCGGTCCGTCCGCCGGGTTCATGTCGGTGTCGACCGGCCCGGGGTTGACCTGGTTGACGGTGATCCCGCGCGGCCCCAGCTCCCGGGCGAGCCCCCTGGTCAGCCCGACCAGTGCGGACTTGCTCAGGGCGTACAGGGAGAAACCGGGGAACGTCACGCGCTCGGCCACGTTGCTGCCGATGTTGACGATGCGACCGCCCGCGGTCATGTGCGCGGCCGCCGCCCTCGACGCGAGGAACGGCGCGCGGACGTTGACCGCCACGACCTCCTCGAACTCCGCCGGCCCGAGTTCCCCGATCGGGCCGACCCGGAGGGCCCCGGCGTTGTTGACCAGCACGTCGATCCGCCCGAACCGGTCGACCACCCGCTCCACCGCGGCGGTCGCGGCGTCCCGGTCCCCGCTGTCCGCCCGGACGGCCAGCGCGCGCCGCCCGCCCGCCTCGATCTCCGCCACCACCGCCGACGCGGCCTCGGCCGCGTGCTGGTAGGTCAGCACCACGTCGGCGCCGTCCCGCGCCAACCGCAGCGCCACCGCCGCTCCGATGCCCCGGCTGCCACCGGTGACCAGCGCGACCCTGTTGTCCACAATGTCGTCCATGCCGGTGATCGTGTCCGGTGCGGCGTCGCGGGTCCGGCGGGAAACGGACCTCACGGTCCGGGCGGGTTCGCGTCCTGCCCCGCGACTACCCCTGCGCCCACGACTGGGGCGCGGGACCGTCGGCCTGCCGCGCCAGTCGCCCCGCCTGCTCCTTGGAGATGCGGTTGGTCGTGCCGCAGAACGTGCACTGGGTGGTGTGCTTGGTGCCGACCGGGAACAGCGGGACGAAGAACAGCGAGAACTTCGTGACCGACTTGCGCAGGGCGTGCGCCGCCGGGTTGCCGCACCGGGGGCACAGCAGCGTCAGCATCGCCAGGACGAAGACCTTGGTCCGCAAGCCGAAGATCACCATGTGCCGCACCCTCCTCGTCGCGTCGTCCGCCCGGGGGTTCCACCGTTCGGGGTGGCCAATCGCGCAGGGGGCTCCGTGACTTCAGTGGTGACGAAAAATCTTCATGTCCGACGGGTGGGCACCCTTCGTCAGTCGGCGTCGGGGCGCTGGTGGACGTCCGGGATGCCATCCTGGTCGACGTCCCGCGTCTCCTCCTCGTGGATGCGCCGGTACACGCGGTTGCGGGCGCGCAGGATCACCGTCGCGATGACCGCCGCCAGCAGCGACCCGACCAGCACCGCGACCTTGGCGTCGTCGTACTGGGTGCTGCCCTCGCCGAACGCCAGCTCCCCGACCAGCAGCGACACCGTGAACCCGATGCCGCCCAGCACCGCCAGGCCCACCACGTCCACCCACGCGAGGTCGCTGTCCAGCGTCGCCTTGGTGAACCGCGCCATCAGCCACGTGCTCGCCGTGATGCCGATCACCTTGCCGACCACCAGCCCGGCCACGATGCCGGTGGTCACGCTGTCGCCCAGCGAGGCGACGAACCCGTCGAAGCCGCCGATCGCCACGCCGGCCGCGAAGAACGCGAACACCGGCACCGCGACCCCCGTCGACAGGGGGCGCCAGCGGTGCTCGAAGTGCTCGGCCAGGCCGGGGCCCTCGCCGGCGCTGCGGCGGATGACCGGGACCGCGAAGCCGAGCAGCACACCGGCGACCGTCGCGTGGACGCCGGAGGCGTGCATCAGGGCCCACGCCGCCGCGGCGAGGGGGAGCAGCAGCCACCACGACCGGACCCGGCGCTGCACCAGCACGGTGAACAGCGCGAGTGGCACCAGCATGAGCAGCAGCGGCACCACCGACAGCTGTTCGGTGTAGAACAGGGCGATGATCACGATAGCGATCAGGTCGTCCACCACGGCCAGCGTCAGCAGGAAGGTCCGCAGCGCCGCGGGCAGGTTCCGGCCGATCACGGCGAGCACGGCGAGCGCGAACGCGATGTCGGTGGCGGTCGGGATGGCCCAGCCCGCCGCGGCTTCCGGCGAGCCGAGGTTGATCAGGGCGTAGACGAGCGCGGGCACGACCACGCCGCCGATCGCCGCGGCGACCGGCACCGCGGCCCGCCGGGGATCGCGCAGGTCGCCGGCCACGAACTCGCGCTTGAGCTCCAGGCCGGCGATGAAGAAGAAGATCGCGAGCAGTCCGTCGGAGGCCCACTGGCCCACGGAGAGGCGCAGGTGCAGCGATTCGGGGCCGAACTCGAAGTCGCGCAGCGCCTCGTACGCCGGGGCCCAGGGGGAGTTCGCCCACACCAGTCCGAGGAGCGCGGCGACCAGCATGATCACACCGCCGACGGTCTCCAGGCGGAGGACGTCGGCGATGCGCTTGGCCTCGGGCCACGAGCCCCTGGTGAAGATCCTGGCGGTGTTCGGGCGGTTCACGGGCGGCTCCGGGGTCGGTCGGACACGACGCCGACCAGGCTTCCCGGCACACCATGCTCCATGACGGAGCAACCGGGCCAACCCTAATCAGTGGTGCCGACCGGCGCAAAAGGCTGTTGGTCACGTCGGCCAGCGGGTGTGCAGGTCGTCGATGCGGTAGGCGTGCGCGTGCCGGTGCCGCCCGTCGACGAGGACGGCGCCGCGGAGGTGGTCGTGCTCCCCGGTCAGGTCGTGGTGGTCGTGTTCGAGCACCTCGGGGTCGCCGGCGGGCCACAGGCGGGTGGCGACGGCGGTTGCGGCGGCGGTGATCGCGGCCAGGACGAGCAGCGTGGTGGGCATGGAGGTGGTGGTCGCGAGCCATCCGGCCAGCGGGTAGCAGAGCAGCCAGCAGGCGTGGGAGAGGGAGAAGTCGGCGGCGAACAGGTGCGGCAGGTCGGTCGGGCGCGCCGAGCGGCGCAGGAGTCGCCCGGCGGGGGTGAGCACGAGGGACCCGGCCGCGCCGACCACCGCCCACAGCACGAGCAGGGCGGGCCAGCGCAGGTCGTCGAGGAACGCCGTGGTGGCGGCGGTGGTGGCGAGTGCGGCGGCGAGGGCGGCGGAGGCGCGCACCATCACGGGGCGTTCGGCGACGTGGTCGAGGAGGCGGGGGAGGGCGAGCGCGGCGACGAGCGAGCCGAGGCCGTGGGCGGCCAGGGCGATGGCGACGGCGGTCTCGTCGCGGCCGAGCAGGACGCGGACGTAGACGACGGTGTCCACGAGCACCGCGGACCCGGCGGCGGCGACGGCGACGTGCGCGGCGAGCAGGCCGCGCAGCCGGGGGGTGCCGAGGTAGGCGCGGGTGCCGCGGGGGGTCGGGGTGCGGCGGGTGGCGGGCGTGGTGCGGTCGGTCGGTGTGGTGCGGGTGGTCGGGAGCGCGGCGGCGAGCACCAGCAGGGCGGAGCCGGCGAACCCGGCGGAGGTGCCGAGGAACAGCAGGTCGTGGCCGACGACGAGCAGGAGCGCGGCGGCGAGCAGGGGGCTGAGCAGGGTTTCCAGGTCGTAGGCGAGCCGGGACAGGCTCAGGGCGCGGGTGTAGTCGCGTTCGTCGGCGAGGATGTCGGGGATGGTGGCCTGGAACGTCGGCGTGAACGCGGCCGAGGCCGATTGGAGCAGGAGGATCAGCAGGTGGACCTGCCAGACCTGGTCGACCCACGGCAGGGCGAGGGCCACGCCGGCGCGGACCAGGTCAAGGGTGACGAGCAGTCGCGTGCGGGGGAACCGCGCGGCCAGTGCGCCCGCCAGTGGGCCGATGCCGACGTAGGCGACCATCTTGAGCGCGAACGCCGTGCCGAGCACCGCTCCGGCGTCCGGGCCGGCGAGGTCGTGGGCGAGCAGGCCGAGGGCGACGGTGGCCAGGCCGGTGCCGGTGAGGGCGACGACCTGGGCGGCGAACAGGCGTCGGTACGTGCGGTTGGACGGCACGGCGGGCATGGTGCGCACCTCCGGACGGCTGGTGCTCCTCCTGGGGCGGTGCCACCATAGGTGCTCATGTGCGCACGCGACGACGTTGCAACAACGCAGGACTGGCGACAACTGCCTCCCGGCGGGCACGTGGAGGCGGCCGTCGACGCGTTCCGCATGCTGTCCGACCCGACCCGGTTGCGGGTGGTGTGGCTGCTCTGCGGTGCGGAGCACGACGTGACGGCGCTGGCCGCCGCGGTCGGCGCGGCCAGGCCCGCGGTGTCCCAGCACCTGGCGAAGCTGAAGCTGGCCGGCCTGGTGACGGTGCGCCGGGAGGGGCGACGGGCGCTCTACCGGGTGCGCGGCGGGCACGTGCGGCGGTTGCTGGCCGAGGCGGTCGAGGCCGCCGACCACCACCTCACCGGTCGTCCCGACCACGACTGACCACGAGGTAGCGCTCGTCGTCGATCGGCCGTCCCCACAGGGCGGGGTCGGGCAGCGGTCGGACCTCGGCGTGCTCGCGGACGGTCAGCACGAGGTCGTGGCAGTCGTCGGGTCGCAGCCCGACGCCGGTCGACCACCGGCCTTCGACGAGCAGCAGCAGGCCGCCCGGTCGGAGCAGTTCCACCCAGCGGGCGAGCGCGGCGGCGGGGTCGGGGAGGGCCCACAGCACGTGGCGGGCGAGGACGACGTCGCACGACCCTGCCCCGAGCCGGGGTGACGCGGCGTCGCCCCGCGTGAACCCGACGTCGACGCCGGCCGCCGCGGCCTTGGCCCTGGCCGCCGCCACCATCCGGTCCGACAGGTCCAGCCCGCGCACCCGGTGGCCGGCCTGCGCCAGGAGCACCGAGAGGCTGCCCGTGCCGCACCCGAGGTCGACCACGTCGGCCGCCCGCGGCAGCAGCGGCAGCAGCAGGTCCGCCCACGCCCGTCGCACGTGCTCGTCGCGCAGCCCGTGGTCGGGTTCGTCGTCGAACGCGTCCGCCTGCCGGTCCCAGTACTCACGTGCGTCGTCGGTCACGGTCGGCCATTCTGGTGCGCGCCGACGCCGGACGCGCTGCGCGGCGACGACGGGTTCGGCTTCACGACCCGGCGGGTCGAGTTGGTCCTGGCGCTCGACGTGACCGGGGCTGCGCCGCCCGGAGCGCCGAGCGGGTGATGGCGGCGACCGCGTCGGGCGTGGAGTGGTGAACGGCGTGCGCGGCGCCGGGCACCTCGACGAGGCGGCCGTCCGGGAGCAGCGCCGCGACCTCGCGGGCCCACCGCCGCGACACGACGGGGTCGTGCCGGCCGCGCACGACGGCGGTCGGGGCGCGCAGGTAGCCGACCTTATCCTCCACGGGGTCGTCGAGGAGGTGGTCGAGGGTCGCGGCGATCCGGCGCACGCCGGCCGTGAGGTAGTCGCGGGTCAGCAGCGGGACCAGTGCCGGGCGTTCCCGCGGCGCGTCCGCCGCCAGCCGGGCCAGCTGCCGGGACGTCGACCGGGCGTGCCGGTCCATCGTCGGGCTGAGCAGGACGGCCGGCGCGGCCAGGTCGGGGGAGTGCGCCGCCAGGTCCACGACGACCTGGCAGCCCGCAGAGTGGGCCACCAGCGGCGCGCCGCCGCGCCCGGTCGCCCGCAGCCAGTCGGCCAGCGCCAGGGAGAGCCCCCGGACGTCCGCCGCGCGGGGCGGGCCTGGGGTGCGGCCGAAGCCCGGCAGGTCGACGGCGGCCACCCGCGCGTCGGGGGCCAGGCGCCGGGCCAGCGGCAGGAAGTAGCGGTGCGAGCAGCCCAGACCGTGCACGAGCACCACGTCCGGTGCTCCCGCCGGCCCGAGCAGGGCGGCGTGCACCGCGCCGGTGAACTCGGCCACGTCCCAGCCCTCGGTCGCGGTCGCCGGTGCCCGCCTGTCGCGCATGGACCTGTGCTACCCACCGGTCGGTCCCGCGAACCGGGTCGTCCTGGGAGGTTTGACCGGTTCCAGGCGGGTACTCCCGGCGGGCGTCAAGCAGGCGGCGCGGCGTTCACCGGCGGGGCAGGGGTGGCGAGGCGTGATGGACCTGGACTTCGACGACAGCACGACCCGCGCCCTTCGGCGATACGCGAGGTCGGTCACCTCCGCGTTGGGGCTCGGCGGCGACTGCTGGTGCGTGCAGGGCGACCACCACGTGGGCATCTACCTGGCGCTGGACGGCCGGTTGGACGCGTACCCGGACCACGACGTGGCGCTGCTGTGGGACGAGCGGCACGGCTGGTCGGCCGTCGTGGAGGCCGACGGCGGCCGGGACGTGGTGGTGGGCCGTCTCGACGGCCTGGCGGTGCCGTGGCCCGGTGCGGTGGCCGAGTGGGTCGTCGGCCTGTTCGGCCGGCCGACGGACACCCCGGACACGGCCGCCGCGCTGCTGCAGGCTTCGTGAGGGTCGGCCCGGTCGGTCCGCCTGACGCGCTGTGACCCCGGACCGCCGGGTCGGTGGACGTCAGGCGCGCAGCCTCCGCTGCGGCACGCCGGTCCCGCGCAGCGCCGCCACGGCGGCCGGCACGGTCGGGTGGATCTCCACGGCCTGGTCGACGAGCGTGATCGCCAGGGGGCGCAGGACGACCCGCCGGTCGGTGGCCACGGCCAGCGCCGTCCCCTGCCGCTGTGCGCGCTGGGCGGCGTCGACCAGGAGCCGGATGCCGGCGGAGCCGAAGAAGTCGACCCCGGTGAGGTCGACGACCAGCCCGGTGCGGCGGTGGTCGAACTGGTCCTGGAGCGCCGCGTTGACGACGTCCTCGCAGGCGAGGTCGACCTCGCCGGTCACCGAGACGACGGCGACGTCGCCGGGCTCGACGCGGGTGGCCACGGTCACGGGCGCGATGTGGGAACAGGTGTTGCCCAATGGAGCTCCTCGATTGGCACGAGAATCGGCAACCGAGCTTCTGCTCAACCCGGACCCCTGCCCCGCGTGGCGGGACGCAGGGGTTGTCGACGACGATATGGCACGACGTACCGGATGACAACGTCGTGCCCGACACGTTCCGTCCACGCCCGACCCCGCGGCCGGTCCGGGGTGGACGAACGTCGCAGGATGCCGAATCCGCCGGAACTTCCCGCGCCGCGTGTCGATCCGGGGTGTCGCCGTTCGTCGCACGGGTGGGTTCGGCCGTCGTGCCCCGGGAACGTCCCGGGGCGGCCCGACCCCCGATCACGAGGAGCGGCGATGCGGTTTCTGATGATGCACCGGCTGGCCGAGAGCGCCCCGGAGGTGCGGGACCCCAGCCCGGAGTTCGTCGAGGAGGTGGGCGCTTTCGTCCAGGACTGGATCGACCGGGGCGTGCTGATCAGCGCCGAGGGCGTCCACCCGTCCGAGCGGGGCGCGCTGGTCCGCAAGGCCCCGGACGGGGCGATCGCCGCGACCGACGGGCCGTTCACCGAGACCAAGGAGGTCGTCGGCGGCTTCCTGCTGATCAACGCGGAGGACCGGGCGGCGGCCGTCGAGTGCGCCCGGCGGTACGCGGACCTGTTCGGGCAGGTCGAGATCGAGGTGCGCCAGGTCGTCGAGTTCGAGGACCTGCCCCCGGCTCCCTGACCTCAGGGCGCCGGCCGCAGGTGCCTGCCGAGCACCTCGGCCTCCGCGCGGAGGCGTTCGGCGAGGTCGTCGCGTCCCAGCCGCTCGTACTCCAGCGCGGCGACCGAGCGCTCGCGCACCTCGTCCTCCACGATCGACCGCAGGTCGGCCTCGGTGAGGTGGCGGCGTTCCGCCTCCGCCGCCCCGAGGCCGGCCGCGGCCCCGGCGACGTGCTCGCTGCCCGTGACGTCGGCGGGCACGCCGTCGGCCGGCCGGTCGACCGGGACCGCCTCGGCGTTCCCGATCGCCGCCAGGGCCGAGCGGAGCGCCGCGACGGCGACGCGGTCTCGGGACTTGAGGGCCGCGGTGAGGCTGTCACGCAGGCTGGCGCGCATGGCTCGGTCTCCTGGTCCGGGTGGCGCCGGTCGGACGACGGTGCCAGTACGGCTGTATGGTAGCGGAGTGCCGCGACTCGCCGATCACGACCAGCGTCGCGCCCAGATCGCGCGGGCGTTCCAGCGCCTGCTCGCCGCGGAGGGGTTCGCCGCCGCGTCCTTCGCGCGGGTGGCCGCCGAGGCGGGTGTCTCGGTGGGGCTCATCCAGCACTACTTCGCCGGCAAGGACGTGCTGCTGCGCTTCGCCTACGACGACGCCACCGGCCGCCTGGGCGAGCGGGTGCGGGTCCGCGTGCGCAACGGCGAGGCCGCCGGCCTCCCGGCCGCCGAGGTGCTGCTCGACAGCCTGGTGGAGTTGCTGCCGCTCGATGCGGAGCGGGACGTCGAGTACCGCGTCCGGCAAGGTCTTCAGGCGCAGGCGCTGCACGACCCGGGTCTCGCCGAGGTGGCCCGGCGGGCCGGCGGCGACCTCCTCGGGTACGTCGCGGCGGTGATCCGCGGCGGTGTGGCGCGCGGCGAGGTCGACCCCGGCGCGGACGCCGCGCTCGCCGCCCGCGCCGTGCTCGCCGCCGTGCAGGGCCTGGCCGACCAGCTCGTGCTCTCCGGCGCGGACGCGTTCCCCGCGCGCGACGTGCTGCGCGGGGTCGTCGACTCGGTGTTCACCGGGCGCCCCGGCGCGCGCGACTGACCTCCCCTCGGGAATCCGCTCACCCGCAGCGGCATCGTGCTGCTAGGTTGGCAATATGATCGTATTGTCAAAACTCCGCGCCGGGCGGCACGTCCGATGAGCCCGCCCGACACCGTGCGGCTGGGCGGCGGAGAGGTCCGCGGCCTCCGGCTCGACGGGCACCTCTCGTTCCGGGGCATCCCCTACGCCGCGCCCCCGGTCGGGGAACGGCGGTGGCGCGCCCCCGCGCCGGTCGCGCCGTGGTCCGGTGTCCGGGACGCGACCACGCCCGGCCCGGACGCGCCGCAGCCCACCCGGTCGTTCGCCCACGTCACCTCCACCGACGAGGACTGCCTGACGCTGGACGTCACCGTGCCCGACACCCCGACCACCGGCCGTCCCGTGCTGGTGTGGCTGCACGGCGGTGGCGGGACCAACGGCACCGCGACCCGGGACGCCGGGCGGCTCGCGACCACCGGCGACGTCGTCGTCGTGACGCCCCGCTTCCGGCTCGGCGTGCTCGCCTGCTTCGGCCACCCCGGGCTCGCCGACGGCGGCACCTTCGGCCTCCAGGACCAGCAGGCCGCGCTGCGCTGGGTGCGGCGGGAGATCGCGCGGTTCGGCGGCGACCCGGCGAACGTGACCCTGGCCGGGGAGTCCCACGGCGCGCTCGTGGTCGCGGCGCACCTGGTGGCGCCCGCGTCGGCCGGCCTGTTCCACCGCGCGATCCTGCAGAGCGCGTTCGCCGTGCTCGCCCCCACGCCCGCGCACACCCTCATCCCCGGTGTCCCGGCGCTCCCGCCGATGTGGACCCCGGCGGACGAGCTGGACCGGCTCGGCGCGACCACCGCCGCCGAGCACGGCTGGACGGCGCCGGGCGATGACCCGCACGCCGCACTCGCCCGACTCCGCCGCCTCCCGGTGGCCGACCTGCTCCAGGCGTCGGACGCCTTCATCCGCCCGGCCTTCGGCGGCCACGTCCTGCCCGAGTCGCCCGCGACCGCGCTGCCCGCCGGGCGCTTCCACCGGGTGCCGGTCCTGCTGGGCGCCACGTGCGACGAGGCCAGGTTCTTCGTCGCGGTGTTCGCCGACCTGGTCGGCAACCCGGTCACCGCGCGGGACTACCCCCGACTGCTGGCCGAGGCGTTCGGCGACGCGGCCGACGAGGTCGCCGCCCGCTACCCGCTCACCCGCTTCGCCACAGCAGGCCTCGCCTGGGCGCGGGTCTGCACGGACCGGGCCTGGGCGTGGCCCACCTGGCAACTGGGCCGGGTGCTCGCCGCGCACACCGACACCTGGTGCTACGAGTTCGCCGACCCGGACGCCCCGCCACCCGTGCCGCTGCCCGGTCTGCCGCCCGGCGCCCAGCACGCCGCCGAGCTGGCCTACCAGTTCGACCTCCCCGGCGGCCCGCCGCTGTCGGCGGCGCAACGCGGGTTCGCCGAGCGGGTGAACCGGTACTGGACCGCGTTCGCCGCGCACGGCGACCCGGCCCACCCGGACCTGCCGGACTGGCCCGGCCTGCGCACCGGCCACGTCCAGTCCCTGGCCCCCGACCGGATCGGCGGCGCGGACTACGCGGCCGACCACCGCCTCGACTTCTGGGCCCGCCTGCCCTGAGCGCCGACGTCCCCGACCGACTCGGCCGCGTCGACGTGGACGGGCGAGGTCCGGGTGGGGGCCGAGGGGGGAGTGCACCACGACCAAGCGGTCCGGGACCCTGCGCGGGTTCCCGTCCGCGCTGCTGCTGCCGGCGGCCGGCCTCGTCGGCCGTCGACACGGTCCGCCCTCCTTGTATACATTGCATACGAGGAGGGGTGATGAAGTCGGTCTACGACGAACTCCGGGACCTGATCGTCCTCGGCGCGTACCCGGCCGGGCGGCCGGTCGCCGAGCAGGAGCTGTGCGACCGGCTCGGGGTCAGCCGCACCCCCGTGCGCGAGGCGTTGCGCCGCCTGGAGAGCGACGGCCTGGTCCGCGCCGCACGACGCGGGGTCACCGTGGTCGAGCTGGGCGGCAAGGCGCTGCTCGACGCCTACCTCGTGCGCGCCTCGCTGGAGGCGTTGACCGCGGACCTCGCCGCGCGCCGCCAACGGGCGGGCGAGCTGTCGCCGGCCTCGCTCGACCGGCTCGCCGAGCACGCGGACCTGGCCGACCGGGCGACCCGGCAGGGCGACCTGCTCGCCGGCACCCGGCACAACCGGGCGTTCCACCGGTGCGTCGCGGCCCTCGCCGACAACCCGGTGGCCTTCGGCGTCCTGGACCGGATCTGGGACCAGATCGTCGTGTCCACCCGCGCCTCGCTGACCGCGCCGGGCACCCCCGCCAGGCCGGTGCGCGTGGACGACGAGCACCGCCACCTCATCGCGGCCATCACCGCGGGCGACCCCGACGCGGCCTCCGCGCACGCCCGCGACCACGTCCTGGCCACCGCGGCCACCCTGTCGGACCAGCCCGGAGGAGAACCGGAGTGAACGGCGAACACCACTACGAGGTCACCGTGCGCTGGACCGGCGACACCGGCTCCGGCACCAGCCGCTACCGCGACTACGGCCGCGACCACGACGTGCTGGTCGACGGGAGGGAGCCGCTGCGCGGCAGCGCCGACCCGGCGTTCCGCGGCACACCCGACCGCTGGAACCCGGAGGAGTTGCTGGTCGCCTCGCTGTCGCAGTGCCACATGCTCAGCTACCTGGCCCTGTGCGCCCGCGACGGCGTGGTCGTCACCGGGTACGCGGACTCCGCGAGCGGGGTGATGCGCGAGGAGCCCGGGGGCGGCGGCCGGTTCACCGAGGTCGTGCTGCGGCCCGAGGTGGTCGTCGCGGAACCGGGCATGGTCGAGCGGGCGCGGTCGCTGCACGAGCAGGCGCACCGGGCGTGCTTCATCGCGAACTCGGTCGCCTTCCCGGTCCGGCACCTGCCGGTGGTCGCGCACGCCTGACGCGCCGGTGTTCGCCCCGGTCATCGCACCCCGCTCCTGACGGCCGGCGCCCGCCGGGATCGCCGGGAGTGATCCCCGACGCCCCTGTCGAGACGGTCGGGCTGGTTTGCGCCGGCGACGACCTGGGCACACGGTGGTGTGCACATCCCAGGTCCGGAGGATGCGACGGCGAACCCGCTCGCCGCCGCCGAACTGCTGGCGGGTCGGTACCGGTTGGACGAGGCGGTGGGCGCGGGCGGCATGGCCGACGTCCACCGCGGGTGGGACGTGCTGCTGCGGCGCCACGTCGCGATCAAGGTGTTCCGCCCCCACGACGACCTCGACGCCGCGCGGCGGTTCGACAACGAGGTGCGGACGCTGGCGGGGCTCTCCCACCCCGGCCTGGTCCGCGTCTACGACGCCGGCACGAGCGGGCGCACGCCGTTCGTCGTGCTGCACCTGGTCGAGGGGCAGACGCTGCGCGACCTCGTCGCGAACGGGCCCCTGCCCGCCGACGACGTGCGGCGGCTCGGCGCGACCCTGGCCGCCGCGCTGGCCTACGTGCACGCCCACGGGGTGGTGCACCGCGACGTCAAGCCGTCGAACATCCTGCTCGACGAGGCCGGCCAGCCGTACCTCGCGGACTTCGGCCTGGCGCACCTGGCCGGCACGACGCGGTTCACCCGCGACGACCAGATGATCGGGACCGCCGCCTACCTGGCCCCCGAGCAGGTGCTCGGCACCGATGTCGGCCACGCCGCCGACGTCTACGCCCTCGGCCTGGTCCTGCTCGAATGCCTCACCGGCAGGCGCGAGTACGAGGGCAGCGAGGTCGAGACCGCCGTCGCCCGCCTGCACCGGTCGCCCGCGGTGCCGCCGGAGGTGCCCGCCGACCTGGCCGCCCTGCTGACCTCGATGACCGACCTGACCCCGGACCGGCGGCCCACCGCGGAGGAGTGCGCGCGGGAGCTGCACGGGGGAGAAGACCTGCCGGTGCACGTCGCCGAACTCCACGCCGGGCTGGCCGTGCTCCCCGCCCGTCCCGGCGAGCGGACCACGCCGTCCGCCGAGCGGGCGTCGCGTGCGGCCGAGCGGACGATGCCCGCGCGGTCGGTCACCGCGTGGCACCTGCCGAAGACCAAGCTCCTCGCCGCGGCGGCGTCGCTGGTGGGCGCCTTCGCCATCACGCTGGCCGTGCTGCCGGGCGCCGACCCCGCGACCTCGACGCCGACCGACGCCACCGACCGGGGCACCGGCACCACCCAGCCGGGCACGCCCGCGCCGGAACCCGCCGTGCACTCCCTGGTCGGGGGGCAGGAGGACGCAGGTCCCGACGCCGTGGTCGCCCCCAGCACCGTCGTGACGGAGGAGGCGACCGCGCCGGTGGACACGACCCAGGCGCAGCCGCAGCCGACCACCACCGCCCCGCAGCCCGCCCCGCAGCCCTCCGGCGAGCCGTCCGGGGAGCCGTCCTCCACGCCGGACCAGCCGGGGAGCAGCGAACCCCCGACGTCGTCGGACGTGCCCGAGCCCACCACCGACGCGCCGGAGCCGAGCCCCCCGGTCACCGAGGAGTCCGGCACCGGGCAGTCCGAGGTGAGCACGCCCGGCTCGCCCGTCGACACCCTGCCCTGACCCCTGTCACGGGGCGCCGGCGCGCCCGCCCGCGGGGACGACCGGCTCGACCCGGCCGGCGTCGAGGTTCCTCCGCGACGGCCGTGGTCACCGGTCCGGTGACCACGGCCGTCCGGGTCAGGGGTGTGCGCGGGTCAGGGGCGTGCGCCGAGCCCGTCCACGACCGCCGTCTCCACCGAGCTGGACCACACGACCGTGCCCGCCGGCAGCGAGTCGTCCGGCTCGGTCAGCACCCGGCGCTCGCCGATGAACTCGCCGGTGGCGGGGTCGACGATCACCTCCTGCCGCGCCTCGCCGTCGGTGACCGCCAGGGCGACGCCCTTCCGGCCGTCGAGGTTTGCCGAGCGGTCGGCGACCTCCAGGCCCGGCAACAGCGCCAGCGCCCGGAACAGCGCGGCCCGCAGGTCCGCCGGCACCCGTCCACTGCGCAGCAGGTCGGCGGCGTACACCAGGACCTCCTGGCTCTCGCTCGACCCGCGTCCCCGGCTGTCGTCGAGCAGGCGGCGCAGGAGCTGCTCCGGCTCGCGGGGCAGTCCGGTCAGGAACTTCTCGTTGGGCGCCTGCCACGTGCCCGGTTCCTCCCGGCACGTCCGGTCGCACCGCCCGCGGACCTCCGCCTGGGGCGTCGGCTCCAACCGGACCCCGGCGGCGCGGGCCTGTTCCTCCGTGCCGACCAACCAGTCCCGCCGATCGGTCTCCCGGGGCCTGACCAGGTACTCCTCACCTTCGACGGCGGGCGTCCAGCTCTCCAGCACCTCCTCGTCGAGCCACCGGAACCGGGTGTCACCGGCGTCCTGGAGCACGGCCGACCGCCCGCGCGTGACCGTGTACCGGTACTGGCCCGGGCCGAGCACGGGGTCGCTGGTGGTGATGGCGTCGGCGGCCCCGGTCATGGCCCGCGCGGCCTCGGCGGTCGCGGGAGCCGGCCCGCCCAGCACCGCTTGGGCCAGCACCCCGGCGGCGGCCAGCACGCCGAAGCCCGCCGCGACGCCCCACCAGCGCCGCGGGGAGCGCCCCGCCGCCTGCCCGACCGCTGCCTGTCCGACCGCCGCCTGTCCGATCGCCGCCTGCCCGGCCGGCCGGTCCGCCGTCCGCGGCCTGGTGGCCAGGGCCAGCACCTTCGCCCGGGTGGCGGCGAAGTCCTCCTCGGTCATGGGCGCGACATCCGCGCGCACGGCCCGCACCACCGGGTCCAACTCGTCGTCACCCATCGAGCGCCTCCTTCGTCCGCAGCTTCGTCCTGGCCCGGTGCAGGCGCGTCCGCACCGTCTGCTCCCGCACCCCGAGGGCCTCCGAGATCTCCGCCGTGGTCAGCCCGGCCCACGCCACGAGCAGCAGCACGTCGCGCTCCTCCGCGCGCAGCCCGGAGATCGCCTCGGCCATCCGCCGCACGCGCACGTCCGCGTCGACGCTCTCGGTCGCCCGGTGGGCCACCTCGTCCTGGGTGGAGCGCCGGGCGCCGTCACGCGCCCACGCCCGCAACCGGGTCTCCTCGGTGCGCCGGTGGCGCAGCAGGAGGTTGGTCGCGATGCCGTACAGCCACGCCCGCGGCCCGGCCCGGCCGGGGTCGAAGCTCGCCCGCCGCTCCCAGGCGACCAGGAACACGTCCGCCACCAGGTCGTCGGCCACCTGCGTCCCCGCGCGCCGCGCCAGGTAGTGGTGCAGCGGCCGGGCGTGGGCGTCGTACCAGGAGGCCAACGCCTCGGGGCCGTCCAGACCGCCCGTCCCGGGTCCGTCCACCGGGGGACTCCCTCTTTGCGCCGCCGGGGCGCTCTCGATTCGCACGCAGTTGATTGCCGCTCGACGCCCGCGGTGTTCCCGGACCGGTTCCGACGTCGTCGACCCCGGAACGCCCGACGCCCCGCACCACCGGCGTCGGAGCAGGTCAGCGGTGCGGCTCGACCGCCGGCGCCGTCACCGGTCGCGCAGGACGGCGTGCGTGCTCAGCAGCAACCGGTAGGCCAGGAGCAGGATGACGTGCAGCAGGTAGAGCCACAAGCCCAGCGCGGCGACCGCGCCGACCGCGCGCAACCCCGCGAACGGGAACGCCCAGTCCACCGGGATGGCCAGGAACAGCAGGAAGCCGTGCAGGAAACCGGTCAGCACCGCGCCCGCGCAGAACCCGCCCACGACGGCGACCGCGCGCGGCAGCAGGTTCGGCCCGGTGGCCAGGAACACCAGGCACAGCGCCACCGACAGCACCACCCAGTCCACGTGGAACGACACCACGACGCCCCACACCGCCGACCAGCCGCCCGCCCGGTAGTCGGGGGCGACCGAGGGGGCCACCGCCAGCGGGGCGGCCATCAGCAGCGGCGCGGCGAGGAGCACCGGCAGGAACCCGACCCGGCCCAGCCACCCGGTCTTCGCGCCGGACGGCCGGCCCGCGATCTGGAGCAGACCCCGGCGCAGCCCCTCGCCGTAGAGGCTGGCGGGCAGCAGCGTCGACAGCAGCACGGGCCAGGACGCGCCCAGCGCCGCGTCGGTCAGCGCCCGCACCGCCGACGCGGGCCGCTGCGCGTCCGGCAGGGCATCCCCCAGCAGGCGCGCGCCGTCGTCGACCAGCTCCGGTCCGAACAGGACGGCCGCGCCGCGCAACGCCAGCAGCAGCACCGGCACCACGGCCAGCGCGGCGAAGAAGGTGATCCCGGCCGCCCACAGGGCCAGGTCGCGCCCGCGCAGCGCGGTCAGCGCGTGGCGCAGCACCGCACGGGCTGTTCGCATGATCGCGGTGTACCCCACAACGGGCGACGGCACACGGTCCGCCATACGGTGACGTGGTGGACGGAACGCGTTCGTCGGAGGTGGAGGGCTGGTCCCGGCTGCACGGGCACGACGTGTCCGGCAACCGGCTCGCCGTGGGCTGGATCGGACTGGTCCACGTGCTCGCCGGGCGCGTGCACCGGGTGCCGCCCGACGTGCTGTCGGCGGCGGGCGTGGTGACGGCGGCGGGCGCGGTGGGCGTGGCGCTGGCGGGTGGCCGGTGGGCGTTGCTCGCGTGCGCGCTGGTGGTGCTGTCCGGCCTGCTCGACGGGGTCGACGGCGCGGTCGCCCTGCGCACCGGGCGGGCGCGTCCCCTCGGCGCGGTGGTGGACGCGGTGGGGGACCGGGTCGCCGACACGTGCCTGGTGGTGCTGCTGGTCGTGCTGGGCGGTCCGGGTTGGCTCGCGGCGGCCGTGGGGGCGTCGGTGTTCCTGCACGAGTACGCGCGTGCCCGCGCCCAGGGCGTCGGCCTGGTGGGCGCGGGCGCGATCACGGCGGCCGAGCGGCCGACGCGGGTGGTCGTCGCGGCGGTGGCGTGCCTCGGTGCCGGGGCGTGGCCCGGCGGCACGCCGTGGACGGGCTGGTCGTGGGGCGCGGTGTGCCTGGTGCTGTGGGCCGCGACGGCCGTGGTCGGCGGGGCGCACCTGGCGGTCGCGCTGCGCCGGGAGCTGCGCGGGCGGACGTGGGACGTCACGCCGGACCGATCGCCTCCGCGGTGATCCTGGCGGACATCGCCACCAGCGGCAGCCCGCCGCCGGGGTGCGCGGAACCGCCGACCAGGTGGAGACCGGGGACGGGGCTGCGGTTGGCCGGGCGCAGCAGCGCGGCGCGGGCCCCGTTGGAGGACGAGCCGTACAGCGCGCCGCCGACCGAGCCGGTGTCGCGCTCCCAGTCGGCAGGGGTGCGCACCTCGCGCCACAGCACCCGGTCGCGCACGTCGTGGCCGCGTTCGGCCAGCACGGTCAGCACGCGGTCGGCGTAGCGGTCGGCCAGACCGGGTGCGGTCCAGTCCACCTGGCCCTGGCGGGGTGCGTTGACCAGCACGAACCACGCCTCGTGGCCCTCGGGCGCGACGGTGGGGTCGTCCGGGGAGCACACGTAGACCGTCGGGTCGGGCACCGGGCGCGGGTCGCGGCCGAACAGGGCGTCGAACTCGGCGTCGTAGTCGGCCGGGAACAGGACGCGGTGGTGGTACGGGCGCGGCGAGCGGCCGCGCAGGGCCAGCAGCAGGACGAACCCCGACAGGGACGGCACCGCGCGGGCCAGGGCGCGGCGCGGTGCGCGGGCCCGGCGGTCGGTGACCAGGTGGTCGTAGAGGTGCCGGGCGTCGGCGTCGGACACCACGACGTCGGCGGGCACCGTCGTGCCGCCCTCCAACGTCACCCCGCCGCCCGCGGCGTGGACCCGCGTGACGCGGGCCCCGAACTCGAAGCGCACGCCCAGCCCGGCGCAGTGCGCGGCCAGCGCGTCGCCGAGCCTGCGCAGACCACCGCGCACGTACCAGCCGCCGAAGCGCTGCTCGACGTACGGCACCACGGTCATCAGGCCGGGCAGGCGACGCGGGTCCGAGCCGCTGTAGGTGGCGTAGCGGTCGAGCAGCACCCGCGCGCGCGGGTCGGACAGCCGCCGGCCCACGGTGCGCAGCGTCCGCCACGGGGCCAGCGCCCACAGGTCGCGCACGCTCGCCGAACGCCGCAGCAGGTCGCCCACGCCGTTCAACGGGCGTTGCAGCACCGACTCGCCCACCAGGTCCCACAGCCGGGCGGCGTCGGCCATCAACTCCGCCCACTGCCGCCCGGTGCCGCCGCCCAGCGCGGCCTCCAGCGCGGCGGGCACGGCCGCCGCGTCGTGCGGGACGTCCACTTCGGACCCGTCGGCGAACCGGTAGTGGCACGTGGGCTCGACCGGCACGACGTCCACCGCGGCGTCGAGATCGCCCCCCGTCTCGGCGAACAGGTCGCGGTAGACGTGCGGCAGCGTGAGCAGCGACGGGCCGGTGTCGAAGGCGAACCCGTCGCGGCGCAGCTCGCCCAGCTTGCCGCCGTGCGTGCCGGACTGCTCCAGCACGGTCACGTCGTGCCCGGTGGCGGCCAGTCGCGCGGCGACGGCCAACCCGCCCATGCCCGCGCCCACCACGACGACCCGGGCCATCAGCGGCTCCCGTGCAGCGGCCGGTTCTTCCAGGTCAACGTGCCCGCCCGCCGCGCCCGCCAGGACCGCGCCAGCAGCCGCAGCAGGGCGGCGACCGACACCGGGTGGGCCAGTGCGTCCGGCCACGCCCGGCCGCCGGTGCGCCGCGCCGTCACGACGCGGCCCGCCACGGCGGCGGCGTAGCCGAGCAGGCCCACCCGCGAGCCCACCAGCGCGGCCACCGGCGGCAGCACGAACACCCAGGCCAGCGCCGCGGCGAGCAGCACCGCGCCCACCGGGCCGCCGGTGGCCGCCCACAGGGACTTCTCGTACCCGGCGGCCACCTCCGACCAGCCCCGGTACATGCGGCACTCCGCGACCCCGCTGCCGTCCGCCACCGCGCCGCGACCGCCGGACCGCTTCACCGCCCGCATGAGCGCGATGTCGTCCAGCACGGCGTCGGCCACCGCCTCGAACCCGCCGCAGCGCCGCAGCGCCTCGGCGTCGACCACGAAGAACTGGCCGTTGGCCGCCGACAGCGACTCGCGCGGCGACCGCTCGGCCAGCCGCAGCGGCAGGAACACCAGCCACGACCACTGGAGCAGCGGCTGCACCAGGCGCGTCGCCGGGTCGTCGGCCAACTGGCGCGGGAACGGCGACACCGCGTCCAGCCCCGCCGACCGCAGCAGGTCCGCGGCGGCCGCCGCGGCGTGCGGGGCGAGCACCACGTCGGCGTCCACGAACACCAGCACCCGGCCGCGCGCCTCGGCGGCGAGCCGCGCGCAGGCGGCGGGTTTGCCGGGCAGCCCGGCAGGGGGAGGGGAGCCGGTGACCAGCCGCACCCTCGGGTCGCCCGCGGCGACGGCGCGGACCACGTCGGCGGTGCCGTCGGTGGAACCGTCGTCGCAGACCAGCACCTCCAGGTCGAGCACGCCCCGCTGGGCCAGCAGCGACCGGAGCGTCGGCGCGATCCGGTGCGCCTCGTCGCGGGCGGGGACCAGCAGCGACACCGGCTCCCGGCACGGCGGCGGGTCCGCCGGGGGCGTGCGGACGAGGCGGGAGTTGACCAGGGCGTGCGCCGTCCCGAGCGCGGCCGCCGCCGACCCGCCCGCGACCAGCGCCCCGAGCACGCCCCTCACCGGTGCGCCCGCCACAGCGCGACGGCGAACGGCACCGCGACCGCGCCCATCAGCAGGCCGCCGACCAGCGACGATCCGGGCCGGTCGAAGAACGCGGCGTGCGCCCACACCGACGAGCCGTAGGTCCACAGGTACAGCGCGGGCGCGGGCCCCCGGCGCAGGTCCGGTCCCGGGTCGTCCAGCAGGGCGTGCAGGGCGCCGGTGATCAGCACGGCGACCAGCAGCCAGCCCGCGAAGTTCGTCAGCGGGATGCCCTCCACGCCGGGCAGCGCGGGGGTCGGGCGCGCCCACGTCCAGTGGCCCGCGTCGACCATCTGGGGGTCCAGGAACACGTCCCACGAGGCCAACGCCCACGCCGCGACCGCCACCACCGCCCAGGCCGGGCCCCGCGCGCGCCCGCTTCCGACCAGGGCGCGCCCGACCAGCACCGACGGCCAGGCCATCATGATCCACGCCATCGGCACGACCAGCGGCACGCCGAGCACCTGGACGCCCAGCGAACCGGTGTAGGCGTACTCGCCGAACGGGAACCCGGTGTGCACGCCCACCGCCTCGGCCAGCAGACCGCCGCCCCCGGCGACCGCCACCAGCACCCCGGCGGCGCGGGCGCCGAGCCGCGACGCCGCGTCCAGCACCGAGGCCAGGCAGAACAGCACGACCGCGAGCACCGTGGTGGGCAGGCGGTCGGCGGGGTCCGTCATCGAGTACACGATCTGGGTGAGCACGACACCGCCGCCGAGGAGCCACGCGGTGACCGGGAGCACGCGGACGGGTACGCGGGGGGCCGCACGCGTCGTCATGCGGAAAACCCTAATAGCGCTCACCCGATCGGGCTTGACGAGCGCGGTCGCCGCTCATCGGGCGGGGTGACGCCCGCGGTGCCAGGATCGCCGACATGAGCGCGTTCCCCGGCCTGCCCCCGTTCCTGCTCACCGGCCGGGAGGCGCCACCGTCGGGCCGCGACCGCCGCGCGCACCTGCTGCCCGGCCGACCGGGACGGGCCGGGCCGGACGGCGAGGCGCCCCGGGCCGCGGTCGTCGGCGGCGGCATCGCCGGGGTGGCGGCCGCGGTGGCGCTGGCCGAGCGGGGCGTGCGGGTGGTGCTGCACGAGCGGCACGGCGAGCTGGGCGGTCGGGTGCGCGGGTGGACGACGTCCACCGGGGAGACGATGACGCGCGGGTTCCACGCGTTCTTCCGGCAGTACTACAACCTGCGCGCGCTGCTGCGCCGAGCGGACCCCGGCCTGGCGGGGTTCCGGCCGGTGGCCGACTACCCGCTGCTGCACGCCGACGGCACGCGCGAGAGCTTCGCGCGGCTGCCGCTGACCCCGCCGTGGAACGTGGCCGGGTTCGTGCTGCGCAGCGAGACGTTCACCCTGCGGGACGTGGCGCGGATGGACACCAGGGCCGCCACGGCGCTGTTCGACGTGTCGCTGCCGCGCACCTACGCCGAGCTGGACCACGTGGACGCCGACGGGTTCCTGCGCGGCATCCGGTTCCCCGACGCGGCCCGGCACCTGGCGTTCGAGGTGTTCTCCCGCAGCTTCTTCGCCCACCCGTCCGAGCTGTCGGCCGCCGAACTCGTGGCCATGTTCCACATCTACTTCCTCGGCTCCAGCGAGGGCCTGCTGTTCGACGTGCCGCGCGACGCCTACCCGGCGGCGATCTGGAACCCCCTGCGCGAGCACCTGGTCTCCCTCGGCGTGGAGGTGCGCACCGGCAGCGCGGTGGACCGGGTGGCCCGCCGCGCCGACGGGTACCGCGTCTCGGCGGCCGGCCGGGACGAGGACGTGGACGCCCTCGTCCTCGCCGCGGACGTCAACGGCCTGCGCGCGCTGGTGGCCGCCTCACCGGACCTGGGCACCGCGGCGTGGCGGGCGGGGGTGGCCGACCTGCGCACCACGCCCCCGTTCCTGGTGAGCAGGCTGTGGCTGGACCGGCCCGCCCGGCCCGACCGCGCGCCGTTCCTCGGCACCAGCGGCTTCGCCCACCTGGACAACATCAGCGTGCTGGACCACTTCGAGGACGAGGCCCGCCGCTACCGCGACCGCACCGGCGGTTCCGTGGTGGAGCTGCACGCCTACGCCCTCGACGAGGGCTGCGACCAGGACGAGGTCGTGGCCACCCTGCTCCACGAGATGGGCGTGGTCTACCCGGAGCTGGCCGGCGCGGGGGCCCGGCAGGAGGAGCACGTGCTGAGCGCCGACTGCCCCCTGTTCGCGCCCGGCTCGTTCACCGCGCGCCCCACCGTGGCCACGCCCGACCCGACGCTCGTCGTGGCGGGCGACCTGGCGCGGGTGGACCTCCCGGTCGCCCTGATGGAACGTGCCGCCACGACCGGCTTCCAGGCCGCCAACGCCCTCCTCGGCCGTTGGGGCCTGCGCGGCCACGACCTGTGGACGGTGCCGAACCGGGGCCGCTCCGCCCTGCTGCGCCGCGCCGCGCACCGCGCCCGCGCCGGCGCGCGGGGCTGACCACCCCGCACGCCGGGTGACGGTGCGTCGACGACCCGGTCCCACCCGTCGGAATTCGCACCGGTCGGGCATGGATTTCGGACGGGGCGCGGAGTAGAAATAGCCAACCCCCTCCGTCGCCGCTCGATCGCCACCGGGTCGGTGAGAGCGCTCTCACTGCTCGGCGGCCGGCGGTCCAACCCTCAGCAGAGGCATGTCAATGACGATCATGCGCCACTCCAGACGAGGTGCCGGCCGGGCTCTCGCCCTCGGTCTCGCCCTCGCCACGGCCGCCGTGGCGGTCGCGCCCGCCGTGTCCGCCGACCAGCCCCGCCGCGGCACGCCGGACCTCGGCGTCAACGTCACGGTGTTCGACCCCACCATGCCGGTGGCCGAGATCCAGGCGACCCTCGACGCCACGCACGCCGCCCAGGTCGACAACGAGATGGGCACCGAGCGGTACGCCTACCTGTTCAAGCCCGGCCAGTACGGCACCGCCGAGCAGCCGCTCCAGATCAAGGTGGGCTACTACACCGAGATCACGGGTCTCGGCGCCTCGCCCACCGACGTCGTCATCAACGGCAAGGTCGAGGTCTACAACCGCTGCCTCGCCGACAACGGCACGGGCAACTGCATCGCCCTGGTCAACTTCTGGCGCACCCTGTCCAACCTGACGGTCAACGTCAACGCCGCCGGCCAGGACGGCTGCCGCTCCACGACCAACTTCTGGGCGGTGTCGCAGGCCGTGTCGGTGCGCCGGCTCAACATCACCAACGGCTCGCTGTCGCTGATGGACTACTGCACCGCGGGCCCGCAGTACGCCAGCGGCGGGTTCATCGCCGACTCGCGGCTGCCCGTCGTCACCAACGGCTCGCAGCAGCAGTGGCTCACCCGCGACAGCGAGGTGGCCGGCTGGTCCAACGGCGTGTGGAACCAGGTGTTCTCCGGCGTCGAGGGCGCCCCGGACGACTCCGCGTTCCCGGACCCGCCGTACACCACGCTCGACACCACCCCCCTGAGCCGCGAGAAGCCCTACCTGTTCGTGGACGCCAAGGGCAAGTACAACGTCCGCGTCCCGGCGGCGCGCAAGAACACCAGCGGCACCTCGTGGGCCGACGGCCCCACGCCCGGCCGCACGATCCCGCTGAGCGACTTCCACATCGCCAAGCCGGGCGACTCGGTGGCCCGGATCAACGCCGCGCTGCTGCTCGGCAAGCACCTGCTGCTCACCCCCGGCGTGTACGACATCGCGCGCAGCATCGAGGTCCGCCGCCCCGACACGGTCGTGCTCGGCATCGGCCACGCCACGCTCACCGCCGTGAACGGCGCGATCCCGCTGGACATCGCGGGCGTGCCGGGCGTCGTCATCGCCGGCGTCACGGTCGATGCCGGGACGACGCTGTCCCCGGTTCTGGTGCGGGTCGGCAAGCGGCACGGCCTGAACTGGAGCTCGCCGAACAACCCGACCACGCTGTCCGACGTCTACTTCCGGGTCGGCGGGCCGCACGTCGGCAGGACCGACACGGCGCTGGAGGTCAACAGCGACCACGTGCTCATCGACCACACCTGGGTGTGGCGCGCCGACCACGGCGTGGAGGGCTTCACCGACACGCAGCGCTGGAACACCAACACCGGCCGCACGGGCGTCGTCGTCAACGGCGACGACGTGACCGCGACCGGCCTGTTCGTCGAGCACTTCCAGCGCCACAACACGGTCTGGAACGGCGAGCGCGGCACCGTCGTGCTCTACCAGAACGAGCTGCCCTACGACCCGCCGACGCAGGCGGACTGGATGAAGGGCGACGTCGAGGGCTGGGCGGGTTACAAGGTCGGCGACCACGTGCGCACGCACACCCTGCACGGCGCGGGCGTGTACGTGTTCAACCAGAACAACCCGTCCATCCACACCGAGAACGGGTTCGAGGTGCCGGAGCGGCCCGGCGTGAAGCTGCGCCACATCATGACCGTCAACCTCGCCGCGGGCACGATCGACCACGTCGTCAACGGCGTGGGCGAGGCGGCCGACACGACGAGGATCGGCGTCCCGGTCTACGTCGCGGAGTACCCGCTGCCGTAGTCGGGGAGGGGCGGCGCCCGACGGGTGCCGCCCCTCGTGCGGACGGGTGGCGGGGCCGGCCACCCGTCCGGTCACCCGATGGGTGAAGATCCACGTCCATGCGACGTGTGCGGGTGCGCCGGTGGGTCGTGGTCGTGGCCGCCGTCGTGGTGGCGCTGCCGTTGGCGGGCCTCGGCGTGCTGGAGGTCGTCAACGCCCGCGGGTTCCAGTTCTTCGGCGGGCTGACCCGGGCCGTGGCCACCGACGAGCGGGTGGTGGCGCTGACGTTCGACGACGGGCCGGTGCCCGGCGGCGCGGAGGAACTGCTGGCGGTGCTGGCGGAGAAGGACGTGAAGGCCACCTTCTACCTGGTCGGCCGCGATCTGGAGGCGCACCCGGAGCTGGGGCGCGCCATCGCGTCGGCCGGGCACGAGATCGGCAACCACTCGTACTCGCACCAGCGGATGGTGTTCGTGACGCCCGGCTTCGTCGCCGACGAGGTCGAGCGCACCGACCGCCTGATCCGCGAAACCGGCTACGCGGGCGCGATCACGTTCCGCCCGCCGCACGGCAAGAAGCTGCTCGCCCTCCCGCACTACCTGTCCGAGCACGGCCGCACGACGGTCATGTGGGACGTGGAGCCCGAGGCCGAGGCGGACGACGACGCCGAGGCGCTCGCCCGCCACACCGCGGAGCACGTCGCACCGGGGTCGATCGTCCTGCTGCACGGCATGTACGAGAGCCGCGCCGCGACCCGCGAGGCCCTCGGCTCCCTCATCGACCGCGTCCACGCCCGCGGCTACCGGTTCGCCGCGGTCTCGGACCTGCTGCGGCTCGGCCCGGCGCGCGGCTGAACGACGGCCCGCCCCGCGCCTCCGGTCGCGGGGCGGGCCGCCGGGGAAGGCTCGGGCGGGCCGGCGCGGAAGGGGCGTCAGACCGCGACCAGCGCGGGCGCCGGGGGCGCCGCGGGCTCGGGGACCCCGCTCACCGGAGCGGGTCGGGCGTCCGGGCGCAGGAGGGTGTCGGCGTCGGCCAGCAGGCGCTGCGCCTCGCGCAGGCCGTCGGCGATGCGGGCCCGCCGGGCGCGCAGCTCGTCCACCCGGCGCAGGGCCTCGGTCACGACGCGGTCGGCGTGCTCGGTCGCCTCGCGGACGATGCGCTCGGCCTCCGCGCGGGCGGCGGCCTCGCGGTCGGCCAGCTCGGCCGCGGCCTCCGCCCGCCGGGCGCGCATGGCGGTCTCGAAGTCCTCCTGGACCTGGACGCGCAGGGCTTCGGCGCGTTCGTCCAGCGCACGGCGGCGCCGCTCGGCTTCCCGCGTCGTCTCGGCGATCCGCTGGTGCGCCTGCCGCATCACGGCCTCGTGCTCGGCCTCCAGCTCGCGGCGACGGGTGTCGAGGTCGGCCACCAGGCGCTCCGAGCGCTCGCGCAGCCGGGCGGCGGCCCGTTCCGCGGTGGCCCAGTGCTGCTCGGCCGCGGCCCTCGCGCGACCGGTGATCTCGGCCGCCTCCTCGTGCGCCAGGTCGACCAGGCGCCGCAGGCGCTCGGTGAGGGCGGCCGGGTCGATCGGCGTGCGGCACAGGCGGTCCAACCGGTCGCGCAGCGCGCGCACCTCCGCGCGGGCCCGCTCCAGCTCGCGGGCCACGTCGTCGGCGCGGGCCGCCGCCGCGTCGCGGTCCACCGCCAGCAGCCGCAGGTCGGCCTCCACGTTCTCCACGTAGTGCCGCACCTGCCCGGGGTCGTAGCCCCGCCACACCACGTCGAAGTCGGTCCGCAGCGGGACCAGGTCCGGGCGGGCGTCCACCGCCGTCACGACAACATCCCTCCAGGCTCGGGCGCGGTCCGCGGACGGCCGCGCGGGTCGGCGATCTCGCGGCACGGCGGCGGGTCGGGTGCGCGGGAACGGCCGCCGAACGTCCCGTTCGGACGGAGCCGCGGCGGTCTTGACAGGACCCCCCGTCCGTGCCTATAAGGAATATACATCGGTCAACGACCCTGGTGGACCTGCCCGGAGTGCTCGACGTGAACGGAACCGCAACGCGCGCAACGGCTTTCGCCGACCTGGTCCTCGCCGACCCGGCCTGGCTCGACGCCGAGTTCGCCGCGATCGTGGACGCCAACTTCGGCGCCACCCCCGAGCCGCCGTTCACCCGACGAGGCCCGTCCGGGAACCCCGGAGCCACGGACCCGCCCGCACCACCGCGCCCGCACCAGCGCCCGGTTCCGCACCGGGTCCACCCGCACCAGCGCTCACCACCGGACCGCCGGGACGTGCCCCTCCGGTCATCGCGCGGTGGGGTCGTCCGGGCCTCCCGGCGCCCGGACGACCCCCGGTCGCACCTCGGCGGACCACCACCCCGGTCGCGGTGACGGGTGCCGGCACACTGCGTGCCGGTCGGGTGGGGGAGGGGCCGGTGACCGGTTCGGTGTGGTGGGACGTCGTGGTCGGCGTCGCGGCGGGGCTGCTCCTGGCGTGGCTCGCCCTGGTCGCGGTGCTGGTGCTGGTGCGCCCCCGGGGCGCCCTGCTGCGGGAGGCGCTGCGGCTGCTGCCCGACCTGCTGCGGTTGGTGCGGCGGCTCGCCGCCGACCGCGACCTGCCGCGCGGGGTGCGGGTCCGGGTGGCGCTGCTGCTGGTCTACCTGGCCTCGCCGATCGACCTGGTGCCGGACTTCATCCCGGTCCTCGGGTACGCCGACGACGCGATCGTGGTCGCCGCCGTGCTGCGCGGCGTCGCGCGCAGGGCGGGCCTGGACGCCGTGCGCGGGCACTGGCCCGGCAGCGAGGACGGCTTCGCCGCCCTGACCCGGCTCACCGGCCTCGACCGCCGTTGAGGGGGCCGCCGGGCGGTCACCGCCGGCGCAGCACCGGGACCAGCGCCAGCGCCGGGACGAGCAGGACGGGCACCACCAGCAGGGCGCGCAGCACGCCGACGTGGTGGCCGAGCAGGCCGACCACCGGCGGGCCGGCGAGGAACGCCGTGTAGCCGATGAGCGCCACCACGCCCACCCTGGCCGCGGCCCGCTCCGGGTCGCCGTCGGCGGCGGCGCTCATGCCGACCGGGAAGCCCAGGGACGTGCCCAGGCCCCACAGCGCCACACCGAGCACGGCCGGCGCGGGCGAGTTGCTCAGCACCGCGACGGCGACCCCCGCGACAGCTGACGACATCGTGCACAGCAGCACCGGCACGCGGCCCCAGCGGTCCAGGGCCGCCGGACCGACGACGCGGCCCAGCGTCATCGTCGTCACGAACACGCCGAACACCACCGCGCCGGCCGCCGGGCTGAACGCGTGGCCGTCGACGAACGCCACCGCCAGCCAGTCGTTCGCGGTGCCCTCGGCGAACGCGAGCACCAGCACCAGCAGGCCGATCAGCAGCGTGCGCGGTTCCCGCCAGGCGGCCAGGACACCGCCGGCGCCGCGCCGCGCGCCGCCGCCGTAGCGGAACGAGCGCGCGGCGACGACCGTGCCGGTCAGGGTCGTGGCCGCCACCGCCGCCAGGTGCGCGGTCACCGGCAGCGCCGCCGCGGCGGCACCCGCGGCGGCGATCGTGCCGAGGCTCCACACGCCGTGGAAGCGGGGCATCACGGTGCGCCCGAGCGCCCGTTCCACGGCCGCGGCCTCCACGTTCATCGCCACGTTGCACACGCCCGAGCCGTAGCCCAGGGCGAACAGGCCCGCGGCCGTCCCGGGCACCGACGGCCACGCGCCCACCGCGCACCCGATCACCACCAGGGCCGCCGCGAGCACCGCGGTCGACCAGCCCACCGCGCGGCGCACCCCGAGGCGGTGGGCGACCGCGCCCGCGGTGAGCATCGCCGACACCGACCCGGCGGACAGCGCCAGCAGCAGGAGCCCCAGACCGCCCGCGCCCAGGCCCAGCGCGTCGCGCGCGGCGGGGACGCGGGCGAACCACGAGGCGAGGGCGAAGCCGTTGAGGCCGAAGACGACGGCGACGGCGGTGGAGGCGGCGCGGACCTGCCGCACGTCGGTCAGCGGGGTGATCACGGGGCAACCCCACGCCCGCAAGCGCTTCCAGCGCAAGGGCCGGCAGACTGGCGGCGTGGTCGGGAGGGCTCGGCTGGAGGACGTGGCACGGCTCGCCGGCGTGTCGACGGCCACGGCGTCGCGCGTGCTCAGCGGACGGGGACCGGCGTCGCCCGCGTCCCGGAGCCGCGTCGCGCGCGCCGCCCGGGAACTCGGCTACGTGCCCGACGCCGCCGCCCGCACCCTGGCCGGCAGCGGCGGCACGCGGGTCGCGGTCGCGGTGGGCGGGTGGACCGCCGACGTGCTCGACGACCCGTACGCGGCCCGCGTGCTCACCGCGGCGGCCGGGGTCGCCGCCGCCCGCGAGGTCGGCGTGTCGCTGCACTGGGTGCCCCTGCACGACCCGGCGGCGCTGGCGCGGCTCGCCGGGCAGCGCGGTGTCGACGGGATCGTCCTGGTCAACCCGACGCGGGCCGCGCTGGCGGTGCTGCCGAGGTCGGCGCGCGGGCGCGTCGCGGCCATCGGCGTCGGCGCGCGGGGCGTCCCGGCCTTCGACGTCGACAACGGCACGGGAGCCGCCCGCGTGGTCGAGCACCTGGTGGCCGCCGGGCGGCGGCGGGTCGCGATGGTGACCGGCCCGGCGTGGCTGCCCTGCACGGACCGCGCCGTCGACGCCTACCGCCGCGTGGTCGGGGAGGCGGGGCTCCCGGTCCGCGCGGTGCCGGGCGACTTCACGGCCGCGCGTGGCGGGGCGGCGGCGGAGGAGGTCCTGGCGCGCTGGCCGGACACCGACGCGGTCTTCGCGCTCGGCGACCTGACCGCGCTGGGCGCGCTGGGCGCACTGGGCCGGGCGGGAGTGGACGTGCCCGGCGACGTGGCGGTCGCGGGGTTCGACGACATCGCGTTCGCGGCGTTGAGCCGGCCCGCCCTGACCACGACCACCAACCCGGTCGAGACCATCGCGGCGGGTGCGACGACCGCGGTCCTGGACCGGCGCGCGGCGGAACCGCTCACGCTCCACCCGTCGGAGCTGGTGCTCCGGGACAGCGCCTGAACGCGCGGGGCGGCCGGTCGGGCACCGCCCCGTGCGCCGGGCGGACTACATCAGGCCGCTGATCTGCGCGGCCACCAGGTCGATCCGGACGCCCTGGTTCGGGCAGCCGCCGTAGTGGTGCAGGCCGATGACCTTGTTCGTCCGCCGGGACAGCACCGGCGAGCCGGACGAGCCGCCCTCGGTGTCGCACCGGTAGGCGATGTCCGACTGGGACGAGCTGCCGTTGACCCGCACGGCGGACACGACGCAGTAGCCGCCGCCGTTCTGGTCGTCGCGCAGCGACACCTTCTTGAGCTTCCCGGCCGGGTGGCCGATGACGTACATCTCCTCGCCGACCGCGGGCACGCGGGCGTCGAGCTCCAGGTAGCCGAACGACGCCAGCGAGGCGAAGTTGGTGACGCTGAACAGCGTGTAGTCCAACGCGGCGTTCGTCCGGAGCACGGACGACACGAGGACCTTCGTCACCGCCGCGGTGGCGGTGCCGCCACAGGTCGGGCACTGGTAGTTGAACCACACCTCGATGCCGGTGCCGCTGGTGAAGCAGTGGTTGTTGGTCAGCATCCGGTTGGTCGGCCCGACCCGCCACGCCGTGCACAGCGAGCCGCCGTTGCGCAGCAGCTTGGCCACCGCCGGGGTCTTGCCGAACTCGGCGGGGTTGCTCGACTGGTAGCACACGGCGTCGCGGTAGTCGTTGCCGCCGCAGATGCTCCTGGGCGCCACCTCCGCCGCCGCGGACAGCTCGGCGTCGGTGTACCCGCGGGTGACCTTGTCGAGCGCCACGCGGCTGTCCGGGTGCGCCGGTCCGCCGTCCTTGCCGCGCAGGGCGAGCACGGCCGTGTCGCCGGTGACCGACATGGCCCAGAAGCCGGTGGCGTCGGTGGTCGCGGTGCCCGACGCGGCCACGTCGGCGGTGTAGCGGTACGACTCCGCGCCGGTCGGGTCGGACACCGCCAGGACGTCGCCGCCGACCAGCCGTAGGCCGGTGAAGTGCGCCTTGAGGTACCACGAGCCGGGTCGGTGGAGGGTGGTGGACGGGGTCGTGCCGTCGAGGACGACCGACACGGCCTCGTCCTGGCCGACCTTCTGGGTCTGCTCGACGTGCCGCGGTGCCGCGTTCGCAGGGGGTGCGAGCACCGGCGCGCCGAGCTGGGTGGTCATGAGTTGGGGTGCGACGACCAGGGGCGCCGCGAGCAGGGTTGCCGCGAGGAGTTGCAGGGTTCTCCGCACGGGCTCACCTCACAATCCGAGCAGGGACGGTTACCACAGGTGATGATGGCGGTCCCCGGTGGCGGTGTCAGCCCGCCGAACGTCGGCAATCCCGCTGGCCGGGAAGGCGATCCGTCGAATTGTCCACTGTGGATGAAAGGCGGCTGTCACACCTCGGGGCGCGCGCGGCGCGGTGGACGGCCAGTTGATCACGACCAGCGGTCGGCCGGGGGCGCGGGCTGATCACCCGCGCCGAACACCTCTGCCGAACCTGCGGCGAATCCTGAACCGCCGGGGCCTGGCGGCCGTGTGGCGGCGGTAGCGTTCGGCCATGGAGCTCGCCGCCCGGCTGATGACCGCCCCGTCCGTCCCCCCGCGCCTGTCGGCCGCGTCGGAACGCGTGCTGTCCCCCGGGGAAGGTCCCTCGTGCCGCTGGTGCGGACTGGCGACCGACCCGCGGTGGCCCGCCGGGCACCCGGCCGCGCTCGTGGTGGCCGACGCGGGCCCGCGGGTCGGGGCGGAGCGGCTCGCGCACCGCTTCTGCGCCGACCCGGTCAACCGCAAGTTCGACGTGGACGCGCCCGTCGACCCCGTCGTCGTTCGCCGCGCCCGCCTGGCGTTCGCCCTGCGGGGCGCGGGGACGCGCGGGTGGTGGTGGTTCGAGCTGGGCAGCGACGCGGAGCGCACGACGCTCGCGCACCTGCGGTCGGTGCTCCGCCTCGGCGCCCGCGTCACGGCGTCCGACGTCCTGGCCGCGCTCACCGGGCCGCTGACCCGCAGGCTCTACCGGGAGCGGGTGCGCAGGTGGGCGCGCCTCCCGCTGCCGGGCGCCTCCGCCGGTGGGCTGTTCGCCGGACGCTGAGGCACCCGGCGTCCGCGGGTCAGCCGCAGATGCAGCCCCTGGTCAGCGCCGTGGCCGTCGTGGCGGCGCAGAAGCGGGTGCCGAGCGCGTCGTGGGCGCTGCGCGGGTGGGCGCAGGCGTCGCAGCCGTCCTCGGACACGACCACCGCGCCCTGTGCCGTGTGCCGTGCCGCGTTCGGTTCCGCGACCCGCTGCTGGATGGTGTCCGGTGCCATGTCGGCTCCGTCCCCGGTCGCCGGGCGACCGCTGTGGGAGTGCGCCAAGAGCGGCGTCCGTTGCGACGGACGCGCGAGGAACTCCCGGTACCACCGACAGTACTCCGAGGGGTCCTCGACGCCGGTCGGTGGGCGTACGCTCGGGTCACCGAGGGTTTGTCGAGCGTCGACGGTCGAGTCGGAGCCGCCTTGGGCGCACCAGGAAGCCCGTCCGGCAGGTCCGGGCGGAGGCGGGAGCGCCGAGATGATCTCGGACCGGCTTCGCACCACACCCGATGCCCGCGCGGAGCACCGACCGCGACTGGCGATGAAACCCGGCAGCGCGCGCGGCGGGCTCCTCGACGGCGCCTGGTGGCCCCGGTCGACCGAACCGGCGGCCGAGTTCCCCGCGTTGGTGGCGGCGCTCGGCGGTGACGGCCCGATCCGCCGCGCCTCCTACCACCTCGGCACCTGGGAGCGCGCGGAGCGCAGGCTGGACGTCGGCGGCGCGGTGGTGCGGATGGAGGGCTTCCACGCCACCCAGCCCGACACCGTGACGCTCATCAGGTCCGACTACTCGCGCGTGCGCCTGCTCGTGGTCCCGCCCGGCACGACCGGCGGCGTGGCGCGCGCCGTGCTGCGGTCGACGGCGACGTCGGGTCCGACGGCCACCGTCGAGGAGATCATGGCGGGCAACGGGTTGGTGGCGGGCCGGAACCCGGTGTACCCCACCGGGGTGCCGCGGACGCCGAAGTTCGACGCCGGACCGGACGAGCGGTGGGACGCGGAAGGCGGCGCGGCCCGTCGGCGCGCGGTGCTCGGCACGGGGTGATCCCCGGCCGCCTCGCGCCCCGCCTGCCGGGTGCGGACCACTGGGAGCGGACTACTGGGAGCGGTGACCGCCCAGGTGCGTCCCGCGGGTGGACCGGGGCCCGGTCGCCGTCGCCGGCGCGGGGGTGGTCGCGACGCCGGCGGCGGCCAGGATGCCCGCCGGCAGGTGGGTGTCGTTCGGCAGGGCGGCCAGGGACATCGCGCGCTCGGCGGCCTCGTCCTGGGTGTCGGGGGAGATCACCAGCAGGTCGATCCGCCGCCCGTCGACCCCGGAGACCTGGACGACGTCGGTGTCCAGCGCGGCGAACCCCTTGAGCGACGCGGTGCGCCCGCCCAGGTCCACCTCCTGCGGCACCGAGCCCCAGAAGGCGACGGCGTACACCACGGTGCTCACCGGGCCGAGCCGGTCGCCGATCGCGTCGACGAGCCCGGGCAGCTCGGCGGCCAGGTCGCGCGTCCTGGGCCACCAGCCGCCGTCGACGTGACCGGTCGGCGGCGCCAGGGGCTTGAGGCGCAGGCGCGGCGGGGAGTGGGGGGTGCTGGTGCGGGGCGGGTCCGACGTCATGCCGGTGCTCCCGTCTCCGGTCTGGGCGACCGGGCGAGTCGTGCACCGGGGACGGCGCCGGCCCGGACCGCCCGCGCACGAGGTTCTCCCGGTGCCGCCAGCCTACGCGGTGACCTCGCGGCGGGGCGGGCACGAGCGGCCGTCACGCCGTCCAGGCCAGCAGGGCGCCGCTGCGCTCCGGGGAGCGCAGCAGGGCGAGGGACTGCTTCTCCAGCTGGCGGATGCGCTCGCGGGTCAGGCCGATCCGGTCGGCGACCTCGCGCAGCGTGCGCGCCCGGCCGTCGACCAGGCCGTAGCGCAACGAGATGATCAACGCCTGCCGGGCGGGCAGGGTCCGCACCAGGGCGCCGAGCTCGGCGACCACGCCCCGCTGCTCCAGCACGTCCTGGGCGCGCACGGCCGCGGTGTCCTCGATCAGGTCGGCCACCGAGCTGCCGCCGTCGTCGCCGATCGGCGCCTCCAGGCTGATCGCGGCGCGTGCCGCCGCGCGCAGTTCGAGCACCCGGGCCAACGACGTGCCCGACGCGCGGGCCACCTCCTCGGGGGTGGGGTCGCGGTCCAGCTGCCGCTCCAGCGCGCGCTCGACCTTGCGCAGCTTCGCCATCTCCTCGAACACGTGCACGGGCAGCCGGACGGTGCGGGTCTGCTCCGCCACCCCGCGCTCGATGCCCTGCCTGATCCACCAGATCGCGTACGTGGAGAACTTGAACCCCTTGGTGTGGTCGAACTTGTGCACGGCTCGCATCAGGCCGAGGTTGCCCTCCTGGACCACGTCGAGGAACGGCAGGCCGCGGTGCGCGTGCTTCTTGGCCACCGAGACGACCAGGCGCAGGTTGGCGCGGATCATGTGGTCCTCGGCCAGGCGGCCGTCCCGCTCGACGGCGTCCAGCCCGCGACGGCGCTCGGGGCTCGGCGGCGGGAGCTCGCCCTCCCGCGCGGCGCGCAGCAGCTCGGCGGCGTACACGCCCGCCTCGATCCGGCGGGAGAGCCGGACCTCCTCCTCGGCGGTGAGCAGCGGCGTGGCGCTGACCTCGCGCAGGTAGTGGCCCACCAGGTCGGCGTCCTGGTCCCACTCGCGCGGTGACGCCGTGCGGCGTGGTGCTCCGGTGGTCGACATGACCTTCTCCTCGGATCGGCCCGCCTGGCCGGCACGGGGAGGTGTGTGGTGATCGGTGTCCGCGGTCGACGCGGGACGTGTGCGTCGCCCCGACCACCCCACCGTACGCCGTTCGGGGCGGTCGGCGGGGATGGGCGACGACACCCGGACGGCCGTCCCGCCGCCGCTTGGGCGACCGGCCGAGCGCGGACGCCCGGGTTGCGCTGAACGGCGGCTGGGCGGCGTGGACGCGTGGTCCCTATAGTCCGGTCAGAGTGGTCTGGGAGCGCTCCCAGACGCGTAGTGGAATGAGGGACCCTCGATGAGGAGAGTTCTCGCCGGACTGCTCGCGACCGCCTCCTTGGCGGGCGGGCTCGTGGTGGTGGCGCACGCGGGTGCCTCGACGGCGCCCCGACCCGTGATCTCGCCGGCCGACGACCCGGTGGTCGTGGTGTCGAGCACCTTCGAGGACGGCACGACCCAGGGCTGGGCGCCGCGCGGGGGAGCGGCGGTGGCCGCGAGCACGGCCGCCGCGCACGGCGGCGCGCACGGCCTCGCCGTCACCGGGCGGACCGCCGACTGGGAGGGGGCCCTGCTCGACCTGCTCGACGTCGTGGACAAGGGCACCCGCTACGAGCTGTCGGTGTGGGTGCGGCTCGCGGCGGGCGAGGCGGCCACCCGGGCGAGGCTGTCCGTCGAGCGCCGGACCGGCGGCACGCCGTCGTACGACCAGGTCGTGGGCGCCACGGACGTCACCGCCGACGGCTGGGTCAACCTCACCGGCTCCTACACCCTCGCCGCCGACGTCGAGTTCCTGACCGCGTACGTGGAGACGACCAGCGCCACGGCCGCGTTCCACGTCGACGACTTCACGCTGTCCCACACCCCGCTGCCGCCGGTCCAGACCGACATCCCGGCGGTCAAGGACGTGCTGGCCGACCACTTCACCGTGGGCGCGGCCGTCGAGCCCGCGCAGGTGCTGGGCAACCACGGGCAGTTGCTGGCCAGGCACTTCAACTCGATCACCCCGGGCAACCAGCTCAAGTGGGACGCCACCGAGCCCACCGAGGGCGCCTTCCGCTTCGGCGACGCCGACACCCTCGTCGCCTGGGCGAAGGCCAACGGCGCGGCCGTGCGCGGGCACACGCTCGTGTGGCACCAGCAGACCCCGGCGTGGGTGTTCCAGGACGCCTCCGGTGCGGAGATGACCGCCACCCCGGAGAACAAGGCCCTGCTGCTGGCCCGGCTGGAGGCGCACATCCGGGGCGTGGTGGGCCACTACGGCGACGACATCCCGGTCTGGGACGTGGTGAACGAGGTAGTCGACGAGAACCAGGCCGACGGCCTGCGCCGCAGCCGGTGGTTCGAGATCGCCGGCCTGGACTACGTCCGCACCGCGTTCCGGGTGGCGCGCGAGGTCGCGCCCACCGCCGAGCTGGTGATCAACGACTACAACACCAACGTGCCGGCGAAGCGGGACAAGCTGCACGACCTGGTCGCGCTGCTGCGCGCGGAGGGCGTGCCGGTCGACGCGGTCGGCCACCAGATGCACGTCAACGTGCAGTGGCCCTCGGTCGCCGAGACCGAGGCGATGATCGCGAAGTTCACCCCGCTCGGCGTGGACCAGCAGATCACCGAGATGGACGTCTCGATCTACACGGACAGCAGCCAGTCCTACCCGACGCCGCCGGCCGACGTCCTGCGCACCCAGGCGTACCGCTACCGGGACCTGTTCGAGGTCTACAAGCGGCACTCGGCGTCGATCAGCTCGGTCACCCTGTGGGGCCTGGCCGACGACAACACGTGGCTGGACGCGTTCCCGGTGACCCGCAAGGACCACCCGCTGCTGTTCGACACGCGGTTGCAGGCCAAGGACGCCTACTGGGGCGTGGTGGACCCCGACCGGATCGGCGGCGGCCCCACCACGACCACCACGACCACGACCACCACGACCGACGCGCCGCCCCCGCCGGTGTGCGTGATCAACTACGACCTGGTGGGCCAGTGGCAGGGCGGCTTCCAGGGCTCGGTGCGCATCGTCAACCGGGGCGCGGCCACCACTGCGTGGACGCTGACCTGGTCGTTCCCCGACGGGCAGCGCATCACCCAGCTGTGGGGCGGCAGGCACACCCAGGACGGCGCGAACGTCAGCGTGCGCAACGAGTCGTGGAACGGCGCGATCCCCTCGGGCGGCTCGACGACCCTCGGCTTCCTCGGTTCGTGGACCGGCCGCAACACCAAGCCCGCCACGTTCAGCCTGAACGGCGTGGTCTGCCGGCCCGCCTGACCCGACCCCGCCCGCCCGCCCGCCCGGCGGGCGGGCGGGCGGGCGGCGGTGCGGGGCCTCAGTCGACGGCGGTGGTCCTGGGCGCGCTGTAGACGACGTCCACGTACTCGCGGTGCCGCCCGATCCACCCCGAGATGAACGGGCACAGCGGCAGCACCGGCAGCCCCCACTCGCGGGCCTGGTCCAGCCCGGTCCGCGCCAGGGCGCTGCCCACGCCGCGGCCCTCGAACGCGGGGAAGACCTCGGTGTGCGTGAACACGATCAGCTCGGGCGTGCGGATGTAGACCGCCTTCCCGGCGACCACCCCGTCCACCACGGCGGCGAAGTGCTTCTCGTCGGGCACGTCGTGCACCTCGATGGCCATGCGGGTTCCTCTCCTCGACCGGGAACCGCAACCCTACAAGTCGGGGTGGTCCGGTATCGCCGCAGATCACCGCCCGGGTGTTCCGCCGAGGTGGTCCCGACCCGCCGTGCGGGTGGCGTCGGGGAGCGGGTTGCGCGGCCCTCGCGCGCCGGGCGAGGAGGACCGCGGCGACGCCGAACGGAACACCCGTCGCCAGGCCGAACCACCAGTTCCCGCGCGCCCACACCTGGGCGGCGTCGAAGAGCACCCCCCGCCACCGGTTCGACCCCCACCACCAGTGCCAACGGCAGTTTGTTCCGCTCCGCCACGGCAACCCCTCCCTCGTCGGACACGTCGAACACGTCGACTACCCGGTGGAGGTCCGGGGGAGGCGACACCGGACGGACCTCCACAGAGGACCGGACGGGCGATCGGCGGCGGATCGGGCGAATCGCCCGTGCCCGGTCCGCAAACGCTCCGTGTCTGAATCGTGAACCCGGAACGTTCACAGCGCGTGACGGGTGTGGCCGGCGACGGGATCGGGCATCCACCCCTCGACATGAGCCGGCGGCATCCGCCAGCCGGCCGGCGGAAGGGAAGGAAGAGGTTCATGGGCATTCTGGGCTGGATCGTGCTGGGTCTCATCGCGGGCGCCATCGCCAAGGCGGTCATGCCGGGTCGTGACCCGGGCGGCATCGTCATCACCATGGTCATCGGCGTCGTGGGGGCCATCATCGGCGGTTTCGTCGGGCAGGCGATCTTCGGTACCGGGCTCGGCAGCTTCTTCGACCTGAGCACGTGGCTGCTGGCGATCCTCGGTGCGCTGATCGTCCTCGGCATCTACCACGTCGTGACGAGCCGCGGTCGCCGCGCTCACCACTGACCGTCCTAACCGGACCTGACGGTGCGGCGCCCCGCTACGGGGCGCCGCACCGTCGTGCGCGCACCTCGCGGCTACGGTGGCGCCATGAGGGTCGTGCTGCTGGGTGAGTACCGCGCCGAGAGGCTGATCGCGCCGCTGCGCGCCGCCGGCGCCGAGGTGGTGGTGCTCGGCGGACCCGACCTCGGTCCGTGGTTCGGCGACGACGTGCGCGTCGGCCGGCTGCCGGCCGAGCCCACCGACGACGCCCTGGCCGCCCTGCTGCGCCACTGGTCGCCCGACCTCGCGGTGCCGAACGTCCGGTCGCCCGGCCAGGAGCAGCACCTCCCCGTCTACTCGCGGTTGCGCGGCCCCGGCCTGCCCGTCCACCCGCCGGTGTTCGCCGACCTGGCCACGGACAAGGTCGCCTTCCACCGCACCGCCGTCGAACGCGGCTGGCCCGTCCCGCGCGGCGTGGTCTGCGAGACCCCGGCGGACCTGCTCGCGACGCCGCTCCGGTTGCCGACAGTGGTGAAGGAGGCGCGCAGCGAGTCGTACGCGGGCAGGCACTTCGTGACGGATCGTCACGACCTGGCCGTGCTGTCGGCCCACCTGCGGTACCCGGTGCTCGCACAGGAAGCCGTGACGGGCGAGGAGTACGCGGTCGAGCTGCTCACCACCCCGGACGGCACCACGACGTGGCCGGTCGCCTCCCTGGGCGCCCTGGACCCGGACTGCGCCCCCGGTGGCCGCGTCCGCGCGTCGCCCGTCGACTTCCCGGCGGAGGACGCCCTGGCCGCCCTCGTCGCCGACGTCGTCGCGTTCGGCCGCCCGCACGGCCCGTGGCAGCTGGACCTCGCGGTGACCGGGGACGGCTCGCTGGTCGTGTTCGAGCTGAACGCCCGCTTCGGCGGCGTGTCGAACCTGAGCTGGTTGGCCACCGGCGCGGACCCGCACGCCGTGCATGTGGACGCGGTCCTGGGCCGCCCGCTGCCCACCCCGGAGGCGCACCGCGCGGCGGTCGAGCTGCCGGTCCCCAACGGCGTCGTCCTGCCGCCGCCCCCGCCCGGCGCGGAGCTGCACGCGTTCGTCGCCGGTCCCACCAACCCGACGCCGGACCTCACCGGCTTCTACCGGGCTGTCGTGGCCGTGGACCCCGACCACGCCGACGAGGTCCGGAGGTGGATCGCGGGCCTGCCCCTGGACCTGACCACGCCGACCGCGGTGCTCGCCGGGCTCGACCGCGGCCTGCGGGCGCTCCGACCCCGGCCCCCGACCTCCCCGGGGGAGCCGGTGCGGCAAGATCCGGGGGCATGACCGCACCGCCGCGCAACCCCGTGGTGGCCTGCGGGGTCTACGTCGACGGCGTCCGGCAGCCCGGCGACCACACCCCGGCCGCCGCCATCGCCGAGGTCCGCACCCGCGGCGGCGGGTTCGCCTGGATCGGCCTGTTCGAACCCGGCGACGACGACATCCGCGACGTCGCCGACGCGCTCGGCCTGCACGAGCTGGCCGTCGAGGACGCCGTGCACGCCCACCAGCGGCCCAAGCTGGAGCGCTACCCCGAGCACCTGTTCGTGGTCCTCAAGACCGTCCGGTACGTCGAGCACGAGTCGCCGACCACGGCCAACGAGATCGTCGAGTCGGGCGAGATCATGGTGTTCCTCGGCCGGGACTACGTCGTCACCGTCCGCCACGGCCGCCACTCCGGCCCGCACGACGTCCGCGAGCAGTTGGAGCGGGAACCGGAGCGCCTGCTCGGCCCGGCCACCGTCCTGCACGCCGTCGCGGACCGGGTCGTGGACGGCTACCTCGACGTCGTCGAGGCGTTCCAGGGCGACCTCGACTTCCTGGAGACCGCGGTGTTCGCGCCCCGCGACGCCCTCGGCGTCGAGCAGGTGTACCTGGTCAAGCGGGAGCTGCTGGAGCTGCGGCGCGCGATCATGCCGCTGGTCGGACCGCTGCGGTCGCTCAGCGACGGGACGTGCGCGCCGTTCGTGCCCGAGGCGGACCGCACCTACTTCCGCGACGTGGAGGACCACCACACGCGGGTCGCCGAGCGCGTCACCGGGTTCGAGGAACTGCTGACCACGCTGGTCGACGCGACCCTGGCGAAGGTGTCGCTGCGGCAGAACAACGACATGCGCAAGATCTCCGCGTGGGCCGCGATCATCGCCGTGCCGACGATGGTGTTCGGCGCGTACGGCATGAACTTCGACCGCATGCCGGAACTGCGCTGGACCTACGGCTACCCGCTGGTGCTGGCCGCCGTCCTCGGCGCGTGCGCGGTGCTCTACCGCCTGTTCAAGCGCTACCACTGGCTCTACGACGCCCCGAGCCGCCCCGCGCCGCTCGCGCGCCCGACGTTCTGGGTGATGCTGTTCCTGCTGACCTGGCTGGCGGCCGTGGTGCTCGGCGTCGGGTAACGGTGCGGGGAGGACCGGTGCTCGGGACGACCGGTGCGGTCCTCAGAGGACTTTGCCCCCGTATATCACGGTTTCACCCGAAGGTGTCTTTCTCGCCCCGATTGGGTATGTCCAGGTCAACAGCGCACACCGCGCGCACGGACGCAGAGAACGGGAGCCGACATGCCCTGGGTGGAACGACACCGTCGACGTGCCCCGAACAGCTGGTTCCGCACGACCACCGTCCGCCGGCACTACCGCAAGCCCGCCGGGTTGCCCATCGTGGCGATCGCCGTCGCGGCGGTCGTGGTCCTTCTGCTGCTCATCGTGCTCTTCTAGCTCTACCACGGACAGCCGGCGCCCGGCGGGCCGCGGAGGACGGGGAGACCCGTCACCCGCGGCCCGCGGCGCGTCACCGGGGGGCCGGTCCGCGGCCGGTTCGGATGTGGCCGAGTCGGGTGTGGCCGAGTGGGATGTGGTCAGTCGGACGTGCTGTCCAGCCGGTGCACGGCGATGTGCAGCACGTCCGACGCCGCGATCGCGGTCAGCGCGGTGGCCACCAGGCGGGTCGCCCGGGGCGCGAACACCAGCCCGCCCACCAGGGCCCCGGCGATCCAGACGCCCGAGCAGAACGGGCACGTCACCAGTTCGCCCACGGCGTGGCGCACGCCGTCGCCGCGCACGGACTCGTTGACCTCGGCGTTGCCCGCCGGTTCCTCGTAGCGGGTGAACGGGGCGCGCAACGCACTGGTCACGGAGCCCTTGGTGGCCAGGCGGCTCGCCTTGTAGGTGGCCACGGAGACGAGTGCGACGTCACCGAGCGCGAACCGCTCGGGCAGGCGCACACCGAGGTGGCGGCCCACGGCGGTGGCGAGCCCGACGGCGCCGGCGAAGGTGCTCATCGCGGCCAGGTAGCCCTTGAGGGGGCGGTCCTGGCCCGCCGCGTACTCGGTCTGCACGCGGCGCAGGGTGGCTGAGATCGACATGGCGCTGGAGTTGCCCCGATCGGGTAGGTGAAACGCGTTCAGGGACGGCCTCGCGCCGGGGTCTGACCCGCGACCCCGTGGCGCAGCGGCGTGTTGTCGTCGGGCGAGTGCGCCGGGGACACCGGCGGTGTGCGCGGGGTGGACGCGGCGCCCGGCGTGTTGGCCGGGTCGCCGCCGGACGGCTCGGCGCCGTCGTCCAGCTGGGCCAGCCTCGCGGTGAGCACCTCGGTCACCGGTGTCCGGTTCCCGTGCGCGCGCTCGTGCTCCAGCACGGCGGCCAGCTCGTCACGCGCCAGGGAGCGCACGCGGTGCCGCAGGTCGCCCAGGGACAACTGGTCGTAGTCCGGGATGGGGAGTTCGTGGCTCATGCCCGGCGGCTACCCGGCCGATCGCCGGGCAAACGACCCCGGCGGCGGTCTCCCCGACCGGGCGCCGCGACCGTGCGGTGCCGCACACCCGGTGGGCGACCGGCCCGGGCGGGTTTGAACGGGGCCGTCCCATCGCACCCCCTTGCGGGTACGAGTGCACGTCCGACCAGAACGCGGAGGAGCGTCACCATGAGCGAGGAGAAGGCCTGGAACGACGTGGCCGACCAGGAGCGCCCGGTCGACCCGTACGCCGAGATCGAGGTCGCCGACGACGAGGAGGCGTCCGTGGGCAGGCCGGAGCGACCCGAGCCGGCCACCGCGACCGACGTCGACGCCGACCCGGCCGACGTGGCCGACCAGCACCGGGTGGTGCCCCTGACCGAGGACGACGAGTTCTGAGTGCCGGGATGACCGCGCGGCGCGGCGGCACGTCGGTGGAGGGGGCGCCCGTGGGGCTGGGCAGGGCGATGGCGGACGGCGTCGTGCTGCTCGACGGAGGGCTGTCCACCGCGCTGGAGGCGGCCGGGCACGACCTGTCGGACGAGCTGTGGACCGCCCGGCTGCTGCTGGAGGCCCCGGACGCCGTCCGCGCCGCGCACACCGCGTTCCTCGACGCCGGCGCGCAGGTCGTGATCACGGCCGGCTACCAGGTGTCGTTCGAGGGGTTCGCCCGGCGCGGCCTGACGCACGTCGAGACCGCGGGGCTGCTGCGGCGCAGCGTGCGGCTGGCGCGCGAGGCGGTGGCCGGCGTCGACGGGCCCCGGTGGGTGGCGGCCTCGGTCGGCCCGTACGGCGCGGTGCTCGCCGACGGCTCCGAGTACCGGGGCCGCTACGGGCTGAGCACGCGCCGGCTGGTCGAGTTCCACCGGCCGCGGATCGAGGTGCTGACCGAGGCCGGGGTCGACGTGCTGGCGGTGGAGACCATCCCGGACCGGCAGGAGGTCGAGGCGGTGCTGGAGGTCGTCGCGGGCTCGGGGGTGCCCGTGTGGCTGTCGTGCAGCGCGCGCGGCACGTCCACCTGCGCCGGCCAGCCGCTGGAGGCGGTGTTCGCCGACGCCGCGTCCGTGCCCGAGGTGATCGCGGTGGGCGTGAACTGCTGCGACCCGGGTGACGTGGAGGCGGCGGTGGTCGCCGCGCGCGCCGCCGGCAAGTCCGCCGTGGTGTACCCGAACAGCGGCGAGCGCTGGGACGCGCGGGCCCGTTCGTGGTCCGGCGGCCCGACCGCCGGGGCGGGGTCGGCGCGGCGCTGGGTCGAGGCCGGTGCGCGCCTGGTCGGCGGGTGCTGCCGCACCGGCCCCGCCGACATCGCCGCGCTGGCCGACCACCTGCGACCGACGCCCCACTAGCGCCCGACGGGTCCTAAACCACTCCACGGGGTGAAGCACGTCTCCGCGCGTCGTGTTGCAACGCTTTTGAATCGAATCTAGCCTGGGTCACGTCACGCTGGACCGTCACGCCGGACCCTCGAAGGACGTGGTCGCATGCCCGAGTTGTCGCGCCTCCCCCGACCCGTCGCGGATTCCTGGGACTGGCAGCTGAAGGGCCTGTGCCGCGGCATGGACAGCGCCCTGTTCTTCCACACCCCCAACGAGCGCGGGCAGGCGCGGGAGACCCGCGAGGCGCGTGCCAAGGAGGTGTGCAACCGGTGCCCGGTGATGCGGCAGTGCCGCGAGCACGCCCTGGCCGTCGAGGAGACCTACGGCATCTGGGGCGGGCTCGGCGAGAGCGAGCTGCGCACGATCATCGCCCGCAGGCACCGGCGGGCCTGACAGGTCCGCCGGAACACCGGCCCGTCCAGCGGGGACGCCGACCGGTCGTCGTGCTGGTGTCGTGGTCGGAGGGTGATGGACGGGCAGGGCGGTGCGGTGCCGGGCACCGCGTGGACGCCGGGCGCGGTGGCCCGGATGCTGGGCGTCTCACCGACGACCCTGCGCACCTGGGACCGCCGCTACGGCCTCGGTCCCTCCTCGCGCACCAGCGGCAACCACCGCCGCTACACGACCGAGGACCTCGAACGGCTGCGCCGCGTGGTGGCCGGGATCGCGAAGGGGCTGGCGCCCGCCGCCGCGGCGGCGACCGCGCTGGGCGACCCCCCACCACCCGAACCCCCACCCGGGGCCGCGGAGCCCGGTGACGGTGGACCCGGGATCGGCGCGGCGGACGCCAAGCCGGCACGGCGTGGTTTCCTGCGCGCCGCCCACCGCCTCGACGAACCGCTGATGCGCGCCGCGGCGGTCGACCTCATCACCCGCCACGGCGTCGTCGAGGCCTGGCAGCACGTCTTCACCCCCGTCCTGGTCGAACTGGGCCGCCGCGCCGCCGCACGGGGTCGTGGCGTCGAGGCCGAGCACCTGGCCAGCGCCGCGATCCTGCACGCCCTGCGCGGCGTGCCGTTCCCGGACGAGCGGGGCAGGTTGGCCGCGCTGCTCTCCTGCGCGCCCGACGAGCAGCACGTGCTGCCCCTGGAGGCGCTGGGCGCGGCGCTGTCCGAACGCGGTGCCACGTGGCGCAACCTCGGCGCCCGCCTGCCCGCGCTGGCCCTGCTGGACGCGGTGGACAAGCTGCGGCCCGCCTCGGTCGTGGTCTGGGCCCACCGCGAGGACATCGCCCGGCAGGTGCCGTTGGACGAGCTGGTGGACCGGTTCGACGCGGTCGTCACCGTCGGGGGAGCGGGGTGGGGCGCGGTGACCACGCCGCCCGGCGTCGTCCGGCCCACGTCGGTCGAGGACGCCGTCCGGGTCGTGCTGGAGGCCACCGGCCGCTGACCCCGCCCCGTCGCACGTGCGCCCGTCACACGTGCGTGCGGGACGCCTGGTCGGGATCGCCGTGGCGCTTCCGCGCGGTGCGCTCCCGGACCCGGTCGAGCATCGCCATCACCGGGGTCGCGGACACGCCGTGCACGACGATCGAGCCCACCACGACCAGGGCCGCCACCCGCCACAGGGCGTCGACCTCGACGAACCCGCCCTCCTGCACGGCGTAGGCGATGTAGAAGAGGGAACCGACCCCGCGCACGCCGAACACCGCGATGACCGTCCGCTCGCGCGGCCCGGTGCCGCCGCCCAGCAGGCCCAGCAACCCGGCCACCGGGCGCACCACGAACAGCGCGACCGCCGCCACGAGCACCTCGCCCCAGGTGATGCCCGCCAACAGGCCGGTCGCCACCGCGCCGCCCAGCAGGAACACCACCGCCACGGTCAGCATCCGCTCGACCTGCTCGACGTACTCGTGCAGCACGTGGTGGTAGTCCGACCGCCGCTCGGCGGACCGGATCACGCACGCGCAGACGAACACCGCGATGAAGCCGTAGCCCTCGGCCAGCTCCGTCACCCCGTACGCCAGGAACGTCGCGGCCAGCGCCACGAACCCCTCGGCGTGCTCGGCCAGCCGGAAGTCCTGCCTCGGCGCGGCGAAGAACAGCTTGCCCAGCAGCCACCCGACCAGCGCGCCGATGCCCACGCCCGCCGCCAACCGCCACAGCACGTCCACCGCCAGCCAGTGCGGCAACCACTCGCCGGGTGCGACGCCGACCAGGCTGATCGCCACCGCCGCGTAGGTGAACGGGAACGCCAGGCCGTCGTTCAACCCGGCCTCCGAGGTCAGCGCGAACCGCGCCTCGTCCTCGTCGGCCTCCGGGTGCTCCGCGGGCTCGGCGACCTGCACCTCGTTCGCCAGCACCGGGTCGGTCGGCGCGAGCGCGGCGCCGAGCAGCACCGACGCCGCCGCGCCCAAGCCGAGCACGGCCCAGCCGAGCGTGCCCACCGCGAGCATCGACAGCGGCATCGTGATGCCCAGCAGCCGCCACGTCGTGCCCCACCGCCGCCGACCGACCGGCCGGTTGAGCGCCAGGCCCGCGCCCATCAACGACACGATCACGCACAGCTCGGTCAGGTGCGTCGCGATCCCGCCGTGCTCCACCGGGTCGGGGTCGGGCAGCGGCCCGATCACGCCGAACGCCAGCGCGCCCGCGGCCAGGAACACCATCGGCATCGACACCGGTGCGCGGGCCAGCAGCCTCGGCAGCAGCGCCGCCGCCAGCGTGGCCACGCCGGCTCCCGCGTAGAGGACCGGTCCTGGCTCCACGAAACGGCCCCTTCCTGGCGGTGACCGGCACCGGATTGCCCGCCGACGACCTGCTGAAACCCCGTGGTGCCGTTAGGGTGTCGTGATCAGGAGGGAGCGCGCCGTGTCCGAGGACCGACCCATCGCGGACTCCTACAACGACCACAACCCCCTCTTCCACGCGCTGCGGCACGTGGGCTGGGGCGACCTGGTGAACATCGGCTGGTTCACCGCGCCGACCCTGCCGCTGCTGCTCGGCGGGCTGGGACCGTTCCAGCGCAGGCTGCTGCGCCGCTCGCTGTCCCTGCTGGACGCCCGACCCGGCCACCGCGTGCTCGACGCGTGCTGCGGGCGCGGGCTGTCGACCGCGCTGCTGGGCCGCGCGGGCTGCGACGCCCTGGGCGTGGACGTCCAGCCGGAGCAGGTCGCGCAGGCGCGGCGGCGGTTCGGCGACGCGCCGAACACCCGCTTCGAGGTGGCCGACGTGACCGCCCTGCCGGTGGCCGACGGCTCCGTCGACCGCGTCCACTGCCTGGAGGCCGCCTTCCACCTCGGCCCCGAGGGGAGGCGGGCGTTCCTGGCGGAGTGCTCCCGGGTGCTGCGACCGGGCGGGCGGCTGGTGCTCGTCGACCTCACCTGGCGCGACCCGGACCCGGGCACCATCGACCTGGTGGACCCGCGCCGCGTGGTCCGCACCACCTGGTCGTTCACCGAGGTCGAGCCCGTGGGGCGCTACCCGGTCCGCGCGCGGGAGGCCGGGTTCACCGTCCGCGCGGCGCACGACTGGACCCGCCACGTCCTGGGCCTGCCGCTGCGCCTGGCCGAGCCCGCGCTGCGGTTGGCCGCCACCGCCGCCGGGCGGCGCGCGGTGTGCCTGCGCTGGCCGGGGCTGCGCGAGCTGACCGAGGACGACTGGCGGCGGGTCTCCGACAGCGTCCGCGCGCACGTGCCGTTCGCCGCCGCGTGCCGCTACTCGGCCCTGGTGCTGGACAAGCCCGCCTGACCGGCCCACGTCTCGGTGCCCGCCACGGTGTCGGCCGCCACCTGGTCCAGCACGTCGGACAACCGGCCCGCGCGCGCGTGGGCGCGGCGCTGCCTGGCCGCACCCGTGCCGTGCAGGTCGACCCGGGCGAGCAGGTCGCGGACCAGGGCGAGGTCGTCGCCGTCGAGGTGGTCGCGCACGCGGTGCAGGAGGCGGTCCAGCACGAGGCGCGTCGGGACCAGGCGTTCGGACGGCACGTCCAGGCACAGCCCGGTGAGCCCGTCCCGGGCGGCGCGCCAGGAGGCGACGCGCAGCAGCTCGGTCGGCACGCGCGGCCCCGGGAGGCCCCGGTGGACGTCGGCCAGCGCGGCGGTGACGAGGGCCCGCACCAGGCCCGCCAGCAGCACCGCCTCGTCGGCGGTGGCCGCGACGTCGGCGACCCGGACCTCCACCGTCGGCAGGTGCGAGGAGGGGCGGACGTCCCAGTAGACCATCCCCCGGTCGTGCGCGGCCCCCGAGTCCACCAGCAGCTCGCACACGGACTCGTAGTGCTCCGCCGACTCGAAGTAGGGCGGCGGACCGGCGGCGGGCCACCGTGACCAGACGACCGTGCGCCAGCTCGCGTACCCGGTGTCCCGCCCGCGCGCCAGCGGCGAGTTCGCGGTCACCGCGCCCAGCACGGGCAGCCACGGCCGCAGGTGGTTGCACACCTGCACGGCGGTCTCCGGGTCGGGGACGGCGACGTGCACGTGGCAGCCGCAGATGGACTGCTCGCGCGCCAGCAACCGGTAGTCCTCGGCGAGGTGGCGGTACCGGTCGCCGCCGGCGGTCGCCACCTCCGGGCCGCCCACCGGCGGCACACCGGTGGCGAGCAGCGTGCAGCCCAGCCCGCGGGCGGCGTCGGCGGCCACCAGGCGCATCCCGCGCAGCTGCCTGCCCACGTCGGCCAGGGTGTGGCAGATCGACGTCTTGGTCTCCACCTGCGCGCGGGCCAGCTCCACGTCCAGTTCGACCCCGAACCGCCGCCCGGCCGCCGCCACGACCTCCGCGCCCAGCGGCGCCGGCTGCCCGGTCCGGGGGTCCACCAGCAGGAACTCCTCCTCGACCCCCATGCTCGGGGTCGACTGCGGGACGTCCACGGCGACCTCCTGCGCTCCGACGGGGTTGACAGTCGAAATGCCCTGCCACGCCGCAGGCCAAACACCGTCCCGTGTGGACAAGCCTTGGCGCGGACGGGAATCCGGGTAGGTCGCCGCCGCTGGGGTAGCCGGGGACCATGGTCAAACGCGCGGTGTGGCAAGGGCTGGTGTCGGGAGCGGTCGGCGCGGCCGTGATGACGGTGGGGGAGAAGCTGGAGCAGCGGGTCACCGGGCGACCCGACTCGTACGTGCCCGCCCGGGTCCTGGAGCGGCTGCTGCGCATCCGGGAGAGGCCGGGCCCGCAGCCGCGGGCGGTGAACCTGGCCATGCACTACGGGCAGGGCGCGCTGGCCGGCGTCGTGCGGTCGCTGATGGCGAACGCGGGGATGCGCGGGCCGGTGGCCTCGGCCCTGTTCGCCGCGGTGCGGTTGAGCAACGACCAGATCCTGGAGAACGCCACCGGCGTGGGCGCGCCGCCGCAGACCTGGCCGCGTCGTGAACTGGTGGTGGACCTGCTGCACAAGTCCGTCTACGCGTTCGCCACCGGTCTGGTGGCCGACGCCCTCGCCGCACGCGGCGGGCCGGGGCCGGGGCAGCGGCACGCCGGCCTGCGCCCCGGTCGCCGGTCCGACGTCGGCCCGCTGCCGCCGTCCCGCTGAGAACCCGACCCGATCGACAGGAGGACCCCGTGACCGATGAGGAGAACCCCGTGACGACCGACGGGGGCGACGGCACCCGCCACGTCCGCATGCCGGTGCCGCCGGGCGGCGACGCCGACCGCCACCCCGGCAGCCCGGACCTGGGCGACCCGGACCCCGGCGCGGACGCCGACGACCCGGCGACCAGCAGCGGCCACCCCCACTCGGGGCGCCGCCACCGCGTCGACGGGGACGAGGGCCTGCCGGGCGAGTCCGCGCGGGAGGAGGGCACGGTGAGCCCGCCGGGGGAGCGCTGAGCGGTCGGGGCGGTGGGACGCGCTCCGCCGCGTCACGCCTGGTGGAACGGGTCCCACGCCCCGGTCACGTCCCGCACGCGTCCGCCCGCGGTCACCCGGAGCCCACGGTCACCCGAAGGGGGAGCGGACCGTTTTCCCGGTACCCCACCGGGTAGCCGGAGACCAGGACGACGAACGCGACGTCGAACGAGACGACGACGATCCCGGCTGCGGGGCGGACCACGCCGGCAGACCGCCTCGGCCCCCCAGGAGCACCCATGAACGTGACGACCACCGCCCACTTCCGCGCCGGACCGCCACGGGCGGACGACGCGGCGGCCAGGCCCGTTCCGGGGAGGGGTCGGTCATGAGCGGCTACGAGGAGCTCGTGGCCGGCGTGCGCGCCAAGGCCGCGCTGCCCGGCGCGGAGGAGGCCCGAGCCGCGATCACCGCCACCATCGGCACGCTGTCGCACTGCCTGTCCGACGACGAGCGCGTGCGGTTGGCCGAGTCGTTGCCGCCCATCGTCGCGGGCGCCGCCGCCGAGCCCGCCCCGACCGTCGTGCCGGACCCGGCCTCCGCCGCCGCCGAGGTCGGCCGCCGCGTCGGGGCGACGCCCGAGCGCGGCCGGTACCTGACCCAGGCGGTGCTGTCGGCGCTGTCCGCGTCCGTGCCGGACGCCGCGGCCCTGCTGCGCGAGCGCCTGCCGGAGGAGTTCGTGGAGCTGTTCACGCCACCGGCCAGCGCGCCCGACCTGCCCGGGTCGGCCGGGGCGGGCCGGCCGGCGGTGCTCACCGACGAGCAGGTGGCCACCGCGCTGCGCGACCTGCCCGGCTGGAACGGCAACCGCCGGTGCTTGCGGCGCGCTGTCGAGCTGCCCGCCGACCGCATCCCCGCGCTGTGCAAGCGGATCAAGGCCATCGCGACCGACCAGGGCAGGCACGTCGGCACCGGCCGACAGGGCGACACCGTGACGTTCACCCTGTTCACCAACGCGGTCGGCGCGGTCACCGCGGACGACGTGGAGATGGCCCGGCGCATCGACGAGGAGATCGACCGGGTGGGGTCGTCCGGCTGACCGACCTGGTGCGGTGCGCGACGCCGAACGCCCCGGCCGGGTGATCTTCCTCAACGGGACCTCCAGCGCGGGCAAGACGACCCTCGCGCGGGCGATCCAGGACACGAGCGCCACGCCGTTCGTGCACTGGGGCGTCGACACCCTGTTCGCCGCCGTCCCTCGAACTGGGGCGGCGGGCGCGACGGCCCGCTGAGCCGCGACGGCTTCCGGTACGACCGCACCGGTCGCGACGCCGAAGGCCGCCCGGTGGTGGTGATCCGCTGCGGCGAGGTCGGCCGCCGGGTGCTGCGCTCCGCCTGCGCGGCGGCGGCCGCGTTCGCCCGGGGCGGTGACGACCTCGTAATGGACGAGATGCTGCTGACCCCGGGCCTGATCCGGGACTGGACGACCGCGTTGACGGGTCTCGACGTCCTCTTCGTGCGCGTCACCTGCCCATTGGCGGTGGCGGAGCAGCGCGAACGGGCCCGCGACCACGCCGTCGTCGGCCTGGCCCGGGGTCACCTGCCGACCGTCCACGAGGGCGTCCCGTACGACCTGGAGGTCGACACCGCGTCGGGGACGCCCGCCGAGTTGGCCGGGGTCGTGCTGCGCGCACGGGGCCGAGTGCTCCCGTGACGCCCGGGCACCCGACCGGCGGCGGTGACTGCTCCGCCGGCGGTCTTCAGGCGCGTCCCCGGCGGCAGTAGCCTGCGGTGGGGGAGGGGAGGCGGGCCGGTCGCGGCAGGCGTCGGGCACGGGCCCGCAGGCCGCACGCCTTCCCGCTGTCGTGCCCGCGCACCGCACCACCCGCTCCCTCGCCACCGCCACCGCTGCCGACCCCGGCGGCGGTGGGGCCGCTTCGACCCGACGAAGAGGGAGAACTCCTTGCCGGAGGACCGGAAGACCACGCGCGGCCTCGTCCGCCCGCTCGCCCTGGCGCTGTTCTGCTCCACGGCCCTGGCCGGGGCGGCGGGCACGGCGACCGCCACGCCCGTCGAACGCACCCTCGCCTACACGTGCGCCACGTCGCCCGGACCCGAGGTGCCCGTCGACGCCCGCGTCACGATCGGCTTGCCCGACGAGGTGTTCGACCGGCCCGGCACCGTCGGGTACGCGGACCCCGCGTTCCTCGACGCGGACGTCGAGCTGTCCCTCGGCGCGGTCGTGCCGGGCGGGCCGGCCGGTGCGGCCGTGCGCATCGACGGCGACAGCACCGCGACCCTCGGCGCGACCCTGACGGGCCCGTCCGGGACGCGGACCTCCAGCGCGGCCCTGACGTTCGCGCCGACCCCGGTCGGCGGGCCCGGTGACGTGCTGCGGGCCGCGGGCGGCTTCCCGGCGATGTCCTTCCACCAGTCGGGCGACCACGCCGTCCACCTGGACGACCTCGCGCTGTCCCTGCGCGTCGAGCGGGCGGACGGCACCGCCCTGGGCACGATCACCGCCACCTGCGCCCACGACCCGGGGCAGGACGACGTGGTGGGGGTGCTGCGCTCGGAGAGCGTCATCATCGAGCGGCCGGTGCGCCCCTCCCAGCTGGCGGTGACGGCCACCACGCCGACCAGCGCGACCCTGACCTGGTACGCGACCCCCTGGTGGTTCGAGACCCGGGGCTACGACGTGTTCCTGGACGACACCCCGGTCGCCTTCGTGACCGGGCGGCAGGCCACGCTCACCGGTCTCGCACCCGACAGCCTGCACCGGGTCAAGGTCGTGACCCGGGACGTCCGGGGGTTCCGCTCGGCCAAGAGCCAGGGCCTGGTCTTCACCACGCCGCCCGCCCGCGGTTAACCGGGCACGACCTCGCGCCCCGCACCGGGGCCGGCCAGGCAGGCGGCGGGCAGCTCGAACCAGCGCAGCTCGTCGAAGCCGTCGGACACCCGCCCCGGCGCGGTGGCGCGGGGACCGGCCGCCCCGGCGACGATGCGGGCCGCGTCGGCCAGGTGGCCGGGCAGGGCGTCCTCGCCCAGCGCGCGGCGGGCCGGGCGCCCGTCCCGGGTGTACCGCAGGTCGGACAGCGCCAGCCGGGGGCCGGTGGCGCGGTGGTGGCGCCACCGGCCGGTCCGCGGGTCGAACCGGTAGTCCTCCAGCAGCGCCCACCCGGCGGCGGCCACGCGGTGCACCGCTTCGACCACGTAGTCGACCACGGCGTCGGACATGGTGTAGTCGAAGCTGACCCGCACCCAGCCGGGCCTGATGCCCGCACGGCCGCCGGCCACCTCGTGCTCCAACCTCAGCGCGCGGTCCGGGGGGATGCCCAGCAGGCGGTGGCCGTACGGGCCCGCGCACGAGCACCCGCCCCGGACCTGGATGCCGAACAGGTCGCTGAGCAGCCTGACCACGTAGTTGTGGTGCAGGAGGCGCCCGTTCGGCCCGCGCACCAGCAGCGACACGATCGCGACCCGCTCGGCGTCCGGGTCGCCGAGGACCTCCAGGTCCGGGTCGGTCGACCACGAGTCGAGCGCGCGCCGCAGGAACCGCTGCTCCCGGTCGTGGACGTTCTGCGGCCCCACGTCCCGGCGCAGGCGGAACACCAGTCCGGCGCGGATGGACTCGACGATCCCCGGCGTGCCGCCCTCCTCGCGGTGCGCGGGGTCGTCGGTGTAGCGGTGGCGGGTCGCGGTGACGTAGTCGACGGTCCCGCCACCGGGCACGCTCGGCACCCGGTTCGCCAGTAGTCCCCGGCGCACCGCCAGCACGCCCGGCGTGCCCGGTCCGCCCGGGAACTTGTGCGGGGAGAGGAACACCGCGTCCGGGTAGGACAGCGGGTCCTCCCCGCCGCCCATGCGGATCTCGCGGTGCGGCGCGGCCACCGCGCAGTCCCAGAACGCGAGCGCTCCGTGCGCGTGCAGCAGGCGCGAGACGCGGTGGACGTCGGTGACGACGCCGGTCACGTTGGACGCCGCCGAGAACGCCCCGATCCGCACCGGCCGGTCGGCGTGGCGCACCAGCGCGTCGCGCAGGGCCGACTCGGACAGGTGGCCGTCGTCGCCCTCCGGGACTCGCACGACGTCGCAGACGGACTCGCGCCACGGCAGTTCGTTGGAGTGGTGCTCGAACGGGCCGACGAACACCACCGGCCGGTCGCGCGCGGGGATCGCGTCGGTCAGTTGGTAACGCTCTTCGAGCGCGGCGGGCACGCGCAGGCCCAGGATGGTGATCAGCTTGTCGATCGCGCCGGTGGCCCCCGAGCCGCTGAAGACCACGACCGTGTCCTCGCCGCCGAGGTCGTCCCGGATCACCCGCCGGGCCTCCTCGCGCAGCGCGGTGATCTGCTCGGCGGCGGCCGAGGAGTCGCTGTGGGTGTTGGCGTACCAGGGCAGCACCTCGTCGCGGATGAAGTCCTCCACGAACGCCAGCGCACGACCGGACGCGGTGTGGTCCGCGTAGGTCAGCCGACGCGGTCCGTACGGCCCGGTCACCTCCTGGTCCTCACCGATGGTCGACTCCCGCACGAGCTGGATCAGCGTGTTCTCCGCCACTCGTCCACCATCGTGGATGCGCCGGCCCGTTTCCAGGGAACAAAGGGCAACACCGCGACCCGCGCGCTCCCCCGGGACGCCGGGCGGAGCGCCGTCGGGAGGCGGCGACGGGCCGGAGGTCGGAGGATGACCGGGTGCCGCGCCGGCGCGGCACCCGCGGACCGAGTGGAGGAGAAGCATGCCCGGGTGGGTGGCCGACGCGATCTGGTGGCAGGTGTACCCCTTGGGCTTCACGGGCGCCGAGCGGTCCGCGGTGGACGAGGTGCACCACCGGCTGCCGCACCTGGAGCGCTGGCTCGACCACCTGCTGGAGCTGGGCTGCAACGGCCTGGCGCTCGGCCCGGTCTTCGCGTCGAGCACGCACGGTTACGACACCGTCGACCACTTCCGGATCGACCCGCGCCTCGGCGACGAGGCCGATTTCGACGCCCTGGTCGCCGCCGCGCACGCCCGCGGCGTCCGGGTGCTGCTCGACGGTGTGTTCAACCACGTGGGCCGGCGGCACCCCGCGTTCCGGGCGCTCGCCGAGCAGGGGCCGTCGGCGCCGACGGCGGACTGGTTCCGGCCGCGTTGGCCCGAGCGGTGGGAACCCGGCGTCGAACCGGAGGTCGACGTCTTCGAGGGCCACGACATCCTCGTCGAGCTGGACCACTCCAGCGAGGCCGTCGTCGACCTGGTGACCCGGGTGATGGTCCACTGGCTCGACCGCGGCGCGGACGGGTGGCGGCTGGACGCCGCCTACGCCGTCCCGCCGGAGTTCTGGGCCCGCGTGCTGCCCGCCGTGCGCGCCGCCCACCCCGACGCGTACGTCGTCGGCGAGGTCATCCACGGCGACTACGCGCGCGCCGTGGCCGTCGGCGGGCTGGACGCGGTCACCCAGTACGAGCTGTGGCAGGCGGTCTGGCACGGCATCGAGGAGCGCAACCTGTTCGAGCTGGCCTGGTCGCTGAAGCGGCACGCGGTGTTCCTGGAGTCGTTCGTGCCCTGGACGTTCGTCGGGAACCACGACGTGACCCGGATCGCCAGCGTGCTCTCCGACGAGCGCCACCTCCCGCACGCGCACGTCGTGCTGTTCACCCTGGGCGGGACCCCGGCGGTGTGGTCCGGCGACGAGCACGCGTTCCGCGGGGTCAAGGCGGACCGCGCGGGCGGCGACGACGCCGTGCGACCGCCGTTCCCGCCGGACCCGTCGGGCCTGTCCCCGCTGGGCCTGCCGACCTTCCACCTGCACCAGGAGCTGATCGGCCTGCGCCGCAGGCACCCGTGGCTGCACACCGCGGCCCCGGAGCAGGTGCACGTCGCCAACGAGCAGTTGGTCTACGCCGTGGCCGGGCGGGGGGAGCGGCTGCTCGTCGCGCTGAACCTGGCCGACGCGCCGTGCCGACTGCCCGCGCCGGGGGTGCGCGGCGTGCTCGCCGGGACGGCCGACACGGGCCGGGACGTCGTCGACCTCCCGCCCCACGGCTGGGCCGTGCTCGCCAGCTGACGCGGGTTCGTCGCGCCCCGGGGGAGTGCGCCGCGTCGTCGTGGGTAACCGGGGTCCGACCGCACAACGCGCTCCACACGAGGAGGAACTGCCGATGGCCCAGTACGTGCGTGACCTCATGACCGCGAACCCGGTGACCCTGGCGCCGGACACCCCGGTGCGACAGGCGGCGCAGGCGATGCGCGACCAGGGGATCGGCGACGTGCTCGTGGTCGACGGCGACCAGGTGCGCGGCATCGTCACCGACCGCGACATCGTCGTCCGCGGCCTCGCCGACCGCGAGGACCTGTCCGGCTGCTCGCTGGCCGACGTGTGCAGCGACGAGCTGATCACCGCCACCCCCGACGAGGACGTCGACACCGCCGTGACCCGCATGCGGGAGAAGGCGGTCCGCCGCATCCCGGTGGTCGAGGGCGGTCGGGCCGTGGGCGTGTTCTCCCTCGGCGACGCCGCGATCGAGCAGGACTCGCTGTCCGGGCTTGCCGACATCAGCGCCGCCCGCAGCAACACCTGACCGTCACGGCGCCGCGGCGGGCGCGGTGGACTCGCGGACCACGAGCCTGCACGGGTGGCGCACGACGCCACCCGCGCGGTCGCCGCCCAGCCGGTCCAGCAGGAGGCGGGCGGCGGCCGTGCCCAGGTGCTCCAGGTCCAGGTCCACCGTGGTGAGCGGGGGACGGCAGTCGACGGCGAACTCCTCCCAGTTGTCGTAGCCGACGATCGCCACGTCCTCCGGCACCCGCCTGCCCAGGTCGCGCAGGACGTCGGCGACGCCGGTGGCGATCTGGTCGTTGCCGCAGAACACCGCGTCCAGTTCCGGAGCGGTGGCCAGCAGGGTGCGGGCGGCGTGCCGGCCCCAGCGCTGCGACCACTCCCCGTGCAGGGGCGCGCCGCCGGCGAGGTCGAGGCCGTGCTCGGCCAGCACGGTGCGCAGCCCGGTCACCCGGTCGCGCGCCGCCCGGTAGGCCTGCGGACCGGTGACGTGGCCGATGTGCCTGCGCCGCAACGAGACCAGGTGCTCGACGGCGAGCCTCGCGCCGCCCTCGTCGTCGGCCAGCACGGACAGGTCGGCGGGGTCCGCCGACTCGCCGTAGACGTACACCACCGGAACCGGGATGCCCCGGGTCAGCGAGGGGCGCACGTCGTTGTCGTCGCCGAGGATGATGAACCCGTCGACCTGCCTGGCCAGCAGCGTGCTGATGTAGTGGTGGCGGCGGATCGCGTCGCCGCGCGCGTCGCACAGCAGCACCGACATCTGCTCGTTGGCCAGCGCGTTCTCCACGCCCAGCAGGATCGGCATGGCGAACCGGCCGCCCAGCTCGTCGGTGAGCAGCCCGATGGTGCGGGTGCGCCCCGAGATCAGGCCGCGCGCCAGGGCGTTCGGCTGGAACGCCAGTTCGGCGGCGGCGCGCAGCACGCGGTCCCGCGTCGCGGCGGCCACGTCGTCGCGGCCGTTGAGGGCCTTCGACGCGGTGGAGATCGACACCCCGGCGCGCGCGGCGACGTCGCTGAGGGTGGTCGAGGATGACTGCCGCTTGGCCATCGAAAGCCTTTCGAACTGTTTCGTCGAACGCCGATTCGATTGTATTCGCACGTCACCGCATCTAACCCGGATTTCGGCCAACATGAGATTGGCAATTGCCGAAAACGTTTTCGACTGCCATGGTCGAAGGCGAACCGGTGCGGGACGGCCCGCCCGGCGGTGCCCCGGGAGGGTTGGATGACGCTGACGTCGCCGGACACCACCGCGGTGGGTGGCCGACCCGTCGTGCCGCGGCGCGGTGCGCTCCGCCCGCTGGGGCTCGGCGAGGTGCGCGTCACCGGCGGTCCCTGGGCCCGGCGGCAGGAGGTCAACGCCGCCGCGACCCTGCCGCACATCCGGTCCTGGCTCGACCGGCTCGGCTGGACCGCCAACTTCGCCGCCGGCCACAGCTCGCCCGACCGGCGGGGCCGCGAGTTCTCCGACTCGGAGGTCTACAAGCTGCTGGAGGCCCTGTCCTGGGAGGCGGCTCGCGGCGGCGACCCCGCCGTGGACGCGGCCGTCGTCGAGCTGACCGGACTGGTCGCCGCCGCGCAGGCCCCCGACGGCTACCTCGGCACCGCGTTCGGCGGTCCCGGCCGCCCGCCCCGCTACGGCGACCTGGCCTGGGGGCACGAGCTGTACTGCGCGGGGCACCTCATCCAGGCCGCCGTGGCCCGCGCCCGCACCGCCGGGCCCGACCGGCTGCTGGACGTCGCCCGCGGCGTCGCCGACCACGTGTGCGCCGAGTTCGGCCCCGACGGGCGGCAGGGCGTGTGCGGCCACCCCGAGATCGAGGTGGCGCTGGTCGAGCTGGCCCGCGTCACGGGGGAGCGCCGCTACCTGGACCAGGCCGCCCTGTTCGTCGAGCGCAGGGGCAGGCGGACGCTGCCGCGCCACGAGTTCGGCTGGTCCTACTTCAGCGACGACGTGCCGGTGCGCGAGTCGACCTCCCTGCACGGGCACGCCGTGCGCGCGCTGTACCTGGCGTGCGGCGCGGTCGACGTGGCCGTGGACACGGGGGACGACGAGCTGCTGCGGTCCGTCGCCGCCCAGTTCGACCACGCCCTGGCCCGGCGCACCTACCTGACCGGCGGCATGGGCTCGCGGCACACCGACGAGGCGTTCGGCCCGGACTTCCAGCTGCCGGCGGACCGCGCCTACTCCGAGACGTGCGCGGGCGTCGCGGCGATCATGCTGGCCTGGCGCCTGCTGCTGGCCACCGGGGACGGCCGCTACGACGACGTCGTCGAGCGCATCCTGCACAACGTGGTGGCCACCGCCGTCGCCGACGACGGCCGCTCGTTCTTCTACGCCCACACCCTGCACCAGCGCACGCCCACCGCCGAGGTCTCCGACGACGAGGAGCAGTTGGGCTTCGGCGGCGGGCCGCGGGCCCCGTGGTTCGAGGTGTCGTGCTGCCTGGGCAACGCGGCCAGGCTGCTGGCCTCGCTGGCCTGCTACACCGCGACCGCCGACGACACCGGCGTGCGGCTGCACCAGTACCTGGACGCCGAGATCGACACGCGCCTCGCCGACGGCCGGGAGGTGGGGCTGCGGGTGCGCACCGACTACCCGGACGACGGCGTGGTGACCGTGCGGGTGGTGAAGACCGACGACCGGCCGTGGTCGATCACCCTGCGCGTGCCCGGCTGGGCCGACGGTGCGGTGCTGGCCACCACCTACGGCCGCCACCCCGCGCCGGTCGGCGACGTCGTGGTGCACCGGAACTTCGCGGTGGGGGAGGAGATCCGGCTGGAGCTGCCGGTGCGGCCCCGGTTCACCGCGCCCGACCCCCGGGTGGACGCCGTGCGCGGCTGCGTGGCCGTGGAACGCGGTCCGGTCGTGTACTGCGCCGAGTCGCTCGGGGACGTGGACCTGGACCTGCTGCGCGTCGACCCGTCCACCCCGCCGGTCGACGTGCCGCACGGCGTCGAGGTGCGGGCGCGCGTCGACCACCCGGCCGACGCCCCCTGGCCCTACGGCGCTCCGGCGACGCCGACCGCCGGAGCGCACGCCCCGTTCACGCTCGTGCCGTACCACCGCTGGGCCCGCCGGGGCCCGTCCACCATGCGGGTCTGGCTCCCCGCCGACTGATCCCGACCCCCGGACCGCGCTCGAAGGAGAGACCGGTGACCACAAGAGGGCTTCGCACCACCGTGGCCGTGCTGGCGCTGACCGCCGCCGCCTGCGCCGCGCCCGACGCGGGCGGCGGGGACGAGGGCGTGGTGCTGACCCTGTGGACCCGCGCCGCGACCGAGGCCGTGTCCAAGGCGTACGCGGACGCCTACAACGCCACCCACCGCGACCGCGTCGAGGTGACCGCGTACCCCAACGAGGAGTACCCGGCGAAGCTCGCGTCCGCGGCCGGGGCGAAGGCCCTGCCCGACCTGTTCGCCGCGGACGTGGTGTTCGCGCCGCAGTACGCCTCCCAGGGCCTCTGGGCGGATGTGACCGACCGGTTCGCCGCGCTCGACGTGAAGGACCGGGTGGCGCCCTCCCACGTGCGGGCAGGCACGTGGGAGGGGCGCAACTTCGCGCTGCCGCACACGGTCGACCTGTCCGTGCTGCTCTACAACAAGGACCTGTACCGCAAGGCGGGCCTCGACCCGGAGCGGCCGCCGCGCACGCTGCGCGAGTACGCCGAGCACGCGCGGAAGGTCGACGCGCTCGGCGGCGACGTGCACGGCACGTACTTCGGCGGCAACTGCGGCGGCTGCGTCGAGTTCACGATGTGGCCCTCGGTGTGGGCGGACGGCGGCGACGTCCTGGACGCCGAGGGGCAGGAGGCCACCGTCGACTCGCCGGAGATGGCCGACGTGTTCGCCCTGTACCGCTCCCTCTACGAGGAGGGGGTGGCCGCGCCCGCGTCCAAGGACGAGGCCGGCCCCACCTGGCTCGGCGCGTTGCAGAGCGGCAACGTCGGCATCGCGCCGGGCCCGTCCGTGTGGCTCGACGCCATCGAGGCGAAGGGGGTCGACGTCGGGGTCGCGCCGATCAGCGGCCTCGACGGCGGCGAGTCCACGTTCGTCGGCGGCGACGCGATGGGCATCGGCGCGACCACCGGGCACGAGGACGCGGCCTGGGAGTTCCTGGCCTGGACGACCTCCGACGAGGCCCAGGTCGGCGTGGTCGCCAAGGGCAAGGGCGTGCCGACCCGCACGGACCTCGCCGAGAACGAGCACGCGGAGGCCGACCCGCGCCTGGTCACCGCGAACAGCCTGGTCGCCAAGGGCCGGACGCCCTACGCCCGCAACTTCAACGCCTCGTTCAACGACCCGCAGAGCCCGTGGCTGCGGACCGTGCGCGGCGCGTTGTTCGGCGACGCGGCCCTGGCGCTCGCCGACGGCGACGAGGCCATCACCAAGTCCCTCCGGCAGGGCTGAGGACGATGACCGCGACCCTGCCGCGCCGCGAGGAGACCCGGCGACCACCCGCCGCCCCGACCGCGCCGCGCCGCCGCGCCGACCGCGCGCGAGCCCTCGTCGGCGCCGCCTACGCCGCACCGACGGCACTGGTGGTCGGCCTGTTCTTCCTGGTGCCGCTCGGCCTGGTCGCGTGGATGTCGCTGCACCGCTGGCCGCTGCTCGGCAAGCCCCGGCTCAACGCGCCGGACAACTACACCGGCATCGCCGACGACGAGCTGCTGCGCACCGCGGCCTGGTTCACCGTGAAGTACACGGTGATCACGACCGTGCTGCTGTTCGCGGTGGCGCTGGGCCTCGCGCTGCTGGTGCAGCACCGCAGGCCCGGCGTGGGGTTCTTCCGCACCGCGTTCTACCTGCCCATGGCGGTCGGCTTCGCCAGCGCGTCACTGCTGTTCCTGGGGCTGCTCAGCGACGAGATCGGGCCGGTGACCGACCTGCTGGCGTGGCTCGGCCTGGTCGACGGGTACGTGTCGTGGACCGGCGGCAGCCCCGACTCGGCACTGGCCTCGGCGGTGCTGCTGGTGCTGTGGCGGTTCGCCGGGTTCGCCATGCTGATCCTGCTGACCGGCCTCCAGGCGATCCCGACGGACGTCCACGAGGCGGCCAGGGTGGACGGCGCGACCCGCTGGCAGGCGTTCCGCCGGATCACGCTGCCGCTGATGCGCCCGACGATCGCCCTGGTGCTGACCATGATCACGACCGGGTCGCTGCTCGCGTTCGACCAGTTCTGGATCCTGACGCGGGGCGGCCCGGACAACAGCACGACGTCCGTGGTCATGGTGGTCTACCGGGAGGCGTTCGTGCGCCTGGACCTCGGGTCCGCCGCGGGGATCTCGGTGGTGCTGCTCGTGGTGCTCGTCGTGTTCAACGCCGTCCAGCTCGGCGTCCTGCGCCGCCGGTCCTCGTGAAGGGGGAATCGTGAAGGAGAACCGCGTCCCCTTCTGGCTGACCGGCTCGGCGCTGGCGATCCTGTTCCTGTTCCCGCTGGTGTGGGCCGCGTTCGCGTCGGTGCGCACGGACACCGGGTTCGGCCTGGAGAACTACGACCGGCTGTTCTCCGCGACCGACGGCGTGTCGCTCCGGCACGTGCTCAACAGCGTCGTGGTCAGCGCGCTGACCGTCGGCGGCACGCTGCTCGTGGCCACCTTCGGCGGCTACGCGTTCGGCCGGTTCCGCTTCCCCGGCCGGGACGTGCTGTTCCTGCTCACCCTGGCCATCCTGATGGTGCCGTACGCGACCATCCTGATCGCCCTGTACGTGCTGCTGGGGTGGCTGGGCCTGGAGGACTCGCTGGTCGGGCTGAGCCTCGTGCTCGTCACGTTCCAGCTGCCGTTCTCGGTGTTCATGATGCGCAACTCGTTCGCCGCCGTCCCGGTGGAGCTGGAGGAGTCGGCCCGGGTGGACGGCTGCACGTCGTTCGGGACGCTGGTGCGGATCATGCTGCCCGCCGTGAGACCGGGACTGGTCACCGTGGCGCTGTTCGCGTTCCTGACGTCCTGGAGCGAGTTCTTCGCGCCGCTGATCCTGCTCAACTCCACCGACAAGTTCACCACCACCCTCGCCGTGGTCAACATGCGCACCGCGAGCCACGGGTCGATCGACTACGCGGCGCTGGAGGCGGGCGTGGTGTTCATGGCCGTGCCCTGCCTGGTGCTGTTCGCGCTCCTCCAGCGCAGCTACGTGCGCGGCTTCACCTCGGGAGCGCTCAAAGGCTGATCCGCCGCCACCGACAACCCGGAAGGAGGATCGCAGTGCCGCGATCCTGGAAGAGAACCGTCCTGGCCGTCCTGCTCGGCGTGGTGGCCGTCGGCGGGGTCGTGCAACCGGCCTCGGCGGAGGTCGCCACCGCCGCGAACCCCGCCACGTGGAGCCCGCCGTCCACCCTGGTCACCCCCCTGAACCAGGTGTGGAGCCACCAGGAGAGCACCTACGGCAACCTGTACGGGTTCCGCAACTACGGCTGGGACCAGGTGTTCGCCAACGGCGGCTACCTGAACTTCTGCGTCCGCTGGGACTCCTCGGCCCCCGTGTCCGCGTCCCTGCGCGACCGCATCCACGCCAAGCTGGCGGAGCAGTACAGGAAGTGGGTCGACCTCATGGTCGGCCACAACAACTGGCCGTACGCCACCGTGCCGGTCAAGGTGGTCGGCTGGGCGGTGCGCGACCGCGCGACGCTCCAGTGGTCCGACAACTCCGTGGACGTCTACGTCAACAACATCCGGGAGAACGCGCCGCAGTGCGCCGAGCCGTGCGGCCGGTTCTTCGTCCGCGACGGGCAGTACCGCAACTGCCCGGGCGGCGTGGCGCGGCACTACGACCAGTCGCTGTGGCTGACCGCCGGCATGGGCGGCGGCGCGGGTGGCGACTGGGGCCAGCGCATGGGCAGCGAGTACTTCGTCAACAACCTGAACACGGGTGACATGACGATCCTGCTGCACGAGATCGGCCACACGTTCGGCCTGGACGACTTCTACGACTGGACCCCCAGTGGCGTCGGCGGCTTCCTCATGAAGGCCGGCAGCTCCCCGCGGATCACCGATTTCGACGCCTGGATGTTCCGCGACTGGTGGCGGCACCTGAAGAACCGCTACGGCTACTGATCCCGAGCCGGCGTCCCCGCTCCCCTGCCTCCGGCGGGGGCGCCGGCCCCACCCCGCCCCACCCGTCACGAGAGGTGACGCCCATGTCCCTGCCAACCCCCTCCCGGCGTGCCGTCCTGCGCGCCGGCGCCGTGCTCGCCGCGACGGCCGGCGCCACCGCGACCGGCGCCGCTCCGGGCCTCGCCGCCCCGGGTCCCACCGGACCGGCCGCCGCCGCGCGTCCCGACGTCGGCACGTCCGCCGACCCGTTCCCGCTCGGCGCGGTCGCCCTGCACGCCGGACCGTTCCAGTCCAACACCAACCGCACCCACGCCTACCTCAGGTTCCTCGACGCCGACCGGTTGCTGCACACCTTCCGCCTCAACGTCGGCCTGCCGTCGGGCGCCACCCCGTGCGGCGGCTGGGAGTCGCCGACGACCGAGCTGCGCGGCCACACCACCGGGCACGTGCTCACCGCACTGGCCCAGGCGTACGCGAGCACCGGCGACACCGCGTTCAAGGCGAAGTCCGACCACCTGGTCGCGGTCCTGGCCACCTGCCAGGACCGCGCCACCGCCGCCGGGTACAACACCGGCTACCTGTCGGCGTTCCCGGAGAGCTTCATCGACCGCGTCGAGGCCCGCCAACAGGTCTGGGCCCCCTACTACACGCTGCACAAGATCCTGGCCGGCCTGCTGGACGCGCACCTGCTCACCGGCAACGCGCAGGCGCTCACCGTGCTCACCCGGATGGCGGGCTGGGTGGCGTGGCGCAACGGCCGGCTGACCCAGGCCCAGCGGCAGAACATGCTCGACACCGAGTTCGGCGGCATGAACGAGGTGCTGGCCAACCTGCACCAGCTCACCGGCGACCCCGCGCACCTCGCGGCGGCCCGCCACTTCGACCACGCCGAGGTGTTCGACCCGCTCGCCCAGGGCCGCGACGCGCTGGACGGCTACCACGCGAACACGCAGATCCCCAAGGCGCTCGGCGCGATCCGCGAGTACCACGCCACCGGCGAGACCCGGTACCGCGACATCGCCACGTCCTTCTGGGACACCGTCGTCGACGCGCACACCTACGCGATCGGCGGCAACTCCAACGGCGAGTACTTCAAGGCCCCGAACCGGATCGCCTCGGAGCTGTCGGACCACACGTGCGAGTGCTGCAACACCTACAACATGCTCAAGCTGACCCGGCAGCTGTTCCGCACGAACCCCGGCCGGCCGGAGCTGTTCGACTTCCACGAGAAGGCGCTCTACAACCACCTGCTCGGCGCGCAGGACCCCGACTCGGCGCACGGCCACCACAGCTACTACGTGCCGCTGCGCGCCGGCGGGCAGCGCACCTACAGCAACGACTACCAGAACTTCACCTGCTGCCACGGCACCGGGATGGAGACCAACACCAAGCACGGTGACAGCATCTACTTCCACGGCGGCAACACCCTGTGGGTGAACCTGTTCATCCCGTCCACGCTGACCTGGCCGGGGCGCGGCCTCACCGTGCGGCAGGACACCGGGTGGCCCGAGACGCCCTCCACGAAGCTCACCGTCACCGGAACGGGCCCGATCGACCTGCGCCTGCGCGTGCCGTCCTGGGCGGCGGGGGCGCAGCTGCGGCTCAACGGCACGCCTGTCGCCGCGACACCGGGCGGCTACGCCCGCCTCGACCGCACCTGGGCGTCCGGGGACGTGGTCGAGCTGAGCCTGCCCATGACCCTGACCCGCGAGAGCGCCCCGGACAACCCGGCGGTGCAGGCGGTCGAGCACGGGCCGATCGTGCTCGCCGGCTGGTACGGCACCACCGATCCCGGCACCCTGCCGACGCTGCGGCCCGAGACGATCCGCGCCACCGGCACGCCGTTGCGCTACACGGCGACCGCGAGCACGGGGCAGGTCACGCTGGCCCCGTTCCACCAGACGCACCGGCAGCGGTACACCGTCTACTGGAACGTGGCCGGCACGCCCGCGCCCGCGTTCATCGCGCACTACCCGTTCGACGAGGGCAGCGGCACGACGGCCGCCGACGCCACCGGGGGAGGGCGCACCGCCACGCTCGTGGGCGCGACCTGGACCACCGGCCGCACCGGCTCGGCGGTCGAGCTGAACGGCACGAGCGGGCACGTCGTCCTCCCGGCGGGGCTGCTGGCCGGCGCGACGGCGTTCAGCGTCGCCACCTGGGTGCGGCTGGACGCGCTCACCACGTGGGCGCGGGTGTTCGACTTCGGCACCGGCACCGGCGGCTACCTGTTCCTCACCCCGCGCAGCTCCGCCGGCGGCGTCCGGTACGCCGTCACCACCGGCGGCTCCGGCGCGGAGCAGCGCATCGACGCGGCGAACCCGCTGCCCACCGGCGCGTGGACGCACGTCGCCGTCACCCAGGCCGGCGACCTCGGCGTGCTCTACGTCAACGGCGCCGAGGTCGCCCGCAACACCGCGCTGACCCTGCGGCCCGCGTCGCTGGGCAGCACCGCGCAGAACCGGATCGGCCGCTCCCAGTACGCGAACGACCCGTACCTGGACGGCGCGGTCGACGGGTTCCGCCTCCACGGGCGGGCCCTGGGCGCCGCCGAGGTCGCGGACCTGCACGCGACCGGCCGCTGACCCCACCACCCCACCTGCCTCCTCCGAGGAGCACGCACATGCGCACCCGCAACCGGGTGTTCGGGCTGGGCGCCGCACTGGCGCTCGTCACCGCCCTGGCACCGCCCGCGCTCGCCGCGAACCCCATCGTCACCTCCTACTACACCGCCGACCCGGCCCCGCTGGTCGTCGGGAACACCCTGTACGTCTACGCCGGGCGCGACGAGGCGCCGCCCGGCGACACCAACTTCCGGATGCGCGAGTGGCGCGTGCTGTCCAGCACCGACGCCGCCACGTGGACCGACCACGGGGCGCGGGCGAACATCGCCACCTTCCCGTGGGCCGGCGCGGACGCGTGGGCGAGCGAGGTCGAGCCGCGCGGCGGCAAGTACTACTGGTACACCTCGGTCAACGGCAACGGCGCGGGCTGGATGGACATCGGCGTCGCGGTCGGCGACAGCCCGCTCGGCCCGTTCCGCGACGCCAAGGGCGGGCCGCTGATCAGCGACAGCACGCCCAACTCGTCCGGGCTCAACATCGACCCGACCGTGTTCACCGACGACGACGGCCAGGCGTACCTCTACTGGGGCGGCTACTGGGGCGCCCGCGCCGCGAAGCTCAAGCCCGACATGATCGAGCTGGACGGTCCGGTGGTCACGCCGCAGGGCCTGGCGAACTTCTGGGAAGCGCCCTGGATGTTCAAGCGCAACGGCCTCTACTACATGGTGTACGCGGCCAACGACACCAACGGCTGCGTCACGTCGTCCAGCCACGCCTGTCAGCGCTACGCCACCGCCACCAGCCCGCTCGGCCCGTGGACGCACCGCGGCGTCGTGCTCGACCAGGTCTCCTCGACCACCAACCACGCGGGCGTGGTGCAGTTCAACGGGCAGTGGTACATCGTCTACCACAACGCCGACGCGCCCGGCGGCGGCGACTTCCGCCGTTCCGTCGCGGTCGACCTGCTGCACTTCAACGCCGACGGCACGATGCGCAAGGTCACCCAGACCACGACCGGGCCGCCGCCGAACCCGGGCACCAACCCCGGCACGGGCACGAACCTCGCCCCGTCGGCGGCCGCGTCCACCTCGTACGTCTCGGCGTGGGAGTCGCTGGCCGCGCTCAACAACGGCGGCACGCCCGCGAACTCGGCGGACCGCTCGAACCTCGCCTACGGCAACTGGCCGGAGCGCGGCACGCAGTGGGTCGAGTACACCTGGCCCACCGCGAAGTCGGTGAACCGCGTGTCCACCTACTGGTTCGACGACGACCAGGGCATCGACCTGCCCGCCTCGTGCCAGGTGCAGTACTGGACCGGCAGCGCCTACGCGCCCGTGCCCGGCCAGTCGGCCTGCGGCGTCGCCGGGAACACCTCCAACAGCACCACGTTCACCGCCGTGAGCACCACCCGGCTGCGGTTGTCGATCACCTCGAAGCCCGACTTCTCGACGGGAGTGTTGGAATGGCAAGCCTTCCAGGCGTGACCAGGCGGCTGGCGGCCGTCGTGGTGCTCGGCGCCCTCCTCGTGCCGGCGCAGCACGCCTCCGCCGCGCAGACCATCGGCTACCCGACGTTCTCCGGCCCCGCGATCCCCGCGCCGCCGGTCGGGTTCAGCACCAACGGCACCATGCGCGCCATCCACGACGCGGAGAGCGGCGGCACCGACTTCTGGGTGGACCGCCTGCTCGCCCGCCCCGGCAACGACCCGGCCGGCCCGTGGCTGATGACCCGGGGCCGGGGCCTGTTCATGTACACCCACGACCCCGGCGTGGTCGGGTTCGGCGGCAACGCCGCCTACTGGGACAACATCAGCGGCCAGCACGCCTACGCCATCACGGTCGGCTCCGGCTCGCTCACCGAGCAGGTGTCGAACCGGTGGCAGGCCCCGAGCCACTGGAAGGGCGTCTACACCCGTGCCGGCGTGCGCGTGGACGTCGCGAAGTTCATCACGCACGACAACGTCGCCGTCACCAACCTGACCGTCACCAACACCGGCTCGGCGTCGACCACGCTGGCGCTGCGCGTCACCTCGCCGTACGCCACGACCGCCACCGGCTCGGAGCTGACCGGCCGGCGGCAGGTGAAGAACAACCTCACCACGATCTGGCCGCGGCTGGCCGGTGACGGGTTCACCCCCGCCAACGGCGGCCTCGACCGGTCGGTCACGCTCGGCGCGGGCCAGTCGACCACCACCAAGGTCGTGATGGGCTTCGTCACCGACGAGATCCCGCAGTCGCGCACCGAGTACGACGCCTACCGCACCCGCACGCCCGCCGCCGCGTTCGCGACCCACGTGCGCGACTACAACCGCTGGTGGGCGGACAACATCCCGTACATCGACGTGCCCGACCCGGCGATCAAGAAGAACGTCTACTACCGCTGGTGGTTGATGCGCTTCAACCACCTCGACGTGGACATCCCCGGCCAGGACTTCCAGTTCCCGGTGTCCATCGAGGGCGTCACGGGCTACAACAACGCCATCGCGCTCACCCAGCCCATGCACATCGACGACCTGAAGTACCTGCGCGATCCCGTGTACTCCTACGGGCCGTGGCTGTCGGCCGGCCAGTCGTCCAAGGGCGGTCGGTTCATGGACAACCCCGGCGACCCGGAGAACTGGTCGAACTCCTACACCCAGTACATCTCCGAGGCCGCTTGGCGCAGCTACCAGGTGCACGGCGGGCAGCGCGCCATCGCCGGCAACCTGGCCCGCTACGCCGAGGGCGACGCCGAGGGCCAGCTCGCCACCTACGACACCAACAACAACGGGGTCATCGAGTACGACTGGGGCGCGATGACCGGCAACGACGCCGACGCGGTGTCGTTCGACTGGCGGGCCGGCAACCTCGACCGGGCCGAGACCGCGTACGTGTGGAGCGGCGCGATGGCCGCCCAGCAGGCGTACGCGCTGGTCGGCGACACCGCGAAGGCGGCCGAGATGCGGGCGCTGGCCGACCGCGTCCGCAACGGCGTGGTGAACACGCTGTGGAACCCGTCGCGGCAGCTGCTGGAGCACAAGCACGTGGCCACCAACACCCACGTGCCGTGGAAGGAGATCAACAACTACTACCCGTACTCGGTGGGCATGATGCCGAGCACCGACCAGTACAAGCAGGCGCTGCGGCTGTTCGCCGACCCCGCCGAGTACCCGGTGTTCCCGTTCTACACCGCCAACCAGCGGGACAAGGCCGCCGCGGCGGCGGCCGGGCACCCCGGCTCCAACAACTTCTCCACCATCAACTCCACCGTGCAGTTCCGGCTGTACTCCTCGGTGCTGCGCAACTACCCGAACCAGTGGATGACCGCGGAGGACTACAAGAAGCTGCTCTACTGGAACACCTGGGCGCAGTACGTGGGCGGCAACACCCAGTGGCCCGACGCGAACGAGTTCTGGGCCAACTGGAACGGCTCCAACCGCACCATCGACTACCGCTCGTGGATCCACCACAACATCCTCGGCAGCAGCAACTGGACCGTGGTCGAGGACGTGGCCGGCCTGCGCCCGCGCACCGACACCCGCGTCGAGCTGTCGCCCATCGACATCGGCTGGTCGCACTTCGCGGTGGAGAACCTGCGCTACCGGGGGCTCGACCTGACCGTCGTGTGGGACGACCCCGCCGACGGCGTCACCCGCTACCCGGGCGTGCCCCAGGGCTACTCGGTCTACCTGAACGGCACGCGCGCGTTCACCGCCGACCGCCTCACCCGCGTGCTGTACGACCCGGCGTCCGGCGCGGTCACGTTCCCGTCCGGCTCGGGATCGGTGCTGTTCAGCACGCCGTTCGCGGGCCTGCGCGCGCCGCAGGACGTCGTGCAGGGCAGCGCCCGGATGGTCGACGTGTTCGCCAAGGCCGGGGTGGACCTGACCTCGACCACGCCGAACCTGGCGCAGGGCGCGGCCGTCACCGCGTCCCACACCGCGCCCGGCACCTCCACCGCCGCGGCCGTCGACGGGCTGCCCACCAACGAGCCGCTGTGGGGCACGTCGGGTTCGCCGAACGCGACCGACTGGTACGAGCTGGACCTGCGCCAACCGCGTGCCGTCGACGAACTGCGGCTGCACTTCCGCGACGACCGCGCGGGCAACCGCTACCGGGCGCCCGCCTCGTACGCCGTCCAGTACTGGACGGGCGGCGGGTGGGCGACCGCGGCGGTCCGGAGCAGGACGCCGAGCACGCCGAAGGCCAACTACAACAACGTCCGGTTCACCCCGGTCACCGCCCAGCGGTGGCGCGTGCAGCTCACCCACGCGCCCGGGTTCAAGACGGCCTTGACCGAGGTCAAGGCGTACCAGCGCGGTTCGTGAGCCACGATCGGGGCCGTCCCGGCCGGTCCTGCTTGGACCGGCCGGGACGGGGTACCCCGACGGCATGTTCCCCGCTGAGAACCTCCGCGACTGGGTCGGCATGGACGTCATCGACCCCGATGGCAAGACCATCGGCGACCTGGAGGCCGTGTACGTCGACACCAGGACCGACCAGCCCAGCTTCCTGACCGTCTCCGTGGGCTTCATCGGACGGCACCGCCTGGTCTTCGTCCCGGCGGTCGGGGTCACCGTGCGGCCGAAGGAGCTGCGCGTCCGCTACCCGAAGGACCTGGTCAAGGAGGCGCCGTCGATCGACACGGACGGCGAGCTGCTCGCCCAGGACGAACCGAAGGTGTTCGCGCACTACCAGCTGCCCTACGACAGCGCGGGCGAACGCCTCCTCGCCCGCCGGTGACCCCGGCGCGGTACCTCGCCCGGGACCTGGCGCGGAGCCTGGTCGGCGGGACGGCGGACCGGTGGCGGCACACCACCGCGGTCGCGGCGCGGGCGGACGAGCTGGCGGTCACCGTGCCGGCGGACGACCGGGAGGTGCTGGTGGCGGCGGCGTGGCTGCATGACATCGGGTACGCCCCGGAGGTCGCGGACACCGGCTTCCACCCGCTCGACGGTGCCCGCCACCTGGAGCGGCTGGGGTGGCCGCCGCGGGTGTGCGCCCTGGTCGCCCGCCACTCCGGCGCGCGGCTGGTGGCCGCCCACCTCGGCCTCGACGACCGGCTCGACCGCTACCCGAGGGAGGGCAGCGCGGTCGCCGACGCCCTGACCCACGCCGACCAGACCACGGACAGCCGGGGACGCCGGGTCACCGTCCCCCGGCGGCTCGCCGACATGCTGGAGCGGCACGGGCCCGACTCGCCCAACGCGCGGGTCCACCACCTGCGCGGACCGCTGCTGCTCGCCACCGCGGACCGGGTCGAGCGCAGGGTGGGGACCCGGTCGTGACGCAGGTCTTCGTCCAGCCCTCGTACGGCACGCCCGAGGCCCGGCGGTGCTGGTCGCTCACCCTGGACCGGCCGGTGCCGTTCGACGACGCCGGGCGGCGGGCGCTGCTCGACCCGGACGACCTGACCCGGTTGGCCCGCGCCCACCCGGGCGGAGTCGCGCGGTTCTGGGGAGCCACCGAGCGGCACGACCGGCGGATGCGCACGGTGGGAACCGGTGACGTGGTCCTGCTGACCGGCCGCAAGCTCGTGCTCGCGGTGGGCGAGGTCGGGCACGCGTTCCGCGACCCGGCGTTCGCCCGGAGCCTGTGGAACCCGGCCCCCGGCAAGTGCCTGTGGGTCAACGTCTACAGCCTGCGCTCCTTCCGACCCGCGCAAATCCCCTACGAGGCGGTCTGGGCGTTGCCGGGGTTCACCACCGGCGACAACTTCATGGGGCTGCGCTTCCTCGACGAGCGCAGGGGCGCCGCCGTCCTGGACCTCGTCGAGGAGCACCTGCCCGCCCGAACTCCTCCGCCGGTCGATCGCCCATAGTCGCGTCATCTCGGGAAAGCAACCGCCCTCCGGGTGCTCTTCGGTCCATTGTGGACTGATCGGACGTCCCACGGGTGGAGGCTGGACCTGTCACAAGATGATCATTAGCCTCGGTCGGACACCGCACCCTGCCCCCGGGGAGAGTCATGACCACGGCACGGGAATTACCCGACATCCTGTCCGCGGAGTTCGCCGCCGATCCCTACGCCGCCTACCGCGTGCTGCGCGAGCGGGCGCCGCTCCTGCACCACGAGGCCACGCGGAGCTGGATCGTGTCCCGCTACGAGGACGTCGAGCGGGCCTTCCGCAACCCGGTGTTCACCACCGACAACTACGACTGGCAGATCGCGCCCGTGCACGGGCGGACGATCCTCCAGATGAGCGGTCGGGAGCACGCCGTGCGCCGCGCGCTGGTCGCCCCCGCGTTCCGGGGCAGCGTGCTGGAGGAGAAGTTCCGGCCGGTCATCGAGCGCAACGCGCGCGAGCTGATCGACGGGTTCCGCCACGACGGCCACGCCGACCTGGTGGGGCAGTTCGCCACGCACTTCCCGATCAACGTCATCGTGGACATGCTGGGCCTGGACAAGGCGGACCACGCGAAGTTCCACCGCTGGTACACCGCCACCATCGCGTTCCTCGGCAACCTCAGCGGCGACGAGCAGGTGGCCGAGGCCGGCCGGCGCACCCGCGAGGAGTTCGCCGCCCACATGATCCCGATCATCCAGCGGCGCAGGGAGAACCCCGGCGACGACCTGCTGTCCTCGCTGTGCGAAGCCGAGATCGACGGCACCCGCATGTCGGACGAGGACGTCAAGGCGTTCTGCTCGCTGCTGCTCGCGGCGGGCGGGGAGACCACGGACAAGGCCATCGCGGCGATCTTCCGCAACCTGCTGGAGCACCCCGACCAGCTCGCCGCCGTGCGCGCGGACCGGTCGCTCATCCCGAGGGCGTTCGCCGAGACGCTGCGCTACACCCCGCCGGTGCACATGATCATGCGCCAACCCGCGGAGGACGTGGAGCTGGGCGGCGGCGTGGTGCCCGCGGGCGCCACGGTGACGTGCCTGATCGGCGCGGCCAACCGCGACCCCGCCCGGTACTCGCACCCGGACGAGTTCGACATCTTCCGCGACGACCTGAACACGTCGAACGCGTTCTCCGCGGCGGCGAACCACCTCGCGTTCGCGCTGGGCCGGCACTTCTGCGTCGGCGCGCTGCTGGCGAAGGCCGAGGTCGAGGTCGGGGTGGACATGCTGCTCGACGCCATGCCCGACGTGCGGCTCGCGGACGGCTACCGGGCCGCCGAGCACGGCGTGTTCACCCGCGGCCCGGCCGAGCTGCCGGTCGTCTTCACGCCGGTGGCCCGAACCTCGATGGCCCGGACCCCGGTGGCCTGAACCCCGTGGCCTGAACCCGCCCCGGTGATCGGGCGCCGTCGACCAGGACGGCGCCCGACCACCGGGCGGTTCAGCGGGACAGGTAGGCCGGGGTGAACTCCACCGGCAGCGACTCCAGGCCGCGCATCCACACCGACTGCCGCCACACCAGCTCGTCGACGCCCACGGACAGCACCACGTCCGGCAGGCGGTCCAGCAGCACCTCCACCGCCGCCTTCGCGATCACCTCGGCGATCTCGGGCGCGGGGAACGGGCAGCGGTGCTCACCGTGGCTGAACGACATCTGGGCGTGGTTGCCCGACGACCCCGAGTGCTGGTCCGGCCGCACCTGCGGGTCCGTGTTGGCCGCAGCCAGGCCCATGATCACCAGGTCGCCCGGCCGGATGCGCTGCCCGCCCAGCTGGGTCGCCTGGGTGGCCCAGCGGCCCACGAAGTTCTGCGTGGGCGTGTCCTCCCACAGCACCTCGTTGAGCGCCTGCCCGGCGCTGCGCCGACCACCGGACAGCGTCACGGCGAACCGGTCGTCGGTCAGCATCAGCCGCAGCGTGTTGCCGATCCAGTTGGACGTCGGCTGCTGCGCGGCGGCCATGATGACCAGCAGGTCCTTGGTCAGCTCGTCCTCGTTGAGCCCCGCCGGGTGGGCCAGCATCCGCGACGGCACGTCCGGGCCGGGCACGATCGCCTTGCGCCGCACCAACTCCTGCATCGCGCCCGCCACCCGCACGTAGGCGGGGATCGCGTCGTCACCGCCGTCCAGGGAGGTCTGGAGGTCGCGCACCAGCCTCGGGATGTCGCTGTCGGGCAGCCCGAACAGCTTCGCCACCACCAGCCCCGGCATCGGGTGCGCGAACTGCGCCATCAGGTCGGCCTGCCCGGACACCACGAACTGGTCGATGAGGCCGTCGGCCACCTCCTCGCAGCGCTGCCGCAGCTCGAACTGGTCGATCTCGCCGAGCGCGTCGCTGATCGCCCCGGACCGGCGGCGGTGCTCGGCGCCCTCGGCGAACATCACCGACGGCTGGTAGCCCACGTACGGCATGAGCGACCAGTCCGGCGGGATGCGGTCCCACTGGTTCCAGCGGCGCGAGTCGCGCGCGAACAGGTGGTCGTTGGTCAGCACGTGGTGCAGCTCGCGGTAGCCGATGACGTACCAGGCGGGGATGCCACCCTCCAGCACCACCGGCGCGACGGGGCCGTGCTCGCGCCGGAGCTGCCGGTACAGCTCGGCGGGCCGCTGCCGGAACAGCGGCCCTTCCAACGCCACGACGGGCTTGGCGTGCGCGGGGCACCCCGGCGGCGGGGCGCTGCCGTGCGGCGGCGTCGGCGCGGTGAGGTCGGTCGGGTGGGTCACGGCGTGGTCTCCCTGGCGGAGGACAAGGCGAAGAGGTGGTTGACCAGCGCGACCAGCACGGCCTTGCTGGAGTCGCGCCGGCGTGCGTCGCAGTCGACCAGGGGGACGTGGGACGGCAGGTCGAGGGCGTCGCGGAGCTGGTCGAGCGAGTGGTGGGGACCGCCGAAGTCGTTGCGCGCCACGATGAACGGCGTGCCGTGGTGCTCCAGGCGGTCGATGGCGTACCAGGAGTCCGCCACGCGCCGCGTGTCCACCAGGACGACCGCCCCGAGCGTCCCGGCGAACAGCTGGTCCCACACGAACCAGAACCGCTCCTGGCCGGGCGCGCCGAACAGGTAGAGCACCAGTTCGTCGTTGAGCGTGATGCGGCCGAAGTCGAACGCGACCGTGGTGGTGCTCTTCGACCGCACGGCGTCGTTGTCGTCCACGCCGATCCCGGCGCTGGTCATGGTCTCCTCGGTGGACAGCGGCCTGATCTCGCTCACCGAGCGCACCATGGTGGTCTTGCCCACGCCGAAACCGCCGACCACGACGATCTTGAGGCCGTGGTGGGCGGTGGCCCGCAGCGGTTCGCGCGCCGCGGTGTCAGAGGTTCTGGAGTCCAATGAGCACCTGCTTCAGCAGTTCCGGGGAGGGGAGTTCGTCCGGCGTGCGGCGGGTCATCGGGTGGCGGGCGGTCACCACGCCGGCGTCCAGCAGGTCGCACAGCAGGATCTTCACGACGCTGACCGGCAGCTTCAGGTCCGACGACAGCTCCACGACGGCGGTGGGACGGCGGCAGATCCGCAGGATGCGGACGTGCTCCGACTGCATGCCCGGCGACGGCTCGCTCTCGCTGACGATCAGCGTCACCAGGTCGACCGACCCGGCGTCGACCCGGCTGCGGCCGCCGGTGATGGTGTAGAGGCGGTCCGGGTCCTCGTCGTCGAGGCGCGGGCTCATGCCGGTCGCGAGCTGTACGGGGACTGGCGCGGCGGTGTCGAGAGGTAGTCGCCGATCTGCTCGACCAGTTCGTTCATGTTGTGGCCGATGACGCCCGCGTCGGCGTCGTCGACGGCGACGACGGCCAGGTGCGCGCCCTGCCCGGCCTCGACGATGAAGAGCAGGCCACCGTGGAACTCGGTCATCGACTGGCGCACACCGCCCGTGCCGTCGCCGAACTCGACGGACGCGCCGTAGGCGAGGCTCTGCATGCCCGAGGCGATGGCGGCGAGCTGGTCGGCCTGGTCCACCGAGAGGCCGCGGGTGCGGCACAGCTTGAGGCCGTCCTTGGACAGCACCAGGGCGTGCCGGGAGCCGGGGGTCCTGTCGAGGAGGTTCTCCAGCAACCAGTCGAGGTCGCGGTCGGTGGTGTTCATCCGGGCTGTCGGGGCCGCGGTCCTGGGCCTGCGCTGCCAGGGTGCGTGGCCCCTGCCTCCAATCCTGTCGGGGTGGTTCGGGGTGCCTGGTGGTGCGGGGGTGCCGGTGGTCGCCTCAGGACGGCCAGTGGGGCGCCTCGCCGCGCAGCGGTTCGACTTCGGGGTGGGGACGGGCGCCCGGCTCGCCGAAGCCCTCGACGGCCGGGTCGTGGCCGGGCCCGACGTGGGCGTCCGGCTCGCGCTCGTCCGGGCCGGGGGCGTTGTTCTGCGGTGCGCTGTTCTGCGGGCCGGTGTGCGTCGGGCGGCTCTCGGGGCGGGTCGCGCTGCGGAACGCGCTGAACCTGCTGCCCGCGTCCGCGCGCGGCGGTGCGGGGTCGACCGGACGGCGGGGCGGGCCGGGGAACGTGGCGCCGAGCGTGCTGCCGCGGTGGCGGCGGGGCAGCACGACGTCCTCCGCGGGGGAGTCCTGCTCGGGCACGTCGTCGGAGGTGTCGGCGGGCTGCGCGGTGTGCTCCTGCGGTGCGTGGGTGGGCTGCGCCGGGACGGGCTCGACCGCGGCGGGCTGGATCGGGGAGGGGTGGATCGTGGCCGGGCGCTGGGCCGGCTGGTTCTGGGCAGGCTGGTTCTGCGCCTGGGAGTTCTGTGCCTGGGAGTTCTGGGCGGGCACGTGCTGGATGGGGAGGTCCAGCGTCTCGATCGTCGACAGCGCGGGCTCGAAGGCCGGCAGGCCGTTCCCGCCGTACCCCCGCGAGTCGGTGGAGCGCCGCCTGCCGCCGCCGCTCTGGCGGGGCTCGGTGATGAGCGTGCGCGGGATCATCACGACGACGCCGGTGCCGCCGCGCGACGACGGGCGGAACGACACGACCAGGCCGTGCTTGCGCGCGAGCCTGCCCACCACGGCGAGGCCGAGGCGGGTGCCGGACAGGCCGGTGAGGTCGAGCGAGTCGCCGGACACCAGCCGCTCGGCGCGGCGCAGCGCCAGGTCGCCCATGACCAGGCCGCCGTCCTCGATGGTGACGACGACGCCCGCCTGCGCCTCCTCCACGTAGACGTGGACCTGCTCGGAGGGCGGGGAGAAGTTGCAGGCGTTGTCGACCAGTTCGGCGAGGGCGTGCATCACGCCCTCCGCGGCGTAGCCGACGACGGCCGACGAGCTGGCGGAGTGGGTGCGCACGCGCTGGTAGGCGCTGACCCGGCCGACGGCGCCGCGCAGGATCGACTCCATGACGATCGGCTTGGTCCAGCGGCGGCCGGAGCGCGACCCGGTGAGCACGGCGATGCTGTCCGCGAGGCGACCGGCCTGGGCGGTGCTGTGGTCGAGCCTGAGCAGGTCGCCGAGCACCTCCTCGCCGTGCCGGTCCTCCATCTCGCGCAGGTCCGCGAGCATGCTGGTGGCCAGGGCCTGCATCCGGCCCGCGGCGTTGCCGCAGGCGGCCATCGCGGCGGACCGGGCGCGCTCACCCCGGCCGACCTCCTCGGCGAGGGTGCGCAGCACGCGCTCGTGGTGGGGGTTGACGGGCTTCTCGACCTCGGTGAGCGCGGTCGCCGGGGCGGACCCGGCGCGCAGCCGCTCGACGAGCGCGGGCGCCAGCCGGTCGGCCAGGTCGGCGGCCTCGGCGGCCACCAGGGCGGCGCGGTCGCGGAAGTGGCGCGCGGCGGTCCGCTGGCGCACCGCCGCGGTCACCGCGACGACCAGCGCGAGCGCGGCGGCGCCGGCGCACCCGCCGACGAGGAGCCGCGAGTGCTCCGGCGTGACGAGCACCGCCCACGTGACCAGGCCGCCTGCGACGACCAGCGCGGTCACCGCGGCGAGGACGGCCGGTCGCGCCGGGGGGTTCGCCGGGGGACCGCTGGACGGGGTGTGTGCTGACATCAATCAGGTCCTCGCGGGCGATCGGGGGACATGCGTGCGCGCTTTCGCGACCGTGTTCTACACCATTCCCGGTGAGGGGAAAAAAGCGCTCCGGCTTTCGGTCGTCGCCGGCCCTGCCGAAGGCCGATCGGCCGATCGTCGACTCCCCGGGCGGCGCGGCGGGGTTAGCCTGCCGACCGCCGTCCGGACTGTCAAGGCTGGGCGGGAACGTTCACCCGTGCGTACGCCGATCAGCGCAATGAGCAGGAGAAACCGCAGGTGGACGGGTATGTGAAGACACCGGGGGCGAATGTGAGGAACGTACTGTTCTCGCTCTGCGTGTCGCCATTGCTCTGTTCGTGGTAAGGGCGTGGCGTTTCCGCTGATGGGGGGAGATTTCGCATTCGGCGGAAGCGGGTGGCGGGCAAGGTGTGCGAGACCGCATTCGTGCGGTCGTCGATCGGTCGGCCGATCCGCCGTTCCCGTCAGGCCTTCTCGTCGGAACGGCCGTCCGTGCGGCCGGGGGAGGAGGTGTCGAGCCGCGCGCGAGGGGCTTGTGGACCCCCGGTTATGAATGACCATGCAGCGTGGTGCATACTATCCAGCGTGTCCAAGGTGCTCACTTCCCTCCCCGCCGGCGAACGCGTCGGCATCGCCTTCTCCGGCGGTCTCGACACTTCGGTGGCGGTCGCGTGGATGCGTGAGAAGGGGGCGGTGCCGTGCACGTACACCGCCGACATCGGCCAGTACGACGAGCCGGACATCGACTCGGTGCCGGGGCGCGCCGAGGCGTACGGCGCGGAGCTGGCCCGCCTGGTCGACTGCCGCGCGGCGCTGGTGGAGGAGGGGCTGGCGGCACTCGCCTGCGGCGCCTTCCACATCCGCTCGGGCGGTCGCACCTACTTCAACACCACCCCGCTCGGCCGGGCCGTGACGGGCACCATGCTGGTGCGCGCCATGCTCGACGACGACGTGCAGATCTGGGGCGACGGCTCCACCTACAAGGGCAACGACATCGAGCGGTTCTACCGCTACGGCCTGCTGGCCAACCCGTCGCTGCGGATCTACAAGCCGTGGCTGGACGCCGACTTCGTGCGCGAGCTGGGCGGTCGCACGGAGATGTCGGAGTGGCTGCTGGCGCGTGATCTGCCGTACCGGGCCAGCACGGAGAAGGCGTACTCCACCGACGCCAACATCTGGGGCGCGACGCACGAGGCCAAGGCGCTGGAGCACCTCGACGCGGGCATCGAGCTGGTCGAGCCGATCATGGGCGTGCGGCACTGGGACCCGGCCGTCGAGATCGCGCCCGAGGACGTGTCGATCGGCTTCGAGCAGGGCCGGCCGGTGACGATCAACGGCAAGGAGTTCGGCTCCGCCGTCGACCTGGTGCTGGAGGCCAACGCGATCGGCGGCCGGCACGGCATGGGCATGTCCGACCAGATCGAGAACCGCGTCATCGAGGCCAAGAGCCGGGGCATCTACGAGGCGCCGGGCATGGCGCTGCTGCACGCGGCCTACGAGCGGCTGGTCAACGCGATCCACAACGAGGACACGCTGGCCGCGTACCACACCGAGGGCCGCAGGCTCGGCCGGCTGATGTACGAGGGCCGCTGGCTGGACCCGCAGGCCCTGATGGTGCGCGAGTCGCTCCAGCGCTGGGTCGGCATGGCGGTCACCGGCGAGGTGACCCTGCGCCTGCGGCGCGGTGACGACTACTCCATCATGGACACCACCGGGCCGGCGTTCAGCTACCACCCGGACAAGCTGTCCATGGAGCGCACCGAGGACTCCGCGTTCGGCCCGGTCGACCGCATCGGCCAGCTGACGATGCGCAACCTCGACATCGCCGACTCGCGCGCCAAGCTGGAGCAGTACGCCGGCCTCGGCCTGGTGGGCAGCAGGCAGTCGACGCTGATCGACACCGCGCGGGTCACCCCGACCAAGCTCATCGGCGCGATGCCCGAGGGCGGGGCCGAGGTCATCGCCTCCCGCGGCACGGTCGCCGACGACGAGCTGCTCGACCACGCGGCCATGGAGTCCGGCACCGACTGACCGACCGGCGTCCCGGCGCGTGCGCGGCCCCCGTGGCGGCGCACGCGCCGTCGTCGTCCACCGGGCCGGACGACCCGGTCGGGCCGCGGCGCTACCTGGCCCGCCGGCCCCGGTCGTCGTCCCGCCAGGGCAGCACGTCGTCCAGGCCCGTGGTGCGCAGCATCCTGGTCAGGGTCGCGGGCGGGGCGGCGAGGGTGAGCGCGGCACCCGCGGCGGTGACCCGCTCGTAGGCGGCGATGAAGGCGCTCAGACCGCTGGAGTCGCAGAACGCCAGCCCTTCCAGGGACAGCACGACCCGGTCGCCCGGCGCCGGGTGCAGCCGGTCCAGCGCCTCGTGCACCCGAGGGGCGCTCTGGTGGTCCAGCTCGCCGACGAGGGCCAGGGTGTGGGTGCCGCCGTCGCTGCTCAGGATCACGTCGAACACGGCGCCTCCGCGGGGACCACCCCGATCGCGAGGACGGCGGTGTCGTCCGACGGCATCCCGGACCACTTCTCCAGCAGGTCCACCAGGGACTCGACCACGGCGGGCGCGCGCAGGCCGGTGAACCCGGCGGCCGCCTCGGCCAGGCCCTCCTCCTCCAGCATCGTGCCGTCGGCGCGGCGCGCCTCGGTGAGGCCGTCGGAGTACAGGACGAACACGTCACCGGGTTCCAGCCGCGCCGAGGTGGTGGCGAACCGGGCGTTGGCCAGCGCGCCGACGAGCTGCCCGCCGGTGGTGTGCAGCGCCTCCACCCCGCCGGTGGCGCGCAGCAGCAGCGCCGGCGGGTGGCCGCCGCCCGCGAGGGTGACGGCGAAACCGTCGCCGTCCGGTTCCAGCAGTCCGAACAGGACGGTGCAGAACCGCGGCGCGCCGGGCCTGCGGTGCTGGAGCAGGACCGCGTTGAGCGTGGTCAGCACCGCGACCGGGTCGGTGTCGTGCACGGTGGCGGCGGCCCGCAGGGCGTAGCGGGTGAGCGAGGTCAGCACGGCCGCCTCGGGGCCCTTGCCGCACACGTCGCCGAGGAAGAACCCCCACCGGTCGCAGCCCAGGGGGAACAGGTCGTAGAAGTCGCCGCCCACCTGGTCGGCGGACGCGGCCTGGTAGTGCGCCGCGACGTCGAGGCCGTCGATCGCGGGCAGCGCGTCGGGCAGCAGGGTCCGCTGGAGGGTGCCGGTGAGGCGTTCCAGGCGTTCGCGCTCCCGCTCGGCCTTCCGCTTGGCCTCCAGCAGCTCCCGCTCGTACGCGCGGCGCTCGCGGGCGTCGAACACGGTGAGGCGCACCAGCTGCGGCTGGCCGCCCTCGGTGGTCTTCACGGTGGCGGTGACCAGCGCGGGCAGCCGGCGGCCGTCCGCCGCCACCAGGTCCAGCGCCAGCTCGCGGGCCTCGCCGTGCATGCGCAGCATCGGCGCGTAGTGCGTCTCGTGGTACAGCTTGCCGCCCGCGGTCAGCAGGTCGGTGAAGCGCCGCGCGCCGACCAGGTCCTCCCGGCGGTAGCCGAGCCAGCCCAGCAGCGTGTTGTTGACCTTGGCGATCTCGCCGTCCAGCAGGGTGGACAGGTAGCCGCACGGCGCGTTGTCGTACAGGTCCTCGGCGCTGTCCTCCAGCAGCGAGGAGAACACCACCCGCTCGTCGGACCGCCGGTCGCCGTCGTCCCCGGGCTCCTCGGGCTCGCCCACCCGCGCCCCGGCCGCGCACATCACGGTCGCGCGCTCCCGGGACGGCCCAGGAAGTCCCGGATGGCGGCGGTGGTCTCCTCCGGCGCGCTCAGGTTCGGGCAGTGCCCGGTCGCGTCGAGCACGACGAACTCGCTGCCGGGCACGGCGCGGTGCACGAACTCGCCGACGCGCCGGTGGGCGATGACGTCCTCGCGGCACTGGAGGACCAGGGTCGGCACGCCCACCCCGGCCAGGTCGTCGCGGTTGTCCGACAGGAACGTCACGCGCGCGAAGTGCCGGGCGATCTCCGGGTCGGTGCGGCAGAAGCTCTCGGTCAGCTCCCGGCCCAGCTCCGGGCGCTCCGCGTTGCCCATGATGGCCGGCGCCATCGCGGCCGACCAGCCCAGGTAGTTGCTGTCCAGGGAGTCCAGCAGCTCCTCGATGTCCTCGGCGGTGAACCCGCCGACGTAGTCGCCGTCATCCACGTAGCGCGGCGACGGCCCGACCAGGACCAGGGCGCCGAAGCGCGACGGGTCCTCGTTCGCGGCCAGGACGCCGATCATCGCGCTCACCGAGTGCCCGACGAACACCGCGTCGCGCAGGTCCAACTCGTCCAGCAGTTCCAGCACGTCGGAGGCGTAGCCGCGCAACGACGAGTAGCGCTCCGGCCGCCACGCCGACAGGTCGGAGTTCCCGGCGCCGACGTGGTCGAACAGCACCACCCGGTGCTCCGCCTCGAACGCGGGCGCCACCAGCCGCCACATGTTCTGGTCGCAGCCGAAACCGTGCGAGAACACCAGCGGTCGGCCGTCCGCACGACCGGAGACGGTCACGTTGTTCCTGCTCCGCACGTCCATCGCGGCATTATCCCACCACCGCCGAGGGCGGTGGGCGCGACCGCCGCCGCCGCGTGTCACGAACCGGTCGCGCGGTGGCGGTGTCGTCGGCGGGGTCGAGCAGGTCCCGGCCGGTGGCGAGGAGACGGTGAAGGCGCCCTTGTCCGCCGCGCCCTGGTCGGCCTGCCCACCGCGGAGGTATGAGATCGGCCTCACGCGGGAGCAGGCGGGCACGCCCGCGCGTTGTGCGGGGTGATGAGCGAACAACTCCGCTTCCGCGTCCTCGGCGACTCGCTCGCCGCCGGTGTCGGGTGCGCGCGGGTCGAGCAGACCCCCGGGCACCTGCTGGCCGAGGTGCTGCGCGAGGCCGGGCACCGGGTGGACCTCGGCGTGCACGCGGTGTCCGGCGCGCGGTCGACCGGCCTGGCCGCCCAGGTCCGCGCCGCCGCGCCCACCGGCGTCGACCTGGCGCTGATCGTGATCGGCGCGAACGACCTGACCTCGTTCACCCCGCCCGCGCAGGGCGCCGCGCTGCTGCACGACGCCGTCGCCGACCTGCGCCGCGCGGGCGGACGGGTCGTGGTGACCACCGCGCCCGACCTCGGCGTCGTCTCGCACGTGCCGCCCGCCTACCGGTCGTTCGTGTCGCAGGCCAGCGGGCTCTACGCCCGGGCCCAAGCCGACGCGGTGGTGCGCGCCGGCGGGGTGGTGGCCGACATCGGGTCCCACCTGCACGGCCGCTTCGCCGCCGACCCCCGCCTGTTCTCGGCGGACCGCTTCCACCCCTCGCCCGCCGGGTACGCGCTGATCGCGGACGCCCTCGCCCCGTACGTCCTGGCGGCGGCCGACCAGCGGGCCGCCTGACCCGCCCCCGGCGCTCGGATACGATCAAGGTCGGACCACCGAGGAGGGCTGCCGTGGGTCGTTCCGGATCGGTCGGGGTGATGCTGCCGCGCGACCTCGCGCCCGCCGCGGTGCTGCCGTTCGCGCGCCGCGCCGACGAACTCGGGTTCGACGAGCTGTGGGTGGTGGAGGACCTGGGGTTCCGCGGCGGGGTCGCCCAGGCGGCGGCCGTGCTGGCCGTGACGCCCCGCATCCGGGTGGGCATCGGGTTGCTGCCCGCCGGCGCCCGCAACGCGGCGTTCGCCGCCATGGAGGCCGCCACGCTCGCCCAGCTGTTCCCCGGTCGGGTCGACATCGGCGTCGGGCACGGGATGCCCGCCTGGATGCGGTCGGTGGGGCAGTGGCCGGCCAGCCCGCTGACCCTGCTGGAGGAGCACGTCCGCGCGGTGACCGCGCTGGTGCGCGGCGAGGCCGCCGAACGCGGCCGGTACGTCTCGCTCGACCCGTCGGTCCGGCTGGAGCCGGCGTGCGTGCCGGACGTGCCGCCACTCGTCCTCGCCGGGGTGCGGGGACCGAGGTCGCTGGCCGTGTCCGGTCGCGTGGCCGACGGCACGGTGCTGGCGGAACCGGTGACGCCGGAGTACGCGCGCGCCGCGCTGGCGCAGGTCGACGCGCGGCGGCCGCACCGCCTCGTGGCCTACAACGCCACCTCCGTCCACCCGGACCGCGCCGCCGCCGTCGAGGCCGTCCGCCCGGGCCTGGCCTGGATCGGCGAACCCGACTGGGCGCCGCACCTCGCGCCGCTGCCGTTCGCGGAGGAGTTCGCGGCGCTGCGCCGGGAGTGCGGCGACCGGGACGAGTTCGCGCGCCGCCTGCCGGAGGAGTGGGTGCGGCAGCTGTCGGTGGTCGGCACCGCCGACGACGCGCGGGCGCGGCTGGCCGAGCTGTTCGACGCGGGGGTGGACAGCGTCGTGCTCATCCTGGCGGACGCCGACCCGGCCGACGGCCTGGAGCGCCTGGCGGCCGTCCTCTAGCGGTGGCACGACCGGCCCAGGGGAATCGGTCCGGGGAAGTCGGACCGGGGGAACCGGTGGCGGGGCCCGCGCGTCCACAGCTGGGACAACCCCACCGCCCGGAAGGAGCCGTCGCCGTGCGGCACACCGCGCGCATCACCCTCGTCGTCCTCGCGTCGGCCGCACCGCTGCTGCTGGCCTCCTGCGCGACGGACGGCGCCGACGTGGGCGCGCGGGGGACGTCCTCGTCCGCGGGACCCGCCTCCCTCATCCGGCAGATCCCCGTGGAGGTGGCCGCGGACCTGGTCGTCGACGGCACGACCGTCACCTGGGTCGAGGCGACCCTGGACACCTCGTCGCGGACGAACCCGAGGGTGGTCCCGGTGCCGGGCGCGAAACCGGAGACCGCCCGGCTCGCCGAGGACGCCACTTTCACCACCCCCGGCCCCGGCACACCCGAGGTCACGGCGGACGGCCTGGGCGCCGAGCCCGTGAGCCGCGGCGAGTTCGAGGCCATCCGGGACGCCTTCGCGCCCAAGCTGTTCTTCAACGCGCGCGGCGAGGTGGTCAGGATCGCCACCCGCCACCGCCCGTAGGGGAGCGCCCGCCGTGCTCGCCCGGACCCGGGCGAGCCGTCACGGAACCGGCGGGATCGGTGCCCGGGTGGCCTCCTCGACGGTGGCGTGCGCGGGGAACACGGGCAGCAGGCCGACGACGCGCAGCAACCTGGTGATGTGCGGCGGCGTGCCGGCCAGGACCAGCGGGCAGCCCGCGGCGTCGGCGTGCCTGCGGGCGGCGATCAGGGCGGACACCCCGGTGGAGTCGCAGAAGGTCACGGCGGTCAGGTCGACCACGACGTGGTCGCCGTCGCGCAGGGCCAGGCCGTCCACGGCGTCGCGCAGGCGGGTGGTGGTGCCGAGGTCCAGTTCGCCGTCGAGGGCGACCACGTGGAAGTCCCCCAGCTCCCGGGTGGTGACGCGCAGGCCGCTCACCGGGCTCCCGCCGGACGGGGGACGCCGATGGCCAGCGCGGCCGCGTCGTCCTCCAGGCCCTCGCCGAAGTCGTCCAGCAGCCGGGTCACCGCCGTGATCACGGCGGGCGCCGAGGCGGGGGCCAGGGCCGTGGCGAACTCCAGCAGCGCCGTCTCCTCGTACCGGTCGTGGGCCGTGCCGGTGCGCGCCTCGGTGAGGCCGTCGGTGTAGAGCAGCAGGGTGTCGCCGGGACCGAGGTGCGCGCTCGTGGTGACGATGTTGGCGTGCGGCAGGATGCCGATCAGCTGACCTTCCGGGGTGCGCAGGTAGTCGGCGGCCCCGTCGGCGCGCAGCAGCAGCGCGGGCGGGTGGCCGCCGCTGGCGAGCGTCGCGGCGTACCCGTCGCCCTCGGGCGTGAGCACGCCGAAGACCACCGTGCAGAAGCGCGGCTGGCCGCCCTGGAACTCCTGGTTGAGCACGGTGTTGAGGTTGTCGAGCACGGCGGCCGGGTCGGGGTCGTACACCGCCGCCGCGCGCAGCGTGTACCGGGTCAGCGAGGTGACCGCCGCCGCCTCGGCGCCCTTTCCGCACACGTCGCCCAGGAACAGCCCCCACCGGTCGTCGGACAGCGGGAACAGGTCGTAGAAGTCGCCGCCGACCTCGTCCGGGCTCGCGTGGTGGTAGTGCGCGGCGACCTCCGCTCCGCGCGGCGCCGTGAGCACCGGCGGCAGCAGCGTGCGCTGGAGGGTGGTGGCCAGGCGCTGCGCCCGGTCGCGGGCCTCGTCGGCCGCCTTGCCCGCGCGCAGCAGCTCCCGCTCGTAGGCGCGGCGCTCGCGGGCGTCGAACACGGTCATCCGGATCAGCGGGTCCCGTCCGCCGCCGCCCTCCCGGACCGTCGCGGTGAGCAGCACCGGCAACCGGCCGCCGTCGGCGGTCAGCAGTTCCAGCGCGACGCCGTTGACCTCGCCGTGCATGCTCAGCAGCGGCGCGAGGTGCGTCTCGTGGTAGATCCGGCCGCCGACCGACAGCAGGTCGGCGAACCGCAGCCCGACCAGCTCCTCGCGGGTGCGGTCCAGCCAGCGCAGCAGCGTCGCGTTGACCTTCACGATCCGCCCGTTTGGCAGGGTCACCAGGTTCCCGCACGGCGCGTTCTCGTACAGGTCCTCGGCCAGGTCCTCGGCCAGGTCCGGGGACAGCGCGGGGAACCCGGCGCGGTCGTGGTCCGCCCCGGCTTCGGCCCTGCGCCCGATCCCCGTCATCACCTCTGCGCGGCGGCGTGGGAGGGGAGCGCGTCCGGCGTCCGGCGGTGGCCGGTGGCGTTCACGGTGGGCATCGTCCAACCCTCGCAGACCCGGCGTGCCGGCGCACTTCCGTCGCCTTCCGTCAGCGGGCGGTGAGCCGGGTCACCAGGTCGGTCCAGCCCGCCTCGACCCGGGCCGGTGGCATGCCCAGCCGGGTCGTCAGGTGGTGGACCAGGGCGATGTCGAGGGACGCCAGCAGGGTGTGGGCGAGCACGTCCACGTCGGCGTCGCCGGTGGCCTGGCGGAGCAGCGTGGTCAGGTGGGCGATCCGGACGCGCCGGGCCGGGACGGTGAAGCGGCGGTCCGGACCGGGGTCGGCGGCCAGGTAGAGGTCGCGGTGGGCGTGCTCGTGGCGCATCACGGCGGGGCCGAAGGCGAGCAGGCGCCGCACCGGGTCCGCGCCGGGCCCGAGCGGCGGCGGTCCGGTGATGAACGCTTCCTGGAGGCGTTGTTCCTGGTGGTCCAGCAGGGCCAGCAGGAGGCCGTTGCGGTCGCCGAAGCGGCGGGACACCGTGCCCTTGCCGACCGACGCGGCGGCGGCGACGGCCTCCATGGTCAGGTTGGCCGCGCCGTGCTCGGCGGCCAGGCGGGTCGCGGCCTCCAGCAGGCGGGCCCGGTTGCGCACGGCGTCGGCGCGCAGCCTCGGTGCCGCGTGCACGGGGGTCAGCGGGAGCAGCCGCCCGCGCGGTGCTGTGGGCTCGCTCACGGTCGCAGCCTAGCCGGAAGAGAAACGGACCGTGGCCCGTTTACCGTGGGGTACCGGACCGCGCACCACCCGCACTCACCTGGGGAGCACCCCGATGACCGTTCGCATCCTCGCCCTCGTCGGCAGCCTCCGCGCCGCGTCGCACAACCGCCAGCTCGCCGAGGCCGCCGTCCGGCTCGCCCCCGAGGGCGTCGAGGTGGCGCTGCACGAAGGACTGGCCTCCGTGCCCTTCTACAACGAGGACGTCGACGTCGAGGGCGACGTGCCGGGGGCGGCGGCGGAGTTGCGCCGCGCCGTGGGCGACGCCGACGCGCTGCTGCTGTTCTCCCCGGAGTACAACGGCACGATCCCGGCCGTGCTGAAGAACGCCATCGACTGGCTGTCCCGGCCCTTCGGCGCGGGCGCCCTGTCGGGCAAGCCGGTGGCCGTCGTCGGCACCGCGTTCGGCCAGTACGGCGGCGTGTGGGCGCAGGACGAGGCGCGCAAGGCGGTCCGCATCGCCGGCGCCGCCGTGGCCGACGACCTGACGCTGTCCATCCCCGCCTCGGTGACCCGCTTCGCCGAGACCCACCCGGTGGACGACGCCGAGGTGACCGCCCGCCTGGTCGAGGTCCTGGCCGGTCTGGCCGGCCGCGTCGGCGTCGCGGCCTGAGCCCCGCGCGGGCGCGTCCCCGCGCCGGGGACGCGTCCGCGCGCCGCTGCCGGGCGGCACCACCGCGGACCGCCGGTCGCGCGACGTGCGCACCGTCCTCGAAGGACTGGACCCGAGCGGGGCCGCGCTCGTCGGCGGTTCGACGGGCGGCGACAACAACCCCGACTGGGCGCGGTCGTCGACCGGGCGGTCACGCGACGAACGCCGGGCAGCCGGGCGCGTTCGACCGGGGCCTGCTGCGCTTCCCGGCCCGTTGACCCCCGTCGGGGCGCCCTCCCGGCCTGTACGGTGGTGCGCGTGGTGACGGAGGTGGGCAGGAGGCCGCGCGCCGAGCAGGTCGGGGCGACGCGGCAGCAGATCCTGACCACGGCGGAGCGGCTGTTCGCCGAGCGCGGCCTCTACGCGGTGTCGAACCGGCAGATCAGCGCCGAGGCCGGGCAGGGCAACAACGCCGCCGTCGGCTACCACTTCGGCACCAAGGCCGACCTGGTGCGCGCCGTCGTGCGGCGGCACACCGCGCCGATCGAGGCGCTGCGCCGGGCGATGGTCGAGGAGGTCGCCGACCCGACCGACCTGCGCGCCTGGGTGGACTGCCTGGTGCGGCCGGTGACCGCGCACCTCGCCTCGCTGGGCGACCCGACGTGGTTCGCCCGGTTCGGCGCGCAGGTGACGACCGATCCCGCGTTCCGGGGGATCATGGCCGAGGAGTCGCTCGCGGACCCGTCGCTGCGCCGGGTGCTGGACCGGTTGCACGCGTGCCTGCCCGACGTGCCCGACGCGGTGCGGGCCGATCGCGCCCACATGGTCCGCCACCTGGTCGTGCAAGTCTGCGCCGAGCGGGAACGCGCCCTCGCCGAGGGCTCCGACACGCCGAGGCGCACCTGGGACGAGGCCGCGACCGGGCTGGTCGACGCGATCACCGGGCTGTGGACCGCGCCCTCGACGACGTCCTCCGCGACGCCTCCCGCGACGGGCTGACGACTTCAGACTGGTCGCCTCTCCGCAGTCGATCTGTCACAGCGCGTTGCGCCGGATCGGGCCGCCGTGGTTAAGTCAGTTGATTGACTCAGCGTCTGCGGTGGTGAGGTGCGGTGGTGACCACGGGCAACCGGGCGGCCGAGACCCGGGAGCTGATCCCGGCGACCGCCGAACGACTGTTCGCCGAGTGCGGCGTTTTCGCGGTGTCCAACCGACAGGGCGGCGAAGAGGCGGGGCAGGGCGACAACTTCGCCGTCGGCTACCACGTCGGCACCAAGGCCGACCTCGTGCGCGCCATCGTGCGGCGGCACACCGGACCGATGGAGCGCACGCGCGAGCGGATGCCGGCCGAGGTGGAGCACAGCCACGAGCCGCGCGACTGGGTGACCTGCCCGGTGCGCCCGTACACCGCGCACCTGGCCGAGCTGGGCGACCCCACCTGGTTCGCCCGGTTCAGCGCGCAGGTCATGACCGACCCCGGCCTGCGGCAGACCACCGTCGACGAGGCACTGGCCACCGAGCCGATGCGGCGCATCGTCGACGGGCTCGACCGCTGCCTGCCCGCCGTGCCGCTGCCGGTGCACCTGGAGCGCGGCGCGACGGCCCGCAACCTCGTCACGCACACCCCGGCCGAGCGGGAGGCGGCGCCGGCCGGGGGCGCGCCCACGCCGAAACCCGGCTGGGACGCCGTCGCCACCAGCCTGATCGACGCCATCGTCGGCCTCCTGCTCGCGCCCGTCACCCCGACCGGCGCGTGAGAACCGCGTGCACGAGAACAACGAAGGAGCACAGCAGATGAAGGTCACCGTGGACGAGGACAAGTGCTGCGGGGCGGGCTCGTGCGTCCTCGCCGCGCCGGACGTGTTCGACCAGCGCGACGAGGACGGCGTCGTGGTGCTGCTCGACGCCGAGCCCGCCGAGCACCTGCACGCGGCGGTGCGCGAGGCCGCGGGCGTGTGCCCGGCGTCGGCGATCGCACTGGGCGAGGGCGCGTGACCGCAGCACCGGACGTCCTGGTCGTCGGGGCCTCCGCCGCCGGTCTCGCGACGGCGGAGGCGTTGCGGCGCAAGGGGCACACCGGTGGGCTGACCCTGCTGGGCGACGAGCCGCACCCGCCCTACGACCGGCCGCCGCTGTCCAAGCAGGTGCTGGCCGGCACGTGGCAGCCCGAGCGGGCGCGGCTGCGAACCCCCGAACTGCTCGACGGGTTGGGCGCGACGTTCGTCCTCGGCGACCCGGCCGTGTCGCTGGACCCGGTGGCGCGCACCGTCCGGACGGCGTCCGGGACCGTGCTGCGGGCCGACGTCGTGGTCCTGGCCACCGGCGTGCGACCGCGCGTGCTGCCCGACCAGGCGGGACTGGCCGGGGTGCACGTGCTGCGCACCCTGGACGACGCCGCGGCGCTGCGGGCCGCTCTGCTGACCGGCGGGCGGCTGGTGGTCGTCGGTGACGGCGTGCTCGGCGCGGAGGTCGCGGCCACCGCGTGCGGCCTGGGCCTGGACGTCACGCTGGCCGGCCCGCAGCGGGCCCCGCTGGAGGCCCGACTCGGCTCGCTGGTGTCGGGCGTCCTCGCCGACCTGCACCGCGAGCGCGGCGTGCGCCTGCGGCTCGGCGCGGCGGTGGCCGGCCTGGCGGGCCGGGACGGGCGGGTCACCGGCGTGCGCCTGGACACCGGCGAGGTGCTGCCCGCCGACGTGGTCGTGGTCGCGCTGGGGGCGATCCCGAACACCGGATGGCTGGCCGGCAGCGGCCTGCGGCTGGACGACGGCGTGGTGTGCGACGCGCGGTGCCGTGCCGCCGATGGGATCTACGCCGCGGGCGACGTGGCCCGCTGGCACCACGAGGGGCTGGGCGGCCTGCTCCGGCTGGAGAACCGCACGAACGCCACCGAGCAGGCCGTGGCGGTGGCCGACGACATCCTGGGCGCGGGGCGGCCCTACGCGCCCGTGCCCTACTTCTGGACCGACCAGTTCGACGCCAGGGTGCAGGTCCACGGCGTGCTCGCCCCCGGCGCGTCGGTGTCCGTCGTGGACGGCGACGTGGCCGTCCGCCGGTTCGTCGCGCTCTACGAGCGCGACGGCGAGGCCGTCGGCGTCCTCGGCTGGAACATGCCCAGGCAGGCCCGCGCACTGCGGCAGCGGCTGCTGGGGCAGCTGCGCGACTTCGCCGGTTCGCACGTGGAGCCCGGCAAGGTCGAGGAGGCCGGCTTCCGGCGCGCGCCCCGTTCCCGGACAGATTTCTCGGAGGGACAGCGATGACGAGCACCACCGACCCCGTGGGCGGCAGCCCGGCCGAGGCCCCCGACTACCCCATGCCCCGGGCCGAGGACCGCCCCTTCGACCCGCCGCCCGAGCTGCGGGCGATGCGGGAGCGGGCGCCGATGACCCGGGTGCGGCTGTGGGACGGCAGCACGCCGTGGCTGGTCACCCGCTTCGCCGACCAGCGCGCGGTGCTCGGCGACCCGCGCGTGAGTGCGGACATGACCCGCCCCGACTACCCGCGCCAGGCACCGGGGCCCGGCGGGACGCTGAGCTTCATCGGCATGGACGACCCCGAGCACGCCCGGTTGCGGCGCATGGTCGGCGCGGCGTTCGCGGTGAAGAAGGTCGAGGCCATGCGGCCGATGGTGCAGGGGATCGTCGACCGCGCGGTCGACGCGCTGCTCGCCGGGCCGAAACCGGCCGACCTGGTGGAGGCGTTCGCGCTGCCGGTGCCGTCGCTGGTGATCTGCGAGCTGCTCGACGTGCCCTACGACGACCACGACTTCTTCCAGCGCAACAGCCGGACCATCATCAACCGCGACTCCACCCCGGAGCAGCGGGCCGCCGCCATGGGCGAGCTGGGCCGGTACCTCGGCGCGCTCGTCGTCGCCAAGCTGGAGCGCCCGGGCGACGACCTGCTGTCCCGCCTCGGCGGGAAGATCAGGTCGGGTGACCTGACCGTGCCCGAGGCCACGCAGATGGCCGTGCTGCTGCTCATCGCGGGCCACGAGACCACCGCGAACATGATCGCGCTGAGCACGTTGCTGCTGCTGCGCCACCCCGACCAGCTGGCGCTGCTGCGCGACTCCGACGACCCCGCCGTCGCCACCCGCGCGGTCGAGGAGCTGCTGCGCTACCTCACCATCACGCACGGCGGGCGCCGCCGGGTCGCGACGGAGGACATGGAGGTCGCGGGCTGCCCGGTCACGGCGGGCGAGGGCTTCGTGCTGCCCAACGAGATCGCCAACCGCGACCCCGAGGCGTTCCCGGACCCCGACCGGCTCGACCTCACCCGGCAGGCCCGCCACCACCTGGCGTTCGGGTTCGGCGTGCACCAGTGCCTCGGGCAGCCGCTGGCCCGCCTGGAGCTGGAGGTCGTCTACCGCACGCTGTACCGGCGCGTGCCGGGGCTGCGGTTGGCCGTCGACTTCGAGGACGTCCCGTTCAAGCACGACGGCTTCGTCTACGGCGTCCACGAGCTGCCCGTGACCTGGTGACGGTCCGCCCACGCCGCCCACGCCGCACGCGGCGCGGGCGGCGTGGGCGCGTCAACCGGTCGTGCAGGGGTTGCCGTTGAGCGTGAACACCAGGGGCAGCGGGTTCGGGCCCTGGTACGCGCCCACGAACCCGGTGTTCACCGTGGCCCCGGGGGCGAGCACCTGGTCCGAGCCGACGCGCACGGCGGCGCCGGTCTGCGTCCACGTCGCGTTCCACCCGCTGGCCACCTGCTGCCACGGCGTCGGCCAGTCGAACGCGAGCGTCCACCCGTCCAGCGGGTCCCCGCCGGTGTTGGTGACGTCGACGCTGCCGACGAAGCCGTTGCCCCAGTCGGTCGTGTTCGTCAGCCTGACCGAGCACGGCCCGGCGGCGGGCGCGGCGGTGGTGAAGGTCAGGGGCGGCGAGGCCCAGGACACCCGACCGGCGCCGTCGCGGGCGATCAGGTTGACCGCGTAGCGGGTGCCGGGGGTCAGGTTGCGCGCGGTGAACGAGGTGCCGGTCGTCTCGCCCCACTGCTCGGTCGTGGTGCCCAGCCGCCGGTGCACCTCGTACTTGACGCCCGGCGCGGGACGGGCCCACGTCAGGGTGGCCGAGCGGTCGGTGACGGCGTCGACCGCGGGGCGTTCGGGGGCCGCCGGACCGGTGATCGGCGTGGCCGGCCGCAGCACGATCGTGGTGAGCGAGTACGGCGGGAGCACCACCGACCGCGCCGCGCCGGTCGACGTGGTGATGCCGGTGTCGCCGGTGGCGAAGGACAGCACCTGCGCCTGCTCGGCGGGCGCGTACCCGGCGTAGTCCACGGTGACCGGTTTGGACCGCGCGGGGTCCTGGTTGACCAGCAGCACGGCCAGGCCGCCGTCGGGGCGGCGGGCCGCGTGCGCCCGCACCAGCGGGTCGGAGGCGCCGGCCGCCACGAACCGGTCGCCGGGGCGGGCGAACCGGGACGCCATCGCCAGGCCGTGGTACGGCGCGAACGGCGTGTTCAGCGCCGGTTGGCACACCGAGCCGTCGGCGGTGCAGGTGCCGCTGGAGAGCAGGCCGAAGTCGTCGAAGTCGGTCTGCCCGCCGATGGTGGACACCGTCCCGATGCCGTTGTGGACGTTCCACCAGTCCACGGTGAACACCCCGTTGGCCAGCAGGGTCGCGTAGGCGTCCGCGGCGAACAGCGCGCCGGGTTGGGTGTTGCGCCCGTAGGAGGTGTTCACCTCGGTCAGCGCGATGCCCAGTTCCTTGCCCGCGTGGCGGGCGATCTGCTCCCGGGCCATGCGCAGCATCTCCGGCACGCGATCGGTCTTGGCCAGCACCTCGGCCCCGGTCGCGCCGCCGGGGTACCAGTGCAGCACGGCGAAGTCGACCTCCGGCCCGGCGGTCGACAGCACGACCTGGTTCCACGTGCCCGCGTCACCGGCCGCCACGATGCCGTCCGGCCAGTCGCCCGGCGTGGTGAGCACCGCGCCCACCCGGATCGTCGGGTCGACGGCCTTCATCGCCCGCGCGTACTCCACGACCAGCGCCGCGTACTGGGCCGGGCTCTTGTCGGGGTGGTCGTCGGCCTCCCACTGCGAGCCGTAGTGCCCGTTGCCGTACAGCTCGTTGCCGATCTCCCAGTACTTCACGCCGTAGCCCTTGGTGACGTTGGCGTAGCGCACCCACTCGGCCGCCTCCTGGGGCGTGCCGGTGCCGTAGTTGGCCGTCACCACGGCCTGCGCCCCGGCTCGCCGCACGCCCGCCATGAACGTGTCGAAGTCGGTGTTCGGCGCGACGTACCCGCCGGGCGCGGTGTGGTCGCGCCAGTGGTAGATGTCCGAGTACGACCCGCCGGGGTAGCGCATCGCGCCCACCCCGGCCCCCTTGAGCAGGTCGGACACCTCGGGCGTGCCGAGCTGGGCGTCCCAGATCGCGTGGTTCACCCCGATCGCGGCGTCGTCCACGGCCTCCAGCCCGGCGCGCGCGTTCACCGCCACGCGGACGCCGGGTTCGTCCTGCGCCCGCACGGCCGGTGCGGTGAGGGCGGGCGCGACGACGGTGGAGGCGACCAGGGCGAGCACGAGCAGGGTGGCGCGCGGTCTCATGGCGGTGTCCTCTGCGACGACGGTGTCCGGGAGCGCTCCCAGGCTGATCGCGCGCCGTCGGGTCTGTCAATCACCACCTTCGGTCGGCCGTGGCCCCCGACCGGTCACGCCGAGGCGAGGCCCGCCTTGAGGGCGCGGGCGAGGCGCACCGCGCGACGTGCCTGGAAGGACACCGCGTCCAGCTCGACCTGTCCGGGCGGCGTCTGGCCGTTGTCCGAGACGTGGCTGGAGCCGTAGGGGTTGCCGGCCTGGAACTGGATCGGGTCGGCGTAGCCGGGCGGCACGATGACGCAGCCCCAGTGGTAGAAGGTGTTGTTGAGCGCGGTGATCGTGGTCTCCTGGCCGCCGTGCGCGGTGGCCGCCGAGGTGAACGACGTCGCCACCTTGTCCACCAGCTTGCCCGCGCCCCACAGCGGCCCCGTGGTGTCGATGAACTGCTTGAGCTGCGCCGCCGGCATGCCGAACCGGGTCGGTGCGCCGAAGATCAGCAGGTCGGCCCATTCCAGGTCGTCCAGCGACGCCTCCGGCAGGTCCTGGGTCTGCCGCGCGTGCGTGGCCCAGCCCTCGTTGCTCGCGATGGCCTCGTCCGGCGCGAGCTCCCGCACCTTCCGCAACCGCACCTCGGACCCCGCCTCCTCGGCGGCGCGCGCCGCGGCCTGGGCCATCGCGTGGACGCTGCCGGTGGCGGAGTAGTAGACGACGGCGGTCCTCAGGTCTGACATGGGCTCTCCAGGTGTCCGGTCGGCGTGACTCCACCGGGGCATACCCGCTGAGGACCGGAGATCACCCCGACCGCCCGATCGTGGGTAGGCGGGGTGGTCTTCCGGTGCGCGGCGGCTGGTCCGCCCCGTGCGGGAGGTGCCGGGCGCGTCGGACCCGACGACTAGGTTCCGGGGTCATGCGCGTGCTGTTCGCCGGCCTGTCCTCCGTCGGCCACACCTACCCGATGATCCCGCTCGCCGTCGCCGCGCGCGACGCCGGGCACGAGGTGCACTGGGCCGCTGGCGACGCCGTGCACGAGGCGCTGGCCGCCGACGGGCTGCGGCCCTTCCGCCCGGCGGACTCGTTCTACGAGGTCTACGCCGAGGACCTGGAGCCGGAGCTGGCCCGGTTGCGGCCCGACCTCGTCGTGCACGGGTGGGGCGTGCCGGGTGCGGCCGTCGCCGCGCGCCGCGCCGGGGTGCCGGGCCTGTGGCACGGGTTCGGCCGCATGTTCCCCGAGGGCATCGGCCTCGCCCCGCCCGACGAGGCCGTCCCCGGTCTGCCGCACCTCGACATCTGCCCGCCGTCGTTGCAGGACGAGGACTTCCTCGCGACCGCGCGGCGCGTCGCGCTGCGGCCCGTCGCGCACGCCGAACCGGGCGCGCTGCCCGCCCGCCGCGGCTCCCGCCCGCTGGTCTACCTGACGCTCGGCACCGCGTTCGGCACGCCGGAACTGCTCACCGCCGCCGTGGCGGGCCTCGCGACCCTGGGCGTGGACGTCGTCGTCGCCACCGGCCGGGTGCCCCCGGAGCGCCTCGGCGAACTGCCGCGCGGCGTCACCGCCCGCGCCCGCGTGCCGCAGGCCGACCTGCTGCCGCACGTCGACGTGGTCGTGCACCACGGGGGCAGCGGCACCACCCTGGGCGCGCTCGCCGTCGGCGTTCCGCAGCTGCTCCTGCCGCAGGGGGCCGACCAGTTCGCCAACGCCGACGCGCTGACCACCTCCGGCGCCGGTCTGCGGCTGTTGCCGGGGGAGCAGGACGCGGAGGCCGTCGCCGACCTCGTCCTCACGTTGCTGGCGCACCGCGCCCACCGCGACGCGGCGCGCGGCCTCGCCGAGGAGATCGCCCGCATGCCGTCGCCTGCCGAGGTCGCCCGCCGGTTGCCGGAGTTCGCCTGAACCGCCCCTCCGGTGGTCGGCGTGCCGATCCGGTCGGGGTCGACCTTGTTGCCGGATCGGCAACAAGGTTTGCCGATCCGGTCGTACGGCGCGCATCGTGGTCCCAGGAGGTGGTCCTGATGACCGAGCAGGTGCTCGACAGGTACGACGTGGTGGTGGTCGGCGGCGGCGCCGCGGGGCTGAACGGGGCGTTGATGCTCGCCCGTGCCCGGCGGTCGGTGCTGGTGGTCGACTCGGGAGCGCCGCGCAACGCCCCCGCCGACGGGGTGCACGGGTTGTTCGCCCGCGAGGGCGTGTCGCCGGTCGAGCTGCTGGAGCGCGGCCGGGCGGAGGTGCGCTCCTACGGCGGGCACGTCGTGGCGGGCGAGGTGGGCGCGGTGGTCCGGGAGGACGCCGGGTTCGCGGTGGAGGTGGCCGGCCGCGTGGTCCGCGCCCGTCGGGTGCTGGTGGCCTCGGGACTGGTCGACGAGCTGCCGGACGTGGCCGGCCTGCGCGAGCGGTGGGGGCGCGACGTCGTGCACTGCCCGTACTGCCACGGGTGGGAGGTCCGCGACCGGGCCATCGGGGTGCTGGCCACCGGGCCGATGTCGGTGCACCAGGCGCTGCTGTTCCGCCAGTGGAGCGACGACGTCGTCCTCTTCGCGCACACCGCGCCCGCACCCACCGACGAGCAGGCGGAACAGCTGGCGGCGCGCGGCATCCGCGTGGTGGGCGGCGAGGTGGCGGCCCTGGAGGTCGTCGACGACCGGATCGCCGGCGTGCGGCTCGTGGACGGCTCGGTCGTCGCCCGCGACACCGTCGCCGTGGCCACCAGGATGGTCGCCCGCACCGGTTTCCTGGACGCGCTCGGCCTGCGGCCGGTGCCGCACCCGTCCGGGATGGGCGAGCACGTCCCGGTGGACGCGACCGGTCGCACCGAGGTGCCCGGCGTGTGGGCGGCGGGCAACGTGGCGGACCTGTCGGCCCAGGTCGGCTCGGCGGCGGCGGCGGGTGCGGCGGCGGGCGCCCACATCAACGCGGACCTGGTGGTCGAGGACACCCGGCTGGCGGTCGACGCGTACCGCGCCCCGTTCTCCGCCGCGGCCGAGTCGCGGGTGGCCGAACTGGTCGCCGGCAACCGCCGCCACGGCCTGTGACCGCGCCGGTCGTGGCGGTCAGACGCTGCGGAGCACCGACACCACGGTGCCCAGCACCACGGCCTCATCGCCGTCGATGACGTCGTAGGCCGGGTTGCGGGGCTCCAGCAGCACGTGGCCGTTGCGGCGGCGGTAGACCTTCACGGTGGCCTCGCCGTCGATCATCGCGGCCACGATCTGGCCCGAGTGGGCCTCCTGCTGGCGGCGCACCACGACGATGTCGCCGTCGCAGATGGCCGCGTCGACCATCGAGTCGCCGCGCACGCGCAGGCCGAACACGGTGCCGCGCCCGGTCAGCTCGCGGGGCAGGTTCAGGACGTCGTCCACGTGCTCCTCGGCCATGATGGGCGCGCCGGCGGCGATGTCGCCGACCACGGGCACCGGCACCGAGTCGCCGGCGGGCTCCCGGCCGGCCGGTTCGCGCAGGAACGCGCGCACGTCGATCGGCCGGGACACGCTCGCGCCCCGGCGCAGGAAACCCTTGTCCTCCAACGCGGTCAGGTGCTTCGACACCGACGACGACGAGCGCAGGCCGACCGCGTCACCGATCTCGCGCGTGCTCGGCGAGTGGCCGTGCCTGACCGCCCAGTCCCGGACCACGGCCAGGATGCGCTGCTGGCGCTCGGGCAGGGCCGAGGTGTCCAGGTGGTCGAACTCGTCGAAGCCGTAGGCGGTCACCCGCGTGATCATAGGCGTGGTCCGGCCCGGCTGTCACCGAGGGTGATCGGGATCGGGTCAGGTCCGGCACGGCGGTCACGTCGTCGTCGAGCCGGAGCCACCAGCCGCGGTCGGACGCGCCGGTCCCAATCCGGCGCACGCAGCTGAAGTGGTCCGCGCCCCGGTGGGCGTCGCGGGCGTTGGAGCCGGGGGAGCACGCGTGGACCTCGTCCCGCCGCACGAGGGTGGCGGTGGTCGACACGTGCGGGTCGTGGTCCGGGAGGCCGCCCAGGTCGACCGGGAACTCCGCGGACCGCGGTGTGCTGGACCGCGAGGACGGGCGGCAGCGTGGACCGGGACAGGGTGATCACCGCAGCGGCCGAGTCGGTCGCCGTCGCTCAAACCCTTGCGGTACCGGGAATCCCGGTACCGCCCGACCTCGCGAGCGGCGATGATCGGCTCTTGCGGGACTGTGCCGTGCCGTGCACTCTCAAGGCGGAGATGTTCGTTTCTGTTGGAGCCTGTTCGCCCTGCTGGAGCTGCCAACGATGACCGCTTCCCTGACGACGCCCGCCGGACTCGCCGCCACGGCCCTCACCGCCCTGCTCGTGTGCGCCGCCCCGGCGGTCCTGCCACCCACCGCCTCCGCCTCCACGCCCCCCTCCACCGCCCCGGTCTCCTCCACTGCCCCGGTCTCCTCCACTGGGGTGCCCTTCGCGGGGGCCGTCCCCGACCAGAGCACCGCCGAATCCGGCAACCCGTTCGTCGACGGGTGGTACGCCGACCCGGACGTCGCGATCTACGGCGGCCGGTACTGGGTCTTCCCCACCACCTCCGCGCGCTACGCCGAGCAGACCCACCTCGACGCCTTCTCCTCGACCGACCTCGTCCGCTGGACCAAGCACCCGAACGTGCTGACCACGGCGGACGTCCCGTGGGCGGAGTTCGCGGTGTGGGCGCCCGCGCCGATCGAGCGGGACGGGAAGTACTTCCTGTACTTCGCCGCCAACGACATCCAGGACGACTCGGAGGTCGGCGGCATCGGCGTGGCCGTCGCCGACCGGCCCGAGGGCCCCTACCGGGACGCCATCGGCGAACCGCTGGTCGCCGCGTTCCACAACGGCGCCCAACCCATCGACCAGGACGTCTTCATCGACGACGACGGTCAGGCGTACATGTACTACGGCGGCTGGGGCCACGCGAACGTGGTGAAGCTCAACCGCGACATGACGAGCCTCGGCACGTTCGCCGACGGCAGCACTTTCAAGGAGATCACCCCGTCCGGCTACGTCGAGGGCGCGCAGATGTTCAAGCGCGGCGGCCGGTACTACCTGATGTGGTCCGAGGGCGGCTGGACCGGCCCGGACTACTCGGTGTCCTACGCCATCGCCGACTCGCCGACCGGGCCGTTCGCCAAGCTCGACAAGGTCCTCGCGCAGGACCCGGCGGTCGCCCGCGGCTCGGGGCACAACTCGGTGCTCAACATCCCCGGCACGGACACCTGGTACGTCGTCTACCACCGCAGGCCGCTGAGCGAGACCGACGGGAACCACCGCCAACTCGCCTACGACCGCATGCACTTCAACGCCGACGGCACCATCCGCCGGATCGCGATGAAGGTGCGCGACGACTTCGCCGACGGCAACGCGCTCGGCTGGAAGACCCGCGGCGGGACGTGGTCGGCGACCGGTGGGCGGTACCGGGCCGGCAGCTCGCCGGGCGGCAAGGCGTTGCTGGACACGAACTTCGCCGACTTCACCCAGGACACCGACGTCACGATCACCTCGGGCGGCGGCGACGCGGGCATCGCGTTCCGGGTGACCGGCGCGACCGAGGGCGCCGACGCCTACCGCGGCTACTACGCGGGGATCAGCGCGGCGGGCCGGGTCGTCCTCGGCCGGGCCGACGGCACGTGGACCCCGCTGGGCTCCGCCGCCGTCCCCGTGGTGCTCGGCAAGGCCCACCGCCTGCGCGTGACGGCCGCCGGCGCGTCGATCCGGGTGTACGTGGACGACCTGGCCACCCCGCGGATCAGCGTCACCGACGCCACCCACCGCAGCGGCGCGAACGGCGTGCGGGTGTTCAACGCCGGCGCCACCTTCGACAACGTCGCCGTCGACCACCTCACGACCGGCCTCGCGCTCGGCAGGCCCGCCACGGGCACGCCGTCGTGCAGCCCGTCGGAGGGGCCGGAGAAGGCGGTCAACGGCAGCGTCGGCGGCGGCAACGCGGACAAGTTCTGCTCCTCGGTGACCGGGGCGCGGCTCCAGGTGGACCTCGGCGCGGTGCGGACCGTCGGCCGGTTCGAGGTCGACCACGCCCAGGCGGGCGGCGAGCAGGCCGCCTACAACACCAGGGCGTTCAGGATCTCCGTGTCCGACGACGGCGTCCGGTGGACCCCGGTGGTCGACGTCGTCGACAACACCGCCGCCACCACGGTGCACCCCGTCACCGGGGTGTCCGGCCGCCACGTCCGGCTCGACGTCGCGGTACCCACGCAGACCGCGGAGCAGGCCGCCCGCGTCTACGAACTGCGCGCCTACGGCTGACCGGGGCCGGAAGCGCCTGACGGACCGCCTCGGTGGTCGGTACCTTCGCGGCCCCCGCGAGGGGATGACGATCACCGGGGCATCCCGGCGGGGAAGCGTGGACGTCCGCACCCGCGCTCCGGGCCGCGCGCGGCGTCCGGGTCGGTCGCGCCCTGACCGCGGTCAGCCGTCCTCGCGGGCCATCACGGCCCACACCGTCTTGCCCTTGTCCCGCCACGTCACGCCCCAGTCCACGCACAGCGTCTGGACCATGCGCAGGCCGTTGCCCCGGGTCGCGCCCAGCCGCGACCGCCCGAGCACGGGCCGGTCCGGCGACTCGTCGTCGACCTCGATCCGGACCGTGTCCGCGTCGCCGGTCAACCGCACCTCCAGCGCGCGGAGACCGTGGTCGTAGGCGTTGCTCACCAGCTCGGTGACGACCAGCAGCAGGTCGCCCACCTTGTCCTCGTCCAGCCCGTCGACGAAGGCGGCCGTCTTCCGCCGGACGTCCGACAGGGCCGGTGCGACCCCGTCCAGGCCGATCACCAGCGAGTCCGACAACGGCAGGCCGTGCGACTCACCCACCTGCGGGCCGCCCGACGCACCGCGCACCCGCCGCGCCGGTCACGCCGATTCCTCGTCGCGCGACGCCGCCCGGACCGCGTCCTCGACCTCGTCGTGCAGGGGGAGCAGCGTCGACATCGAGGTCAGCTCCAGCGTGCGGCGCACGTTGCGGCTCGCGACCACGTGCACCTGCCGGCCGGACTCCGCGCCGTGCCGGCGCAGCTGGGCCAGCGCCGCCAGCCCCGACGAGGCGAAGAACGTCACCCCGGACAGGTCGAGGACGAGCGCCCCGGACGCCGTGTCGAGCGCCTCGACCGCGCGGTCGCGCAGCTCGTCGCTGTTGGACATGTCGATCTCGCCGGTCAGGCGCAGCACGAGCACGCCACCGTCGGTACCACCGTCGCCCGCCGAGAACCGGGTGTTCGCCTCGCTCACACCGCACATCATGCAGGGCCGTCCCGCCGCGCACCAGACAGCGTGGTCGCGGGCCCATCGCACGCTGATCGCACGGTGCGCCGGCGGCCCCGCCCGTCGCAGCGGACGGGAGAACTCCGCACGACCACGGGTGCACGACACCTGCCCGTCCCACGTCAGGACGACTGGCCCCACCGGCTCAGGGCGACGAGCACCAGCACGACGCCCGCGACGGCGGCCAGGACGCCCAGCAGCCCGCCGAGCAGCAGGCCGGTGCCGACCGACCGCCACGGCGGTCGCGCGAACGCGAGCCCGGCGCCCGGCACCAGCGAGCCGAGCGTGACGCCGAGGAACGCGCAGGCGTACTCGCCGCCGCGCCAGCCGTGGACCCACGACGTGCCGAAGGCGACGACCACGCAGGTCAGCGGCGCGGCGGAGACCAGGAACCCGGCGAAGGCCGCGCCCGGTCCGCGCTGCGACCGCCGATCCCGCTCCGCCACGCCGTTCACGTCACCCGCGTCGTCCACGTGGTCCAGTCCCGCGAACCGGCGGCGGGCGGCGCATCAGGAGGACTACGCGGCCACTGTGGACACCGCCGCCGGTGGTTCAGTGCACCGCGGGCACGCCGCCGCCGTTCCGCCCGCGTCGCACGATCGTCGCGGACAGCACCGCGCCGACCAGGCACAGGCCGCCGGTGACCAGCACGGCGGTGTGCATGCCGGAGACGAACGCCTGCGCCGCGCCCTGGTGGACGGCGGCCTGCACGTCGGCGCCCACGCCCGGCAGCACGGGGGTCACGCCCATCGCGACCGCGTCGTGCGCGCCGGTCAGGCCGTCGACCAGGGCGGCGGGCACCCCGGCGGACAGGAAGGAGTCGCGCAGGACCGACCCGACCCGGCTGCCCAGCACCGACAGCAGCACCGCCGTGCCGAGCGCGCCGCCGACCTGGAGCGCGGTCGCCTGGAGACCGCCGGCGACGCCGCCGTCGCGCACCGGGGCGTTGCCCACGATCGCCTCCGAGGACGCGGCCATCACCATGCCCACGCCGAGACCGAGGGCGAGGAAGCACGGCCACATCGTCGCGTAGCCGGAGTCCACGCCGAGGCCGAGCAGGCCGAACGACGCGCCGGCCTGGAGCACCATGCCCAGGGTGAGCGTCAGGCGGGGGCCGTACCGGTCGGTCAACGCCGCGCCGAGCGGGCTGGCGACCATCGACGCCAGGCTCAGCGGCAGGGTGAGCACGCCGGCCTCGACGGCGCCGTACCCGCGCACGTTCTGGAGGTACAGCATGAGGAAGAAGATCGAGCCCAGCAGCACGAAGAAGTTCACCGCGGTGACCGCCGCGGCCACGCTCAACGACGGGTTGCGGAACAGGCGCATCGGCAGCAGCGGGTGCGCGGTCCGGTTCTCGACCACGACGAACACGGCCAGCAGCGCCACGCCGAGCGCCAGCAGGCCGAGGGTCCTGGGCGAGCCCCAGCCCCAGGCCTCGCTCTGCACGACGGGGTAGACGATCGCGATCATGCCCAGCGCGAGCAGCGCCACACCGGGGAGGTCGAACCGGTGGTGCCCCGTGCCGTCCTTGCTCTCCGGCAGCACGAGCAGGCCCACGACGAGGCCGAGCAGGCCGATCGGGGCGTTGATCAGGAAGACCGACTCCCAGCTCACGTGCTCCACCAGCAGGCCGCCGACGATCGGGCCGGCCGCGGTGGACACCGACGAGACGGCGGCCCAGATGCCGACCGCCGCACCGAACCGGCGGGGCGGGAAGACCGCCCGCAGCAGGCCCAGCGTGTTCGGCATCATCAGCGCGCCGCCGAGCCCCTGGAGCGCCCGGAAGGCGATGACGCCCGCGGTGGAGCCGACCACCGCGATGGCCACCGAGGCGAGGGTGAACAGGACCAGGCCGGCCAGGAAGAACGTGCGGCGGCCGAACCGGTCGCCGAGCTTGCCGCCCAGGATCAGCGCGGCGGCCAGCGCGAGCAGGTAGGAGTTCGTCACCCACTGGAGCTCGGACAGCGACGCGTTCAGGTCCTGGCCGATGTAGGGGTTGGCGATCGCCACCACGCTGCCGTCGAGGCCGACCATGAACAGGCCGAACGCGACGGCGACCAGCGTCCACCAGGGGTTGGTGCGCGGGCTGCGCCGTTCTCGTGCCGCCTCCGGTCGAGCGCCGGCCAGGACGGGTGTGTCGTGCACGGGTTTCCCTTCGAGGTGTGTCCGCGTGGAGGTGTCCACGGTGGGCGTGACCGGCGACGGGCCGGGACGACCGGTCGGGGTGGGTCAGCCGAGGGCGTCCAGCAGCGCGGCCAGTGCGGGCAGGGCGCGCAGGACGGCGTCGGCCTGCGCGGGGTCCACGCGCCGCAGCCCCTCGGCGAGGACGTCGCCCATGGCGGCGTCGGCCCCCTCGATCCGGGCGCGCGCCTCGTCGGTGACGTGCAGGTGCGCGACCCGGCGGTCCTGGTCGTCCTGCGCCCGCGTCAGCAGCCCGGCTTCCACGAGCTGGGAGACCAGCGTGCTCACGTTGGTGGGCTGCATCAGCAGGACGTCGGCCGCCTCGCGGACCGTGATCCCCTCCCGCCCGCCGACGAGCCGCAGCAGCGCCAGTTGGTTCTCCGGCGGCTTGGGGTGCGGGAAGTCCCGCGCCATGCGCCGGTCGACCACGCGGTGCAGGTCGCTGAGGAGCACGGCGAACCGCGTGGTCGGCGAGGTGTCGGAGGTGGGTCGCTCGGTCACCCGACGACTATACCTATGAAGTAATAGGTATATCTCCATACTGATGTGGTGACGTGCCGCACCCCGTGGGCGCTCGCTCGCACCACAGGGCGCGGACGCCCTCAGGAACCCAGCACGAGCGCGATCCCGACGAGGACGGGAACCGACAGCACGGTGCTGACCAGCACGGCGTCCCGGGCCGGCACGACACCGCGGTCGTAGGTCGTGGCGTAGACGAACACGTTCTGCGCCGTGGGCAGGGCGGACGTCACGGTGACCGCCAGCAGCGCCGCGTCGTCCAGCCGGAGCACCCAGCGCCCCAGCGCGTACGCCGCCGCGGGCTGCACCACCGCCTTGAGCGCGACGGCCAGCCACACCCGCCCGGCCGCCTCGCCCGCGCCCGGCCGGGGCGCGCCGTGCAGGCTCGTGCCGTACGCCAGCAGGGCCGCCGGGACCGCGAGGCCGGCCAGCAGCTCCACCGGCCGCAGCGCGAGGGCGGGCGGCTCCCACCCGGTCTCGGCGAGCACGAGCCCGAGGGCGCAACCGATGACGACGGGCGTGCGCAGCGGTTGGCCGAGCAGCCGCAGCGGCGACACCCGGCCGTGCGACGAGGCGAGGACCGCCAACCCGACCGGCGCCAGCACCAGCACCTGGAACAGCAGCACCGGGGCCACGATCGACGCGTCGCCGAGGACGTACACCGCGATGGCCACGCCCAGGTTGCCCGCGTTGACGTAGGACGTGGCCAGCGCGCCGATCGCCAGCTCCGCCGCCGGCATCCGCCACCGCCACCGGCCGACGGCCACGAAGAGCAGCGCGCACAGCACCGCGCTGCCCGCCGTGGCCACCAGGGTGGGCGAGAACAGGGCCGACGGGTCGGCGTCGGCGAGGGTGAGCAGCAGCAGCGCGGGCGTCGCGACGTAGAACGACAGCCGGGACAGCACCACGGCCGCGCCGTCGCCCAGGACGCCCGTGCGGGCGGTCACCCACCCGACCGCGATGACCGCGATCAACGCGCTGAAACCGCCCAGCACGGCGTTCACGCCGCCGCCCGCACCGTCACCGGGTCTCCTCCACCGGGGACGGTCAGCGGGACTCGTCGACGACGACGCGGTCGACGGTCCAGGCGCGGGCCCGGTCGCTCATCGTGATGCCCAGGCCGGGACGGTCCGACAGGTGCATCCGCCCGCCGCTGATCGCCAGGCGCTCGTCGAACAGCGGGTGCAGCCAGTCGAAGTGCTCCACCCACGGCTCCAGCGGGTAGGCGGCGGCCAGGTGCACGTGGATCTCCATCGCGAAGTGCGGCGCGATCGGGAGGTTGCGGTGCTCGGCGAGCGCGGCGAGCTTGAGGAACTGGGTGATGCCGCCGATCCTCGGCGCGTCGGGCTGGAGGACGTCCACCGCGCCCTGCCTGATCAGCTCGTGGTGCTCGGCGACGCTGGTCAGCATCTCGCCGCCGGCGATGGCGGTGTCGAGTGCCCCGGCCAGCCGGGCGTGGCCCTCGGTGTCGTAGGCGTCGAGCGGCTCCTCGATCCAGACCAGGTCGAACTCCTCCAGCGCCCGGCCCACGCGCATGGCGGTGGGCCGGTCCCACTGCTGGTTGGCGTCGACCATGAGCGGCACGGCGTCGCCGACGTGCTCGCGCACGGCGGCCACCCGGCGCAGGTCCTCGGCCCGGTCCGGCAGGCCCACCTTGACCTTGATGCCGCCGACGCCGGACTCCAGCGCGCGGGTGGCGTTGTCCTTGAGCCGCTCGACCGACTCGTGCAGGAAACCGCCGGAGGTGTCGTAGCAGCGCACCGAGTCGCGGTGCGCGCCGAGCAGCTTGGCCAGCGGCAGGCCCGCGCGCTTGGCCTTGAGGTCCCACAGCGCCACGTCGATCGCGGCCAACGCCTGGGTGGCCGCGCCGCTGCGGCCCACCGACGCGCCCGCCCACACCAGCTTGGTCCACACCCGTCCGATGTCGCTGGGGTCCTCGCCGATCAGGTCGGGGGCGACCTCGCGGGCGTGCGCGAACTGGGCCGGGCCGCCGGCGCGCTTGGCGTAGCCGAACCCGACCCCCTCCAGCCCCGCCTCGGTGCGGATCTCGGCGAACAGGAAGGCCACCTCGGTCATCGGCCGCTGCCGCCCGGTGAGGACCTTGGCGTCGCTGATGCCGGTGGGCAGCGGGAGGATCACCGAGGACAGGGTCACCGAGGCGATCCGGTCGAGCACGGCGGGGGAGCGGCCGGCCACGTCAGGCGACCTTGCCGACGAGCGCGGTCAGCTCGGCCAGCTCGTCCGCGGTGAGGTCGCTCAGCGGCGGGCGCACCCGACCGCCGTCGCGACCCGCGGCGGTCAGCCCGGCCTTGACGATGGACACCGCGTAGCCGCGCTCGCGGTCGCGGATGTCGAGGTAGGGGATGACGAAGTCGGCGAGCATCCGGTAGACGGCGGTGCGGTCCTGGGCGCGGACCGCGGCGTAGAACTCCAGGGCGAACTCGGGCAGGAAGTTGAACAACGCCGACGAGTACGTGCTCACGCCGAGCTGGAGCAGCGGCAGCGCGGAGGTCTCCGCGGTGGGCAGCCCGCCGATGTGGACCAACCGGTCGCCGACCCGGGCGTACGTGCGGGTCATCCGCTCGATGTCGCCGACGCCGTCCTTGAGGCCGATCAGGTTGGGGTTGCGGTCGGCCGCCTCGGCGACGACGGCGTCCGACAGCACGGCGTTGGCCCGGCTGTAGACGACCACGCCCAGGTCGGTGGCCCGGCACACGGCGGTGATGTGCTCGACCAGACCGCGCGGGCCCGCCTCGGTCAGGTACGGCGGGAACAGCAGCACGCCCGAGGCGCCCGCCTCCTGCGCGGCCCTGGCCTGGGCCGCGGACGACGCCGTCCCGCCGGTGGCGGGTGCGACGACCGGCACCGCGCCGGCCACCTCGTCCACGGCGACCCGGACCACGCGGTCGACCTCGGCCGGGGTCAGCGAGAAGACCTCGCCGGTGCCGCCCGCGGCGAACAGGCCGGCCACGTCGAACCCGGACTGCCAGGCCAGGTGCTCGCGGTAGCGGGCCTCGTCGAACTCCAGCGCGTCGTCGAAGTGGGTGACCGGGAAGGACAGCAGACCGGACTTGAGCCGGTCGGCGAGAACGTCGGGGGGCATCAGCGTCACGGTGTCGGTCCTCGGTCCGGCGGGTCGCCGCGCGGTGCCGCGGGCGGTGGGGTCGTCGTCACCGTACGAACGCGGCCCGATGCCTGTCCAAGTGTTGTTTCGCATTGCTCAATACCTTGACGGCATCGGCCGACCGGACCTCACGGCGGCGGCGCGTGGTCCTCCAGCGCGTCCAGCACCCGCCACAGCGCCGGGTTGGCCGACGCGCGCAACCACAGCAGGTGCAACTCCACCGGCTCGGGCACGGCGGTGGCCAGCCGCACGAACCCCACGCCCTCGATGGACAGCCGCGCCGCGGACTCCGGCACGAACGCGATACCCCGACCCGCCGCCACCAGCCACAGCATCGTGAGCACCTGGCTCACCGCGTGCACGGTGTTCCCGCGCGCGATCGGCACGGCCCCCACCACGAGGTCGTGGAAGTAGCGCGCCTTCGTGGGCGAGTGCATGACCACCGGTTCGGACGCCACGTCGGCGGCCGTGACCAGCGGTCCCGCCCCGAGCAGCCGGTGGCCGGTGGGCGCGGCGATGAGCAGCGCCTCCCGGTGCAGCAGGCGCGAGCCGAACGTGGCGCGGTCGAACGGCGGGCGTGCCAGTCCCAGGTCGACCTCCTCGTCGAGCAGGCCGGCGACCTGCTCGCGGGTCACCATCTCGACGAGGTCGACGTCGAGGTCCGGCAGCTCGTCGGACAGCCGGTCGAGCAGGGCGCCCAGCACGCCGTAGGCCGAGGCGGCGGTGAACCCGACGCGGATCAGGCCGCTGGAGCCCGACGACACCCGCCTCGCCTGCTCGGGCGCGGCGTCGGCCAGCACCAGCAGCCGCCGCGCCTGCGCCAGGAACACCCGGCCGGCGGCGGTGAGGGCCACCCTGCGGTTGTCGCGGACCAGCAGTTGCGCGCCGACCGCGCGTTCCAGCTTCTGGATCTGCCTGCTCAACGGCGGCTGGGTCATCTTCAGGCGGGCGGCGGCCCGACCGAAGTGGAGCTCATCGGCCACCGCGACGAACCCGCGCAGCTGCTCCAGCGTGAACGCCATGCCCGGAAGGTATCAATCCACGCCTGTTCGCATATCGACAGGCATGGAGGTGTACTCGTGCCGCGGTGGACGCTCGGTCGCCGCGTTCGTCCCGGCCACCCGCGACACCAGGGGCCCGCGACACCAGGGGCCTGCCCGCCTTCGCGCTCAGGTGAGGTTCCCCGACGGGGCCGGAGTGGTGATCGGCCCCCGGGCCGCGGGCGCAACGCGGAGCGACGTTTCCACCGACGGGTTCCGGGGAATCGTGGGCCGAGCGGTGTCCACCCCGTTCGGCAGGATCGTCCGACTCGGCAGCTCTTCGGACTCCGATGAGCCCGCGGTGTCGACGGGACGTGGACGGTGCGAACCCGGGAAGGAAGGCCGATGGCCGTTGCACGTCTGCTGGTGGGAGCGTTCTGGCTGACCACGCTGTTCCTCGCGGTCGTCTTCCGGGACGAGGCCCCCGGTGCGCTCCCGGCGGTCCTGGCAGGAGGAGTGGTCCTGCTCCTCGGGGGAGTCGTCAGGCGCGCGGTCGACAAGCGCCGGCACCGCCCCTCCGACCGCTGAAGCCCCGACCCGCCCGGTCGACGGGTGCAGGATGGCGTGGTGCGGGAGGCATTGCGGAGTGCGGCCCCTGAGAGGAAGAAGGACGAGCGTGCCGGTCGAGTACCTCCACCGCGAACTGCCGGTGGAACCCGAACTGATCGCACGGCTGGAGGAGCGAGTCGGTCACGCCCTGCCCGACGAGTACCGCGACTACCTGCTGGAGCAGGACGGTGGTCAACTCGACGAGAACGACCGCGGAGTCGACTCGATCTTCAGCCTGGGCGGGACGTCCCGCTGTGTGGGCACGTGGGAGAGCCTGGACACCTACCGGGGTCGGGTGCCGTCGTGGTTGTTGCCGGTCGCCGACGACGGTGCGGGCAACCTCTTCGGCATCTCGCTGCGACCGGGCGACCGCGGCTCGGTGTGGTTCTGGGACCACGAGGGGCAAGCCGATGACGGCCTGCCGCCCGCCGAGGACAACGTGACGCCGGTCGGGGAGAGCTGGGTGGAGTTCCTGAACGGCTTGACCCCTGGCTGAAAGTCGCCCCGGGATGCCGCTTGTGGACTCGCCTGGCGCGAACGCGCGACTCGCCCGACGCGGACGTACGACTCGCATGGCCTGGACGTACGACTCGCGTGACCTGGACGTACGACTCGCGGGTAGTGTGGGGGCGGGCTCCGGGCGGCCCGCCCCCCGCGCACTGGTGAACGCCCGGTGGGACAGGCAGCCGACCCCGGTCCAGTGACCAGCGGCAGGCCGCGGCAACGCGGGGACCCGCCGGTGACCGCCGCTGGAGGAAGCCGGACCATGACCACCGTCGACGACGCCAAGGCGATGGCACGCCGGTTGCGGGCCGCGCTCGCGGCCTCGGGCACCGCCGTCACCCACTCCCGGGCACTGGAACTAATCGCGCACCAGCTCGGCCACCGCGACTGGAGCACCTGCCACGCGGCCCTGTCCGCGCCCACCGGTCCGCTGCTGGTGCCGGTCCTGCGCACCTTCCCCGGTGACCAGGCGTATGCGTTCTACTGCGACTACCTCGGTTTCCGGGTCGACTGGGAGCACCGCTTCGAGGACGGCCTGCCGCTGTACCGGCAGGTCTCGCGCGGTGGTTGCGTGCTGCACCTGAGCGAGCACCACGGCGACGCCACCCCCGGCTCGGCGGTGCGCGTCGCGGTCTCCGACCTGACCCGCCTGCACGCCGAACTGCACGCCACCCGCTACCCGCTGCGCCCCGGCGTCGAGCCGCAGCCGTGGGGCCGGGACATGACGGTGCCCGACCCCTTCGGCAACCGGATCACCTTCCACGAGCCCGCCGGACCCGGGGCACCGGTGATGGTGATCGCCGGCAGGGGCTGACGCGGCACGCCGGACGTGCGTCAATGGTCCCGTGATCCCGAACAGCCCGTGGGTGCGCACCGAGCGGCTCGAACTGCGCCGGTGGGCGCCGGAACACCTGGAGGGGCTGCGCGCGCTCGCCGCGCTGCCCGAGGTCGTGCGGTACGTCGGCGACGGCACGCCGTGGGACGACGCGACCGTGGCGGCCAAGCACGAGGCCGCGCTGGAGCACTGGCGGCGGTCGGGGTTCGGCTGGCTGGCGGTGCACGACGCCTCGGGTGCGTTCGTCGGGCTGGTCTCGGTGAACGAGCGGTCGGTCGGGGAGTCCGGCATCGGCGTGCCCGCGGTGGAGATCGGGTACTGGGTCGCCCCGGCCGCCTGGGGGCGCGGGTACGGGACCGAGGCCGCCGGGGCGGTCGTCGACGAGCTGTTCGCCCGCGGGCTCGCCGAGCGCCTCGTCGCCCGCCACGACCGGGCTAACACGGCGTCGGGGCGGCTGCTGGGGAAGCTCGGGTTCGTGCCGCACCACGCGGTCGACGCCCTGGTGTACTCGGTGCTCGAACGCCCCGCCGGGTAGCCCGGGGGCACATGGGGTCCGGGCTCACGGGTCCGGCCCGGTCCCGGGACGGGCCGCCGGCCGGTGCCGCCCGTCAACCCCCGACACCCGGGGGTGTCGGCCGCAGCACCAGCACGACGAAGCCGAGCACGCCCCGGTGGCCGCCGAGCCAGGCCGACCGGTGCGCGGCCGACGCCTCCAGCGCCTGCCTGTGGTCCGGGTGGTCGGGGTGGTCGAGCGCCCACCGCGCGAGCGAGCCGGTCCAGCTCCACTCGTACTCGTCCCACTCGGCGAGCGTGCTCACGTGCCCGTGCACCGGCGTCCAGCCGTCGGCCACGACGGACGCGACGGTCGAGGCCAGGTCGGTGAAGCCCTGCGGCCCGGCCTCGACCTCCGCGCGCACCTCCGGTGACGGTTCGCGCTCCCAGAAGCAGTCGCCGAGCACGAGGACGCCGTCGGCCGCGAGGTGCTCCCGGGCGGCGGCGAGGGTGGGGAGCAGGGCGCCGAACGCGTAGGCCGCGCCGACGCTGAGCACCACGTCGGCGCGGCGGGTCGGGCGGTAGGTCGTCACGTCGTGGCGCACCAGTTCCAGCCGGTCGGCGACGCCGCAGCGGAGCGCCTCGGCGTGCGTGCGGTCGAACCCGGCGTCGGAGATGTCGACGCCCACGGCGGTCGCGGCGTCGTGCGCCTGGAGGGCGCGCAGCAGCCACGCGCCCTCCCCGCAGCCCAGGTCGAGCAGGTGGGCGTCCGGTCGGGGTATGGCGCGGTCGAGCAGGTCGGCGACGGTGCCGTCGCCCAACGGGGCGGAGATCGGGTGGTCGGTGTGCGCGAGCGCGCTGAGGGTCAGTCGGTCCACCACGCGTGGGTAGCACGCGGCGTCGCTCCGGCGCGCCCGCATTTCCGACTGGGCGCACTTGTGTGTAACCATAAGTAACAGTAATCTCGGGTAACAGGAACGGACCGCAGGCCATCGTCCTCAGGGAGCCCCACATGACCAGCGTCGACACCCACGACCGCGCGAGCGCGGACCGGTCCGACCGCCAGGCCGTCGCGCGCAGGTTGTTGGACTCGTCGGAGCAGCTGTCCTACGACCCCGTCCAGGAGGTCGACTGGGAGACGCCGCTCGACACCGACCACCACGGCACGAGCCCGGAGTGGAGCACCCTGTACGGCACGTCCTACTGGGACGAGATGACCCCCGAGCAGCAGCGCGAGCTGACCCGCCAAGAGGCGGCGTCCGTGGCGAGCACCGGGATCTGGTTCGAGATGATCCTCCAGCAGATGGTGCTGCGGGACTTCTACGCCAAGGACCCGACGGACCCCGCGTTCCAGTGGGCGCTGACCGAGATCGCCGACGAGTGCCGGCACTCGATCATGTTCGCGCGCGGCGCGGCGAAGCTGCGGGCGCCCGCGTACCGGCCGCGCCGGTTGGTGGTCGAACTGGGGCGGGCCTTCAAGACCGTCGCCTTCGGCGAGGCCGCCTACGCCGCCATCCTGGTGGCGGAAGAGGTGCTGGACGTCATGCAGCGCGACTGGATGCGCGACGAGCGGGTGGCGCCCTTCGTGCGCACCATCAACAACATCCACGTGGTCGAGGAGTCGCGGCACATGAAGTTCGCCCGCGACGAGACCCGCGAGCGGCTCAAGGGCGCCGGGTGGCTGCGCAAGCAGGTCAACGCCGTCGTCGTGGCCGGCGCGTCGTACGCCATCGTCACCAGCATGGTCAACGACGCGGTCTACGCCAACGCCGGGCTCGACTCCGCCCGCGCGATCCGCGAGGCCAGGGCCAACGAGCACCACAAGTCGATGCTGCGGTCCAGCTGCGCCGGGTTGATGGAGTTCCTCGACTCGTGCGGGCTGCTCACCAAGGCGTCACTGGTGTTCTACAAGCGCGCGAACCTCATCTGACGCCCCATGGCCTACGCGATCACCCAGACCTGCTGCAACGACGCGTCCTGCGTCGCCGTCTGCCCGGTCAACTGCATCCACCCCACACCGGAAGAGCCGGACTTCGGCACCACCGAGATGCTCTACGTCGACCCGCGCGCGTGCATCGACTGCGGCGCGTGCGCGGACGCGTGCCCGGTCGACGCGATCTTCCCGGTGGACGCGCTGAGCGCGGCGATGGAGCCCTACGCCCGGATCAACGCCGAGCACTACGCCGACCGGGACGTGGTCGCGGAGGCCGCGGACCCCTCGCCGAACTTCCACCGGTGGGCTCCGCCGGTGTTCGACCGCACCATCCCCGGCGACCTGGAGCCGCTGGACGTGGCGGTGGTCGGCACCGGCCCCGCCGGCATGTACGCCGTCGAGGACCTGTTGCTGCACACCAACGCCCGGGTCACCCTGATCGACCGGCTGCCCGTCGCGGGCGGCCTCGTGCGGTACGGCGTCGCGCCCGACCACCCGTCGACGAAGAAGATCGGCGACGTGTTCGCGCGCTTCCACACCCACCCCCGGCTCCGGCTGCGGCTGGGCGTCGAGGTGGGGCGGGACGTCACCGCCGACGAGCTGGCGGCGCGGCACGACGCCGTGGTCTACGCCGTGGGCGCCGCCGCGGCCCGCCCGCTCGGCATCCCCGGCGAGGAGCTGCCCGGCAGCCTCGCCGCGACGACCGTGGTGGCCTGGTACAACGGGCACCCGGACGTGCCGGCGGACGCGGTGGACCCGTCGGCCGAGCGGGTGGTCCTGGTGGGCACCGGCAACGTCGCGCTCGACGTGGCGCGCATCCTCACCGCCGACCCCGCCACCCTGGAGGGCACGGCCATCGCGCCGGGTGCGCTGGCCCGGCTGAGGTCGGGGAAGGTGCGCGAGGTCGTGCTGCTCGCCCGGCGCGGCCCGGACGTCGCCGCGTACACCAGGCCGGAGCTGCTGGCCCTGCTCGGGCGCGACGACCTCGACGTGGTGGTCGACGCGCACGACCCGCGCACGGCCGCCGCGATCGACGCCGCCGCGCCCACCGGGAAGGCCGGGCTGCTCCGGGGCGTCGCGCGGGAGGCCGTCGACTGGTCCGCACCGCCCCCTCGGGGCACGCGGCGCGTCGTGCTCCGCTTCCACTCCGCGCCGCTGGAGGTCGTCGGCGACGCGGAGGTGCGGGGGTTGCGCGTCACCGGTCCCGACGGCGACGTGGAGATCGCCGCCGGCCGGGTGGTGAGGGCGGTCGGCTACCGCGGCACCCCGCTGCCGGGCCTGCCGTTCGACGAGGTCACCGGCACGGTCCCGCACACCGGTGGACGCGTCGCGGGGCGGACCGGGGCCTACGTCGTGGGGTGGGCCAAGCGCGGCCCGTCCGGCGGCATCGGCGCGAACCGGGCCGACGCCGCCGAGACGGTGGGCACGCTGCTGGCCGACGTCGCCGCCGGCCGGCTGCCGGTGCGGACCCGGCGTCCGCCGCTGCTCACCGCGCTCGCCTCCCGGCTTCGCCGGAAGGGTTGACCGGCCACGGGGTTGCGACGTCCTGTCCCACGGGTACCCGTGGGACAGGAACCGAGCCGTCTTCGCGATGGAGGAACCCGTGACGAGCGAGCTGCCGGGGCACGGTGCGAGCGCCCCCCAACAGGTGAACACCGGCGTCGAGGCCCAACTGGACAAGGCGGCCGAGGAGGTGGCCCGGCGCTTCGGTGAACGCGTCGACCACGACGTGGTGCGGCAGGCGATCGGCGACGCCTACGGGCGGTTGGCCCGCAGGTCCCGGTTCGTCGGGTTCCTGCCGCCGGCCGACGCGCGGTCGGACTGGCAGGACGCCGAGCACGGCCCGGTCGCCTGAACCGCCGCCCGCACGCCGACCCCGACCCCCGGTCGGACCGAGCCGGTCAGACCGACTCGGGCGTGGCGGTCGCCCGCTCGGTCAGGTTCCCGCGGTCGCGCCGCCGGTCCAGGCGGTCGAACAGCGAGAGCACCGGTGTCGCCATGGTGGTCGTCACCAGGGCCACCACGACCAGGGCGCTGAACAGCGCCGGGGTGACGATGCCCGCCGCGAGCCCCACGTTGAGCGCGATGAGCTGCATGAGGCCGCGGGCGTTCATCAGCGCTCCCACCCGCAGCGCCACCGACTGCGGTTCGCCCGCCGCCCGCGCGGCCAGCCAGCAGGCGCCGAACTTCCCCAGGATCGCCACGGCGACGCACGCCGCGGTGAACAGCAGCAGCGACCCGCTGCCCAGCAGCGCGAAGTCGGTGTTCAGCCCCGAGTAGGTGAAGAACAGGGGCAGGAACAGCGCGCCCACCGGCGTCAGCGCGCCCACCGCGCGGTCCAGCCGCTCCGAGCGCGGGAACACGACGCCGAGGCTGAACGCGCCGAACACGGCGTACAGGCCGATCGTGTCGGTGTACCAGGCGGCGACGAACAGCACCGCCACCACGACCAGCAGCAGGTTCTCCGGGGTGAGCCGCTCGGCCAGCCGCACGGCGTGCCCCCGCGACCGCAGCACCAGCACCAGCGCGCCGAGCAGCAGCACCGAACCGCCCAGCGCGATGGCCACCGGACCGGCGTCGCCGGTGGCCATGCCGAGCACCCCGGCCAGGAGCACCCAGGCGACCGCGTCGTCCACCGCGCCCGCGCCCAGCGAGAGGGCGCCGAAGCGGGTCTCCTGGAGGCCGCGCTCGGTGATGATGCGCGCCAGCATCGGGAACGCGGTGATGGCCAGGGCCACCCCGACGAACAGCGCGGACACCGCCAGCGGCACGTCGTCGGGGAACACGTCGGCCCGGCCGTCGGCGAACCACGTCAGCGCGCCGCCCAGCAGCAGCGGCACCACGATGCCCGCCAGCGAGATCACCCCGGCGGGCCGGGCGACGCCGCGCACCCGGTCGAGGCGGAACTCCCAGCCCGCGCGGAACATGAACGCCACGAGCCCGATCTGCCCCACGACGTAGAGGATCGGGCGCAGCTCGGTGGGGAACAGCCCGGCCTCGACGTCGGGCAGCAGCGCGCCCAGGACCGAGGGGCCGAGCACGACGCCGGCGACCATCTCGCCGACCACGGGCGGTTGGCCCGCGGCGCGCAGCAGGCGGCCGACGAGGCGGCAGGTGAACAGGACGACCACGACCGCGAGGAAGAACGCGGGGGCAAGTTCGGTGGGGGTCAACGCGCCTCCAGGATCAGGGGACCAGCGGGCAGCGCCCGGCGTGGTCGGTGTCGGGAGCGGCGGGGGCGGCGGCAGGGGCGTCGGTGCGGTCGAAGTAGCGACCGGCCAGGCGCAGGCGGCGGGCGTCGAGCACCATCACGGTGCCCAGCACGAGCTGCACCAGGCTTCGCGCCACGTCCTCCCACGCGTCGCGAAGCCGCACGAACAGCCGCAGCACCGGCAGCACGCCCGGCTTCGGCGCGGCCCCTCGCGGCACGAGCAGGCACGGCGCCCGGTGGGGGATGGACCTGGTGTGCGAGGCGGTGGTCTCCAGGTGGAAGCGGCGCAGCACCTCGCGGGCGCAGGCGCGCATCGCCAGCGGCGCCAACCGCCACGCCGGGCACGGGCGGTTGGCCGCCACCCCGAACGGGATGTGGTGGGCGTCCCGGGCGGACAGCGCCTCCCAGCGGCCGGGGTCGAACTCGTCGGGCCGGTCGTAGCCGGTGGCGTGGTAGTCCGGGTAGCTGAAGCACACCACCGCCCCGGCGGGCAGCGACGTCTCGTCGTCCAGCCGCACCTCGCCGGTGGTGACGCGGTGGGCGATGCCGAACAGCGGGTACATCCGCAGCACCTCGTCCAGCACGTGGTCGAGGTAGCGGTCGTCGTCGGGGTCGTCCACCAGTCGCCGCTGCACGTCGGGGTGCCGGGCGATCGCCAGCAGCAGGTGGGCCGTCGCCTCGGACATCTGCACCACGGCGGTGTTGAAGAACGTGCCCTGGAGGTAGTGGACCCGCTCGGCGGTGCCCAGCGACGCGGGCAGCTCGTGCGGCACGTCGCCCGCCTCGACCCGGGTCGCCAGGTAGCGGGTGAGGCGGGCCCGGCGGCGCGGGTGACGCAGGCCGGTGCACTTGAGCGAGGTGACGACGTCGTGGGCGTGGCCCACGATCAGGTCGCGGGCGTGCGGCGGGCACGGTTCGCGGAACACCAGCTCGTGGAAGTACGCCGCCCACACCGGCATCACCAGGTCGCGCAGCCGCACCAGGCTCACCCGGTCGTCGGGCAGGGCGTCCAGCGCGGCGGACGTGGCGCGCGCGGCGGCCTCGGCCAGCGGCCCGGACGCGCCCGCGACGATCCGGCGGGTGGTGCGCGCGACGTCGTCGTAGCGCGGGCCGTCCTCCAGGTGCTCCTGGTGCACCTCGGGGCCGGGGGAGAGCCAGTACCAGAACAGGTCGGACAGGCCCGCGCCGCGGCTGCGGCCGTTGGCGGCCGGGTCGGCGTAGACGCGCTCGAACACCTCGGGCCCGTGCCGGTCGTTCGGCAGCACCACCGCGCGGTCGCCGTTGACCAGTTCGAAGACCTTGACGCGCAGCGCCACGACGCGCCGCGGCAGCCACCGGGGCGCGCTGAGCACCGCGGCCGCGGCGGCCAGCAGGGGGAGCGCCCTCACCGCGCACCGCCGCGGCGCACCACCAGGTCCGGGGCCAGGTCGGCGTTGCCGCGCGCCCCGCACAGCGCGAGCGCGTGGTCGTACTCGTCCAGCAGCTCCTCCAGCACCTGCCGCACGCCCGCCTCGCCCCCGGCCGCGAGGCCCCACACCACGGGTCGGCCGACGCCCACCGCGGTCGCGCCCAGCGCCAGCGACACGGCCACGTCGGTGCCGCGCCGCACCCCGCCGTCGAGCAGCACGGGCACCCGCCCGTCGACCGCCGCCACCACGGCGGGCAGGGCGTCCACGGCGGCGGGCACGGCGTCGCACTGCCGCCCGCCGTGGTTGGACACGACGACCCCGTCCGCGCCGCGCTCCACGGCCAGGCGCGCGTCGGCGGGGTGCAGCACGCCCTTGAGCAGGACCGGCAGCGCCGTCGCCTCCCGCAGCCGGGCCAGGTCGTCCCAGGACAGCGCGGGCGACATGGCGATGTCCCGGGTGCGGCCCGGCGGTCCTCCGGGCAGGTCGCGCATGTTCTCCGCGGCGTAGCCGGCCGGCAGGTCCGTGAAGCCGTTGCGCAGGTCCCGTTCGCGCCGCCCGAACACCGGCGAGTCGACGGTGACCACCAGGGCGGTGCACCCGGCGCGCTCGGCGCGGCGCACCAGGCACTCGGTGACCTCGGGCTCGGGCTGGAGGTAGAGCTGGAACCACACGGCGGCGGCGGGGTCCGCGGCGCGGGCGGCGGCGGCCACCTCGGCGACCGCCGTGGTGGCGGCCATCCCGGTGACCAGCACGACGCCCGTGCGCGCGGCGGCCCGCGCGGTGGCCAGCTCGCCGTCCGGGTGGGCGAGGCGGTGGAACGCGGTCGGCGCGACCAGCACCGGCGCCGCGCCGGGCGCGCCGGGCAGGTCGACGGTGGTGTCGCGGACGGCGCTGCCGCGCAGCACCCTCGGCAGCAGCGCGAGCCGGTCGAAGGCGCGCTCGTTGTCGGCCACCACCCGCTCCCGCCCGGCGCCGCCCGCGACGTAGTCGTAGAACGCCGGGTCGAGCACGTCGCGCGCCCGGTCGCGCGCGGCGGCGAGCACCCCGGTCACGCCCGGACCACGCCGGGCGAGTCCACGTCGGGCGAGTCCACGCCGGGCGAGTCCACGCCGGGCGGGTCCGCGACGGGCGAGCCGAAGTGGGATTCCAGGAAGGCGCGCAGCGGGGCGCGGTGCACGGCCTCGCCGTCCCACTCGTTCTCCAGGTTCTCGGTCATGTGGTGCTCGCCGACGAGTTCGCCGCCCCGGTGGACCCGCACCACGGGGTGCAGGTAGCGACCGTCGAGCCCTTGCACGTCGTCCTGGGACTTGCGCCCGGCGGTGACGTCGAACGGGTCCACCGCGTCGTGGTCCTCGCCGTACTCCAGGGTGATCACGGCGTGCGCGGCGACCTCGCCGAAGTCCCCGCGCGGCACGGCGACCCGCGCGTGGTCCACGGGCAGTTCCTCCGCGTAGCGCAGCCGCCCGTCCGGCCCGGCCAGCAGCACGTCGCCGAGGAAGGCGAACTGCTGCCACAGCGCCGAGCTGGTGTTGACCCGGCGGACCACCTCGTCCACGGCCGCGCCGACCTGGTCGCCGAGGTCGGTGGTGGGCCAGTCGACGCCGTGGTGGCGCTGCTCCAGGATGCGGTGCAGGGCGCGCACGCCGTACCGGAAACCGTGGATGAAACCGCTGGTCGACTTCTTGAAGTCGCGGACCTGGGTGATCGTCCCGGCGAAGTGCAGATCGGGCACGTCCACCGACTCCCAGGTCTCGGTCTGGGCCGGGAAACGGTCGTCGATGGTGAGTCGCGGACGGCACTCGGGGGCGAAGATCGACGCGTCGAACCGGAATCCGGTGGCCAGGATTACCCGGTCGTAGCGGATTTCCTTGACGACCTCGTCCACGCGTTCGAACGCGACCTGCACGTGGTAGCCGTCGACATCCCGTCGAATCCGCTTCACCCGACCGTCGAGGACCGCGTTCTGCGTTTTGAGCTGATACGTGTCGAGGAAGTTGTTGTTCACCGCGCGCAGGTGGCCGACGAAGTGGGTGCGCCACGCGAGGCGCAGCGAGCCCGCGCCGGCCACGTGGATGACCGCGGCGGTCTCGATCAGGTTGTCGGCGGTCTCGAACGCGGAGTTGCCCCGGCCGACGATGAGCACCCGCTGGTCGGTGAAGTCGGCGGGGTCGGTGGTGACCGTGTCGTAGCGCTCGGCCAGCTCCGCGCCCTCGAAGTCGGGCACGTTGGGCAGCGAGACACCGGTGGCGACGATGAGCCGCTTCGCCCGGAAGGTGTTCCCGTGCTGGTCACGGGCTTCGAAGAGGTCGGGTCGGGTGATCTCGACGAGCCGGGTGTCGTACCGGGCGGCGATGTCGTGGGCGGCCGCGAAGTCGGCCAGGTAGCCCACCATCTCGTCGGCGGGCGGGAAGTAGCGCGGGGTGCGCGCGGTGAACAGCGGCGCCCGCTCCTCGGACAGCAGGGAGTTCCAGTCCATGCGCAGCCGCAGTTCCGGGTCGTCCCACCCGGTGTGTACCTTGTTGCTGGAGATCAGCGTGCGGTGCCGGGGGAAGCGGGTGAAGAACGTCCCGGGCGCCGCGCCCGATTCCACCACCAGGTGGCTGCGCCCGGCGCGGGCGAGGAAATACCCGGCCTGCAACCCCGCCGGACCCGCGCCGATCACCAGGTACTCGAACTCCTCCGTGCTGGGCACCGGAATGCTCCTCTCGTCCGACGGGCATTTTCGGCGGCTGGTTGAGACTTAAACAACGTCTCGGGAAATGCTCAATGTGATCTAGCTCACCTACTTTTGGGGTAGTCCGAATTCTCCTGGACGAACAGTAATCGTGCTCCGAACGGTCGCACTGGATGTCGAGACGCTGTCGATTACGCCGAATCACCCGGCCCGGTGGTAGTGAGTCGTCCGGAGATTCGGAGGCCCCATGTCGGAAGAGTCCGTTTTCCCCCAGGCGCTGCTCGACGAACTGGCCCGCGACCCGGCCGCCCCCGCGGTCGAGCGCGGTCCGCGCACCACCACCCGCGGCGAACTGCTCGACCTCGTCCGGCGGACCACCGCCGCCCTGCGCGACGCCGGCGCCGGACCCGGCCGGGGCGTGGCCCTCGCCACCGGCGTGACCGCGGAAGGGCTCGCCGCCCAGGTCGCCGCGCACGTGCTGGGCTGCCGCGTCGTCGGGGTGCGGCCCGGCGTGCCCGCCGCGCACCTGCCGCACGTGTTGGCCGATGTGGACGTGCTGGTGGTCGACGCCGGGACCGACGCCCCGGCCCTGCGCGGCGCGGCCGGGGCGGCGCGCGTCGTGGTGCTGGAGCGCGACCTGCCCGCCGACGGCGACGACCCCGTGCCCGCGGGCCGGCCGGACGACGTGGCCCTGGTGGTCTCCACCAGCGGCAGCACCGGCGTGCCCAAGGGCGCCGCCTTCACCTACGCCGCGCTGACCGGGCACTGGTCGTGGCAACCGGCGCGGTGGACCGACCGCACGCGGGCGCTGGCCGCGGGCTACGGCCGGTTCCTGCTGTTCGGCACCCTCGCCAGCGCCGTCGTGTTCGAGCACCTGGCGCTGTGCCTGCTCACCGGCGGCACGGCGGTGGTCCCCGAGGGACCGCCCGACCTGCCGCGCGACTTCGGCCGGCTGCGCGCCACCGCGTGCCTGCTCACCGTCCCGAGGCTGCACCGCCTGCTCGACACCGCGCGCCCCGACGACCTGACCACCCTGCGCGTGCTGCTGGTGGCCGGGTCGCCGCTGGCGCCGCACCGGTTCGCCCAGGCGGTCGAGGTGCTGGGCGACGTGGTGCACCACGCCTACGGCCAGACCGAGCTGGGCGTGGTGTCGCTGCTGACCGCCGAGGACGTGCGGCGGCACCCCGGCGCCCTCGCGTCCGTGGGCAGGCCGTGGGACGGGGTGGAGGTGCGGGTCGTCGACGAGGACGGCGCCGACGTGCCGCCGGGCGCCACCGGGGAGGTCGTGGTGCGCACCGCCAACGCCTTCCTCGGGTACTGGCGCGACCCGGACCGCACCGCCGAGGTCGTGCGCGACGGCTGGGTCCGCACCCGCGACCTCGGCCGGCTCGACGAGGACGGCTTCCTGCACCTGACCGGGCGGGCCCGCGACGTGGTGATCGTCAACGCGGTCCTGCACTACGTGGGCCCGATCGAGAAGGTCCTCGTGTCGCACCCGGACGTGGACCAGGCGTACGTCGTGGGCGTGCCCGACGAGCGCACCGGTGAAGCGGCGCACGCGTTCGTCGTCCCCCGCGCGGGCGCCTCGCCCGACGGCGCCGCGCTGCGCGCCCTCGTCGCCGTCGAACTGGGTCCCGACGCCGTGCCCGCGACCGTGACGACCGTCGCGGAGGTGCCGATCGCGCCCAGCGGCAAACCGGACAAGCGGGCGCTGGCGGCGCTCCGGCCCGAAGCGGTGAGGGGGGTTTGACGGCGCGACCGGGAGGTACCTGCCGGTGGTGACCGGAGCCACCGCATGACCGCTCCGTCCGCGTGGGCACCGCTGCGCCGCACCGCGTACCGCGCGCTGTGGCTGGCCCAGTTCGCCTCCAACACCGGCACGTGGGCGCAGACCGTGGGCGCGCAGTGGCTGATGGGCGACCTCGGCGGCAGCACCTTCCAGGTCGCGCTGGTCCAGGCGGCCACCACGCTGCCGGTGTTCCTGCTCGTCGTGCCGTCGGGTGCGATCGGCGACATCCTCGACCGGCGCCGCGTGCTGATGTCCGGCCAGGCGATGATGCTGGCAGGCGCGGCGGCGCTGGCGGCGCTGGCCGCGAGCGGTGCGGCCACGCCGGTGACGCTGCTGGCGCTCATCGCGCTGATGGGCACCGGTCAAGCGCTGTACCGGTCGCCCGCGGGGGAGCGGACCAGGGCGGGGTCCCGCACACCGCGCGTGCCCACGGTGGACAGCAGCACGGGCGCGCCGTTGTTCAGGTCGGTCCAGCGCAGCCCGTCCCGGCTGTGCGCCAGGTACAGCTGCTCGCCGTTCGCGTGCTCGCCGGTGAAGTGGGCCATCAGGTAGCCGGTGAACGGCTCCGCCGCAGACGCTCGTTCGGCGGCCGTCACCGACCAGGACGTGAACAGCAGGGCCACGGCGGCGACCAGCGCGCCGAACCTCGTCAGTGCTGGTGACACGGGTGATCTCCCTTGATCACGGGGTGGGCACGATCGGGGCGATGGTGCCGTCGGCGTTGAACGCCACGCGGTCGATCGCCACCTCGCGGTTGGTGCCGTCGCCGGCGGGCACGGCGAACCGGTGGTAGGCCGCGTACCAGGTGTCGGTGCCCGGCGCGCGCACCACCGAGTGGTGGCCGGGGCCCTTGACACCGACCTCCAAACGCTTCCGGAGCACGACGCCGCGCTTGGTCCACGGTCCGAGCGGCGACGGACCGGTGGCGTAGGCGACCTGGTAGTCCTCGTCACGGGTGTCGTTCTCCGACCACATGAAGTAGTAGGTGCCGGCGCGCTTCAGCACGAACGTCGCCTCGCGGTAGCCGCTCGGGGTGATCGTGCGCACCGCCGCCGGGTCGAACGACACCATGTCCGCGTTCAGCGGCACGACGTGCGCGGCCCCGTTGCCCCAGTACAGGTAGGACCGCCCGTCGTCGTCGGTGAACACCATCGGGTCGATGGCCTGCCCGGCGTACGCCCCGGCGCGGACCAGCGGCCTGCCCAGGGCGTCGCGGAACGGGCCGGTGGGGGAGTCGGACACCGCCACGCCCAGGTGCTTCCCGGTGTCGCCGGACGTCGCGCCGCCGCTGAAGTACAGGTAGTACCGGCCGTTCTTCGCCACCACGGCCGGCGCCCACGCCGAGTCGTCCGCCCACGACACGTCCGGGCGGAGGTCGAGCACGACGCCGTGGTCGGTCCAGTCCACCAGGTCGGCGGAGGAGAACGCCTTGTAGTACGGCGCGGCCCAGCCCGCGTAGCCGTCCGTCGTCGGGTAGAGGTAGTAGCGGCCGCCGAAGTGCGCGATGTGCGGGTCGGCGTACAGGCCCGGGATCACCGGCCCCCTGGTGGACTTCGGCACCCACGGCGCGGTGATCCGGAACGAGCTGTCGGCGCGGAACTGCGCGGTGTCCTGGACCGGGTCCACCCACAGCTCGTGGTCGCGGTGCCGCAGCCGCCGGGTCGGGTGGCCGAACGCGGTCAGCGACACCGAACCGGTCACCGATCCGGCGACGGCGCAGAACGTCGCGTCCTCGCGGAACAGCGCGGTGCCCGTGTTCGCCTCCAGGCGCAGGCGCCAGTCCCGGTGGCGCAGGAACATGCCGTTGGCGGCCTGGAAGGAGTGGCACGACGGGGAGGCGAGCCCGGACGTGACGGTGACCGTCGCGTCCAGCTTGACCTGCGCGGAAGCGGCGGCCGTCACGGCGTCGAGCCGGCCCAGGTAGTCGGCGTGCCGGACGTACCGCCCGGGCAGGTTGACCGATTCCAGCGACCGCGCGCCGGTGGGCAGGGTGACGGCGTGGGCGGTCCCCGGCAGGGTGAGCGAGGCGGCGAGGACGAGGAGCGACACCGCGCAGGCGCGTGCTCGTCGGGCCATGATCTGCTCCGATCTGCGGTGGTCGGGGCGGCGGGTCACATCTTGTTAGCGTTAACAACCAGGCTCGTCGATCACCCGTCGGCGGCAAGTGGGGTGGCTCACATTGGTAACGCGTCAAGGTCGGCCTTGTCAACGGGGCCGGTGTTAGCGATAACGCCTCTGGGCCGCGTCCCGGTACCGCCTCGCGTCCTCGTCGGTCCAGTCGGGCGGCGCGAGGATGTGCGCCCACGCCTCGGCCGACTCCGCCGGCCCGTAGTGGTGCCCCTGCCCCGGCGGAAGGTCGGTGGCGAACACCAGGTCCGTCGTGAGCTGCCAGAAGGTGATGGCGGGCAACCAGGTCATCTGCGGGCTGACGTCGGGCGCGCGCGGCTCGGCCAACCAGTCCGGGCGGCGCGTGAGCAGTTGCGGCGACCACCAGACGACGGGGTCGGTGGCGTGCTGGAGGTAGACCACGCGACCGTCGCCGGGCCCGTCCAGGTCGTCGGGGGAGTCGGCGAACCGGACGTCCGCCCCCGAGTCGACCACGGGCAGCCGCTCGGGCGTACCGGGGTCCCGGTCGGCGGTGGTCCGCGCCCACACCCCGGTGGAGTTCGGCGTCCCGATCCACAGCGCGCCGGACGTGCGCGCGGTCATGTCCTGCACGCCGCTGAACGCCGCCTGCCCGCCGAACGCGCCCAGGCTCTCGCCGAACACGACGAGCGCGGGCCTCCGGTCGGCCGGACGGCGCTCCCACGCGGCGTACACCCGTTCGAACAGCGCCGCGCCCGCCGCCCGCGGGCTGTCCCGGTCCGCGACGAACGCCGCCCAGCTGGGCAGGTAGGAGTACTGGAGGGCGGCGATCGCGGTGTCGCCGCCGGCGACGTGCTCCAGCGACTCGGCGGCCGACGGGTCGACCCAGCCGGTGCCGGTGGTGGTGGCGACGGCGAGGACGGCCCGGTCGAACGCCCCGGTGCGCTCCAGCTCGGCGACGACGAGCGCGGCGACCTCGGCGAGGGAGCCGGCCGAGGACAGGCCGCCGTAGACGCGGATGGGCGTCGGGGCCGGGCGGCCGGTGAACGCGCCCAGCTCGGCGGCGGTGGGTCCGCCCGCCACGAAGGCCCGGCCCTCCCGGCCCAGCGTCTCCCAGCCCACCGGCGAGTGCGGTGATCCCGAGCGCTCCGGCGCGGTCGGGCGCACGACGCCGGGCTCGTCGCCCCGGTCGGCGGTGGCGGCGATCCGGTTGACCACCATCAGGAAACCGTTGACCAGGGCGCCGTCGACGAACAGGACGGCGGCCACCGCCACCACCGCGGCGGCGGCCAGGCGGGCGATCCGGCCCGGCACGAACCGGGCGGCGAAGGCGGCCACCCGCCGTGACGCGGCCCGCAGTGCCCGGCCGGTCTCCCGCAGGCCCAGCGCGACCACCAGCGCGACCACCAGCACCAGGCCGTAGTAGGACCGCTGGTCGGGCCGCACGCCGACCAGTTCGCGCACCTGGTCCTGCCAGTGCGCGCCCAGGACCAGGGCCGCCGGCACCCAGACCGCGGCGGTGGCGGCGAGCGCGGCGTCCCCGCGCCGCCGCGCCGCGACCGACCACCCGGGGCGGAACCCGAGCCGGCGGGTCAGCCGCGCCACGGCCGAGCCGAGCAGGTAGCCCGTCGCCGTGCAGAGGCCGGTGGCCACGCCCTGGAGGTACCACGGGCGGGGCAGCAGCGAGGGCGTCATCGACCAGGCGAAGAACACCAGCGCGAACACCAGGCCCACGCTGCCGAACGTGCGGCGGTAGTGGACGAGCGCGCGGCGGACCGGGTGCGCACGCGGCGCGTGCGGCGCTTCGGCGGGTGCCGCGATGACGACCTCCCCGTGGGCCGAAGGGTCCGTGTGCCGAGGGCTCCGGCCGCATCGTAGGGCCGTCCGCCGGTGGCCGCCCACCGCCCACCGCCCGGTCGGCCCTCGTCCGCGCTCACCGGTCCGCTGCCGGTTTCGTCACTTGGGGTGGATGTCCGGTCACGACGCGCTGTCGGGCGGGTGCCGCGCGATGATGGGCCGATGGACACCGACACACCGTCCCGGGTGCCGGGCGACCGCCTGCGGCCGACCTCCCGGCGGGAGCAGGCGGAGGCCACCCGCGCGCTGCTGCTGCGCACCGCCGAGCGCCTCTTCGCCGAGTTCGGGCTCGCGCAGGTCTCCAACCGCCAGATCGTCGAGGCCGCCGGGCAGGCCAACAACTCGGCGCTGACCTACCACGTCGGCACCCGCGCCGACCTGCTGGACGCCATCGCCCGCGCGCACGCCGAGCCGATCGCCCGGCGCACGCGCGAGATGGTCGAGGCCGCGCGTGGCTCCACCCGTCCGCGCGACCACGTGGCCAGCCTCGTGCTGCCCTACACCGAGCACCTGGCAGCGCTGGGCAACCCGAGCTGGTTCGCCCGGTTCACCGCCCAGACCTCGACCGATCCGGCGTACTCGGCCGGTCCGCGCTCCGAGCTGATGCTGGGACCGCACCACCAGGAGGGCCTGGCCGCCGTGTGGGAGCACGCCCCCGACCTGCCGCCGCGCGAGGCGGCGCTGCGCGGCCGGACGATGCGCCTCGCGGTCATCCACACCTGCGCGGAGCAGGAGCGCGCCGCCGCCGACTCCGGCACGCCCGCCGACTGGGCGCTCGTGGGCGGTGCGCTCACCGACGCCGTGACCGGCCTCCTGCTCGCACCGCGCCACCCGCGCTAGGCGGGCAGTCCCGCGAACAGCGACCCGGCCGCGGCCTCCCACTCCCGGACCAGGTCGGTCGTCCCGGGGGAGCGCAGCCACTGGGTCTGGAGGCCGTCCATCATCGCGGTGATCTGCCTGGCGAGGGACCCCGGCGTGTCGGTGACGTCCTTGGCCAGGTCGGTGAAGACGGCCACGGTCCGGTCCTGCCTGGCCGCGAAGTAGTCGTGCGCGGGGTGGCTCGGCGCCAGCGACTCCGCCTGCAGCACGGTGAACAGCCGCACGATCTCCGGCTGCGACGCGTTGCGCCGCACCAGCGCCGAGCACATCCGCCGCAGGTCCACCCCGGCGAGGTCGTCGGGTCGGCCGAGTTCGGCGGCGAGCGTGCGGGCGTCCTCGGCGTCGCGGTGCTCCAGGACCGCGACCAGCAGCCCGTCCTTCGACCCGACGTGGTGCAGCAGGCCGGGGACGGTGAGCCCGCAGCCGTCGGCGACGTCCTGCATCGACAGGCCCCGGAAGCCGCGCTCGGCGATCAGCCGGGTGGTCACCTCGACGATCTGCCGCCGCCGCCGGGCCGCGGGCAGGCGCGACCTGTCGCGCCGGGGAGGCTCACCACCCGCCACGTGCGCCTCCTCGTCCCGCCGGGCCGGCCGGTCGGGGCCAGGGTAGCGTCGGACCCGGTACCTAGTAGGTGCTAGGTACCGTGCGGAGGGAGCACCGTGAGCACCGACGACCGGCTGTCGCACCTGTCCGCGGCGGAGAAGGCCGCGCTGACCGGCGGCGGCGACTTCTGGCACACCGCCGCCGTCGCGGGCGTCCCCGCGATCACCCTCACCGACGGGCCGCACGGCGTCCGCCTGCAGCGCACGGGCGACGGCGCCGGCCTGCTCGACAGCGAGCCGGCGACCTGCTTCCCGCCGGCCGTCGCGCTCGGCTCGACCTGGGACCCCGAGCTGGTCCACCGGGTCGGCGCGGCGCTCGGCGAGGAGGCGCGCGCGATGGGCGTGTCGGTCCTGCTCGGTCCCGGCGTCAACCTCAAGCGCACGCCCCTCGGCGGGCGCAACTTCGAGTACTACGCCGAGGACCCGCTGCTCACCGGCGTCCTCGCGGTGGAGTGGGTGCGCGGCCTCCAGGACCGGGGCGTCGGCGCGTCGCTCAAGCACTTCGCGGTCAACAGCCAGGAGACCGACCGCATGCGGGTGAGCGCCGACGTCGACGAGCGGACGCTGCACGAGGTGTACCTGCGGGCGTTCCGGCGGGTCGTGCGCGAGGCGCGACCGTGGACCGTGATGTGCGCGTACAACAAGGTCAACGGCGTCCACGCGTCCGAGCACCGGTGGCTGCTCACCGAGGTGCTGCGCGACGAGTGGGGCTTCGACGGCCTGGTGGTGTCCGACTGGGGCGCGGTGGTCGACCGCGTCGCCGCCGTGCGGGCCGGGCTCGACCTGACCATGCCCGGCCCCGACACCGCGGGCGACGAAGCCCTCGTGCGGGCCGTGGAGGACGGCGCGCTCGACCCCGCCGCGCTCGACACCGCCGCCGCCCGCGTGCTCGCCCTCGTCGACCGGGCGGTCGCCGGGGCCGACCCGGGCGCGACCTACGACGTCGACGCGCACCACGCCCTGGCCCGGGAGGCGGCGAGCCGCGCCGTCGTGCTGCTCAGGAACGAGGGCGGCCTGCTGCCGCTGCCCCGCGAGGGCGCGTCGGTCGCGGTCATCGGCGAGCACGCCCGGACCCCGCGCTACCAGGGCGGCGGCAGCTCCCGGGTCACCCCCACCCGGCTGGACGACGCGCTGGCGGAGATCACCGCGCTGACCACCGCGCCGGTCGCCTTCGCCGCCGGCTACGCGCTCGACGGCGACGACGACGGGTCGCTCGCCGCCGAGGCGGTCGAGACCGCGCGGGCCGCCGACGTGGCCGTGGTGTTCATCGGCACCGCGGAGGAGACCGAGGGGCGCGACCGCGACTCGCTCGACCTGCCGCCCGCCCGGGTGGCCCTCGTCGAACGGGTCGTCGCCGCCAACCCGAGGACCGTGGTCGTGCTGTCCAACGGCGCCGTCGTGCGCACCGCTCCCTGGGACCGCGCCGTGCCCGCCCTGGTGGAGGCCTGGCTGCTCGGCCAGGCCGGCGGCGGCGCGGTCGCCGACGTGCTGTTCGGCGTGGTCAACCCGTCGGGACGGCTCGCCGAGACCATCCCGCTCGCGCTCGCCGACCACCCCTCCCACCTGGACTTCCCGGGCGAGGCCGGGCACGTCCGCTACGGGGAGGGCCTGCACATCGGCCACCGGGGGTTCGACGCGCGCGGCCAGGAGGTCGCCTACCCGTTCGGGTTCGGCCTGTCCTACACCACCTTCTCCTACGGCGCGGCGACGGCGTCCGAGGTCGACGGCGGCGTGGAGGTGCGGGTGCCGGTCACGAACGACGGCGACCGCGACGGCCGCGAGGTCGTCCAGGTGTACGGGAGCGTCCCGGGGTCGGCGGTGCGCCGCGTGCCGCGCGAGCTGAAGGGCTTCGCCTGCGTCGAGATCCCGGCCGGGCGGACCGCGGAGGTCGTGGTGCGCGTGCCGCGCGCCGACCTGGAGCACTGGGACCCGCGCCTGGGGCGGTGGGTCGTCGAGGGCGGCGAGCACGTGTTCGAGGTCGGCGCGTCGTCGCGCGACCTGCGCACGGCCGTGGCGGTCGTGGTCGAGGGCGACGACACCAGGGTGCCGCTCACCGCCGACTCGACGCTCGGCGAGTGGCGGGCCGACCCGAGGGGCGCCGAGGTGCTGGAGCGGGCGTTCGCCGAGAGCGGTGGCGGGCTCGGGGTGCTCGCCGACTCGCAGGTCTCCGCGTTCCTCGGCAGCCTGCCGCTGAGCAGGCTCGGCGCGTTCCCCGGCAGCCCGTTCGACGCCGGGGTGGTCGCGGAGCTGGTCGCGCGGGTCGAGTCGTGAGCCGCGGCGCGCCCGCCGCCCGCTACGGACGCGCCAGCTCCACCGCGCGGGCCACCACCGCGTCGAGCATCGCCTCGGTGAGCACGCCGGTGTTGGTGTTCTGCCTGCTCGGGTGGTAGCAGCCGAGCAGGGTGGGACCGGCGTCGAGGCGGTGCTCGACGCCGTGGCCGAAGCGGGGGCGCGGCCGCACGCCGGCCCACCGCGTGGCCGCGTCCCAGGCGAAGCCGCCCAGCACCAGCAGCACCCGCAACCGGGTCAGCGCCCGTACCTCCTCGGACAGGAAGCCCAGGCACGTGTCGCGTTCGAGCGGCGTCGGCCGGTTGCCCGGCGGCGCGCACCGCACCGCCGACCCCGTCCACGCGCCGTCCAGCCGCAGCCCGTCGTCGGCGTGCTCGGACGTGGGCCGGTCGGCCAACCCGGCCCGGTGCAGGGCGCGGACCACCCAGTCCCCGGTGGGGTTCCCGGTGAACGCCCGCCCGGTGCGGTTGCCGCCGTGCGCGGCGGTCGCCAGGCCCAGCACGTAGACCCGCGCGGCCGGGTCGCCGAACCCCGGCACCGGGCGCGCCCAGTACCGCTCGCCCGCGAACCGGGGCGGCGGGTGCCCGGCCACCTCCCGCCGCCAGGAGACCAACCGGGGGCAGCGGGTGCACGCCGCGATGCGCTCACCGAGGTCGGCGAGCACGGCGGCGGGGTCGTCCGGTGCGTCCACGACCGGTAGTCCACCACGGCCCGCGCCGTCGTGCGAACAGGTTGCCGGCGGTCCGTTCGGATGATCCCCGGTGCGCCACGGCACGAACCTGACCAGGAGCTTTTCCGCTCTGCGACACTGGGGCGATGGACAGGGCACCGGGTTCCGCCACCGCTTCCCCCGCCGCGATCCTGGGGCTGCTCAGGGACGGCCGGCCGCGCACCCGGGCGGACATCGCCGCCGAGACCGGGCTGGCGAGGTCCGCCGTCCGCACCCGCCTCGACGCCCTGCTGGGAGCGGGGCTGGTCACCGAGGGCGCCAACGGGCAGTCCACCGGCGGCCGGCCGGCCGACCTGTTCGCGTTCAACGCCGGCGCCCGGTCGGTGCTGGCCGCCGACGTCGGCGCGACCCGCGCGAGGGTGGCGGTGACGGACCTCGACGGCCGCCTGTCCGCCGTCGAGGAGGTGCCGCTGGACATCGCGGACGGCCCGACCGCCGTGCTGCCGCTGCTGGTCAAGACGTGGCGCGGGATGCTCCCGGACCTCGACCCGGCGACGCTGGCCGGCGTCGGCATCGGGCTGCCCGGCCCGGTGGAGCACTCCACCGGCAAGCCGAACAACCCGCCGATCATGCCCGGCTGGGACGGGTTCGACGTCCCGGCGGCCGTCGGCGCGGAACTCGGCGTGCCGGTCCTGGTCGACAACGAGGTCAACCTGATGGCGCTGGGCGAGCACACGCGGTGCTTCCCGGACGCCCGGCACGTGATCGTGGTCAAGATGGCGACCGGCATCGGCGCGGGTTTCATCAGCAACGGCGTGCTGCACCGCGGCGCGGCCGGCGCGGCGGGCGACCTCGGGCACGTGCACGCGCCCGGCGCGGACGACGTGCTGTGCCGGTGCGGCAACACGGGCTGCCTGGAGGCCGTGGCGGGAGGCCCGGCGCTGGCCTCGACCCTGCGCTCGCGCGGCGTGGAGGCGCGGACCGCGGCGGACGTGGCGCGGCTGGTCCGGGAGGGCAACGCCGAGGCGGGGCGCGTGGTGCGCCAGGCGGGCCGCGAGGTGGGCGAGGTGCTGGCCGCGTGCGTCAGCATGTTCAACCCGTCGCTGATCGTGGTGGGCGGGCTGGTCGCCCAGTCGGGGGAGATGCTGCTCGCGGGCGTGCGCGAGTCGGTCTACCGCCGCTCCCTGCCGCTGGCGACCCAGGACCTGCGCATCGTCACGTCGAAGGCGGGCACCGAGGCGGGTGTCCTGGGCGCGGCGGTGATGGTCGTCGAGCACGTGCTGTCGGCCGAGGTGCTGGACCGCCGCCTGGCCTGAGGCGATCCACCCGGCTATGAACCGCGTGTATACACTCGGTTCATAGTCGGGAGGTGGGCGTGTGACCACACGTGTGCGGAGCGGTGCGGTGGGCGCGGTGTCGTGGCCGGGGATGACGGTGGCGCCGCTGGCCGTAGGGCTGGGGATCGGGGTGCTCACCAACCTGGCGCAGGGGTGGCTGCCCGGCGGGTGGAACCAGGTCGCCAACTCGGGGGCGGTGTGGAGCCTCGCGGCCTTCGTCGTCGGCGCGCTGCTGGTCGCGCGCTCGTCGGTCACCGCGGCGGTGGTCGGCGGCCTCGCCGTGGAGTGCGGGCTGGTGATCGGCTACTACGGGTTCGCCGAGGTCGGCCGCGACGGCATGGGCGACCCGTTCTGGCCGTTGGTGTGGCTGGTGCTGGCGTTCGTGGCCGGGCCGCTGTTCGGGTGGGCCGGCGCGTCGTGGCGGCGGGGCCGGCGGGTGCCCGCCCGCGTGGTCGGGTTGGCGGCCCTGGCGGGCGTGTTCGGCATGGAGGCCGTCCACTACGCGTGGAACCTGGGGTACGCGGCGAACGCCTGGGCGTTCGGAGCGGTGGCCGTCCTCGTGCCGCTGCTGGGCCGCACGCACCGCGAGCGGGCGTGGGCGCTCGCGGCGGCCTGCGCGCTCGCCCTCACGGCGTTCGCGGTGGTCCTCCCGGTGCTGGACGGCCTGTCCGCCTGAACCCCGGACCCGTGGCGGGCACGGGTCCGGGGCGGGTGCTCACAGGCGGGTGCTCACAGGCGGGCGGGACCGTGCGCGGCGGCCTCGACCAGGGCCGACGCCTCGCGGTCGCCGGCGCGCCGCCCGGCCGTGCCCCGGGTGCCGTCGGCCGCGACGGCGGAGGCGCGCGCCGCCGCCGTCGTCGCGGTGTGGTCCCCGGTGATGCCGCCGCGCACCCGGTTGTTGGCGGCCACCTCGGCCACCGGGGCGTTGGCCGACAGCCGGAGCGTCCCGTTGACCACGTTGTCGTCCAGCGTGGTGCGGCCGGTGGTGTTGGAGATGACGACGTCCCGCGCGAAGTAGCCGCCCGAGGCGCAGGTGTCCAGCGCGCCGTTCGGGCCGAGCTGGATGCCGCCGAGGCTGCCCGCGAACGTCGCCTTGCCCAGCACGGCGCCGCCGCAGACGACGCTGCCGGTGGCGTTGTTCAGCACGGACAGCGTGCCGTCCACGAACGTGCCGTGCAGGTCGGTGAAGTACGCGCCGTTGGTGCCGACGTCGCCGGTGACCTCGCTGTCCACCAGGCTGACCTCGCCCGCGCCGACCGTCACGTCGCCGTCGATCGCCGAACCGCCCTCCACGTACAGGAAGCCCTCGGCCGCCGCCGAGCCCTTCGGCTCCACGAGGACCCGGCCGGTGTCGCTGTTCCCGAGGAACACGCCGAAGCCGCCGGGCGCGAGCACGACCTGCCCGTCGACGCGGGTGTCGGTGAGGTCGAGGTAGCCGTCGGCGGCCACCCGGACCGCGCCGTTGACGGTGCCGCCCGCCACCACCAGGTTGGCGCCCGCCGCCACCTGCACGTCGCCGGTGATCGTGGTGCCGTCCAGCGAGCACGACTCGCCTGCGGGCACGAGCAGGTCGTTGGGCACCGTGACGGCCCCGCCACTGCCGACGCAGTGCGTGACCAGGCCGGCGTGGGCGGTCGGGGCGAACACCGCCGAGGCGGCGACGATGCTCAGGGTCGCGAGGACGGGTGCGGTCCGTCTGGCCATGGTCGTTCTCCCTGCTGGGTGCGGACGGGTCTGGTTGCCGATGTCGGATCGCGAGGCCGCGCGCACGAGGACGCCCTGCTCCCGCCGGGTCAGCAGGCCGCGGGCCACCAGGTCGCCGGTGACGCGCTCCACGTGCCGGACGAACGCGCCGTGGTCGACGTGGTCGCCGTGCTGGTCGACCAGGTCGCTGACGGTGCAACCGTTCCCGGTGTCGGTGTTCGCGACCCCGGTGTCGTCGTCGCCGATGACCACCGTCGCCCGCGTGTCGGAGTCGGGGCAGGCGTCCTGGCCCGGCGCCACGACGCTGAACGACAGCGACTTCTCCGGCGCGGTGTTGCCCGCCCCGTCGGTGGCCCGGTAGCGGACGGAGTGCGCGCCCTGCGCCCGCACGACCACCGGAGCGGTGTGGCGGGTCCACGCGCCACCGTCCACCGCGTGCTCGACGACCGCCACACCGGAGCCGTCGTCGGAGGCGGTGATGGTGACGGTCGCGACGCCCAGGTAGTTCCCGTCCGCGTCCCGCTGACCGGTCACCGTCCCGGTGACGGTCGGCGGTGTGGTGTCCTCGACGGGTGCCGCCACGACGGTGAAGGCGCTCATGCCCTCCGGTGAGGTGTTGCCGGCGTTGTCGGTGGCGCGGTGGTGGATCATGTGCGCGCCCGGCGCGGTGACCTCGACGGGTGCGGTGTAGGGGGTCCAGGGGCCGCCGTCGAGGGTGTACTCCGTCGTCCGGACGCCGGACCCCGCGTCGGTGGCGGTGATGGTGGCGGTGGCCTTGCCGAGGTACTGGCCGCTCGCGTTCCGCTCGCCCGTCACCTCGGCCGCCACCGCCGGCGGCGTCGTGTCCTCCGCGGGGCGTTCGACCACGCGGAACGCCGTCGACCCGACGGCGGACACGTTGCCCGCCCCGTCCGTCGCCCGGTACTGCACCGCGTGGTCGCCCACCGCCGTGACCCGCACCGGCCCGGTGTAGGTCTCGAACCCCGCGTCGTCGACCTGGTACTCGATCGAGGCGACGCCCGACTGCGCGTCCGAGGCCGACGCGGTGACGGTCGCCTCGCCCAGGTAGTCGCCATCGGCGTTCCGGTCACCGGCGACCTCCGCCGACACCACCGGTGGGGTGGTGTCCTCGCCACCGCCGCCCGCGGTCACCACCAGCTCGCCGACCATCGTGCCGTGCCCGGGGATGGTGCAGTGGTAGCGGTACTTGCCCGGCGTCAGCACGACGTCGACCTGGTGGCGGCCGTTGGCGCTGTCGAACGGGTTGGCCAGGACGTCCACCGCGACGTCGTGGTTGTAGCCGGGCGTCTCCGTGTCGAACGTCAGCGTGTGCGGCATGCCGGTCGTGTTGCCGGTCGCCTCGCTGTTCTCGAACACGAGGGTCGCCGCGCCCGCCACCGCCGCGGCCGGCGCCGTCCGGTAGCGGGTGATGTCGTTGTCCGCCGTCCAGGTCAGCACCTGGGCCACGGCCACCGGCGCCGGGGCCGTGGACGTCGGGGCGGCGGACGCCGGCGGCGCGGACGCCACCAGCAATCCGCCCACCAGCGCGGCGATCGAGCGTCGGAGCACGGGGAACCCCTTCCGGCCGGTCACAGCGACCGCACCCGGACGTGGCGGATGTCGATCACGTCGTTCGTGCCGTGGTTCTGGAGGCCGAGGAACCCGGCGGCGAACTGCCGCAGGTCGGTCGGCGGGTCGCCGGCCCGGGAGGACTGCCTGCCCGGCGCGTTGTCGAACTCGTTGACCACCACGCCGTCGCGGGTGATCGTGTAGTGCTGCCCGACAACCGTGATCTCGTAGTCGCTCCACACGCCCTTCGGGGTCGCGCCCGCGCCCGGCAGCCCGACCGGGTCGAAGTTGTAGACCGAGCCCGTCTTCTGCGGCTCACCGGTCTCGCCGTCGTAGATCTGGATCTCGTGGCCGCAGAAGATCGCCACCCACGCCGGGGACGTGCGGGCGCTGCCCGTGGTGCCGCAACTGCCCGGCGGGCGCTGCTCCAGCGGCGTGCGCGGGTCAGGGAACCTGGTGAACACACCGCCGTTGGCCCGCGTGCCCTCCGGTGACGAGTCGCGGAACTGGAGCTTCAGCGAGAAGTCCCCGAACTGCTTCGCGTGGTACCACAACATGCCCAACCCGCCGGAGGACCGCAGCACGCCGTCCGGCTGGACGGAGAACGACCCGGATGGGGCCTGCGTCCACCCGCGCAGCGACCGCGCGGTGCCGTCGAAGATCGGCTCGTACCCGGTGTTGGCGGGCGTGCCGACGTCGGACGCCGCCGCCGCGCGCACCAGGGCGCTGTTCTCGCGCCCGCTGACCACGCCGTCGCGCTGCAACCGGTCGGCGACCGCCGTGACGTGCCGGACGAACGCGCCGTGGTCGGCCCACGGGCTCTCGTCGTCGATCAGGTCGTTGATCGTGCAGCCGCCGCCGACCTGGTCGTTGGGCACGCCCGAGTCGACGCCGCCGAGCCACACCGCGTCCCGCTCGTCGGCCACGGCGCACCCGACGTCCACCTTCAGCGGCAGCACGTGCCGCTCGCCGTCGGCGTAGGCCACGGTCAGCTCCGCGTCGTACGAGCCGGGCCTGGCGTAGGTGTGCCGCGGGTCGGCCTCGGTGGAGGACGTCCCGTCGCCGAAGTCCCAGCGGTGAGAGACGCCGCCGGACTTCGAGCCGGTGAACGCGACGGTGAGCGGCTTGCCCTGCACCGCCACCGAGGTCGCCGACGGCGCGGGGGTCGGCGCCCCGCCCCGGTAGGAGATCCTGATGAGCTTCTGGTTGGCGTGCAGGGTGAAGAACCCGCCGCCGTAGTCGAGCAGGTACAGCGCACCGTCCGGGCCGAACTTCGCGTCCATCCAGCTCTGGAGCCGGTGGTCGCCGTTGCCGCCGGGGATGATCGCCCGCAGCGTCTCGACGAACACCGGTGGCGCGGCGGTCGGCACGCCGTCCGGGTCCACGGTCACCGCGACCCGGTTGGCCGAGTTGCTCTGGTCGCCGATGAACCACTTGCCGTCCCAGTGCTCCGGCCACGCGGCCCCGCTGTCGGTGTCGACCAGCTCGCGGCGGTAGATCGGACCGGTCATCACGGCCTGGCCGCCGCCGCGCAGGTACGGCTGGGTGTACGTGGCATCGGCCGGCTTGTACGTCGGCACGCCGTCCGGGCGCAGCGGGAACACCGGTCCGCCCCCGCCCGGCGAGTACCAGAGCATGTTGGCCTTCACCGGCGGCAGGTCGACCAGGCCGGTGTTGCGCGGCGAGGTGTTCTTCGGGGCGTCGCAGTCGTACCAGCCGGTCAGCACCTTGGCGTCGGTGTCGCTGCGGTCGCGGTAGGGCTGCTTGTCGCCCATGCAGTACGGCCAGCCGTGGTTGCCGGCCTCGGTGATGATGGTCGCGGTCTCGTACTTGGCCGGACCCAGGTCGGGACTCGGGTTCGTGGCGTCCGGACCGACCCACGCGGCGGTCAGCCACTGCGTGACGGGGTCGACCTGGAGCCGCGAGATGTTGCGCACGCCCATCACGTAGATCTCGGGGCGGGTCTTGTCGGTGCCCGGCGGGAACAGGTTGCCCTCGGGGATGGTGTAGGTGCCGTCCGGCTCGGGGTGGATGCGGATGATCTTGCCGTTGAGGTCGTCGGTGTTGCCGGCCGTGCGGCGGGCGTCCTGGAAGGACAGTCCCTGGTACTCCGCCGTCCAGTTGTTGCCCGAGTAGCCCTGCGAGCCCTCGGAGGAGTTGCTGTCACCGGAGCCGACGTAGAGGTTGCCCGCCGCGTCGAACGCCATGCCGCCGCCCGCGTGGCAGCAGCTGTGCTGCTGGGCGGTCCACTGGAGCAGGTCCACGCGGGAGGCCAGGTCGATGCTCCGCGTGGCCTTGTCGTAGGTCAGCCGCGAGATCGTGCGCTTGCCGGTGCGCTTCTCCCGGTCCACCGTGTCGTGCGGCATCCAGTAGACGTAGAGCCACCCGTTCCGCGCGAACGCGGGGTCGGGCACGATGCCGAGCAGGCCCTCCTCGTTCTTGACCAGCTCGGACCCGCTGCCCCGGTTGCCCATCACGGGCAGCGTGGCGAGCAGTTCGACCTCCTCGTCCCCCGGCGTGAACCGGTGGATCGTGCCGCAGCCCAGGCCGACCTCCGGCTTGGCCCAGTCGGCGACCGGCCCGGTGGGGCAGGCCGCCTTGCCGACGTAGAAGACCGTGCCGTCCGGTGCGACGGTCAGGCCGTGCGGCTCGCCGATCTGGTCGAGCCGCCCCTGCTGGTTGGCGGCGGTCAGCCGTTCGACCTCGTAGTTGGCGGCGATCGTGGCCCGGCAGTCGCCGCGCACCATCCCGGTGGTCCACTTCAGGGCGCCGGTGAGGTGCGTGCGGAACGCCTGCGCGTCGTAGCTGCCCGCGGTGTGCCCCATGCCGGTGTAGAAGGACCGGCCGCCGTCGTAGTCGCGGCACCAGGACACCGGGTGGAACGCGCCGTTGGCGCCCGGACCGGCCCGGTAGCCCCACTCCTCGACCTGGGCGACGGTGTGCACCAGGCCGACCGGGTTGGGGTCCCAGTTGTACCAGCGATCGGACAGGGTGGCGTTGAGCGGCAGGTCCTCCGTCGCCGGGTGCAGCCGGTCCAGGACGTTGACCCGGGCCTCCTGCACCGCCGGCGTGGGCGGGGGAGTGGGGTCGCCGGACAACAGCTCCAGGTCGGCGAGCTGGATCAGCGGCTCGCCGCCGTTCGCCGTGATGTTCAGCCGGTAGTGCGGGAACGACCGGGGCTCGGCGACGGTGAACGTCCGGGTGAGCAGGCGGTCGTCGAACGACTGGCCGGTCCGCCGGTCGAGGTCGGTCCACGTCGTGCCGTCGGCCGAACCCTGGAGGGTCCAGTCGCGCGGGTCGCGCCCGGCGGAGTCGTTGGCGGAGGTGAGCGAGTACCGGTTCACGGCCGCCGCGGCGTTGAGGCGGTAGGCGACCCAGCCGGTCGTGGCGCGGGTCAACCACTTGGTGCGGTCGTCCCCGTCGGTCAGCTTCTCCTTGGTCTCGTTGGGCGGGTTCTCGCCGCTGGCCGTCACCGCGGCCACGGTCTCCGGCGTGTTGTTCCCGCCCGCCGGGCGGGTGCCGATGAGCCCGGTGAACCAGGTCGAGTCGGCCTGCGCCTTGGCGGCGTCGCCGACGCCGAGGAACCCGCCGCCGTTCTCCACGTACGCCTGGAGCGCGGACTCCTGCCCACGGCTGAGGGCGACGCCCGCGGCGGACAGGAACACCACGCCCCGGTGCCCGGCCAGCTCGTCCGCGGTGAACACCGCCGGGTCGGACGACGTCTCCACGGTGATGCCGTTGGCCGCGCCGATCTCCCGGAACACCGCCGCGGCGCGCGCGACCGGGTCCTCCTGCCCGTCGGCCGGTCCGTGGAAGACCAGCACCGACGTGCCCGTGGCGGTGACGGCCGGCGCCTGCGGCGGCTGCGCGGTCGCGGGGGTCGGGGCGAGCAGCCCGCCCACCAGCGCCGCCGCGGCGGTCGCCGCCACCAGCGCCCGCGCGCCCCCGCGTCGCCTGCCCCCGCGTCGCCTGCCCGGAGAAAACCCTCTGCCCATCGCCGACTCCTTCACCGTTGGCAGGCCGTGCGGTCAGTGGTGTTCGTGCGGCTGTGCCCGGTCCGGCGCCTGTCCGGCCGCGCCCGCCGTGCCGTGGGCGTGGCCGCGGAAGCGGTCGACGGCGTCCTGCGCGCCGGGCGGCATGGAGCCGTCGGCGTTGCGCACCAGGAAGATGCCCGACATCCCCGTCTCGGAGTGCGACTGCACGTGGCAGTGGTACATCCACGCGCCCGGGCCGACCCCGTCCCCGGCGATGACCTGGAACCCGAACGAGCTGCCGGGGTTGAGGTCCTTGTTGTCGACCACTTGGCTGGGGTCCGCCGGGCCTTCGAGCATGCCCGTGCGGTTGTCCGCCCAGCGGTGCGCGTGCAGGTGGAAGGTGTGGAACTGGTTGCCGTGGCCGATGGCGATCCACTCGACGCGCTGGCCGAGGCGCGCCTCGAAGATCGGCGTGTGCGGCGCGACCTGGTTGTTGATCGACATCTCGTTGAACACGGCGACGAACTGCCTGTCGGGCAGCAGGTCGCCGCGCCGGCGCACGACCAGCGCCCCGTACAGGCCGCGCGCGACACCCAGCGAACCGTGGTCGGTGCCCATGGCGTGGTCGTGGTAGTGCCAGTAGCCCGCGCTGCCCGGCATGAACCGCCTGCTGCCGCCGCCGGCGCCGGTCATCCCGCGCGTGCGCCAGGTGTAGACGCGCGTCTCGCCCGGGTTGTTGAAAGAGTTGTTCAGCGGCGCGCCGTCGGAGTCGGTGCTGTAGTCCACGCCGTGCGGGTGGATCGACATCCGCCGGTCGGTGTTGTTGACCAGCGTGATCTCCAGCGTGTCGCCCTCGTAGACCTCGAAGGTGGGGCCCGGGACGGTGGCCTCGCCGGGAGCCAGGCCGTAGCCGTAGAGGTTGCCGGGCAGGGCTTCGGCGTAGACGGTGAGCCGCTTGACGGTCCCGTCCTGCGCCGCGGCCTCCCGGAGGGGCGTCGCGCCCGGGGCCACGACGGCGGGGACGGCCAGGCCGACCGCGCTCGTCGCCAGCACGGTGCGACGGGAGATCAACCTGGCCAGCCGGCCGGTCTGGGCGTCGTTGTCCATCCTGCTCCGTTCGGCGCGCGACGGGAACCGGCCCTCGGGCCGTTGGGCAGTCGGAAGAGCCGAAAGATCGTCGGTGACCCGAGTCGACGGACGGACTTTCGGTCGTTGTCCTCGGACTTTTGCATCAGACTCATTCAACTTATGAACGATCTATACAAAACTGAAGGGCCGAACGGGGGAGTCACCGGACAAGCCTGTGTCATTTCCGACCGGTACCGTCACCGTGCGCACGAGTTGATCCAGTCCACCGCGAGTCTGCACGCGACCTGGCTGGAGGCGCGCGACGAGTGGCGTCGGGGCTCCACGAGGACGGCTTCGGCCTGCTCGCGTCCGACGGGACCGACTCGCCCGAGGGGTTCGCGGCGTGGCCGGCGCGGCCCGGTGGCACGACCGGCGGTTCAGCCGTGCAGCGCCCGGTCCAGGATCGCCGCCAGGGTCTTCAGGTCCGCCTCGTCCAGGCCGGCCAACGGGGTCTGCCTCAGGGTCGCGCGCATGACGTCGGCGCGCACGCGTCGCCCCGCGTCGGTCAGGACCAGCACGCGCGAGCGCCGGTCCCGCGGGTCGGCGACGCGCGTGACGAGGCCCCGGCCGACGAGCTGGTCGGTGACGAACGACAGGTTCGGCGCGTTGCAGTGCAGCCGCCCGGCCACCGCCTTCATCGACGGCGGCTCCTCGGCCGGGTCGATCGCGCACAGCGCCTGCGCGGTGGCGTGGGTGAGGCCGTGGTCGGCGAGGACGGTGGCGATCCGGTCACCGGTGAGCATGAAGACCTCGTGGTTGGCCCGCACGACGGCCTCCAGCTCGTCCATGCGGCCACGGTAACAGCTTCGAACCTCGAACGGATTTGCTTCGAGTCTCGAAGCTGTTACCGTTCCGGCAAGAACTTCGAGACTCGAACTACGGAGTGCCGCGCGTGAACCCGTTCACGCGCGGCGCCCCCGACGTCCGCGACCGCGGTGCGGCGTGCCGGGGCGCGACGCCCACCGGCTGTGATCCTGTGCCCACCACCCACCCCGAACCCGTGGAGGAACCGAACCCGTGGACATCGAGCTGATCGACCCCGAGTTGCGCGGTCCCGTCCGCCGCCTGCCGCCGCTGCCCATCGGCAACCGGCTGGTGCTGCGCCTGGTCCGCGCCGCGAGCGCGCGCATCCCCGCCGCGCGCGCCGACGACGTGCGGGTCCGCGACGTCGTCGGCGCGCCCGCGCCGCTGCGGCTCTACCGGCCGGTCGCCGACGCCGTGCCCGCCGCGCTCTACTGGGTCCACGGCGGCGGGTACGTGCTGGGCAACCCGAGGATGGACGACGCCCGCTGCGTCGCCCTCGCGCGCACGCTCGGCATCACCGTGGTCTCCGTCGACTACCGCCTCGCGCCCGAGCACCCGTTCCCGACGCCCCTCGACGACTGCCTCGCGGGCTGGACGTGGTTGCACCGCAACGCGGCCGAGCTGGGCGTCGACCCCGCGCGGGTCGCCCTGGGCGGCGCGAGCGCGGGCGGCGGCCTGGCCGCGTGCCTCGTCCAGCGGCTGCACGCCGAGGGCGGTCCGGCACCGGCCGCGCAGTGGCTCAACTCGCCCATGCTCAACGACCGCACCGCCGCCCGCCGCGACCTCGACGCGGTGAAGCACCGCGTGTGGGACAACCGCCGCAACGCCACCGGCTGGCGCGCCTACCTCGGCGGTGAGCCCGGCGCGCCCACCGCCCCGGCGTTCTCCGTCGCCGCCCGCGCCGCGGACCTGGCGGGCCTGCCGCCCACGTGGATCGGGGTCGGCTCCGTCGACCTGTTCCACGACGAGGACCTGGCCTACGCCGAGCGCCTGCGCGCCGCGGGCGTCGAGGTCACCGCGGACGTGGTGCCGGGCGCGCCGCACGGGTTCGACAGCTGGGCCCGCCGCACGGGGGTGACGCGGCGGTTCCACGCCCGCGCGGACGGCTGGCTCGCCGACGCGCTCGGCGTGCCACGCGGGTGACGGGGGTCAGCCGCACGTCCGGGCACGGCGGCGGCCCGCCGCGATCCGCCCCGCGAGGGCGCCGTGCGGCCCGAACAGGTACGCCGGCAGGAACACCGCCCCCTGCACCAGCACCACCATGGCGCCGGACGCGGTGTCGAGGTGGTAGCTCAGGTACAGCCCGACCACCGCCGCGCCGACCGACACCGCCGGTGCGATCACCAGCATCCGCCCGAACCGGTCGGTGAGCAGGTGTGCGGTCGCGCCGGGGATGATCAGCATCGCCACCACCAGCACCACGCCGACGACCTGGAGCGCCACCACGCAGGTCAGCGCCAGCAGGCCGAGCAGGGACGCGCCCAGCAACCGCGGGTCGAGGCCGATGGCGTGGGCGTGCACCGGGTCGAAGGCGTAGAGGGTGAAGTCGCGGCGCTTGAGCAGCAGCGCGGTGAGCGCGACCGCGCCGAGCACGGCGATCTGGCCCAGGTCGGCGCGGCCCACGCCGAGCAGGTTGCCGAACACGATGTGGTTGAGGTCCGTCTGGCTCGGCGTCACCGAGATCAGCACCAGCCCCAGGGCGAACAGCGTGGTGAACACGATGCCGATCGCCGCGTCCTCCTTGACCCGGCTGGTGTCGCGGATGACGCCGATGAGCGCGACGGCGAGGAAGCCGAACACCACCGCGCCCAGCGCGAACGGCGCGCCCAGCACGTAGGCCAGCACCACGCCGGGCAGCACGGCGTGCGCCACCGCGTCCCCCATCAGCGACCAGCCGATGAGCACCAGCCAGCACGAGAGCACCGCGCACACGGCGGCGGCGATCACCGTGGCCGCGAGCGCCCGCGCCATGAACCCGTAGCCGAGGGGTTCCACCAGCAGTTCGTACGCGGTCACCCGGCCTCCCCGTCGCGCGCGGTCACGTCGAGGCCGAACGCGCGGACCAGGTTGTCCGGCCGCAGCACCTCGTGCGGCGGGCCGTGCACCAGGACGCGGCGCATCAGCAGCACCGCCTCGTCGGCGAGGTCGGGCAGCGCGCGCAGGTCGTGCGTCGACACCAGCACCGCGGCGCCCTCGGCGGCCAGCTCCCGCAGCAGCCGCGCGATCGTCGCCTCCGACCGCTTGTCCACGCCCGAGAACGGCTCGTCCAGCAGCAGCACGCGGGCCTGCTGCGCGATGCCGCGGGCGACGAACGCGCGCTTGCGCTGCCCGCCCGACAGCCGGCCGACCTGCCGGTCGGCGAGGTCGGCGAGGCCGACCCGCTCCAGCGCCCGGTCCACGGCGTCGTGGTCGGCCCGGCGCGGGCGGCGGGTGAACCCCAGCCCGCCGTGCCGCCCCGTCATCACCACGTCCCGCACGGACACCGGGAACGACCAGTCGACCGCCTCGCTCTGCGGCACGTAGGCCAGCTCGCCCGCGCGCCGCGCCGCGCCGGGCGGGCCGCCCCGGACGCGCACCGCGCCGCGGTCCGGCCGCACCAGGCCGGTGATCGCCTTGAACAGCGTGGACTTGCCCGAGCCGTTCACGCCCACCAGCCCGCACACCCGACCGGGCCGGAGGGACAGCGTGACGCCGTCGAGCGCGAGCACGTCGCCGTAGTGGACCGTCACGTCCGCCAGTTCGACGGCGTCGGCACCGGCGACGCCGACGGCGACCCCGACCTCGGCCGCGCTCACCCCGCCCTCCCGGTCAGCGCGGCGGTGATGGTCCGCGCGTCGTGGCGGACCAGGTCCAGGTAGGTCGGCACCGGACCGTCCGGTGTGGACAGCGAGTCGACGTAGAGCACGCCGCCGAACGCGGCCCCGGTGGCGGCGACGACCTGCCGCATCGCCGCGTCGGACACGGTGGACTCGCAGAACACGGCGGGCACCGCGTTGGCGCGCACGAAGTCGATGACGCCCGCGACCTGCTGCGGGGTCGCCTGCTGCTCGGCGTTGACCGCCCAGAGGTAGCGCTCGGTCAGCCCGGCGTCGCGAGCCAGGTAGGAGAACGCGCCCTCGCAGGTCACCAGCGCACGCTTGCCGGCGGGCAGCACCGCGAGCGCCGCCACCAGGTCGTCGTGCACCCGCTGGAGCTCGTCCCCGTAGCGGTCGCCCGCGGCCCGGAAGTCGGCGGCGTGCGCCGGGGCCAGGTCGGTGAAGGCGCGGACGAGGTTGTCCACGTAGGTCCGGACGTTCAGCGGCGACATCCACGCGTGCGGGTTCGGCTTGCCCGCGTAGGCGTCCTCGGCGATCGGCACCGGCTCGACCCCGTCGCTGACCACGACGTGCGGGGCGTCGACCTCGGCGACGAACCGCGCGAACCACGCCTCCAGGTTCAGTCCGTTGTCGACGACCAGGTCCGCTCGCGCGGCCTTCTTGACGTCGTCCGGTGTCGGCTCGTAGCCGTGGACCTCCGCACCGGGCTTGGTGATCGACTCCACCCGCAGGTGCCCGTCCGCGACGGTGGCGGCGATGTCGGCCAACACCGTGAACGTGGTCAGCACCACGGGCCGGTCGTCCGACGCGATGACGCCGGTTCCGCCGCACCCGGTGGCGAGCAGTGCCGCGGCGGCGGCCGCACCGATGACGCTGAGCAGCTTCGACATGCCCGGACCGTACGGTCGCGCGCGTCCGGCCGCAGGTCCTGTGCACCTAAAAGCGCAGTGCCGCTACCTCGTTCGGACCACACTGGACGGTGTGCCCGCGAACGCTGCGCAGCCGGCGTCGGCCGAACGGTCGGGCGGTTGAGCCGTGCGGCGCTGGACCGGAACGCGAGGAGCCCCCACGACGGGTCGTGGGGGCTCCTCGCGTGGACGTGACCGCCCGGGTCAGCCGGCGACCTCGGCCCTGGGCCGCTCGTCGGCCCGCGCGGGGTGGTCGTCGAGCTGCGTGCCCTCGACGTCCAGCTCGGGCAGCCGGTGCAGCCACTTCGGCAGCCACCACGCCTTCTCGCCGAGCAGCGCCAGCGCCGCCGGGACGATCACCATGCGGACCACGAAGGCGTCCACGAGGATGCCGATCGCCAGGGCGAACGCGATCGACTTGATCGTCGGCTCACCGGACGGGACGAAGCCCGCGAACACCGAGAACATGATCAGCGCGGCGGCGACGACCACGGGCGCGGCCTGGCGGAAGCCGGTGGTGATGGACGTCAGGGGAGCATTGCCGCGGTGGTGCGCCTCGTGCATCCGGGACACCAGGAACACCTGGTAGTCCATCGCGAGTCCGAACAGGATGCCGATCACGATGATCGGGGTGAGGCTGATCAGCGGTCCGGTGGTGTCGAGGTTGACCGCGCCGGCCAGCCAGCCCCACTGGAACACCGCGACCGTCGCGCCGAGCGACGCGCCGATGGTGAGCAGGAAGCCCAGCACGCCGACCAGTGGCACCAGCAGCGAGCGGAACACCAGGATCAGCAGGATCAGCGCCAGGCCCACGACCACGGCCAGGTACAGCGGCAGCGCGCTGTCGAGCGTGGCGGCCACGTCGACGCTCACCGCGGTGGCGCCGGTGACGTAGGTGGTGACGCCCTCGGTGCCGGCGAGCCGGTCGCGCAGGTCGTCGACGAGCCGCAGGGTGGCCTCGCTGGTGGGGCCGGACTCGGGGATGACGGTCAGCATCGCGGCGGTGCCGTCGGCGTTCGGCGCCGGCGGCGTCACGAGGGCGACGTCGTCGACCCCGGTGATCTCCTGACCGGCCTCGGTGGCGGCCTGGACCGCGCCGTCGCCCTCGAACAGGACGATGAGCGGGCCGTTGAAGCCCTCGCCGAACCCGTCGGACAGCAGCTGCTCCGCGCGGGCCTGGGTGCTCGTCGCGGGCGGCGTCTGCACCAGGGTCGTCTGCATCGACGCGGCCGGGACGGCGACCGCGCCCAGGGCGAGCACGGACAGCAGCAGCGCGGTGACCCGGCGGCGGGTCACGCCGCCCGCCCAGCTGCGGTAGAAGCCCCTGCTCTCGTGCTCGTCGGTGGTGGCGGGCGCGGTGCGCTGCTTGCGGGGCAGCGCGCGGCGGCCGAGGTAGCTCAGCACGGCCGGCACGAGGGTGACGGCGATCAGGACGGCGACGACGATGGTCACGGCGGCCGCGATGCCCATCTGGGTCAGGAACGGGATGCCCGCGACGGCCAGGCCCACCAGGGCGATGACCACGGTGATGCCCGCGGTGACCACGGCCGACCCGGCGGTGCCCACGGCGATGCCGATGGCGTCGCCGACGTCCCGGCCGCGCCGCAGCTCCTGCCGGTAGCGGTTGATGATGAACAGGGCGTAGTCGATGCCGACCGCCAGGCCCAGCATCGTGGCCAGGATGGGCGTCGTGGACGACAGCTCCATGAAGCCGGTGGCGATGGTGACGCCCAGCGCGCCGATGCCCACGCCGACCGCGGCGGTCAGCAGGTTCATGCCGGCCAGGACGAGCGAGCCGTAGGTCAGCGCCAGGACCAGCAGGGCCAGCGCGACGCCGATGACCTCGACGATGCCGCCGATGTGCGGCGGGGCCTGCACGGCCTCACCGGTGACCTCGGCGGTCATCCCGGCGGCCCGCGCGTCGGCCACGGCGTCGAGCAGCGCGGTCCGCTGCTCCCCGGTCACGTCGCCGGCCTTGGCGTCGAAGGTCACCGTGCTGTACGCGGTGTCCTGCGCGGGGTTGACGGACGGCGCCCGCGGGTCGAGCGGGTTGCTCGCCGAGGACACGCCCGGCAGGGTGCCCAGCTCGGCCACCAGTTCGCCGATCCGCTGCGCGTTCTCCGGCGTGGTGAGCTGCTGCCCGTCCGGCGCCTTGAGCACCACGCGGGCGGTCGCGCCGCCGCCGGAGCCGAACTGCTCCTTGATCTTGTCCAGGGCGGTGGTCGACTCCTGCCCCGGGATCGAGAAGCTGTTCGAGGTCGGCCCGGCCAGCGTGAGGGCGCCGACGCCCGTGCCGGCCAGGACGAGCAGCCACAGCAGGACGACGGCCAGTCGGCGCCGGTGGGCGCCGAAGCCGAGTCGGTACAACAGACGAGCCATGCGGATTCAGTCCTTAGCCAAGGCGGGATCGGGGTCGGGTGAGGTGGCGTCCGGGCGTCGGTGGCCGAGCGCGTCGAGGCAGGTGGTGATGATGTGGGGGCGCCAGGCGGTCTTCTCGCCCGCGCGGTTGGCGGTCACGCTGAGCACCGCCAGGGCGGCCAGGGCGCCGACGACGCGGATGGCCCGCTCGACGTCGGACCCGTCCGGGGCGACGGCGAACACCTCGAAGACCATGACGTCCTCGATGGCGATGACGGGCTCCTCGGGCGAGGTCACCGCGCCGAAGGCCAGCGACACCAGCCCGGGCAGGTCCAGGGCGACGTCGGTCAGCAGCTCCAGCGCCCGCCGGTCGCGCGCCGGACCGGGCGGCAGCTCCGCCACCTGGTCGAGCACGCGGCGGCCCTGCGCCTGGCACGCCTCCTGCGCGGCCTCGAAGAGGGCGTCCTTGCTCGGGTAGTGGTGCAGCAGCCCGGCCTTGGACAAACCGACGGCGTCGGCGAGGTCCTTCAGCGAGGTGTGGGCGAACCCGTGCCGCGCGAACAGGCCGGCCGCGAGGTCGAGGATCTCCATCTCCGCGCGGTGCCGGGTCGGTCGTGCCATGGGGACCACGATACCCAGCGACCTACCGATTCGGTCGGTAAACCGACCGAATCGGTAGGTGGGCTGCGTCACCCGGGTCGTCGGCCGCCGGTGAGCGTGCGGACGCGGGGGTGGGCAGACTGGGCGGATGCGCGGAGGCCGATCGGTGAAGAAGGTGGGCGTCGTCGTCGCGGGCGGGGCGCTGCTCGTCGTCGGGGTGCTGCTGCTCGTGCTGCCCGGACCGGGCCTGCTGCTGGTGCTCGCCGGCCTCGTGGTGCTGGCGTCGGAGTTCCCCGCCCTGGAGCGCTACGTGGACCCGGTGCGCGACCGGGCGATGAAGGCCGCGGAGGACAGCGTGGCCTCGCCCCTGCGTCTCGCCGGCTCGGTGCTGGCGGGCCTGCTGCTGATCGCGGCGGGCGTCGTGTGGGGCCTGGTGGAGTCGCTGCCGTTCGGCGGCTGGAGCACGGGGTCGAGCCTGGTCCTGTCCGGCCTGGTGCTGCTCGGCCTGCTGGTCTGGAGCTATCGCCGGGTGCGCGCGAAGGCCGGCGGCCGGTCGCGCACCTGACGTTCACCTCCGACGGGGAACGCACGGCCGGGTCGGGCCGTCGCAGTCGTGTGCTGCGGTGGATGACGGTGGTGGGCGGGCTGTGCGCGGTGGTCGCCCCGTTCCTGCCCGGTGGTGCGACGCGGGCCGACGGCGTGGCGCTCGCCGGGTACGCGGGCGGGGTGGTGCTCGCCGTGCTGCTGGGCCTGGCCCGGTCGCGCCGGGTGCGGGTCGCCGGGGGAGTGGTCGGGGTGCTCGCCGCCGGCGCGGCGGTGGTGCGGCTGGTGCTCGACGTGGCCGGTGGCGTGCCGGGGGCGGACACCGCCGTGCTGGCGGTCGGCGCGCTGGGTGCTGCGGTCGGCTTGGTCGGGAGCACGTCGTGGCGTCCCCGCCCGGTGGGCGTGCTCGCGGCGGTCGCGGTGCTCGCGGCGGCGGTCGCGTCACCCGCCGTCGTGGACCGGGTCGCGACGCGCGCCGAGACCCGTGACGCGCGGGACTTCGCGCCCGAGCCCGTGCCCGACCGGCCCGGTGGCCGCCAGTGGTCGTGGCAGCCGCCCGCGGACGTCACCGACGTCGACGCCGCCGGGCACGGGGTGGTCGTCGCCACCGCGGACGGCGCGGTCACCGCCCTGGACGGCCCGGACGGGCGTCGGCAGTGGGCGTACGCCCGACCCGGCGCGCACGTCCGCGACGTGCTGGTCTCGACCGACGGCGAAGCGGTCGCGGTGGCCTTCGCCTCCGCCGGGGACACCCGGTCGAACCTGCTGGTGGTGCTGGACGCCGACACCGGCGCGGAGCGGTTCCGGCGGGTGGTGCCCGCGGTGCTGGTGCAGACCCGGCAGGTCGTGGTGACCGCCCGGACCCTGGTGATCCGCGACGACGCCCACACCGCGTACGACCTGGGCACCGGCGAGGAGCGCTGGCGGTGGTCGCCGCCGGGCGGCTGCACGAGCCCGTTCAGCCTCCTCGCCCGCGGGCGGACCGAGGTCCTGGCGCCCGTGCAGTGCCCCGGGGAAGTGGGGCTCCTCGCGCTCGACGAGGTCACGGGGGACGAGCGGTGGCGGCACGAGGTGGCCGTCGACGACTCCGCCGGCGAGCGCATCGACGTCCTGCCCACGAGCACGTCGGACGGGGCGGCGGTGTGGTTGCGGATCGTCGGCGGACCGGCCGCGCCCGGTTCGGTCACCAGCGGCCTGTTCGACACCGGGACCGGCGCACTGCTGGCCGGGCCGCCCGCGCCGTGGTGGCCGCGCGCGGACGTCGGCGTCACGCCGCTCCTCGAACAGCAGGCGGGCGCGGAGGTCGAGGCGCTCGCCGCGCTCGACCTCACCGGCGCCTCCCACCCGCTGGACCTCGCGCTCTGCCCGCTGCGCTCCGCCGACGCGACGACCGCGCGCACCTACCTCAGGCTGTGCGGCGACACCGGGCGGGACGTGACGCTGGTCGTGCAGGCGTGGGACGGCAGCCCGCCCACCTCGATCCCGGTCCGGCTCGACGGCTCGGGGTCCCGGCAGGACCTGCGCCTCGTGCCCGCGCCGGGCGCGATCGTCGTGGCGCGCGGCACGTCCGGCGGCACCCCGGCGCCGGTCGTGGGGCTGTCGGGCTGAGGGGCGGGGGTCCGGGAGCCGGGTCGCGGGAGCCGGCGGGCGTCAGGAGGCGACGAGCGGTTTCGGCTCGCGGAACAGCAGGGCCGGCACGGCCGGGCGGCGCGACCGGGTGATCGCGGGCGCGACCGAGAGGACCACCTCGGGCTCGGCGGGCGCCGCGGGCCGCTCGCGGCGGGGCCCCGGTGCCGCGGCCGTCGGTGCGGCGGCGAGCTGCCGGCCGGCGCGGGTGATCCGCAGCAGCCACACCGCCTCGTCCCGGTCCCCGCGGTGCTCGGCCTTGAGGCGGGCGAACGCACCGCGCACGCGGGCCGCCAGCACCTGGTCGGCGGCGACCGCGGCCCAGACGGCGCGCACCGCCGCGTCGTCGGCCTCCACCGCGCCGCGCACGTGGTCGAGCAGTTCTCCGGGCGAGGAGGCGGCCCACGCCGAGGCCGTCTTCTGAGCTTTCGTCATAGCGCCTCCATTACCCGCAGTACACGGACGTTAGGCCACCTGGGGTGTGATGCCGATCACTTCTCCGTCCGCAGGGCTGCTGGGGTGGGGGGTCGTGGGGTGCCCCACACTGGCTTTGAAAATGATAATCGTCTGCCTTAGGTTCGCGGCACCACCGCCGAACCCCGGGAACGCCATGCACCTGCGCTCGCCCCTGCCCGCCCTCGCCCTCGTCGTGGCGTCGTCGCTCGTCCTCGGCGGGTGCTTTGCCCAGGACCCGAACGCGACCGCGGGCGACGCCGGCGGTCGCATCAAGCTCGCGATGCTGCAACCGCCGCGCTCGGGCCTCTCGCCGTTCAGCGACGACGCGTTCAAGCTCTCCCGCTGGTCCACCGCCGAAACGCTGGTCACCCTCGACGCCGACGGCAACGCCGGTCCCGGGCTGGCCACCGGGTGGCGACGCACCTCCGACCTCGCCTGGGAGTTCACCGTCCGGCCCGGCGTGACCTTCCACGACGGCACGCCGCTGACCGCCGACTCCGCGGTGAACACCCTGACGCGGGCCGTCGCCGCCTCGCCCAAGCCGCGCATCCTCGACGGTGTCGCGCTCACCGCGCGGGCCGAGGGGGACCGGGTCGTCGTCACGACCGGCGAGCCCGATCCGCTGGTGCCGCAGCGGCTGTCGTCACCGCAGCTCGCGATCCTCGCCGCGAGCGCCTACCGGCCGGACGGCTCGGTGGACCCGGTGGGCACGGGCACCGGACCGTTCCGGCTGGTCGCGGTGAACGGCACGACCACCGCCACCCTCGACCGGCACGACGGCTACTGGGGCGGCAGGGCCCGCGCCGCCGGGATCGACGTGTCGTTCGTCCCCGACGGCACCGCCCGCGCCGCCGCCATCCGCAGCGGTGAGGCGCACATCGCCGAGGCCGTGCCCGTCTCGCAGGCCGCGCTGCTCGACCCGGCGACCATCACCGAGGTGCCGATGCCGCGCACCAACACCCTGTACCTGAACACCCAGGCCGGCCCCTTCCGCGACGCCGGTCTGCGCGCCGCCGCGCGGGAGGCGATCGACGCCGGCGAACTGGTGCGCGGCGTCTACGAGGGCCGCGCCGACGTGGCGGCCGGCCTCCTCGGACCCGCCCTGCCCTGGGCCGCCGAGGGGCGCACCGCGCCGACCGGCCGCGCCGCCGCCACCCCGCCGCGGGGCGCGGCCATCACCCTGGCCACGTTCTCCGACCGCGCCGAGCTGCCCGAGGTCGCCTCGGTCCTCCAGCAGCGGCTGGAGGACGCCGGGTTCGCCGTGGAGCAGGTCGTGCGGGAGTACGCGCACATCGAGGAGGACGCGCTGGCGGGGGAGTTCGACGCGTTCGTGCTGTCCCGCGCCACCGTCCTCGACTCCGGCGACCCCGTCGCCTACCTGCGGTCCGACTTCACCTGCGACGGGTCGTTCAACATCGCGCGGCTGTGCGACCCGGCCGTGGACGAGGCGGTCCGGACCGCGTCCCTCGCCGAGGCGGGCGACGGCCGCCGCGCCGCGATCCTGGCCGCCGAGGCCGCCGTGCTGCGGACCGACGCGGCGATCCCGATGCTGCACGAGCGGGTCGTGCAGGGCGACGCCACGTCGGTCGTGGGCTCGGCCAAGGACCCGCGCGAGCGCGTGCTCGTCACGGTCGACACCCACCTGAGGTGATCGCGCCCGCCCTGGCCCGCGCCGGCGGGCTCGCCGCCGTCGTCGCGGCCGTCGGCCTGCTGCCGTGGCTCGCCGGCCGCGACCCCGCGCTGTCCGTGCTGCGGGCGCGGTCCGCCGAGCAGGAGCCGACGCGCGAGGCGCTGGACGCGGTGCGCCGCGAGCTGGGGCTGGACGCGGGACCGGTGGCGCTGTTCGGCGACTGGCTGCTCGACGCGGTGCGCGGCGACCTGGGCCGCTCGTGGGTGACCGGCCGCGACGTGCTGCCGTCGGTGCTGTCCGGGCTGGGCGCGTCCGTCACCCTCATGGCGGCGGCCCTGCTGGTGGCCGTGCCGCTGGCCGCCGCGTTGTGCGCGCCCGCGCTGGTGCGGGGCGCGCGCGGCGACCTGGTCCGCTCCGGCGGCGGTGTCGGGGCGCTGCTCACCGCGGTGCCCGAGTTCCTGCTGGCCACCGTTCTGCTGGTGGTGGTGTCGGTGTGGTGGGGCTGGCTGCCGCCCTACGGGTGGCAGGGGGTCGGGCACGTCGTGCTGCCCGCACTGGCCCTGGGCGTCCCGGCCGGCGCGGTGCTGGGGCGGCTGGTCGACGACGCGCTGCCCGCCGTGTTCCAGGAGCGCTGGGTGGTGCTGTGGCGGTCGTGGGGGTGCGCGCCGGGCGTCCTCGCGCGGGCGGCGCTGCGCCGCGTGCTGCCGCCCGTGCTGCCGCAGCTCGGGCTGGTGGCCGTCGGGCTGACCGGCGGGGCGGTGGCCGTCGAGGTGGTGTTCGCGGTGCCCGGCCTGGGGCGCACCGCGCTGGGCGCGGCCGAGTCGCAGGACCTGCCGCTCCTCCAGGGTTCCGTGCTGGCCCTGGTCCTGCTGGGCTTCGCGGCCGGGCTCGCGGTCGCGGTCGCGCGGCACCGGGTGCTCGGGCCGGCGCTGCGCGACGCGGCGCTCACCGCCCCGCCGCCGGTGGCCTCCCGGGCGCGCCCGGGAGTGGTGGCGGTCAGCGCGGTGCTGCCCGCCGTCGTCGTCGGCTGGGGGCTCACCCGCGAACCGCTGCGCCTGGACACCGCCGCGCGACTCCTCCCGCCGTCCTGGGCGCACCCGCTGGGCACGGACGCGCTCGGCCGCGACGTGCTCGCCCGCGTCGGGCACGGCGCGCCCGCCACGCTCGGCGTCGCGCTGGTGGTGTGCGCGTGCTCCTACGCGGTCGCCGTCCTGCTGGGCTTCCTGCCCGGTGTCGCGCAGGGGGTCGCCGAGACCGCCAACGCGGTGCCGCCGGTGATCGCCGGCCTGCTCGTCGCGGCCGCCGCCGGACCCGGCGCGACGGGCGCGGCCGTGGCGGTCGGCCTGGTGTCGTGGCCGCCGCTCGCCGCGCACGCCGCGGCGCTGGTCCAGGAGGCGCGCGCGGCCACCCACGCCGAGGCGCGGCGCGCGCTCGGCGCATCTCCACTGTGGACGGTGACGCGGCACGTGCTGCCCGCCGTGGCCGGACCGGTGGCCCGCCACGCCGTGCTGCGCCTGCCCGGCATCGCCCTGGCGACGGCCTCGCTGGGGTTCCTCGGCCTCGGCGCCCAACCGCCCACCCCCGAGTGGGGCCTGCTGCTCGCCGAGTCCCTGCCCTACCTGGAACGCGCACCGTGGGCGGCCCTGTCGCCGGCGGTGGTGCTGCTGTCGCTGGCCGTCCTCGCCGTCTCGTCGCCGGCGGTCGCGTCCCCGACCACCCCGTCGCGGGCCGCCTCGGCGTCGGCGACCTCGACGTCGGCGGGGAAGGCGTGACCGGGCGGCACGGCCCGGTCGGCCTGCTGGTGGGCACCCAGTTCGCCTTCAACCTCGGCTTCTACGCGGTGCTGCCGTACCTGGCGACCCACCTCACCGGTGAGCTGGCGCTGTCCGGGTGGCTGGTCGGGCTGGTGCTGGGCCTGCGCACGTTCAGCCAGCAGGGCCTGTTCGTGGTCGGCGGGGCGCTGACCGACCGGTTCGGCCCGCGACCGGTCGTGCTGGTGGGCTGCGCGCTGCGGATCGCCGGGTTCGCCTGGCTGGGGTTCGCGGGCGGCACGTGGTCGGTCGTCGGCTCGGTGCTGCTGATCGGGTTCGCCGCCGCGCTGTTCTCGCCCGCCGTGGAGACCGGGGTCGCCCGCCTGGCCGTGGCCCGGGAACGCCTCACCGGCGTGCCGCGCACCCGGCTGCTGGGCGTGTTCCACGCGGCGGGCCAGGCCGGGGCGCTCATCGGTCCCGTGCTGGGCGCGGTCCTCGTCGGCACCGGGTTCCGGGCGGCCTGCCTGGCCGGCGCGGCCGTGTTCGCGGTGATCCTGCTCGGGCACCTGCTGCTCATGCCGGCCGGGGGAGCCGCACCCAGGGGAGCCGGACCCGGTGGCGTCGGCGCGCCGGTGTCGTCCGCCGGCGGTCTCGCGGACGTGCTGCGGCACCGGAGCTTCCTCGCGCTGTGCGCGGCCTACGGCGGCTACCTGCTGCTCTACAACCAGATGTACCTGGCGCTGCCCGGCGAGGTGCGGCGCGCGACCGGCGACCAGGCCGCCCTCGGCTGGCTGTTCGCCCTGTCCTCCGCGCTGGTGGTCGTCGGCCAGGTGCCGGTCTCGCGGTGGGCGTCCCGCGCGCTGTCGCCGCGCGGCGCGGTGCTGGCCGGCTCGGCGCTGCTCGCGGCGGGCTGCGCGGCGACGGCCGTGCTGCTGCCGGTGCGGGCGCTGGGCGGGCTGCTGCCGTCGGTGGTGTTCGTCGTGCTCCTCACGGCGGGGCAGGTGCTGATCGTGCCCGCCGTGCGGGCCTGGGTGCCCGACCTGGTCGACGACCGCAGGCTCGGCCTCTTCACGGGTGCGCTGTCCTCGGGCGCGGGGCTGCTGGTCCTGGTGGCCGGTGCGCCGCTGGGCGCGGTGTTCGACGCCGGCGGTCCGCTGCCCTGGCTGGTGCTCGCCGGGGTGGCCGCGGCGAGCGCCACCTGCGTGCCGCGGCACGTGCCGGCGTCGGCGTCGGCATCGGCATCGGTGAGGTGAATCGGTTTCAGGTGCGCCCCGGTGCGGTACGCCTCGCGGGTGACCGGAGGAACCGACGAAGTGCCGCCACGACGTGAACAGCCGTTGCGGGTCCGGTGGAACGCCGGCGTGCGCAGCCTGGAGAAGGGGGACGGAGACGGGCCGGTGGTGGCCGTCGTCCCCGGCCTGGGCGCGCTGGGGTACCTGGTGGACACCGCGGCCCGCTGCGGGGAGTGGACCCGGGCCGCGCTGCTGGACGTGCCGGGCTTCGGCCACCGACCGCCCCGGCCGTGCCGCGCCGACGTCACCGGGGTCGCCGACGCGGTGGAGCGCTGGCTCGACGCGGCGACCGGCGACGCGCCCGTCGTGCTGGTCGGGCACTCGACCGGCGCGCAGGCGGCGGTCCACGTCGCGCTGCGCCGGCCCGAACAGGTGCGCTCGCTGGTCCTGATGGGGCCGACGTTCCCGCCCGAGCAGCGGCGCTTCGCCGGGCTGGTCCGCGCGTACGTCCGCAACTCCCGCCGCGAACCGCCCGGTCTGATCCCCGTCACGTGGCCGTACTACCTGCGCGGCGGACCGCGCGAGCTGGCGCGGTTCGTGCGCTCGGGGCAGCGGGACCGCCCGGAGCACACCATCACGGGGGTGCGCTGCCCCGTGCTGCTGCTGCGCGGCGAGCACGACGCGTTCGCGCCGCCGGAGTGGGTGGACCGGCTGGCGTCCGCCGCGCCCGACGGCAGGGTGGCCACCCTGCCCGGCGCGCACACGTTCCCGTACCGGCAGGGCGCGGAGACCGCCGCCCGCATCGAGGAGGCCGCCCGGCACGCGCACCGCCCGTGACCGCCGGGTCACCGACCTCGACGGGGACCGCCGTGGCGGCGCGCCGACCCCGGCCCGTCGCGTGTACGGTGTCCGGGATCCAAGCGCCCGTTCAACCAAGAGCGGGCGCTTGTCGCATCTCCGCACCGGTTAGGCGAGGAACGAGGGTGGCATGGCCGGCACGACGGTCGGAGGCGGCTCGCCCGCTCCGCGGCGCACGACGAGACAGGGCGCGAACCCCGTGGACCAGCCCGAGTTGCGCCAGTTGCTGGCCGGGCTGACCGCGGTCCGCGACGGCGACTTCGGCACCCGGCTGCCGGACGACTCCGGCGGGCTGCTGGGCGAGATCGCGACCGTCTTCAACGGCATGGTCGACCAGCTGTCGCTGTTCACGTCCGAGGTGACGCGCGTCGCGCGCGAGGTCGGCACGGACGGCCGGCTGGGCGGCCAGGCCGAGGTGCCCGGCGTGTCCGGGACGTGGGCCGACCTCACCGACTCGGTGAACGCCATGGCGGGCAACCTCACCTCCCAGGTGCGCGACATCGCGCAGGTGGCGACCGCGGTGGCGCGCGGCGACCTGTCGCAGAAGATCGACGTGGACGCGCGTGGCGAGATCCTGGAGCTGAAGGAGACCGTCAACACGATGGTCGACCAGCTCTCGTCGTTCGCGGCCGAGGTGACCCGCGTGGCGCGCGAGGTGGGCAGCGAGGGCCGGCTGGGCGGTCAGGCCGACGTGAAGGGCGTCTCGGGCACGTGGCGCGACCTCACCGACTCGGTGAACTTCATGGCGGGCAACCTTACCGACCAGGTCCGCAACATCGCCCAGGTGACCACCGCCGTCGCCAAGGGCGACCTGTCGCAGAAGATCACCGTCAACGCCCGGGGCGAGATCCTGGAGCTGAAGAACACCATCAACACGATGGTGGACCAGTTGTCGTCGTTCGCGGACGAGGTCACCCGCATGGCCCGCGAGGTGGGCACCGAGGGCATCCTGGGCGGCCAGGCGGACGTGAAGGGCGTCTCGGGCACGTGGCGCGACCTCACCGACTCGGTGAACTTCATGGCGGGCAACCTCACCGACCAGGTGCGGTCGATCGCGCAGGTGGCGACCGCCGTGGCGCGGGGCGACCTGTCGCAGAAGATCACGGTGGCCGCGCGCGGCGAGATCCTGGAGCTGAAGTCGACCATCAACACGATGGTGGACCAGTTGTCGTCGTTCGCCGACGAGGTCACCCGCGTGGCCCGCGAGGTCGGCACCGAGGGCCGGCTGGGCGGCCAGGCCGACGTGAAGGGCATCTCGGGCACCTGGAAGGACCTCACCGAGTCGGTGAACGTCATGGGCGACAACCTCACCGCCCAGGTGCGCTCCATCGCCCAGGTCACCACCGCCGTGGCCCGCGGCGACCTGTCGCAGAAGATCCGGGTCGACGCGCGCGGCGAGATCCTGGAGCTGAAGGAGACCATCAACACGATGGTCGACCAGCTCTCGGCGTTCGCCGACGAGGTCACGCGCGTGTCGCGCGAGGTCGGCACGGAGGGCAACCTCGGCGGCCAGGCCACCGTGCGCGGCGTGTCCGGCACCTGGAAGGACCTGACCGACAACGTCAACGTCATGGCGTCGAACCTGACCGGCCAGGTGCGGTCGATCGCGCAGGTCGCGACGGCGGTGGCGCGCGGCGACCTGTCGCAGAAGATCACCGTCGAGGCCAAGGGCGAGGTCGCCGCGCTCGCCGGCGTGATCAACACGATGGTGGACACGCTCTCCGCGTTCGCCGACGAGGTCACCCGCGTGGCCCGCGAGGTGGGCACCGAGGGCATCCTCGGTGGCCAGGCCCGGGTGCCGAACGTGGCGGGCACCTGGAAGGACCTGACCGACAACGTCAACTCGATGGCGAACAACCTGACCAACCAGGTGCGCAACATCGCCCAGGTCACCACCGCCGTCGCGCTCGGCGACCTGTCCAAGAAGATCGACGTCGACGCGCGCGGCGAGATCCTGGAGCTCAAGACCACCATCAACACGATGGTGGCGCAGCTGTCGTCGTTCGCCGACGAGGTCACCCGCGTGGCCCGCGAGGTCGGCAGCGAGGGCAAGCTCGGCGGCCAGGCCGAGGTCGAGGGCGTCTCCGGCACCTGGAAGCGGTTGACGGAGAACGTCAACGAACTGGCCGGCAACCTGACCCGGCAGGTGCGCGCCATCGCCGAGGTCACCAGCGCGGTCGCCGCGGGCGACCTGACCCGCTCGATCACGGTGGACGCGTCCGGCGAGGTCGCCGACCTCAAGGACAACATCAACTCGATGGTGGAATCGCTGCGCGTGTCCACCAAGGCCAACCGCGACCAGGACTGGCTCAAGACCAACCTCGCCGGGATCTCCGGGCTCATGCAGGGCCGGCGCGACCTGGAGGTCGTCGCCGAGCTGATCATGGACGAGCTGGCGCCGCTGGTCTCCGCCCAGTACGGCGCGTTCTACCTGTCCGACGACGCGCCGGAGCAGCCCGAGCTGCGCCTGATCGCCTCCTACGGCAGGCCGTACGGCGACGACGACCCGGACGCCCGCCCCACCCGGTTCCGCTTCGGCCAGTCGTTGGTGGGCCAGGCCGCGCGCAGCCGCCGCACCATCGCCGTCGACGGGGTGCCGCCCGGCTACGTCTCGGTGTCCTCCGGGCTCGGGCGGACCGAGCCGAGCGATCTCGTCGTGCTGCCCATCGTGGTCGAGGGGCAGGTGCTGGGCGTGATCGAGCTGGCGTCCGTGCACCGGTTCACGCCGATCCACCGGGACTTCCTCGAACAGCTGATGGAGACCATCGGCGTCAACGTCAACACGATCGTGGCCAACGCCCGCACGGACGAGCTGCTGGAGGAGTCCCAGCGCCTGGCCGCCGAGCTCCAGACGCGGTCGAGCGAACTCCAGAAGCGCCAGGAGCAGCTCCAGGAGTCCAACGCGGAACTGGAGGAGAAGGCCGCGCTGCTGGTGTCGCAGAACCGCGACATCGAGCGGAAGAACCTGGAGATCGAACAGGCCAGCTCCGAGCTGGAGGCCCGCGCGAAGCAGCTGGCGCTGGCGTCGAAGTACAAGTCGGAGTTCCTGGCCAACATGAGCCACGAGCTGCGCACCCCGTTGAACAGCCTGCTGATCCTGGCCCAGCTGCTCGCCCAGAACCCCACCCGCAACCTCACCCCGAAGCAGGTGGAGTACGCGGGCATCATCCACTCGGCGGGCTCGGACCTGCTCCAGCTGATCAACGACATCCTCGACCTGTCCAAGGTCGAGGCGGGCAAGATGGACATCACGCCCGAGCGGGTCGCGCTGCGCCAGCTGCTCGACTACGTCGAGGCCACGTTCCGGCCGATGACCACGCAGAAGAGCCTCGGGTTCCGCATCACCACCGCGAGCGGCGTGCCCGCCGAGCTGCTCACGGACGACTCGCGGCTGCGCCAGGTGCTGCGCAACCTGCTGTCCAACGCGGTGAAGTTCACCGAATCGGGCGGCGTCGAGCTGCACATCCAGCCGGCCGACGCCGCCGAGCTGCCGTCGTCGGTGCGGCGGCACGGCCAGGCCGTGGCGTTCCGCGTCGTCGACACCGGCATCGGCATCGCCGAGCAGCAGCTGGAGTCGATCTTCGGCGCGTTCCAGCAGGCCGACGGCACGACGTCGCGCAAGTACGGCGGCACGGGCCTGGGCCTGTCCATCAGCCGCGAGATCGCCTACCTGCTGGGCGGCGTGGTCACCGCGCGGAGCGAGCTGGGCAAGGGCAGCACGTTCACCCTGTACCTGCCGGTCGCCCGACCGGAGTTCCAGGAGCTGCCCGCCCTGGAGCGCACCGGGCAAGCGGCCGTGCTGCCCGCCGCGCCGGACCCGGCCCCGGTGGAGCCCGGCAGCGGCGCACAGCCGCACAAGCGCCGGCTGCTGGTCATCGAGGAACGGCCCCAGGGGCTGCTGTCGCTGGTCGCGCAGAGCGCGGTCACCGACCTCGCCGACCGCAACGACCCGCGCGGACCGGTCGAGGTGATCACCGCCGTGGACGCCCGCGAGGCCGCCGCGGTGCTGGCCGCCGAACCGTGCCACTGCGTGGTGCTGGAGCTGGACATGCCCGGTGACGAGGCGCTGGTGTTCCTGGAGGCCCGGGACGGCGACGCCGGCGCCCGCACCGTGCCGGTCCTCGCGCACAACACCCGGCGGCTGACCCCGGACCAGGAGAGGAGGCTCCAGTCGGGCGCGGGGGACCGGCCGCTGGAACTGCTGTCGAGCCTGGACGAGCTGCGCGAGCGCATCGCGCTGCACCTGACCGCCGAGGTGCCCGGCGACGTCCTGCCGCTGGTCCGCCACGAGGACGCGCGGGCGCCGGAACCGCGGGCGTTCGACAGCGGGCTGACCGGCCGCACGGTGCTCATCGCCGACGACGACGCGCGCAACCTGTTCGCGCTGAGCAGCATCCTCGAACTGCACGGCATCGGCGTGCTGCACGCGGAGAACGGGCGCGAGGCCATCGAGGTGCTGACCTCGCACCCCGGGATCGACCTCATCCTGATGGACGTGATGATGCCGGAGATGGACGGCTACGCCGCCACCGCCGCCATCCGCGCCATGCCCCGGTACACCGACCTGCCGATCATCGCGGTCACCGCGAAGGCGATGCCCGGCGACCGGGAGAAGAGCCTCGACTCGGGAGCCAACGACTACGTCACCAAGCCGGTCGACTCCGACGACCTCGTCACGTGCGTGCGACGCTGGCTGGACCGCTAGCCGCCCGACCAGCGCTCCGGCCCACCACCGCCCACGCCACAGGAGACCATGCGTGCACACACCCCGACTGCCCGACGGCGGACCACCGGTCATCGCGCCGCCCACCGGCCACGGCGCCGGCCTGACCAGGTTGGCGGCCACCGTCGAGCGCCTGTCCCGCGAGGTGCGGGAGGCGCACGCCGTGGCCGACGGGCGCGCGCTCATGGAGATGGCCAAGGGCGTCCTGGTGGAGCGGCTGGGGTGCGGCCCCGCCGAGGCGTCGCGACAGCTGTCGCTGCTGGCGGAGCAGTCCGGGACCGGGCTGCTGGAGTTCGCCGCCGAAGTGGTCAACCAGGCGGCGCGCGACCGGCTCACCGAGGCCGCCGACGACCTGCTCGGCGACCGGGTGGACGTGGTCGGCGCGCGGGAACCGGCGCGGTCGGCCGCCGTCCGCCTGCGCACGGCGGAGAGCGGCGCGCTGGTGGCGGGCGACACCCAGGCCGTGGCCGAATCGCTGTTCGAGCACGCCCTGGCGCCGCTGGGTGCGACGGCCATCGCCGTCTGGTCGGTCGCCATGGACGCGTCGCTGACCCTGCGGGGCTCGGCCGGGTTCGCGCCCGACGAGGCCAGGCGCTGGCACCACGTGCCGCCCGGCGTCGCCACACCCGCCCGCCGCGCGCTGAACGAGCGGTCGGCGGTGTGGCTGGCGGACCTGGGCGAGTCCGGCCTGCCGTCGATCGGCGGCCGTGACCTGACCGGCGCGCGGGTCACCGCACCCGCCGAGTCCGGCGGCCGGGTCGTCGGCGTGCTGGAGATCTGCTGGCCGCACCCCCTGCCGCCGCAGCCGCCGCAGATCCGGCGGCAGGTGGAGGCGCTGGCCGAGCTGTGCGCGCACACCCTGGACACCACACCGCCCGCCGAGTACGGCGAGCCGGTCGCGGACGAGCTGGTCGACCTCGCCGACACCCTGCTCGACGCGGCGTTCGTGCTGCGACCGCACCTGTCGCCGACCGGCGAACTGGCCGACTTCCGCATTTACCACGCCAACAACCGGTTCGTGGACCTCGCCGGCCGGCCACGCGGCGCGGTGACCGGGATGCTGCTGCTGGAGGCGTACCCGCTGGCAGCCGGGGAGGGCGCGCTGTTCGACAAGGTCGAGCGGGTGCACGCCACCGGCGAGCCGTTCCGCGCCGAGCGCATGGCGCTCACCGCCCTCGTCGACCAGGTGCCGCTCACCGCGGTCGCCGAGATCGGCATCACCCGGCACGGCGACCGGGTGCTCGTCGTGTGGCGGGTCGAGGACGAGACCACCCGGCTGGCCGACCTGCTGCACCACGCCCAGCGCCTCGGCCGGATCGGCGGGTTCGAGGAGGAGGTCGGCGGGCGGATCACCTGGAACAGCCAGCTGTTCGCCCTCTACGGCCTGGAACCGACCGACGACCCGGTGCCGCTGTCCGCGCTGCCCGACCACTGCCACCCCGACGACACCGCGACCATCACGCGGTTCCTGCGCACCGTGCTGCACTACCGGCGGCCGGGCTCGGCCGCGTTCCGGTTCCAGCGGCACGACGGGATCGTGCGCCACATCAGGGTCATCGCCGAACCGGTGGTCGACGACCTCGGGGACCGGCTGCTCGCGGTGCGCGGCGCGTACCAGGACGTGTCGGCGCAGCACTGGACCGAGGTGGCGCTGTCGGCCACCCGCGACCGATTGGCGCACACCGAGCAGCACGCGGCCGAGCAGAGCAGGTTGGCGCTCCAGCTCCAGCGGGCGATCATGCCGCTGACCGCGCCGTCGTTCGACGCGTTCGACCTGCGCGTCGCCGTGCGCTACCGCCCGGCCGAGCAGGAGCACCTCGTCGGCGGCGACTGGTACGACGCGGTCGTGCTGCCGTCCAAGCATGTGCTGGTGTCGGTGGGCGACATCACGGGGCACGGCATCAAGGGCGCGACCGGCATGGTGGTGCTGCGCAACGCGTTGCGCGGTCTCGCGGCCACGGGCGCGGGCCCGGCGCAGCTGCTGGGCTGGCTGAACCTGGTGGCCCACCACCTCACGGACCACATCTTCGCGACGGCGGTGTGCGCGCTGTACGAACCGGACACCCGCGTGCTGCGCTGGGCCCGTGCCGGCCACCCGCCACCCGTGCTGATCCGCGACGGGCAGCCGTCCGCGCTGTCGACGTTGCGGGGGATCATGCTCGGTGCCATCTCGGAGGCCGAGTACGAGGAGGGCGAGCTGGTGCTGCGGTCCGAGGACACCCTGCTGCTCTACACCGACGGCCTGATCGAGCGGCGCGACACCGACCTCGACGAGTGCCTGGGCCACCTGCTGACCGACTGCGCCGCCGAGGTCGCCTCCCTGGACGACCGCCTGGACCACCTGCTGGCCCACAGCCGCGCCGACACCGACGACGACACCTGCGTGGTGGGCATCCAACTCACCTGACCAACCCGCGAGTCGTAAACCCACCCCGCGCGAGTCGTACGTCCAAGTCGCGCGAGTCGTACGTCCAGGTCGCGCGAGTCCAACGCTCAGGACCTGTGTGTTCTTCACTTGCGAGTAAAGAACACACAGGTCCTGAACGTAGAACTCAGAGGGCCTGGACGTACGACTCGCGCGACCTGGACGTACGACTCGCGCGACCTGGACGTACGACTCGCGCGGTCAGGTGCGGAGGTGGGAGGCGCCGTTCAGGTCGAGGATGGTGCCCGAGGCCCAGGTCGCCTCGGGGGACGCCAGGTAGAGGATGGCGGCGGCCACCTCGTCGGGGGTGCCCACCCGGTTGAACGGGCTCTGCGCGCGGGTCAGGTCTCCCGTCGCACCGCTGAGCTTGTGCGCTTGGCGGTCGGTCGCGATGAAGCCCGGTGCGACCGTGGCCACGGCGATGCCGTGCGGCGCCAGGGCGAGCGCGAGGGACTGGCCGAACGAGTGCAGCGCCGCCTTGCTCGCCCCGTACGCCGGGTCTTCCGGTTCACCGCGGAACGCACCGCGCGAACCCACGTTGACGATGCGGCCCGGCACGCCGCGGCCGACGAGGTGGTTGGCCACCCAGTAGGTCAGGTTGGCCGCACCGAGCAGGTTCACGTCCAGCGTCCGCCGCCACACCCGCTGCCAGTGCTCGTAGGACGCCGACGTGACGGGGTGCGCGGTCTCCGCGGACGGGGCCACCCCGGCGTTGTTCACCAGCACGTCGACGCCGCCCAACGCGCGTCCCGCGTCCTCGGCGACGCGCTGGGCCTCGGCGGGGTCGGCGAGGTCGCCGGCGACCAGCACGTGCCCCTCACCGGGCAGCGAGGCCAGGGTCTCCTCGGCGGCGGCGCGGTCGTGGGCGAAGTGCACGGCCACGCGGTCGCCCCGCCGGGCGAACGCGGCGGCCGTCGCCCGGCCGATGCCCCGCGACGCCCCGGTGACCAGCACGCCCCTCACCGGGCGAACACCTGCGACTCGTCCCGGAACGCCTTGAACTCCAGCGCGTTGCCCGCCGGGTCGAGCAGGAACATCGTCCACTGCTCGCCCGGCTCGCCCGCGAACCGCAGGTAGGGCTCGATCACGAACTCCGCGCGCGCCGCGCGCAACCGGTCGGCGAGCTCGTGGAAGCCGCCGACGGTGAGCAGCAGGCCGAAGTGCGGCACCGGCACGTCGTGGCCGTCGACCGGGTTGTGGGCCCGCGGCGCGCGCTCGCCGGGCGCGACGTGGGTCACGACCTGGTGGCCGTGGAAGTCCCAGTCGACCCAGGCGTCGGCCGAGCGCCCCTCGGTGAGACCGAGGACGCCGCCGTAGAACGCGCGGGCCCGGTCGAGGTCGTCGACGGGGACGGCCAGGTGGAAGGCGGGACGGGTGGTCATCGACAACTCCTCGGGAGGGGGTGTGCACCCCCACGGTGGACCGAATGATGTCCGGATGTCAACATTGCACCATGAGCAACTCGTTGCCCAAGGCGGCCAGGCGCGGTCTCGCGGAGGAGTCCGCCGACCGCATCCGGGACGCCATCTTCGCCGGCCACTTCCCGCCGGGCGCGCCGCTGCGCGAGGTCGAACTGGCCGCGTCGCTGGAGGTCAGCCGCGGTTCGGTGCGGGAAGGGCTGGCCCTGCTGGAGCGCGAGGGACTGGTGCGCAGCGCGTGGCACCGCGGCACCACGGTGGTCGAGGTGACCGCCGAGGACGTCGAGGAGGTCTACACGGTGCGCGCGGCGCTCGACCGGCTCGCCGCGACGACCGCGTTGCGCAGGGCGACCGCGGACGAGCTGGCGGCGCTCGACCGGCTGGTCGACGCCATGGCGGACGAACTCGCCGACGGCGGTGACGGCCCGCGCCTGCTCGCCCTGGACATCGCGTTCCACGAAGCGGTCTACGCCGCCGCGGGCAACCGCAGGCTCACCCGGGCGTGGCACGCCGTCCGCTCGCAGGTGCGCCTCTTCCAGCTCCGCCGGATCGCCCTCGGCCACGCGCACTACCGCGCGCGGGTCGTCGCCGAGCACCGTGAGCTGGTGGCCCTGCTGCGCGCCGGTGACGCCGAAGCGCTCGCCCGCGTCGCGGAGGAGCACGTCGACTCCGCGCGCCGCGGCCTCCTCGCGCACCTGTCCCGAGTGGACGGCTGACCGCGGGGCCGTCCGCCTACGAGGACGTGGGCGTCAGCCGGCCGGTCTCGGCCAGGTGCTGCGCCAGGTCGCGCAGCTTGGTGTTGCTCTGCTGGCTGACCCGCACCAGCACGGAGAACGCCTGGTCGGCGGTCAGCTTGTGGCGTTCCATCAGGATGCCCTTGGCCTGCCCGATCAGGTCGCGGGTGTGGACGGCCTCGGTCAGGTGGTCCTCCTTGCGCGCGTCGGCCAGCGCCACGGCGGCGTGGCTGGCGAACAGCACACCGACGTGCCACGACTCCTCGTCGAAGCCCCGCACGTCGGGGGAGTAGAGGTTGAGGGCGCCCAGGTCGTCGTCGCGCACGTACAGCTGGAACGACAGCATGCTGGACACGCCGAGCGCCTCGGCGCGGGACCCGAAGACCGGCCAGCGCGGCTCGTCGCCGAGGTCCGGCACGCTGACCACCCTCTCCTGGAACAAGGCGGTCAGGCACGGTCCCTCACCGGTCTCGTACTGGAGGCGGTCCACGTCGAACACGACGTCAGCGGTGCCCGTCACCGTCTTGACCTCCCGCTTGCCGACGACGGTCATCACCCCGGCGTGCCGCGCGCCGGGAATGGTCTCGACCGCCGCCCGCACGATCTCGTCCAGCGTCTCCTGCGCGCCGTGCCGCGTCTGGAGCCCCTGGGCCACCTCGCTCAGGCGCACCGCCAGGTCGTGCCGCGTTCCCAACAGGTCCGCAGGCCGGTCGCCCTGCGACTCGGCTCCAGTCATGTCGTCGCCTCCGCACTCGGATGAACGAGGGACTACCCGCTCGTCGCGGCTTCCAAGCCCGTCCGGAGCGCCGCACGGGCCGACACCGACGGGTGAGGCCCGGCATCGGAGTCGCCGGAACGGGTAGGCGAGACCGGAGGCCATCGGGAGGTCGGTGTGGACGCGCGCTACGTGCAGGGGCAGCTCCGCGGGATCGAGCGCCGCCTGGAGAGGAGCGACCCGGGGTTGGCCGCGCTGCTGGCGGGCCGCCCGGTCCGGGTGCCGCTGACGCACCGCCGGTGCTTCCTCGCGGGCCTGGTGTGCCTGGGCGTGGAGTTCGTGGTCCTGGGGCTGCTGCTGGCGCTGCCGCTGGTGTTCGCGGGCCTGCTGCTGCTCATGGTCGGCGCCTGCCTGCACCTCACCCGCCGCGCCGACCGCGGGCGCGACGGGTGAGCGGCCGGACCGTCCTAGGCCTGGAGCTGCTGGGACGCGGGCGCGTCCACGCCCTCCTCCGGGTGCAGCACGACCTCGTCCTCGCCGGTGACCCGCAGGTAGGCGCGCTCGGCGTCCTGTGCGACGCGGGCCGTGGCGTAGCGGGACGCGACGCGGTCCGCGCCCGCCGTCCCGTAGGCGTCCCGGCGGGCGTGGTCGGCCAGCAGCGGGCGCAGGGCGTGGGCGAGCGCCCTGGTGTCGGCGTGCGGGACGAGCAGACCCGTGACGCCGTCCACGACCACGTCGGCCAGACCACCGCCGGGGGTGGCGACGACCGGCACACCGCACGCCATCGCCTCCAGCGCGACGCCGGTGCTGATCGCCTCGTCCGGCACGGTGGCCAGCACGTCCGCCGAGCGCAGCAGCGCCGGGAACGCGGCGCGGGGCACCGGACCGACCAGGCGCACGCGGTCGGCCGCGCCGCACCGGGTCGCGTGCGCCCGCAGCTGCTCGACCCGTGCCGACAGGTCGGCGTGGCCGCCGATCGGGCGGCCCACGACGACCAGTTCGGTGTCCGGCATCCCGCGCAGCGCGGTGATCACGTCGTCGACCCCGTCGCCGGGGCGCAGGTCGGCCACCGACAGCACGCGTCGGGGCAGCCGCCTGCCGGCGGCCGGTCCCTCCGGGGCGAACCTCTCGACGTCCACGCCGTGGGGCACGACGGTCACCTGGGGCCTGGGCACGCCCGCGTGCACCAGGTCCTCCAGCTCGTCGGTGTGCGCGGCCAGCACCCCCGCGACCTCGCGGGCGACCAGGCGCTCGGTGCCGACGCGACGGCTCTCGACCGGCGCGCCCAGGCGCTGCCGGAGGACGCCCAAGCCGTGGAAGCTCTGCACCACGGGCACGTCGAGGCGCCTGGCGGCCAGCACCGAGGCCAGGCCCGCGGTCCACCCGTGGGCGTGCACGACGTCCGGCCGGTCGACCGACCAGCGGGCGTGCAGGGCACGGGTGAACGCGTCGAGGTCGGCGGCGGCGTCCGGTGGCCCGGCGTGCACCTGGAACACCGTGTAGCCGTACCGGGTCGGCACCAGTTCGGGCGCGTCGGCGGAGTCCCGCCGGGCGTGCACCACCACGTCGTGACCGAGTGCGGTCAGCGCGGCCGACAGGTCGGCGACGCGCACGGCCGAATCCTCGGCGGGGCCGGCTGCGGCGGTGGAGAGCGGGTTGGCGTCGATCGACACCATCGCGATCCTCACGGCGTCCGCACCCCCCGCGACGACCGGGCGTGCTGCATTGGTTCGTTGGGACAGGGACGACTCACGTGTCGCACAACCTCTCCTGCGAGGCCCACGAGGCCTTGTCGGAGCAGGCTGTGCTCTCAACCCACGCGTCTCACAGTAGTCACGCGACTCCACCCGTGCCACCGGGGACTCGTCATGCGCCGGGGTGGTTCCCGGGGTATGAGGAGGTTTGGGATCGACGCTCACCGGGGACCCCGGAACCGGTGAGCGCGAGGTGATGCAGTGCCGCACGACCTGTTCCAGCGGGGAAGGCCGCGCGCGGTGTCCACTGGGGTGACCTGTCCTCCCCGCGAGACCGCGGCCCCCGCCCGGGATGTTCCCGCGCGGGCAGCCCTGCCGTGGGCGGGGGGCTGAGCGCCGCGTGCTCTCCGACCGGCACGACCACCAGCGCCAGGCGCTCGCCCGTGCGGTGCGGCGTGCCGAGCTGCCGCTGGAAGACCTGTGGATGCGGTACTTCTCGCTGGGCGGCGACATCGGGATCACCGAGGTCGAGGCGTACCTCAGCGGCCTGATGAGCCTGCCCGCCGTCGAGCGGGACGTCCTGGCGCACGTCGTCAACGAGCGGCTCGACGAACTCGCCCGGGTCAACCAGGTGCCCTACAGCCGCGAGGTGCGCGACGCCGAGCCGCGCAGCCGGCCCCTGGCCGCCCTGGTCACCCTCCTCCACGCCGCCGAGACCGCGTCCCCGGACCGGGTCGACGCCCTCGCCGACGCGGCGGGCCGGGTCCTCGGCGTGGTGATCACCGTGCACCTGGTCGACCGCGGGCAGCGCCGCCTGCGCGGGCCGGCGGACGGCGGTCCGGCGCTGGACGTGCGCACGACGCCCGCCGGTCGGGCCTACCGCACCGGCCGGCCGGTGCCCTCGCGCGGCGAGGCGGGGCCGCGGCTGTGGGTGCCGCTGCTGGACGGCGTGGCGCGGCTGGGGGTGCTGGAGGTCGCGTGCGGCGAGGAGGACCTGGACGACCCGGGCCTGCGCGCCCAGTGCGGGTGGGTGTCGCGGCTGCTGGGCCGGATCGTCGTCGCCCTGGACCGGAGCGGTGGCGCGGCCGCCGACCGCGCGGACGGGGCGCACCCGGTGACCGCCGAGCTGGTCCGCTCCCTGCTGCCGCCGCTCTCCGGCGCGTCGGGGGAGTTCCGGGTCAGCGCGGTGCACGAGCCGTCCGGGCGCGGCGGCGACGCGTTCGACTACGCCCTGTCCGAGACCTCCGCCTGCCTGGCGGTCCTCACCGCGGCCGGCCCGCAGCCGGCCCTGGCCGTCGCCACGGCGCTGGCCGCCCACCGCCGCGCCCGCCGGGCCGGGCACGACCCGGTGGGGCGGGCCGGGGTGGTCGACGAGGCGCTGGGCGCCCACTTCGGGCCGCACACCTCCGTCACCGGCGTGCTGGCGGACCTCGACCTGCGCACGGGCAGGCTGTGCTTCGTCAACGCGGGCCACCCGGAGCCGCTCGTGCTGCGCGCGGGCCGCACCACGCTCCCGCTGCCCGGTGGCGCCCGACCACCGCTGGGGAAGCCGGGCGGGCGTCCCGTCGCCGGCGAGTCGCTGCTGGCCAGGCGCGACTGGCTCCTGCTGCGCACCGAGGGCCTCACCGGCGGGGACGACGCGCGCGGGCTCGCGGACCTGCTCCGGGCGGAGGCCGCCGCGGCGACCACGCCGCCGGAGACGACCCGGCGGCTGCTCGACGCGCTGCGAGGGGAGGCGGTACCGGGGCGCGACGCCACCCTCCTGCTGGCCCGCTGGACCGGTCCGGCCCGCTGACCACCGGGTCGCCGGGCGGTCGGCGCGGCCACTGGGTAGCCTGCGCACCGGTGCGACGACGTCTCCCGAACGACCAGCCGGCGAGCCGGCGCTTCCCCGCGTGGGTCTACCGCGACGGCGCCGAACCCGACCCCCGGTTCAGCCTCGCCAACGAGCGCACCTTCCTGGCCTGGGTGCGCACCGCGCTCGCCCTGATCGCGGGCGGTGTCGCGCTCGACGCCCTGGCCCTGCCGCTGCACCCCGGCCCGCGGCTGGCGGCCTCGCTGCTGCTGCTCGTGCTGGGCTTCGGCGCGGCCCTGCACGCCTGGCTCGGGTGGGCCCGCACGGAGCGCGCGATGCGCCGCGGTGAGCCGCTCCCGTCACCCGGACCGGCCGTGCCCCTGGCGATCGGCGTCGCCGTCGTCGCGGTGCTCGTCGCGGTCGCCGCGCTGGTCGCGTGACGTGGTGGCGCCCCGGGACCTCGGCCTGCAACCGGAGCGGACGGCGCTGGCGTGGCGGCGCACCGGGCTCTCGCTGGTGGTCGGCTCGCTCGTGGTGGTGCGCCTGGTCGACGCCCCCGCCGGGCCGTGGCTGGGCGGCGCGGGGCTGGCGGTGACCGGCGTGCTGTGGGTCGCCGCGGAACGGCGCGGGCGCGTGCTGTGCGACCGCGCGGCACATCCCGGCGCCGGGCTGCTGCTCGCGACGGCCGCGCTGGTGGCGGCGGTGGCGCTGCTCGGTGTCGCGTGGGTCCTCACCCGGGCGTCGTGACGCGTTCCGCCGAGTGCCCGGGGCCGGCGGTCGCGCCCGCCGGCCCCGGTCCGGGTAACCCGCCCGGCTCACGCCGTGCCGCGCGCACCGGCACCCACCCGCGTGTCGACCAGCACCGGCAGCGGGATCTCGAAGTGCACGGTCTCGTGGGTGCGCCCGTCGCCGTCGCGGGCGTCGTGCACCTCGACCGCCACCGACCGCCAGAACGGCTCCGCGCCCGGCACCCTGGTGTCGGTGTGCAGGTAGATCCGCTCGTAGCCGGGTGTCTCGGCGACGAACCGGGTGGCCGCGTCGACCAGCGCGCGGGCCAGGCCGTGGCGGCGGTGCTCGGCGCGCACGTACACCCGGAACAGCTGCGCGGTCGTGCCGCCGGCGTACCGCTCCGCCAGCCACGCCGGGTGCGGCGGGCTGGCGGGCCCCTGGGCGCGCACGGCCGTGGTGCCCACGACCTCGTCGCCCGCGACGGCCACGAACAGCGCGTGCCGGGGCGTCTCCAGGTAGGTGCCGGCCAGGTCGACCACGTCGGCGTGCCACTGCGGCCGGTAGCCGTGGCCGAACTCGCGGTAGAACGTGTCCAGCATGACGCTGCGGGCCCCGGGCAGGTCGGCGTGGGTCGCCGGCCGCACCTCGTAGCGGTGGTGTTCGGTCACTTCATCCTCTCCTCGGCTCCTTCGAGAACGGCCGCCGCCGGACCGTGCGCGACGACACGTCCTCCGTGGAGCACGACCACCCGGTCGGCGAGCCGGGCCACGACGTCGAGGTCGTGGCTGATCAGCACGAGCGCGCACGGCACGCCCGCGAGCAGGTCGAGCAGGGCGCCGCGGGTCACGGCGTCCAGCCCGGAGGTGATCTCGTCGCACACCAGCACGTCCGGCTCGGCGAGCAGGGCGCGCACGAGCGCGGCGCGCTGGAGCTCACCGCCGGACAGGCCGCCCGGCCGGCGGGACGCGGTCGCCGGGGACACGCCCACCCGGTCGAGCGCGGCCAGCGCGGCGGTCCGCGCGGCGTCCGGGCCGGCGCCGCGCAGCCGCACGGCGGTGCGCGCGACCTGGTCGACGACCGCGCGGTGCTCGTCGAACGAGCCCCGCGCGTCCTGGAACACGTACTGCACGGCGGCGAGGTCGGCCCGGGACCTCCGGCGCAGCGACCGGGCCAGCGGCCGGCCGTGCAGCAGCACGTCGCCCGCGGCCGGTTCGTGCAGGCCCGCCAGGCACCGGCCCAGCGTCGTCTTGCCGCTGCCCGATCGGCCGACGACCGCCAGCCGCTCCCCGACGTCGAGGTCCACGCCGTGCAGGACGGTGGCCCGGCGGTGCCCGGCGGTCAGGCCGCGCACGCGCAGCCGGGGCGCCCGGTCGGGCACGTCGGGCGCGGTGCGCGGCACGGTGTCGAGCAGCGCCCGCGTGTACTCCTCGCGCGGCGCGGTCAGCAGCCGCGCCGCGGGCCCGGCCTCGACGACGCGCCCCTCGCGCAGCACCACGATCTCGTCGGCCAGGGCGCGCACCACCGCCAGGTCGTGCGTGAGCAGCACCAGCGCGACGCCCTGGGCGACCACGCCGGCCAGCTCGTCGACGACCTCGGCGCGGGTCAGCGCGTCCTGCCCGGTGGTCGGCTCGTCGGCCACCAGCACCGCCGGGTCGCCCACCAGGGCCTGGGCGAGCACGAGCCGCTGCTGCTGGCCGCCGGAGAGCTGGTGGGGGTAGCGGCGCAGCAGCTCGGCCGGCACGCGTGCCCGGCGCAGCGCCGTGGCGACCAGCTCGTCGCGGTCGCCCCCGTGCAGCGCGGCGATCTCGCGGAACACCGCCCCCAGCCGGCGCACCGGGTTGAGCGCGGCCGACGGCTGCTGCGGCACGAACGCCACCCGCCCGCGCACCGACACCCGCCCCTCGACCTCGACTCCGGGTCCGTGCTCGCCCAGCAGCGCGAGCCCCGTGGTGGTCTTGCCGCTGCCGGACGCGCCGACCAGCGCCAGCACCCGGCCCGCGCCCACCGCGAAGCTCACCCCGTCCAGCAGCGCCCGGCCGCCCGCCCGGGCGCGCAGGTCCTCCACGTGCACGACCGGCGTCACGACCGCACCTGCCGCAGGGCCCGGTCGAACACCAGGTTCACGCCGACGGACAGCGCGACGATCAGCAGCGCGGGCACCACCACGGCCCACGGCTGGAGGAACAGCCCGCCGCGGTTGCGGTCCACCATCACCGCCCAGTCGGCCGCGTCCGGCGGCACGCCGACACCCAGGAAGCTGGCCGACGCCACCAGGTACAGCGCGCCGGTCAGCCGGGTGCCCAGGTCCGCGGCCAGGGTGCGCAGCATCGACCGTCCCGTGTAGACGATCGAGGTCCGCCACCACGACTCGCCCTGCATGCGCATCGCCTCCAGCGCCGGCCGCCCGGCGATCTCCAGGGCCGCCGCGCGGGACAGCCGCGCCACGTCGGGGAAGTTCACCAGCGCCACGATGCCGACCAGCACCGCCAGGCCCTGCCCGGCGATGGCCGCCACCAGGATCAGCACCAGCAGCGACGGCACCGCCAGCAGCAGGTCCAGCGGTCGCATCAGCACCTCGTCGACCAGCCGCAGCCGGGCCGTCGCCGCGACCACGCCCCAGGGCACGCCCACCGCGTAGGACAGCACCGTGGCCAGCAGCGCGACCAGCACGACTGTCCGGCCGCCGTCGAGGACCTGGTGCCACACGTCCCGGCCGACGAAGTCGGTGCCCAGCGGGCCGTGCGGCGTGAACGGCGCGTGCCGGGCGCCGTCGTCGGGCACGAACAGCGGCCCCAGCAGCGCCAGGGCCAGCGGGACGACCACGAGCAGCGCCCCGATCCCGAAGCGCCTCACGTGGTCACCCCCGTGCGGGGGGCCAGGCGGAACGCGACCAGGTCGGCCAGCAGGTTCACGGTGACCGTGGTGACCGCGAAGACCAGCGCCAAGCCCTGCACCACGGGCAGGTCGCGCCCGGCCACGGCGTCCACCAGGGTGGTGCCCAGGCCGGGGACGACGAACACCGCCTCCACCACGATCACCCCGCCCAGCAGCCAGTCCGTGGTGCGGGCGACCTGCTGCACGGCCGGCGCGAGGGCGTTCGGCAGGGCGTGCGCGAACCTGATCCGCGCCTCGCCGATGCCCAGCTGGCGGGCGTGCCGCACGTGCTCGGACGCCAGGGCGTCGAGCATGCCCGCGCGCACCAGCCTGCCGATCGAGCAGATCGGCCGCGCCAGCAGCACGACCAGCGGCAGCACCAGCACCGCCGGTTCGGCCAGGACGTCCACGCCGACCGCCGTGGGCGGCAGCCACCCCAGCCGCACGCCGAACACCGCGATCAGCACCACGGCCAGCGCGAACTCCGGGATCGAGTGCAGCGCCACGCTCACCGAGGTCAGCACCCGGTCGAGCGCGCCGCCCTCGCGCAGCGCGGCCAGCACGCCCACCAGCACCGACAGCGGCACCAGCAGCACCAGGGTGAGCACCGCCAGCACGAGGGTCGGGCCGATGCCGTCGCCCAGGAACTCCGCGACCGGCCGGCCGGACACCAGCGACACGCCGAAGTCCAGTCGCGGCAACCCGGCCAGCCACTGCCCGAACCGCTCCCACCCCGGTCGGTCGAGGCCCATGGCGGCGCGGATGGCCTCGATCCGCGTCGGGTCGGGGTGGTCGCCCGCCAGCGCCACGGCGGCGTCCCCGGGCAGCGCCTCGACCAGCAGGAACACGGCGGTGGCCACGGCGAGCACCTGTGCGGCGCCCAGCGCGAGCCGCCGTGCCGCGTAGCCGGTCGGACTCATCCCAGCCACACCTTGTCGAACCGCGCCCAGTCGAGCGTGTTGGCGGGCGCGGTGGAGATCCCGCCGACGCCCGGCGCCGTGCCCACGATCCAGTCGGCGAAGCCCCACATCAGGTAGCCGCCCTCGGCGTGCAGGGCGGCCTGCATCTCCCGGTACGCCCCGGCGCGCACGGCCTCGTCGGAGGTCGAGACGGCCTTCTCGTACAGCGCGTCGAACTCCGGCCGCGCCCACTTCGTCACGTTCGTGCCGGACCCGGTGAGCAGGCGCTGCGCGATGTGCGTCTCGATCGGCATGGCACCGGACCGGAAGCTCGACAGGGAGCCGTTCTTCAGCACGTCCGACCAGTAGCTGTCCTTGTTGCCCATGGTCACCTCGATGGTCAGCCCGGAGCCCCGGACCTGGTCGGCGAACACGGTGGCGGCCTCGACCATGCCGGCCGCGGCGGTGGACGTGTCGAGCGCGACGGTCAGGCCCTCGGCCCCCGCCTTCCGGATCAGGTACTTGGCCTTGTCGAGGTCGCGCTCGCGCTGGGGGAGGTCCGCGTAGTGCCGGTAGCCCTTGCCGAACAGGTCGTTGCCGACCTGGCCGTTGCCGGCGAGCACCGCCTCCACCAGCTGGGGCCGGTCGGCGAGCAGGAACATGGCCTCGCGCAGGTCCCGGTCGTCGAACGGCGGGCGGTCGAGCTTCATCGCGAACGCCTGCACCGCGCTGCCGGGGGAGCGGTGGATCGCCATCCGGCCGCCGTCGGCGTGGCCGCGGGCCGTGGTGGGCGTCAGGTCGTGCGCGTACTCGACCTGACCGCCCAGCAGCGCGTTGGTGCGCGCCGACTCCTCGTTGGCGATGACGAACTCCAGCTCGTCCAGCAGCGGCGCACCCTCCCAGTAGTCGGGGTTGCGCTTGAGCAGCGTGGACCGGCCGGGTTCGAACGACGAGAAGGCGAACGGCCCGGAGCCGATCGGCGTGGTGAAGTCCTCCGCGCCCTCGGGCACGATGTACGCGCCGAACGCGGCCATCGCGTTCGGGAACTCGACGAACGGCCGGGTGAGGGCGAACTCGACGGTCCGGTCGTCCACCGCGCGGCTGTTGGGCAGGTCGACCAGCGCGAGGCTGGACCGGGCCCGGAACGCCCGCTTCGGGTCCAGGACGCGGGCGTAGCTGGCCAGCACGTCCTGCGCGCGGACCGGTCTGCCGTCGTGGAACGCGGCCTGCCGCAGGGTGATCCGCCAGCGGGTGAGGTCCGCCCCGGGCTCCCACGCCTCGGCCAGGCGCGGTCGTGGCGCGACGTCGTCGCCCAGGTCGGCCAGCTTGTCGAACATCGCCTTGGCGCGGGCCGCCTCCACGAACAGGTTCGCCAGGTGCGGGTCGAGGACCTCCTTGGCGCCGCCGCCGGCGAACGCGGCGCGCAGCCTGCCGCCGGTGCGCGGCGCGGACGACGGGGTGGTGGCGGCGGTCGAGCACCCGGTGAGGGCGGCGGCCGAGAGCCCGGCGGTGAGGCCGAGGAAGCGGCGGCGGTCGAGGGTCACGAGGGTTCCTTCCGGTGGTGGGGGCGCAGGCGTGCCACGACGTGCAGGCGGTCGCCGGACAGCGCGCCGCTCAGCTCGGCGTCGGCCGTCCACGGGTCGTCGGTGCGCGGACCGGGGCCGTCGAACAGCGCGAGCACGTCGAACCCGGCCAGGTCGAGCAGGTGGCGCAGCTCCTGCGGGAACAGCAGCCGCCAGGCGGAGCGCTGCACGAGCGGTTCGGCCAGGCCGGGCCACGTCCACTCGCGGCGGCGGCGCAGCAGTTGGGCGGCGTGGTCGATCCGCAGCGCGGTGGTCGAGGTGTACTCCGTGCCGCGCCAGGTGACCGCGCGGGTGCGGGGGCCGTCGAGCAGTTCGGTGCTGCCCAGGAAGAACGCGCCGTTGCGCATCTCGGCGACCAGCAGCCCGCCGGGCACGAGGTGCTCGCGGCAGCGGGTCAGGAACGCGTCGAGGTCGGCGTTGGTGTGGCAGTACAGCAGGGCGCTGTCCAGGCAGGTGACGACGTCGAACCGGCGGCCGAGCGCGAAGGTCCGCATGTCGCCCACCACGACGTCCACCTCGGGGTGGTGCCGCCGCACGTGCTCGACCATCCGCTCCGAGCTGTCCACACCGGACGCCCGGTAACCGTTGCGGGCCAACCACCCCGCGTCGCGGCCCGTGCCGCAGCCGACGTCGAGCAGGTCGCGCCCGCCGCCGAACCGCGTCACGAGGTCGTGCACGAACCGCGCGGCGGTGTGCCCGGGGTCGGGGAACTGGTGCTCGTACAGCTCGGGGTTGTCGGTGAGGAGGTTCACCGGTCGGCCTCCGTGGTCCGGGGGGAGAGGGTGCCTCGGCGGTGCAGCCGGGCGACGGCCGCCGCGCTGCCGAGGCCGATCGCGACGCAGAGCAGGGACGCGGGGCCGTCGCCGAACCCGCTGACCCAGCCGACCAGGGCGTTGCCGAGCGCGGCGGCGACACCGGAGGCCAGGTAGAACACGCCGAAGTAGGTGCCCGACAGGGTCGGCGACCCGAACTCCGGGATCAGGTCGTAGACGAACGGCTGCGCGACGACCACGCCGAGCGCCAGCAGCGCGGTCGTGACCAGTACCGGCACGATGCCGGACCACAGGGCGGGTGCCGCGAACCCCGCGCCCGCCACGGCCAGGCCCGCCGCGATGACCGCGCCGCGCGGCCGGCGCGCCAGCCGGCGGGTGACCCGCACCTGGAGCAGCAGCGTCGTGAGCGTGGAGACGACGAACAGCGCCGTGACCGACACCGCCGACCCGGTCGCCCGCTGTGCCTGCACGGGCAGCAGCAGGTAGAGCTGGTTCTGCAACGCGAACAGGCCGCTCAACGCGCAGGTGAACGCCAGGAAGCGGCGGTCGGCGAGGCACTCGCGCCAGTCGCCGAGCACCGACCCGCCGCTGCGGGCGGCCGGTCGGGCGGGCAGGGCGAACGCCTGGGCGGCGGTCAGCGCCGCGAAGATCCCGGCCGCCACGACGGCGGCGACCCGGAAGTCCCACAGCAGCAGCACGCCGCCGAGCACCGGCCCGGCCAGCGCGCCCGCTTGGCCCCAGGCGTTGAACCGGGCGAACGCCTCGGTGCGCGCGTCCCCCGCCTCGACCGCCACGTACGCCCGCACGGCCGGGTTGAACAGGGCGCCGGCGAGCCCGCTGAGCGCGGACGCGACCAGCACGACGGTGAGCGAGTCGCCGAGCGCGAACAGCCCGAAGCCCACCGCGCGCAGCGCGCAGCCGGCCAGGATGGCGGTGCGCGGGCCGAGCCGGTCGGACACCGTGCCGCCGAGCAGGAACAGGCCCTGCTGGCTCAGCGTCCGCACGCCGAGCACGACGCCGATGACGGTCGCGGACATGCCCAGACCGCCCAGGTGTGCGGCCAGGAACGGGATCAGCAGGTAGAAGCCGGTGTTCACGGCGAACTGGTTGACCAGCAGCAGCCGGACGGGCCGGGGCAGCGGGGGAGCCGCGGGGCGGGACGGCCGTCGCCCCCGGGCCGTGGTCACCTCGGCACCACGCCGAGCCCCGGGGCCCCGGTCAACCGCAGCACGCCGTCCTCGCCGCCGATGCCCGACCACGGGTCCGCGGCCAGCAGCAGGTGCCCGTCGAGGTCGACCCACCGGGCGTGCCCGGTCAGGTGCACGGCGGGCGCGATGCCCAGGGAACTGGCGACCAGGCAGCCCAGCATCACGTCCAACCCGGCCTCGCGGGCCGCCGCCACGACCTCCATCGCCGCGGTGATCCCACCGCACTTCGCGAGCTTGACGTTCACCCCGTCCACCGCGCCCGCCAGCGCCCGCACGTCGGCCACCGTGGTGGCGTCCTCGTCGGCGACCAGCGGCACCGGGCACCGCTCGCGTACCCAGGCCAGCCCGTCGGGCATGCCGGGCGCGATCGGCTGCTCCACCGCGTCGAGCGCCACGCCGCCGACGCGCTCGACGAACCGCACGGTCCCCTCCGGCGTCCAGGCGCCGTTCGGGTCGAGGATCACCCGCGCGCCGGTCGCGCCCACCGCCGCCACGGCGGCGAGGTCCCGTTCGTCGTCCCCGCCGACCTTCACCTTGAGCACCGGGAACCCGCGCCCGACCAGCTCGGCGGCCTGCGCTCCGGCGTCCTCCGGCGAGGTGATGCCGATCGTGCGGGCGGTCGCCACGTCCGTCCACTCGGGAGTGCCGACGAGCGCGTGCACCGGCACGCCCCGGCGCAGGCCGATCAGGTCGTGCAGTGCGGCGTCGACGCCCGCCCGCACCCCGGCGGGGAGGTCGCCCAGCGCGCCCAGCGCCTCCTCGGGCCCCGGCAGCCCGGCGAGCAGGGGGCGCAGGCCCGCCAGCAGGGAGGTGATCGTCGGCACGTCGAGCCCGTAGAACGCGCTGGTCACGACCTCGCCGTGCCCGCTCAGCCCGTCGGTCGAGACGACCACCCGCACGGCGTCGCGGCGGGCCATCACCGACCGCGAGATCCGCAGCGGCGTGCGCAGCTCCAGGCCCCGCACGTCCCAGTCGAGCCTCACACCGGCACCGCCAGCCGGGGGTCCGCGACCGAGCGGCAGCGCGCCCACCCGGTCACCTCGGCGGACTCGGCGCTGCCGATCTCCACCGGTCGGTCGGCGGCCGGGCCGAGGAGGCCGCGGCTCAGGCAGAAGTCGTCGTCGAAGATCGTGCCGAGGTAGCGGTGCGGGCCGTCCGGGAAGATCGTCGCCACCACCGCGCCCGGCTCGACCCGGGCCGCCCACGCGGCGACCAGCGCCACCGCCCCGGTGCTCCACCCGCCGGTCACGAACGCGTCCCGGGCGAGCCTGCGGCAGGCGTCCACCACCTCGCGCGGTCCCAGCCAGTGCACCTCGTCGAACTCGGCGTAGGCGACGTTGCGCGGGTGGATGCTGCTGCCCAGCCCCCGCATGACCCGCGGCCGGGCGGTTTGGCCGAAGATCGTCGAACCGGCCGCGTCCACGCCCACCAGCCGCACGCGCGGCCAGTAGCGGCGCAGCGCGGTCACCACGCCCGCGCTGTGGCCGCCGGTGCCGACGCTGCACACCAGCACGTCGACCGGGTCGAGCTGCTCCGCCATCTCCCGCGCCAGGCCCGCGTAGCCGAGCGGGTTGTCCGGGTTGTCGTACTGGTCGGGCCAGTAGGAGCCGGGGATCGTCGCCAGCACGTCCCGGAGCCGGTCGAGCCGGGCCTGCTGCCAGCCGCCGGTCGGGTGCGGCCGGTCGACCACCTCCAGCCGCGCGCCGTGCGCCCGCAGCAGCGCGCGCATGGCCGGTTCCAGCTCGTCGTCCACGACTAAGACCACCGGGTGGCCCAGCGCCTGGCCCGCGAAGGCCAGGCCGAGGCCGAGCGTGCCGCTGGTGGACTCCACGACCACCGCGCCGGGGCGCAGCTCACCGCGCCGGCGGGCGGCCTGGAGCATGGACACGGCCGGTCGCGCCTTCATGCCGCCGGCCCCGAGGGACTCGACCTTGGCCCAGAACCCGCCGTGCCGGTGGGGGAGCGGGGTGTCCACCCGGACGACCGGGGTCCGGCCGAGCAGCTCCAGCAGGTGTCGGTTCGCGCGCGCGGTCACGAGGGTCGCTCCGTGTGCAGGTGGATCGTCGTCGGGCCGCCGTCGAGCCAGAAGAACGGGTACGGCTCGGCCGACACCGCCCGCACCCCCGAGCCGATGAACCACGGCAGCACCGCGCTGGCGGTCTGCGCGAACAGCACCACCGGCTTGCCCTGCGCGGCGGCGCGGCGCAGCAGCGGTTCGAACGTGCCGTTGCCGACCGTCATGCCCGAGGCCAGCACGGTGTCGCACTCGTCGAGCGCCGAGACGGCGTCCTCGGCGACGGCCTCGCCCCACTCCGTGCGACCGCCCTTGAGGTCGCACGGCAGGTAGGTCGCGCCGCGCTCGCGCAGGTGGTGCAGCAGCGAGTTCACCACGCCGACCACGAGCACCCGCTCGCCGGGCGCGGGGCGCAGCAGGTCCACCACCGCCGACGCCCGCGCCAGGGACTTCTCCAGCGACGACCCGGGTCCGACGGTGACGCTCTCCGCGCCGGACCGCGCGTGCGGGCGGACGTGCATGAGGTAGGCGTCCAGCGCCGCCGTGCGCACGGCCGGCTCCGGGTGGTCCAGCAGTTCGGCGACCGGTGTGCCGACGCAGTCGTGCACCACGTCGTCGGACACCTCCTCGACCGCGCAGGAGCCGACCGCGTCCTCGACGCGCAGGCTGACCACCGTGTTGCGGTAGGACCGGCCCCGGCCGGCGTGCCGGGCGCCCTGCCGCGTGGTGAACGCGACGCTCGCCGCGAGCGTCGCCGGGGCGGGGCCCAGCGCGCCGGCGCGCACCAGCCCGACCAGTTCGTCGATGGTCACGCCGCCCCCTCGGCGTCGGCGTAGCGCACGGACAGGCCGGCCACGAGCCGCTCGGCCCGCGCGCGTGCGCCCGGACCGGTCGGGTCGGTCACCATGACGTGCCCGAGGTAGCTGTTGTTGCTGGTCGGGTCGCCGACCCGGTGACCGGGCGGCTTCACCGACCACTGCGCGACGTCCGGCGCGGACAGCGCCTCCGCGCCGTCGACGCCCGCGAGCAGCCCGCGGCGCGGCGGCAGCAGGAACGAGATCGCCGCGCTGCGCACGCCGGTGTCCACCGGGCGCAGGTCGGGTCGCTCGCCGACGGCCAGCTGGGCGTACGCGGCGGGCAGGTCGATCCCGGTGGTGCGGCGGACCAGCTCGGTGATCTGGTTGCCCGCCGGGCGCGGGTTGACCTCGATGAGCTTCGGGCCGTCCGAGGTCAGCTTGACCTCGGTGTGGGCGACGCCGCGGTCGAGGCCCAGCGCGGCGATCGCGGCCACCGCGACGGCCTCGGCCCCGTCGGTGGGCAGCTCGGCGGGGAACATGTGGCCGCTCTCCACGAACCACGGCTCGCCCGCGACGCTCTTGTCGGTGACGCCCACGACGTGCGTGACGCCGTCCACCGTCACCGTCTCCACGCTCACCTCGGGGCCGGTGAGCAGCTCCTCCAGCAGCACGGTCCGCACCCTGGGCTGGTTGCGCGCGTTGACCGGGAACGCCTCCAGCGCCGCGAACGCCTCGCGCAGCTCGGCCTCGTCGGCGACCCTGCGCACGTGCATCCCGGCGCACAGGTCCACCGGCTTGACCACCAGCGGGTAGCCCAGGTCCGAGGCGGCCTCGGCGGTCGCCGGCCAGTCCTCGGCCAGGGCGAAGCGGGGACCGGGTACGCCGGCGTCGCGCAGGGCGGCGCGGGTGAGGTCCTTGCGGTAGGCGCGTTCGACGGCCAGCGGGTCGGGGCCGGGCAGCCCCAGGTGGTGCGCGACCCGCGCGACGGTCGACAGGTAGTAGTCGCAGGACGAGACGACGCCGTCGAACCGGAGTACGTCGTGCAGCCGCGCCACGTGGTCGAGCAGGGCGGGCACGTCGTTGGTCTCGGCGGTCAGCACGTTGTCCGCCGCGAGCAGCGGGTGCGGGTGCGCGGGTGCGGAGCGCAGGTAGTGCTGGAGGTCGCGGGTCAGGAACGTGAAGCGGTGCCCGGTCTCGTTGATCGCCCTGGGCAGCAGGGAACTCATCGCGCCGACCCAGCTCTCGATCATCAACAGGTGACCCACACGTCCTCCTCGTTCAGGGCGAGCCATCGCGGCACATGATAATCATTACCGGTTAACCCTGGTTTCCAGGACCGCTGTTCGGGTAACCGCAGACGACGTCACCAGCGGAAAGAGGAGAGATGAGCGAGACCACCACCGTGGACAGGCTGCGCACGGCACTCGGCGACGTCGCCTATCCGGCGGCGAGGGACCAGTTGGCCGACCACGCGTCGCGCAACAACGCCGACGAGGACACCCTCCACGCGGTGCGCTCCCTGCCGGACGGCACGTACGGGTCCTTCGACGAGGTGGTCGATTCCGCCGCGCTGGACGAGAGCCGCGACGACTGACCGCCTCCCGGACACCGCGCCGCCCGTGCCGGGTGATCGGCACGGGCGGCGCGGTCTTCTCCGGCGCCCACCGGCGCCCGGTCACCCGTCGCGGCCCGCGGAGGTGAACGCCTCGCGCGGGTGCTCGACCGAGGCGAGCGAGACGATGTCCCGGCCGAACGCGGCCGCGGTGAGCCACACGGCCAGGACGCGCAGCTTGCGCTCCCGGCCGGGGATGGCGAGGACGTGGTAACCCCGGTGCGCCAACCAGGCGAGCGGACCGGTGACGACGATCCGCCGGTACTGGAAGATGCCCCGCCCCAGGCCGAGGGTGGCGACCGCGCCCAGGCTGCGGTGCGAGTAGGACCTGGTCGGTTCGCCGCGCAGCGCGGCGGCGATGTTGCGGGCCAGCAACCTGCCCTGGCGGTAGGCGTGCTGCGCGTTGGGCACCGTGCGCGCGCCCGGCACGTCCGACGCGAGGTCCGGCACGGCCGCGTCGTCGCCCGCGGCCCACGCGTCGGGGACCGGCTCGGCGTCGGTGCCCACCCGCAGGTCCGCACGCACCACCAGCAGCCCCTGCCCGTCCACCGGCAGGTCGGTGTGCCGCCGCACCACCGGGTTCGCGCCGTTGCCCGCGGTCCACACGACCAGGCCCGCGTCGAACGACTCGCCGGTCGACAGCACCACGTGACCGTCCACAGCGGACACGACCTGCGCGTTCAGGTGCACGTGCCCACCGCGCCGCTCCAGTTCGCGCACGACCCACCGCCCCGGCCGGTCGGTCACCTCGGGCAGGATGCGGTCGCGCGCCTCGACGAGGTGGAACGACACGTCGTCGGCGGTCAGCTCGGGGTAGCGCCCGAGCAGCGCCGCGCCCAGCGACAGCACCTCGCCGAACCCCTCGACGCCGGAGAACCCGCCGCCGACGAACACCGTGGTGAGCAGCGCGCGGCGCTCCGGTCCGGGCGGCAGGACCGCCGCGCGGTCGAACGCCGTCAGCAGCCGGTCGCGGATGGCCACCGCCTCCTCGACGTGCTTCATGCCGATCGCCCGCTCGGCGACGCCGGGGATCGGGAACGTCCGGGTGACCGCGCCGGCGGTGACCACGACGACGTCGTAGTCGAGCTCGAACTCCGGCCCGTCGACCGGTCGCACGGTGACCGCGCGCCTGGCGTGGTGGACCTCGGTGACCGTCCCGGCGACGACCCGCGTGCGGCGCAGGTGCCGGCGCAGCGACACCGCCGCGTGCCGGGCCTCCACCGACCCGGCGGCGACCTCGGGCAGGAACGGCTGGTAGGTCAGGTACGGGCGCGGGTCGACGACGGTCAGCTCCGCCTCGTCCGGCCGCAGCCGCTTCTCCAGCCCCCGCGCCGCGTAGAAGCCGGCGTACCCGCCGCCGATGATCAGGACCTTCCGCATGGTGACCCCTTCCTCCGGGCTCACCACGTGGACGAGACGGGTGGGGCGGGACGTGACAGCCGCGGAGGTGCCCTCCGCCACACCGCGTGATCGTCGGCACGGTGAAGTGACGACGATTCGACGCTGGACACCCGAGCGGACGCGGGCTAGCGTCCGCCTCTCGTGTTTGCGCAAACACCCACGCCTGCCCATCGCCGACGGGCACGACCCCGGGAGGACGACCATCACCGCCACCCCGCCACCCCCGTCGTGGAGCGTGCTCGACCTCGCGAGGACCGGCCGTGGCTGAGTTCACCATCGGCGAGCACGACTTCCTGCTGGACGGCGCGCCGTTCCGCGTCCTGTCCGGGGCGCTTCACTACTTCCGCGTGCACCCCGACCAGTGGGCCGACCGCATCGACAAGGCCCGACGCATGGGGCTCAACACCGTCGAGACCTACGTCCCGTGGAACGCGCACGCCCCCGAACCGGGTGTGTTCGACCTGTCCGGCGGCCTGGACCTCGACCGGTTCCTGCGCCTGGTCGCCGAAGCCGGCATGTACGCGATCGTGCGGCCCGGCCCGTACATCTGCGCCGAGTGGGACGGCGGCGGCCTGCCCGCGTGGCTGTTCCGCGATCCGACCGTGGGCGTGCGCCGCGCCGAACCGCGCTACCTGGACGCCGTGCGCGGCTACCTCGACCACGTCCACGCCGTCGTCGCACCGCACCAGGTGCACCGCGGCGGTCCCGTCCTGCTCGTCCAGGTCGAGAACGAGTACGGCGCGTTCGGCGACGACGAGGTCTACCTGAAGGCACTCGTCGAGCACACCCGCGCGGCCGGCATCACGGTGCCGCTGACCACCGTGGACCAGCCCACGGACGAGATGCTCGCCGCAGGCGGCCTGCCCGGCCTGCACCGGACCGCGTCGTTCGGGTCCCGCGTCGCCGAGCGGCTCGCCACCCTGCGCCGCCACCAGCCGACCGGCCCGCTGATGTGCTCGGAGTTCTGGAGCGGCTGGTTCGACCACTGGGGCGCGCACCACCACACCACGTCGGCGGAGGAGAGCGCGGCCGAGCTGGACGCCCTGCTCGCCGCCGGCGCGTCGGTCAACCTCTACGTGTTCCACGGCGGCACCAACTTCGGGACCACCAGCGGCGCCAACGACAAGGGCGTCTACCAGCCCACCACCACCTCCTACGACTACGACGCGCCGCTGGACGAGGCCGGGCACCCCACGGCCAAGTACCACGCGTTCCGCGAGGTGATCGCGCGCTACCACGACGTGCCCGGCGAACCGCCGCCGCCCGCGCCGCCCGCGCCGGTGTTCGACGCGCCGCTGCGCGACCCCGTGCGGCTGCTCGACGCGCCCGCGCTGTTCGGCGCGTGGGAGCGGCACGACGCCCTGCCGGTGTTCGACGAGCTGACCCCCGTGCCGCGGGTGGTGCTGCTGCGCACCGCGGTCGACGGTCCCGGCGTGCTGTGCTTCGGCGAGGTCCGCGACCGGGCGTCGGTGTTCCTCGACGGGCGGCCGGTCGGCGTCCTGCTGCGGGGCAACCACGAGCGCGCCCTCGGCCTGCCCGTCGGCGGCGAGCTGCTGGTCCTGGTGGAGGACGACGGGCGGGTCAACTACGGCCCGCGCCTCGGCGAGGCCAAAGGGCTCGTCGGCGGCGCGACCCTCGACGGCCGCCCGCTCACCGGTTGGGACGTGCTGCCGCTGGACGTGGCCGCGCCGCCCGCGATCCGCGTCGGTGACGGCGCCCCGCTGCCCGGACCGGTCGCCGGACCGGTGCTGCTGCACGCCGACCTCGCCGTCGACGAGCCCGCCGACCTGTTCCTCGACACCACCGGCTGGGGCAAGGGGATGGCCTGGTTCAACGGCTTCGCCCTCGGCCGGTACTGGTCGCGCGGTCCGCAGCGGACCCTCTACGTGCCCGCGCCCGTGGTCCGCGCCGGGCACAACGAGCTGGTCGTGCTCGAAACCGCCACCCCGACCCGCGCGACAGCGCGCTTCGCGGCGGGCCTGTCGTTGGGGCACACCGAGTCGTGACGGCTATGGTGGACGCCCGCACGGGGGCAGGAGGGAGGCGAGCGTGACGCGGACCCCGCCGCAGGACCCCGCCGCGCCCCGTCGTCGGCGCGGCGTGTCCATGGCCGACGTCGCCCGCCTCGCCGGGGTGTCGGCGCAGACGGTCTCCCGCGTGTCCAACGGCCACCCGAGCGTCGTCGGCACCACCCGGCAGCACGTCCTGGACGCCATGCGGCAGCTGGGCTACCGGCCCAACAGCGCGGCCCGCGCGCTGAAGTACGGCGAGTTCCGCACCATCGGCGTCATCCTGTTCACGCTGTCCACGGTCGGCAACAGCCGGACGCTGGAGGCCATCGTCGAGCACGCCGCCGAGGAGGGCTACGCGATCACGCTGATCCCGGTCGCGGTGCCCACCCAGGACGGCGTGCTCGGCGCGTTCACCCGGCTCGGCGAGCTGGCGGTCGACGCGGTGATCGTCATCATGGAGGTGCACCTGCTCGACGCGGCCACGGTCACCCTGCCGCCCGGCGTGCAGGTCGTGGTCGTGGACTCCAACGGCGGCGACCGGTACAGCGTCGTGGACACCGACCAGGGCGACGGCGCGCGGCAGGCCGTGCGGCACCTGCTCGACCTCGGGCACCGCACGGTGTGGCACGTCGCGGGGCCGGAGGGGTCCTTCGCCGCCGAACGACGGGCCGAGGCGTGGCGCGGGGTGCTGGCGGAGGCCGGGCGCCCGGTGCCCCCGCTGTCCCGGGGCGACTGGTCGGCCGAGTCCGGCTACCGGACCGGGCTGGCGCTGGCCGACGACCCGGCGTGCACGGCGGTGTTCGCGGCGAACGACCAGATGGCGCTGGGGCTGCTGCGCGCGTTCCACGAGCGGGGCCGGACCGTGCCGGGCGACGTGAGCGTGGTCGGGTTCGACGACATCCCGGACTCGACGTCCTTCATCCCGCCCCTGACCACGGTGCACCAGGACTTCACCGAGGTGGGGCGGCGGTGCGTGGAGCAGGTGCTGCGGCAGGTGCGCGAGCAGCACGTGGAACCGGGGACGAGCCTGGTGCCGACGCGCCTGGTCGTGCGCGCCAGCACCGCGGCCCCGCCCGGGTGAGACCCTTGTCGGTCGAACGACCCCTTCCGCCGGGCCGGGCCGACCGCCAGGCTTGCGCGCGAGGGCGCGACGGTCGGCTGGAGTGGTGCGGCGCATGTGGACGGTGTGGGTGCTCGGGGGTGTCGTCCTCGTCGCAGCCGGGGCCGCCTCGGCGCTGGCGCCCCGCCTGCGCGCCCGCGACGTGGAGCGGCGGCGTGCGTGGTCGTCCGCGCGGGCCGCGATCGACGCCGCCTCGGTGAGCCGCGACGCCTCGCCGGTCCGGGTCGAGGAGGCCGAACGGTTGCTGACCCGCGCCGAGACCGTCGCCGCCGACCGCGGCGGGGCGGACGCCGCCTCCTCCGCCCAGGCCGACGCCCGCCGCGCCGACCTGCTGTGGCGGGAGGCCGCCGGTGGCTGAGCGCACGCGCGACCTGCTGCGCTGGGCGTTCCTGGCCGCGGCGGCCGTCCTGCTGGTGGTGTTCCTGGTGGCCCAGCGCCAGAGCGTCGACGTCAGCTACGGGCAGTCGCCGTCCCGCCCCGGCATCGAGGAGGGCTCGGCGGGGGAGTTGAGCACCGCGACCGTCCCGTCGGTCGAGGAGATGACGGCCATGGTGGCGGACGACGAGGTCGTGCGGCTGCCGGGCTCGATCGCCACCTGGGACGAGCGCGCGGTGCGGGACGCCATCGGCGACGCCGACGTGCGCGTGCTCGTCGCCCCGCCCGGCCTGGACGAAGCCGAGCGGGACCGGGTGAACGACGTCGGGAACGCCACCGTCACGATCGTCGGCACCCACGTGACCGGCGACGGGTACGCGGCCGCCGCCGACCGCACCTCCGAGTGGCGCGCCCAGTTCGCCACCGGCGACGTGACCCACCTGCTGCTCAGCCTCGTCGCCGCGATCCGCGACCAGCCGACGCCCGACGTCCCGGACACCGTCACGTGGCGCGAACCGACGGCGGCCGAGGTCGACGCGGTGGCGGCCGACCTGGCGGCCGACGGGCTGCACGTCGCCGACGGCGCGACGCTGGAGCGGGTGCCCGAGTCGTCGGCGTTCCCCGACGGGGACGCCCTGTACGCGGCGCTGCCCCGGCAGGAGGCCGGCGCCCCCGTGCCGCGCTACGGACCGGCGCTGACCGCTCGGTTCCCGGACCGGCCCGTCGTGGTCCTCTACGGCGACTGGGTCGAGTACGACGGCCCGCACGCGGCGCAGTTCGCCGACGTGGCGGCGGCGACCCTCTACGGCCAGCTCGGTGAACGCCTCGGCAAGTACGCGTACCCGCAGCGCGCCGTGCTCGGCGCGTGGCTGGCCCGGGTGACCGACATCCGTTACGCGGGGCTGTTCGACCGACCCCTGCCGTACGTGCCGTTCGACCCGCTGCGGGTGGCGCTGCCCGCGCTGCCGTGGCTGTTCGGGGCGTGCGTCGCGGTGTTCCTGGTGCTGTCCGCGCGGTCCGCGCGCGGTCGCGCCGACCGGCCGAAACCGGCCGCGCCGGGTCGCCTCGCCCGCCTGACCGCCCTGGCGATCGAGGTGTCGGGCCTGACCGACGGGAGGAGCGACCCCGCCCTCACCCGCGGCATCGGTGCCCTGCGCGCGGCCGGGGACGCGCTCGCCGAGGACCTGCCCGACGCGCACGTCCGGTCGCTGCTGGACACCGCCGAGGCCGAGTTCGACGAGGTGGCCCGCCACCTGGGCCGCCCCGACTACCGCCCGCGCGCCTACACCGGGGGCGGCACGTGGTGAAGCGGCTGACCACCCCGTTCGGCCTGGCCCTCCTCGGCTGCCTGCTGCTCGCGGGCTGGGCGACGTGGACCGGCGGTGCGTTCGACGGTCCCATCGCCCGCGACGTGCGGGGCTCGTCGGTGTACGCCGCACCGGGCGTCGACCTCGACGAGGCCGCCGCCGAACGCGTCCTCGGCAACCGCAGGCTCGTCGTGGTGTTCCTGGAACCGGGCGCGGAGGACCTGCGTTCGGCGTGCCGCGCCGTGGACGGCGCCGCCGAGGGCACCGTGGTGCTCGTGCTCAGCCGCGAGGGCGTCGACGGCGACGACTACGACCGCTACGGCTGCGCCCTGCTGCCGGGGAGCGACGACGAGAACTTCGGCAAGGCCGTCGTGGCCGAGATGACCATCGCCCGCGGCGTCGACCAGTTCCCCGACCGGCCGCTGGAGGCGCTGAAGGTCGTCGCCGTCAACTACGACCTGCTGGTGCGGGCGGGCACCGTGCCCGACGGCGCGCGGGTCGTCAGCCCGTCCCTTCCCCGCTACCTGATCGCGGGCGCCGCGCTCGCCGGCGTGGTCGTCGGCGCGGCGGGCCTGTACTTCGGAGCACGCCGGGCGGGCACGGCATTCGCGGACCTCGGCGCGCGCCGTGCCGCCGACACCGACACCCGCACCGCCCTGAACGCGGCGTCCGCCGTGCTGGCGCGGCAGATCGTCGCCCTGGACCGCGACCACCCCGGCCGCGCGCCCGACGAGCACCGGCGCCTGGTCGCCGACTACGCCCGCCTGATGGCGTCCGCGGAACAGGACCCGGCCACCCTGCTGCCACAGGTGGAGCGGCTGAGCCGGCGGTGCGCCCGGCTCGCCGACGCCCGGCGGGAAGCACGCGCCGCGAAACCCCTGTGACGCGGCCCTTCGACCGCCGCCACCCGATCGGGCAACCGCGTCCCGGTCGGGTGGCGGGCACCGCTACACGGTCCCGTTGAACCGGTCGGCCAGGTAGGCGGCCTTGGCCTCGTCGTCCCGCGCCGAGTAGAGGAAGCGCGTCCACGCCTGGCGTTCGTGCAGGACCGCACCCATCTCCCACACGCAGATGACCTCCATGTGGGTGCCCTGCTCCAAACGGCGGAACTGCTCGTGCTCGGTGGTCTCCCGGTAGTAGACCGTCTGCCACATCTCGTTGTTGTAGCGCCACGTGCAGGCGATGAGGAAGTGGAACGACTCGCCGCAGAGGTGGTGGATCGCGAACCCCAGCTCGCCGGAGATCCGCAGGTTGCCGGCCGCCACCTCGGCGCGCAGGAACTCCTCGCCCTGCGCGCGCACGACCGGGTCCACGACGGCGTCGGGCTTGCGCACCTCGTACCACTTGAGGTGGGCGTCGGGCAGGACCACGTCGTGCTCGGGCAGGGCGACGACTTCCTTGGGGTAGTGGCGGTAGTCGTCATCGACGCTGGACAGCTCGGCCAGGTGGGTCAGGTTCATCGTCACGACACGGGATCGTAGGGCCGGACGGCCAGGTGGTGTGCCGTGCCGCGAAACCCGGTGCACCGTAATTGGTCGCTCACGGTCGGCTAACGCCCGGTTGGCCGTTGTTCGGCGCGCCGGCGCGAGGTTAGCCTCCTCCGGGTTTGCGCCACCGGGACGACTGCCGACGTGGTGCCCCGGTCGGGTCTTCGAATGGTCCGGCCGATTTTCGGGTCGGCCGGGCCGTCCTCGTTCCGGGTGTATCCCACTTCCCGCGCGCACCTCTTCTCTGGTGTGCGCACGTCGGCCCATGACGGCCCATAGGACTTGTTGATGGGCTCGTCGTCGACAGTCGGGGAAGATCGTTGACTTTGTTCGGGGTGTGCCTACGATCTGCTTACTCAAGGAGGGGGAGCGGTGCATGTGCAGTTTGTCTGACCTTGAAACGGTGTTTTGGGGATCATTATCCGGCTACCGTGACCGGACGATCACCCAGAGTTTCAGGAGCGGTTGGAAAATGCGTCGCCGGGTCTCGGCGGCGGTGCCCCGCGGGACCGGCGACCCGAGGTGAGGGTCGGGGTGGTCGGCGGGGGCCTGGCGGGGGCGCTGCTGGCCTGGCGGTTGCGGGAGGCCTCCGACCGGCTGCGGGTGGAGGTCCTGACCGGTGGGCGGGGGACCGCGGACGCTTCCGCTGTGTCGGGTGGCCTGGTGCGCGGCTTCGAGCCCGATCCGGACGCGGGGGCGGTGGCGGCGGAGAGCCTCGCCGAGCTGCGCGCCGACGCCCGGCTGCGGGACTGGAGCGGTTACCGGGAGATCGGCTCGCTGTACGTGCTCTCGGACGACGTCGACCCGGCGCGGTCCGTGCAGGTCTTGGGGGAACGGCTGCCGGGCTCGGCGGAACTCGTCGGCGCGGCCCGCCTGCGGCGCGACTACGGCCTGCGCGGGGTGCGGGAGGACGCGGTCGGCGTGGTCGAGCGCCACGCGGGCTACCTGTCGCCGGACCGGCTCCGGGGCAAGGCCCTGGACTGGTCCGCCGACCACGGCGTCGAGGTGGTGCGGACCGGTGTCGCCTCGGTGCGGGACGGGCCGGCGGTGCGGACGTCGGACGGCGCCGAGCGGTGCTACGACGTGCTGGTCGTGGCGGCCGGCGCGTGGACGCCCCGGCTGGTCGAGCACGGGGGGACGTTGCGCACCAAGCAGATCCAGTACGGCGTCTACCGCATCCCGCTGCCGGGGCTGGGTTCGTTCGTGGACGACGACACCGGTTTGTACGGCAGGCCGTGGGGCGCGGGCACGTTCCTGCTCGGCCTGGGCTGCGACCGGTGGGACGTCGCGCCGGAGGCGGTGCGGCCCGATCCGGCGCTGGTCGGCCGGGTGCTCGACGTCGCCCGGGACAGGTTGGGCGTCACCGCCCGCGACCCGGTGCCGGAACGCGTGGTGGCGTCGTTCGACTGCTACGGCCCGCCTGCCGGTCTGCGGCTCCGCCCGGTGCGAGGGCGGCCCGGTGTGTTCACCTTCACCGGGGGCAGCGGTGGCGCGGTGAAAACGATCGTCGCGGCCAGCCGGAGTGCGGCGAGTGACCTCTTGAACACCCTCTGAATTTTCTGAAGGACTTTCTCGTCCTGTCCGTGGAAAAGCCGTACCGGCTCGCGGGCCGATTAGGGCTGCCCGAAAAACCGGTGACCGGGCGGATAGGCTTTTCCTATCGACCCGATTCCGGGGCACCACAAAATCCTTGTGCCGGGCTGCCGGAGCATTTACGTTCCACCGGCAAGCCGAAACGGCTGTCACCGACTTCCTGGCGCGGGAACATTTCCCGCCGCCGGCGGACCGGGCGAATCCCTCCCTACCGAGATTTTCTGCCGGTCTGCCCCGTGGTGGTGTCGCCATCGCGCCGCCACCCCCTTCGAGTCTGGGAGAAACGTGTTGGACCACCAGGATGTAGAGCTGCTGGCGATCGGTGCGGGGCCCGCCAACCTCGCGCTGGCCGTGGCGCTGGAGGAACTGGCCCCCGACCTCGCCGCCCGCTCGTTGATCGTCGAGCAGTACGAGGACGTCGCCTGGCAGCGGGGGATGCTGCTGCCCTGGTCGCAGAGCCAGGTGTCCTTCCTCAAGGACCTCGTGACCCTGCGCAACCCGCGCAGCGAGTTCTCCTTCGTCAACTACCTGCACTCGATCGGCAGGCTGGACGAGTTCATCAACCTCGGCACCTTCACCCCCTACCGGCTGGAGATCTCCGACTACCTGAGCTGGGTCGCCCGGTCGCTGACCGCGGTGCGGATCCAGCACGGCCGCCGGGTCGTCGCGGTCGAGCCGGGTGACGTGGTGGCGGGCGAGGTCGTCGGCTGGCTGGTGCGGTTCGCCGACGGTGGCACCGTGCGGTGCCGGGACCTGGTCGTCGGCGCGGGCCGCGACCCCCACGTGCCGGTGGCGTTCGCCGGGCTGCCCCGGGAACGGGTCATCCACAGCACCGAGTTCCTCGGGCGCTTCGCCGAGCTCGACCCCGAGGCCGGGCACCGGATCGTGGTCGTGGGCGGCGCGCAGAGCGCGGCGGAGATGCTGTGGACCTCCCACCAGGCCCTGCCCAACGCCCAGGTGACCATGGTGATGCGGTCCATCGGGCTCAACGGCTACGAGAGCAGCAAGTTCACCAACGAGCTGTTCTACCCGTCGTTCGTGGACACCTTCCACGCCGCGCAGCCGGCGGCCCGCGAGCAGCTGCTCGCGGAGATGCACCGGACCAACTACTCCGGCCTCGCACCGTCCACGTTGGAGAACCTCTACCGGACGATGTACCTGGAGAAGCTGACCGGCACCCAGCGCATGCACATGATCCCCATGGCCGAGGTGGCCGGCGCCCGGCTGGACGGCGACGAGGTCGTGCTGACCCTGGTCGACCGCAAGTCGGGGGAGCCCGAGCAGCTGCGGTGCGACGTCGTGATGCTCGGCACCGGCTTCGCCAAGCAGCAGCCCGCGCTGACCCGGTCGCTGGCCGCCACCATCGGCGTCGAGGAGTTCACCGTCACGCGCAACTACCGGATGGCCCTGCCCGGCACGGTGTCCGCCCGGGTCTACCTCCAGGGCGTCAACGAGGCCACGCACGGCATCGCCGACTCGCTGATCAGCGTGCTCGCCATCCGCGCGGCCGAGATCGTCGAAGACCTGCTGGCCGGTCGGGCGGGGTCCGAGCCGGACAGCCGTCCGCGTTCGGACGCCGACCTGATCGCCAGCGTCCCCCACCTCGCCTGAACCACTTCCGCACGGAGGAACGACAGCCATGATGGAGATCCGCAAGCTCGACCGCGAGCACCTGAAGCCGGACAACGGCCTGGTCGCCCAGAGGCTGATGCCCTGGTCGCTGGTGAACGCGCCGTTCGAGGGGTCGTGGTGCGTGGTGCGCCCGGGAGCCGAGTCCGGCGCGCACGGCCACCACGAGTACGAGATCTGGGTCGCCATGTCCGGCGAGTCCCACATCGTCACCGACGACGGCGAGACGCCGTTCGTGGCGGGTGACGTCGTCCACTTCACCCCGAACGAGCGGCACCAGGTGGTCAACCGGGGCGACGGGGACTTCGAGTTCTACGCGATCTGGTGGGACGCCGACATGACCGAGAAGTTCGCCGCCCGCCACCGGGAATCCGCGTGACCGGCCGGACCCGGCCGGCGATAGTCATCGCGGCGACGCCGACGTCGAACGGGGACCTGCACGTCGGCCACATGGCCGGCCCGTACCTGTCCGGCGACGTCTACGCCCGCTACCTGCGGGCGGACGGCCGCCCGGTGATCTACACGACCTGCACCGACGACAGCCAGAGCTACGTCGTCTCCACCGCGCACCGCCGGGGCACCACGCCCGAGGAACTGGTGGAGACGTCCACGGCGAAGATCGAGCGGTCGCTGGAGGCGATGGGCACGCTCATGGTCGGCCTGCCGCCGATCGACGACCGCTATCGCCGCACGGTGCTCGACTACGTGACCGACCTGCACGCGGCGGACCGGTTCCGGCTGCGGACCGTGCGCCTGCCCTACGCCAAGAACGCGGGCCGGTTCCTCTACGACGGCCTCGTCTCCGGCACCTGCCCGGTGTGCATGGCGGGCAGCTGCGGCGGCGCGTGCGAGAACTGCGGGCACCCCAACAACTTCGACGAGCTGATCGATCCGAAGTACACGATCGACCCGACCGACCCCGTGGTCTACCGGGAGCAGACGATCCTCGTGCTGCCGATGGAGGAGTACCGCGACCGGCTCACCAGCTACTACGCCTCCCGCACGCCGCGCTGGCGCCCGCACGCCAAGCAGCTGATCGGCGAACTGCTCGCCCGGCCGCTGCCGGACGTCCCGGTCACGTTCCCCGGCACCTGGGGCATCGCGGCGCCGTTCCCCGAGACGCCAGGCCAGATCCTCTACCCGTGGATCGAGGGGATGCCCGCGGCCATGTACAGCACGTGGTGGAGCGCCAACCAGCTCGGCGAGGGCGGCGGCGACACCGACCACCACTGGCGTGCCGAGCGCGACGCGGAGCTGGTCTACTTCCACGGCTTCGACAACGTCTACCACTGGGGTCTGGTCGACCTGGTGATGCTGCTCGCCCACGGCGACCGGTACGTCACCCCGGAGAGCAACGTCTGCAACGAGTTCTACGACCTGGACGGCGAGAAGTTCTCCACCAGTCGCAACCACCTGATCTGGAGCGCGGACCTGCTCGCCGAGGTGCCGCGCGACCTCGTGCGCTTCTTCCTCGCGCTGACCGCGCCGGAGTACCAGCGCACCAACTTCAGCCGCGACGCCCTGCACGCCGTCACCACGCGGCGGCTGGTGGAGCCGTGGAACGAGCTGGCCGAAGCCGTGTCCCTGGCCCTGGTCGGCGTGGACGCCTCGGCGCCGCTGCGCACCACCGAGGACGGCAGGCACCGCGCGGCGGCCATGATGGAACGCTTCCGGCTCTGCTACGAGCTGCCCAACTTCAGCCTGGGCCGGGCGGCGGAGACCGTCATCACCCAGCTCGGCCGGCTGCGCGCGCTGGCCCGGTCGGTGGACGGCAGGCGCAACGGGCACTCGCCGGTGCCGCCCGGCGACCTGCTGCTGGAGACCCGCACCCTGCTCGCGTGCGCCGCACCGATCCTGATCGACGTCGCGGACGCGCTGCTCGCCGAGGGCGTGGACCTGGCCCTGGCGTCGGCGAGGGCCGAGTCCGTGCCCGCGTTCCGGTTCCCGCCGCTGCCCTCCACCACCACGCCGACCGGGCTCTCGCCCGCGCTCGACGGCGCCCGATAGGAGGCAACCGCCGTGAAACTGCTGACCGTGGAAACCCGCCAGTACCTCCAGTACTACCACTCGCGCTACGAGCAGGTGGAGGCGCTCGGCGTCGAGCTGTACGTGCTCAACGGCGAGGGCACCGAGGACTTCTGGCCCGCCGACCGCTACCGGCTGGTCGGCACCAAGGACATCGGCGACATGATCGCCGTCGCCAAGGAGTGGCACGCGGCCGAGGACTTCGCCGGTGTCATCACCTTCTCCGAGGCGGCGGTGGTGGCGGTCGCCACGATCGCCGAGGCGCTCGGCCTGCCCGGCATCGGCGTCGAGGCGGCGCTCAACAGCCGCAACAAGCTGCTCATGCGCGAGGCCCACGAGGCGGCGGGCGCGCCGATCCCGCGCTTCCGCTACGTCACCGGACTGGAGCAGGCGCAGGAGGCGGCACGGGAGTTCGGCTACCCGGTGATCATCAAGCCGACCCTCGGCGCGGGCAGCCACTTCGTGTTCAAGTGCGACGACGAGGCCGAACTCGTCGAGCACCACGAGCAGGCCGCCGCGGGCATCCGGGAGCTGTTCTGGGCGAACTCCGAGGCCGACGGCGTCGACCTCGGGCCCAACGGGCTGCTCGTCGAGTCGTTCCTGGACGGCAAGGAGTACCTGATGGAGGCCGTCTCGTGGGACGGCGAGCTCTACCTCGGATCGGTGGTCGACCGGATCACCGCCGAGGGCGGCACCTTCGACGACGACGTGCACCACGCGCCGACGTCGATGAGCCCGGAGGACCTGGCCGCCGTGCACGAGGTCGTCAAGGCGGGCGCGCTGGCGCAGGGGTTGCGGCGCAGCGCCATGCACGCCGAGGTCCGCTTCCACGGGGGCAAGCCGTACCTGCTGGAGATCGCGGCCCGGGTGGGCGGCGGCGGCCTGGACATGATCGCCAGGATCACCGCCGACCACGACCCCATCGCGGCCGTCGTCGACATCGCGGCCGGGAAGCGGCCGGACGTGCGGCACTTCCAGCCGACCGGCACGCACACCGCGTCCATGTGCCTGATCTCCGCGGCGGGTGTGGTCGACCGGGTGGACGTGCCGGCGGAGGTGAGCGGGTCGGAGCGGGTGTTCCTGCTCAAGATCACCGCCCGACCCGGCGACGTGGTCAAGCGCCCGCCGGACGGCAACACCATCGTCGGTTTCCTCGGCACCACGGGATCGTCCGAACAGGACGCGCTCGCGCTGATGGAGGAGTACGCCTCGAAGATCGAGGTCTCCTTCCGCTAGGCCCGCCCCGGCACCCGGCGCCGCGTCACATGCGGCGCCGGGCCCGACGACCGTCCACCACGAGAGGACACCCGTGCCGCAGCAGACCGACGCCCGAGTGGCGCGCCCCCGGCGGTTTCTCATGTGCCGGCCCAGCCACTTCGACGTCACCTATTCCATCAACCCGTGGATGCGGCCGGACAAGCCGACCGACAACGGGATCGCGGTGCTCCAGTGGGAGCGACTGCGCAACCTCTACCTCGGCCTCGGGCACCAGGTGGAGCTGATCGACCCGCTGCCCGGCCTGCCGGACATGGTGTTCGCCGCCAACGGCGCGACGGTCGTGGACGGCCGGGTCCTCTCCGCGCGGTTCCGCCACCCGGAGCGCGGACCTGAGGGCCCGGCGTACCTGGAGTGGTTCCGCGCCAGGGGCTACGCGACCCGCGAGGCGGAGTTCGTCAACGAGGGCGAGGGCGACTACCTCGTGGTCGGCCGCAGGCTGCTGGCGGGCACGGGTTTCCGCACCGACCGGCGGTCGCACGCGGAGGCGGCCGACCACCTCGGCCGCGAGGTCGTGCCGCTGGAGCTGGTGGACCCGCGCTTCTACCACCTCGACACCGCACTCGCGGTGCTCGACGACGACGAGATCATGTACTACCCCGAGGCGTTCTCGGCGCGCAGCCGGGCGGTGCTGGGCGAGCTGTACCCGGACGCCCTGCTGGCCACCGACCACGACGCCGAGGTCTTCGGCCTGAACGCGGTCTCCGACGGCAAGCACGTGCTGCTCGCCCAGGAGGCCGACCACCTGATCCGGGAGCTGGTCCACCGGGGGTTCACCCCCATCGGCGTCGACCTCTCCGAACTGCTCAAATCCGGCGGCAGCGCCAAGTGCTGCACGCTCGAACTCCGTGGGGAGCCACGAAAGTGATCAACTACGACGGCAAGAGGTTCCGGCCGGTCGCCGACGGCGCGCCCGAGGAGAGCCGGGTCGCGGTCTACCACCAGGACGGCGACCTGCTGTGGGGCGAGTTCCTGGGCGGCCGGGCGCGCCGCGGCGCGCTCACCGGGACCGCCGGGCCCGACGGCTCGCTGGACTTCGCCTACTGCATGGTGCTCGACGACGGACAGGTGATCTCCGGGCACTGCCGCAGCACCCCGAACGTGCTCGACGACGGCCGCATCCGGCTGGACGAGGTGTGGCAGCGCTTCGGCGCGCACGCGTCCAGCGGCGTGTCCGTGATCGAGGAGATCCCCGTTGCGCAAGCCGGCTGACCCGAGGACACCACTGAGATGACATCCGCCAGCACCATCACCGCCCCCACCGAAGGCGAACCCCGCAAGGGCGGCGTGGTCACCTGGGCGTGCGCGCCCGGCTTCCCACCCGCCGTGATCTTCCCGTTCACCCCGGCCGAGCGCATGGGCACCCGCAACATCCTGGAGTTCCAGGCGCTGATGTACCGGACGCTGTACTACTTCGGCAGCGACGGCACCCCGGACGTCGACTACGCGCAGAGCATCGGCGAGCAGCCGGAGTGGAGCGAGGACGGGCTCACCGTCACCATCAGGATCAAGCCGTGGAAGTGGTCCGACGGCGAGACGATCTGCGCCGACAACGTCCTGTTCTGGGTCAACCTGATGAAGGTCAAGGGCGCGCGGTACGGCGAGTACGTGCCGGGCTACTTCCCCGACAACCTGACGTCGTACGGCAAGCGCGCCGAGGACGAGGTGTACTTCACCTTCGACCGGGTGTACTCCCGGCACTGGGTGCTCTACAACCAGCTCAGCACCATCACGCCGCTGCCGAGGGCCTGGGACCGCACGGAGGCCGGACCGGCCGACGCCTCCGGTGGCCTCGCCGACGTGGAAGCCGTCTACGAGTACCTGATGGCGCAGCAGGGCGACATCGTGGACGAGGGCAACGAGCACCGCACCCGGTGGGCCGACAGCCCGGTCTGGAGCATCGTCAGCGGGCCCTGGCGGCTCAAGAGCTACACCCTCGAAGGCGTCGTCACGTTCGTGCCCAACGAGCACTACTCCGGTCCGAACAAGCCGTACCTGGACGAATTCCGCCAGGTGCCGACGTTCTCCGACGAGGAGCAGTACCGGATGCTCCAGGCCGGACCCGACGCAGACAACGGCATCCAGGTCGGCTACCTGCCGCTGAGCTTCGCCACCGAACCCGCGGTCGACCCGGTCGTCGGCGGACCGAACCCGCTGGCGGGCCAGTACACCATGTACCCGCAGACGGCGTTCTGCATCCGGTACATCTCGCTCAACTACAACAACCCGACCGTGGTCGGGAAGATGTTCGCGCAGACCTACATCCGGCAGGCGTTGCAGAGCGTGCTGGACCAGGACACCGCGGTGCGGGACGTCTACCAGGGCTACGCCTACCGGCAGAACGGCCCGGTGCCGATGTACCCGCGGACGGAGTACGTCTCGCCCCGCCAGCGCGAGGGGGCGTGGCCGCTGCCGTTCGACCCGCGGCACGCCAAGGAGCTGCTGGAGGCCAACGGCTGGGACACCAGCCGGACGCCGGCCGTGTGCGTGCGGCCGGGCACCGGCCCCGGCGAGGCGGGGGCGGGCATCCCGGAGGGCACGGAGCTGTCCATCCTGATGCGCTACGTCGAGGGCCGCCCCGCCCTGACCCGGGTGATGGAGGGCTTCCGCGACGCCGCCGCCGAGGCGGGCATCGAGCTGCGGCTCCAGGAGGTCTACGGCTCGGTCCTGGTCGCCGAGGACGCGCCGTGCACGCCCTCGGACCGGACCCCCTGCCTGTGGGAGATGTGCTGCTGGAACGGCGGGTGGGCCTACCACCACCCGACCGGCGAGATCCTGTTCTCCACCGGCGCCGGCGGCAACTTCGGCTTCTACACCGACCCGAAGGCCGACGAGCTGATCGACCGCACGGTCACCAGCGACGACCTGGAGGTGCTGTACGAGTACCAGGACTACATCGCCGAGCAGGTCCCGGTGATCTTCACGCCGAACTTCCCGATCCGGCTGTTCGAGGTCGCGGACTCCCTGCGCGGGTTCGGACCGGTCAACCCGTACGGGATGATCAACCCGGAGAACTGGTACTACGTGGAGGAGCAGCGCTGATGCTCCTCGCCGCCGCGCCGCCGAGCCCCATCGGCGCACACCCGATGCTGGTGTTCCTGCTCCAGGTCGCCGTGCTGCTCGGTGTCGCCTTCGCGCTGGGCCGGCTCGCGACGCGGTTCGGGATGCCCGCGGTGGTGGGTGAGCTCACCGCGGGCATCCTGCTCGGCCCGTCGCTGCTCGCCGTCGTGGCACCGGGCTTCTCGGCCTGGCTGTTCCCGGTCGACGAGGGGCAGCTGCACCTGCTCGACGCGGTCGGGCAGCTCGGCGTGCTGCTGCTCGTCGGGCTCTCCGGTGCGCACATCGACCTCCGGTTCGCCCGCCGGCGCCTCGGCCTGGTGGCGGGGGTGAGCGCGGGCGGCCTGCTGCTCCCCCTCGGCCTCGGGGTCGGGGCGGGGATGGTGCTCCCCGCCGCGATGATCGGTGAGGGCGCCGCCCGCCCGGTGTTCGCGCTGTTCATCGGCGTCGCGATCTGCGTCAGCGCCATCCCGGTGATCGCCAAGGTGCTGCTGGAGATGAACCTGATGCACCGCGACATCGGCCAGCTGACCATGACCGCGGCCGGGTTGGACGACATCGCCGGGTGGTCGCTGCTGGCCGTGTGCGCCGGCATGGCGGCCGGCGGGTTGAGCGCGGGGAGCGTGGCGCTCACGGTCGGCTCCCTCGTCGCGGTCGCCCTGGTCGCGGTGGTGGTGGGCAGGCCGGTGGTCACGCTCGTGCTGAGGCTCGCTTCCCGGTCGGCCGAGCCCGGCGTGACGGTGACCGCCGTCGTGGTGCTGGTCGTCGCGTCGTCGGCCGGGACCCACGCCCTGCACCTGGAGCCGATCCTGGGCGCGTTCGTCTGCGGCCTGCTGATCAGCTGGTCGGGGGTGCTGGACCGGGCGAAGCTGACACCGCTGCGGACGGTCGTGATGTCCGTCCTCGCGCCGTTGTTCTTCGCCACCGCCGGTCTGCGCATGGACCTCACCGCCCTGCGGCAACCGGCGGTGCTCGGCGCGGCGGCACTGGTCCTGCTGCTCGCCGTGATCGGCAAGTTCGCCGGCGCCTACCTGGGGGCCCGCGCCGGCGGCCTGGACCACTGGGAGGGGCTGGCCCTGGGCGCCGGGCTCAACGCGCGCGGCGTCATCGGCGTCATCGTCGCGATGGTCGGCCTGCGCCTGGGGGTCTTGACGACCGGGACCTACACGGTCGTCGTGCTGGTCGCCGTGGTGACGTCGCTGATGGCGCCGCCGACCCTGCGGTACGCGGTCAGGCGCATCGCGGTCACGGACGAGGAACGCGAGCGCGAACGGGCGTTCAGCGGCTGACCCCCGCACCACAACCACACCCTTGAGCACACGGAAACGAGGCACGGCACGATGACCACCCCCGAGGACACCCGCCCGTTGCTGCTGGTGGTCGCCACCGGCATGCGGACCTACCGCGAGTACCTGCTGCGCTCGATCGCCGCCGAGTACCGCGTCCACCTGTTCCTGAGCACCGAGCCGGAGTGGGAGAAGGAGTACGTCGCGGGTTGGACCGTGCTGCCCAACACCATGGACGGCCCGGCCATGGCCGCCGCGGCGACCGCGCTGGCCGAACGCGAGGCGATCGCGGGCGTGCTGTGCTGGGACGAGGCGCGCATCCACGCCGCCGCGTTCGTCGCGCAGGCCGTCGGCGCCCGCAACGGCGACCCCGACGTGGTGTGGCGACTGCGGGACAAGGGCCGGACCCGCGCGGCGCTGGACGACGCCGGCGTGGCACAGCCCCGATCCATCCCGGTCAAGACCGTGGACGACGCGGTGGCCGCGGCGGGCGTGGTCGGCTACCCGGTGATCCTCAAGCCGCGTGGCCTGGGCGCCAGCCTCGGCGTGGTCAAGGTGGCCGACGAGGAGGGGCTGCGGGCGAACTTCGCCTTCACCCTGGCCGCGGAGGGGCCCGAGCCGGTCGTGTTCGACACCGACCAGCCGGTCCTCGTCGAGGAGTTCGTCTCCGGCGAGGAGATCAGCGTCGACTCGGTGGTGCGCGACGGCGAGGTGACCCCGCTGTTCGTCGGCCGCAAGGTGGTCGGCTACCCGCCCTACGCCGAGGAGGTCGGCCACTTCGTCGACGCCCACGACCCGTTGCTCGCCGACCCCGCGCTGCTCAAGGCGCTCCAGCGGACCCACGAGGCGCTGGGCTTCACCGACGGCGTCACGCACTCGGAGTTCATGCTCACCGAATCCGGCCCCGAGGTCATCGAGGTCAACGGCCGCCTCGGCGGCGACCTGATCCCGTACCTGGGCCTGCTCGCCACCGGCATCGACCCCGGTCTGGTCGCGGCGGCGGCGGCGACCGGCAGGCCCGTCGACCTGACGCCCACGCGCGGCCGGGTGGCCGGCATCCGCTTCTTCTACGTGGCCGAGGAGGACACCACGATCGGTTCCCTCGGGTTCGCCGAGGAGGCGTTGCCCGAGGGCATGGACCGCGTCGTCGTGGTGGCCCAGCCCGGTGCCGTCGTCTCGCCGCCGCCCAAGGGCACGGTGTGGGGCCGCATCGCCTTCGCCATCGCCACCGGCGACTCCCGCGCCCAGGTCGCCGAGCGGCTGGCCGCCGCCGAGACCGCCTTCGACGTCAAGCCCGCCTGAGATCCCCGCATCCCCGAGAAATGTGAAGTGATGGCGACAGAAAAGAAGTCAGCAGGCATCTGGAGCACGTTCGTCGAGTCGCCGGTGGCGGTGAAGGCGGTGCTGGGCGGCGTCTTCATCAACAAGGTCGGCGGCTTCCTCAACATCTTCCTGGTGCTGTTCCTGACCGCGAAGGGCTACTCCGACGGCCAGGCGGCCACCGCGCTGGGCGTGTACGGCGTCGGCAGCGTGATCGGCGTGCTCATCGGCGGCGCGCTCGCCGACCGGCTCGGCGCGCGCAACTCCACGGTGCTCAGCATGGCGGGGTCCGCCGCGCTCATCGCGGCACTGCTCTACCTGCCCAGCTACCCGCTGCTGATCGTCGCGATCGCGGCGGTGGGCGCGGTCTCCCAGGTCTACCGGCCGGCGTCGGCGACGCTGCTGTCGGAGCTGACCGACGACGACCGCCAGGTCATGATCTTCGCGATGTACCGGTTCGGCATGAACCTCGGCACGACCGCCGCGCCGCTGATCGGGCTGGCCCTGTACCACTGGGGCGGTGACAGCTACCAGCTGCTGTTCTGGGGCGAGGCGCTGATCGCCCTGGCCTACGCGGTGGTGGCGCACCTGGTCCTGCCGTCCAAGGCGGAGGAGAAGCGCATCCGCTTCGGCGAGGCCGACTCGGCGCCCGCGACCGGCAGCTACGCCGAGGTGTTCCGCGACCGCAGGTACCTGGCGTTCCTGCTGGTCGTGTTCATCAACGGCGTGGTCTACATGCAGTACCTCTCCACGCTGCCGCTGGACGTGCAGAAGTCCGGGGTGCCGATCTTCTGGTACACGTTCGCGGTCGCGCTCAACGGCGCGGTGGTGATCATGTTCGAGCTGCTGGTGACCAAGACGACGCAGAACATGCCGGCCAAGATCGTCGTGGCCGTCACGTTCGTGCTGCTCGGCCTCGGCGTGGCCACCTACGGCCTGCCCCTGGGGCCGGCCGTGATCATCATCGGCACGCTGCTGTGGACGCTGGCCGAGATCATCGGCGGACCGGTCGTGTTCTCCTACCCCGGCGTGGTCGCGCCCCCGCACCTCAAGGGGCGCTACATCGGCAGCTTCCAGTTCGTCTTCGGGCTCGGCTCGGCCGCCGGGCCGATCGTGGGCGGGTTCCTGTTCGTCCAGCTCGGCCACGCCGTCTGGCCCGTGCTCGGCGCGGTGTCGCTGGTCGGCGCGGTGATCGGGTACTTCGCCACCCGGCAGAACCCCCGCGTCGCGGAGAAGGCGGAGGAACCGGTCAGCCAGAGCTGATCCCGCGTCCGCCCGTGGCGGGAGGGAGGGAGTGGCGTGCCGGGCCGGTGATCGTCGCCGGTGGCGCGCCACTCCCTCCCGATCGCGCGGGTCCTACCCGGTGATCCGGTAAGCGCGGATCACGGTGTGCTCGAACGTGTTGCCGTCGTCGTCCGAACCGGAGGCGCGCAGCGAGGCGTACCCGGCCGCGTCCGGGTGCCGCACCAGGGCCGCGCCACCGGCGACGGGCACCGTCCGCCAGGTCCTGCCGTCGTCGAACGACACGTCGACCCGCACCCGACCCACCTCGCCGTTGTCCGCCCCTTCCTGCTGCTCCACGGTCAGCGGCACGCGCAGCAGGCCGCCGGCGGGGGTGCCGCCCGCGTCGTCGAGGGCGGGGGTGAAGCGGACCACCGACATCGGCAACCGGCGGCCGTGGCCGTCGGGGAGGACGTCCGCGCGGAACGTCCACGCACCGGTGACGTGCGTGCTCAGCTCGTACGCCGCCGGGTCGCGCACCACGTCGTGCTCCACCCGGTAGCGGGCCTCGCCCGCCTCCACGCTGAACTCGCCCCACTGGTCCCGGATCAGGCCGACCAGGCGGCCGTCGCGGTACAGGGAGGTGCGTGCCGACCGGGCGGACGAACGGCCCAGGTTGCCGTCGCGGTCGTTGAACAGCGGCACCTGGGACGTGATGCGGTCCTCGTGCACGCTCAGGTAGTTCGCCGCGTACCCGGACAGACCGGGACCCAGCACCGGGAACAGGAACCGCTCCTCGTGGTCGCGGCCGGGTTCGTACGTGCGATCGAACGCGGAGTAGTCGGCCTCGGTGCGGTAGTCGGGCGACTGCCGCAGGTAGGACCAGTCCCAGGTCATCCGCTCCGGCGTGATGCGGTCCACGACCGCGCCGCCCGCGGGCACGGGCAGCAGCACCGACCAGCCGCCCGAGTCGTCCGGCGGGTTGGCGCTGCCGCTGTGCAGGTGCAGGCGGTCGGCGGGACCGGGGGCGAAGTCCGTCCGCACCTCGACCAGGTCGTCCGCGCTCGGCGCGCGGGTGAACCCGGTGGGCACCGAGCCCCGCTCGAACCAGCGGAACCGGTAGTGCACCGGCGTCCCGTCGACCGGGGCGCCCTGGAACTGGGCGCCGATCGAGGTGTTCAGCTCCTGCTCGGGCAGCGCCGGGCCGTCGTGGCCGAGCGACAGGTTCGCGAAACCGGTCAGGAACGCCGTGTTGAGCACGACGCGCCGGCCGTTGAGCACCCGGGAGAGGTTGATGTCCCCGATCACCGCGGTCGTGCCGGGCTCGGGCGGCGTGACCTCGATCGGCGCGGCCACCCGGGCGTCGACGGTGAACCGGGTGTGGTCGGCGTCGACGGTCAGGCTCGGCCGGGCGATCACCGCCGCCCGGTCGCCGGTGCGGACGAACGAGCGCGCCAGGTACTCGCCCTTCGGCACGCGCGCGGTGGCGGTGCCGTCCACCCCGTACAGGGACGTGAAGACGTCGTTGTCCATGCCCACGAGCACCGTGGTGTGGTCGGGGGCGGGGTCGCCCCCGGCGTCGAGGTGCGCGACCGCGATCTCGTGGCTCTCGACCTCGCGGGCGAGGCTGACCGGGGTGCGCGTCGGCCCGCCGACGAGGACGCCCGAGAAGACGCCGTCGAGGGAGCCGACCCTGGTGTCCGCGGTGACCGCCACGGCGGCCGTGCCGCCAGCAGGCACGGTGACCCGCGCCGGGGAGGCGGTGAGCAGGCCCGCCGGCGCGGGCCGGCCGTCCGGGCCGCGGAGTTCGGCGGTGAGGTCGAACGCGACCGGCTGCCGGCCGTTGTTGCGGTAGGTGACGGTCTTGGTCACGGGGGTGTCGTCGTGGTGCGGCCACTGCTGCTCCGCGAACGCGAGGCTCACCGGGTCGGCGCCGACGGTGGCGCTGATCGCCCTGGTCAGGTCCACCCGGCCGGTGCCCTGGTCGAACACGCCCAGGTCCGGGTTCGGCTCGGCGGACGCCATGAGGGCGGCCTTGATCCGCGCGCCGGTCCAGTCGGGGTGCTGCTGGGCGAGCAGGGCCGCCGCGCCGGCGACGTGCGGGGTGGCCATCGACGTGCCGGACAGGGCCAGGTGCCGCCTGCCGACCGGGGTGCCGATGACGGCGTCGGCGGCCCTGGCGGCGACGATGTTGAGGCCGGGCGCGGTGATGTCGGGCTTCACCGCGCCGTCGCCGTTGCGGGGACCGCGGCTGGAGAAGTGCGCCAGGTCGTCGTCGTGCCGGACCGCGCCGACGGTGAGCGCGGCGTCGGCGCTGCCCGGCGAGTCGATGGACCTGGACCGCCCGCCGTTGCCTGCCGCGACGACGAACAGGGCGCCGGTCTCCTCGGACAGCCGGTTGACCGCCTCCTCCAGCGGGTCGACGCCGGGGGAGTCGTAGCCGCCGAGGCTGAGGTTGACGATGTCCGCGCCCTCGTCGACGGCCCACCGCATCCCCGCCATGACCCAGGACTCGGGGCACCCGCCGTTCGCGCACACCTTGCCGTCGAGGATGCGGGCGCCGGGCGCGACGCCCCGGTACTCCCGGTGGCCGCTCGCGATGGTGGCGGCGACGTGCGTGCCGTGGCCGTCGCGGTCGGTGGCGTCGGGGTCGTCGGTGAAGTTGCGCTCGGCGACCTCCCGGCCCGCCAGGTCGGGGTGCCGGCCGTCCACGCCGCCGTCGAGCACGGCGACCTTCACGCCCCGGCCGGTCAGGCCCGCCCGCCACGCGGTGGGCGCGCCGATCTGCGCGGTGGAGCGGTCGAGGGAAGGGCGCAGCATGCCGTCGAGCCACACCTTGGTCACGCCGGGGTCGGCGAGCAGGTCGCGGAACGCGGCGCCGGCGTCGGCCTTGGGCGCCTGTGCGGCCACCGCGCCGGGTAACGCCCGGGTGGCGCGCAGGCCGGTGGGCGCACCGGTGACGATGATCGGCACGTGGTCGCTGTTCGCGTCGTCGTACCCGGCCTCGATCAGCCCGGTGACGTCGAACAACCGCGGGTCGAGCCGGCCCGCGGCCACGCCCTTCGCCGCGTCCTCGGGGACGACGTGCAACCGCCCGTCCCGGTACGCGGAGTGGAACGTCATCGCCTCGCGGCCGGGCCCCGGCCGGAACGCGCCGACCGCCTCGCCGGTCACCACGACCCGGTCGCCGGTGATCAACGTGACGGTCCGCGGCTGGGCCGCCGGGCGTTCCGCGGGTGCGGGCGACCCCGCCCCGGCCCCCGTGGGCACCGCGGCGACGAGCCCGAACGCCAGGACGACGGCCGTCGAGGCCCTACCGCGCTTTCGTGGTCTGGACACAGTCCCTCCCGGATCGGTGGCGCGCTGTGGATCGCGCGGTCGGGAGGCACCGCAGACCCGCGGTGGCGGTGAACCGGAAGTGACGATGCCCCCCAGACGGGCTCGACGTTACCGACGCGCGCCCGCGGGCAGTACCGGCAACCGCGGTGTTGCTGCACATGCCGCAGCGGTGGTGCGCGGGTCGACGTCCGGTCCGCGGGCGCGTGCCTTCGCCGTGCCCGGATTCCGGCCCGGGTGGTATGCGGGGTGCGGGAGCCGATCGGACCCGCACCCCGCCCGGCTCAGCCCGCCGCCGCGAACTGGGCCGAGTACAGCCGGTGGTACGCGCCGCCCGCCGCGAGCAGCTCGTCGTGGGTGCCCTGCTCCACGATGCGGCCCGCCTCCATCACCAGGATCAGGTCAGCGTCCCGGATCGTGGACAGGCGGTGGGCGATGACGAAGCTCGTGCGCGACGACCGCAGCGCCGCCATCGCGTGCTGCACCAGCGACTCGGTCCGCGTGTCCACCGACGACGTCGCCTCGTCCAGGATGAGCAGCGACGGGTCGGCCAGGAACGCGCGCGCGATCGTCAGCAGCTGCTTCTCGCCCGCGCTGACGTTCGTGCCCTCCTCGTCGATCACCGTGTCGTACCCGTCGGGCAGGGTCCGCACGAACCGGTCCACGTAGGTGGCGCGCGCGGCGGCGACGATCTCCTCCTCCGTCGCGTTCGGGCGGCCGTAGGCGATGTTGTCGCGGATCGTGCCGCCGAACAGCCACGTGTCCTGGAGGACCATGCCGATCCTCGACCGGAGGTCGGAGCGGCGCAGCGCGGTGATGTCCGTGCCGTCCAGGGTGATCCGGCCGGAGTCGAGCTCGTAGAAGCGCAGCACCAGGTTGACCAGCGTGGTCTTGCCCGCCCCGGTCGGTCCCACGATCGCCACCGTCTGACCGGGTTCGGCGACCAGCGACAGGTCCTCGATCAGCGGCTGGTCCTCCCGGTAGGCGAACCCGACGCGCTCGAACACCACCTTGCCGCGGCTCGCCTCGGGGACCGGGGCGTCGGCCGGGTCCGGGGTCTGCTCCTCGGCGTCGAGGACCTCGAACACCCGCTCCGCCGACGCCACACCCGACTGCATCAGGTTCGCCATCGACGCCACCTGGGTCAGCGGCTGGGTGAACTGGCGCGAGTACTGGATGAACGCCTGCACCTCGCCGAGGGTCATCGCGCCCGACGTGATGCGCAGGCCGCCGACCACCGCGACCGCCACGTAGCTGAGGTTCGACAGGAACATCATGATCGGCATGATCAGGCCGGACACGAACTGCGCCTTCGTCGCCGAACCCACCAGCGCCTCGTTGCGCCGCCGGAACTCCTCCTCGGACTCCCGCTGCCTGCCGAACACCTTCACCAGCTGGTGGCCGGTGAACGCCTCCTCGATGTGCGCGTTCAGCGCGCCGGTCTGCTTCCACTGCGCCACGAACTGCGCCTGCGAGACCTTGCGGATGCGGCCGGTCACGATCACCGACACCGGGATCAGCAGCAGCGCGATCAGCGCCAGCAGCGGCGAGATGGTGATCATCATGATCAGCACCCCCACCACGGTGAGCAGCGACGTCAGCAGCTGGCTCAGCGTCTGCTGCAACGTGGTGGAGACGTTGTCGATGTCGTTGGTGACCCGCGACAGCGTCTCGCCGCGCGGCTGGCCGTCGAAGTAGCGCAGCGGCAGCCGGTGCAGCTTCGCCTCCACGTCGGCGCGCAGCGTCAGGACCACGCGCTGCACGACGTTGTTGAGGATGCGGCCCTGCGCCCAGGCGAACAGCGACGAGGCCAGGTACAGCGCCAGCACCCAGGTCAACACCTGACCGAGCGCGCCGAAGTCGACGCCGGCGCCCGGCTCGCCGCGCAGCCGTCCGAGGACGCCGTCGAAGATGATGTCCGTGGCGTGGCCCAGGATCTTCGGCCCGGCCACCGCGAACGCCACGCTGGTCACGCCCAGCGCGACGACGGCCGCGACCGCGTTCCGCTCGGGGCGCAGCCGCCGCACGAGCCGCTTGGCCGACGGCGTGAAGTTCTCGGCCTTGCCCATCGGCATGCCCATGCCGCCGAAGCCCGCGCCCATCCGCGCGGGCGCCCGGTTCGTCGTGGTGGTGCTCATGCGGCCTGCTCCGGGGTCAGCTGGGACTCGACGATCTCGACGTACGTGGGGCACGTCGCCAACAGCTCGTGGTGCGTGCCGGTGCCGACCACGGAACCGTTGTCCAGCACCACGATCAGGTCCGCGTCGATGATCGTCGACACGCGCTGGGCCACGACGATCACCACCGCGTGCGCCGTGCGCGGGCGCAGCGCCGCGCGCAGCCGGGCGTCGGTGGCCAGGTCCAGCGCGGAGAACGCGTCGTCGAACAGGTACACGCCGGGTGCGCGGACCAGCGCCCGCGCGATCGACAACCGCTGCCGCTGGCCGCCGGACACGTTCGTGCCGCCCTGTGCGATCGGCGCGTCCAGCCCTTCGGGCATGGCCTCCACGAAGTCGCGCGCCTGCGCCACCTCCAGCGCCGCCCACAGCTCCTCGTCGGTCGCGTCGGGGTTGCCGTAGCGCAGGTTGCTCGCGATCGTGCCGGTGAACAGGTACGGCCGCTGCGGCACCAGGCCGATGCGCGAGCACAGCACGTCCGCGTCGACCTCCCGCACGTCCGCACCGTCGACCAGCACCGCGCCGGACGTGACGTCGATGAGCCGGGGGATCAGGTTGACCAGCGTGGTCTTGCCCGCGCCGGTGCTGCCGATGATCGCGGTCGTCCGGCCGGCTTCGGCCGTGAACGTGATGTCGCGCAGCACCGGCTCCGCCGCGCCGGGGTAGCGGAACTCCGCGTCGACGAACTCGACCCGGGCCTGCCGGGGCAGCTCCACGACGGGGTTCGCGGGAGGTGTCACGGACGAGTCGGTGTCGAGCACCTCGTTGATCCGCTCGGCGCTCACCGCGGCGCGCGGGATCATCATCGAGATGAACGTGGCCATCATGACCGACATGAGGATCTGCACCAGGTAGCTGATGAACGCGGTCAGCGCGCCGACCTGCATCTGCCCGGTGTCGACCCGGTGCGCGCCGAACCACAGCACGGCCACGCTCGACCCGTTCAGGATCAGCATCACGACCGGGAAGACCAGCGCCTGCAACCGGCCGACCCGCAGCGCGGTGTCGGTGAGCGCCTGGTTGACGCCGGCGAACCGCTCGCTCTCGTGCGGCTCGCGGACGAACGCGCGCACCACGCGGATGCCGGCCAGCTGCTCGCGCAGCACCCGGTTGACGGCGTCGATGCGCTCCTGCATCAGGCGGAACTGGGGGACCATCCGCACCACGATGAGCCCGATCGACACCGCGAGGGCGGGCACGCACACGAGCAGCAGCCAGGACAGGCCGACGTCCTCGCGCAGCGCCATCACGATGCCCGCCACGCACATGATCGGCGCGGTGACCAGCACGGTGCACACCATCACCACCAGCAGTTGCACCTGCTGCACGTCGTTGGTGGTGCGGGTGATCAGGGAGGACGGCCCGAACGCGGCGACCTCGCGGGCGGAGAACCGGCCGACGCGGTGGAACACGGCCGACCGCACGTCGCGGCCGAAGTTCATGGCGACCCGGGCGCTGTAGAAGACGGCGCCGATGGAGCAGGCGATCTGGATGGCGCTGACCAGCAGCATCCACCCGCCGGTGGACACGATGTAGTCGGTATCGCCGGTGGCGATGCCGAAGTCGATGACGTCGGCGTTGAGGCTGGGCAGGTACAGCGAGGCGACGGTGCCGACGAGTTGGAGCGCCAGCACGATCGAGAGTTCTCGCCGGTACGGCCGCAGGTGCGTGCGGAGCAGGCGGCTGAGCAAGGACTTCCCCCATAGGAAACGGATCGTGTCTTAGGCTTGTACGGTAGACCCGTCGTATAAGAAACGCAACGTATCTAAGGAGTAGGGTGCCCGAACCGAGGTCGCGCCGCCGCGGCGCCGAGCTGGAGGCCGCCATCCTGGACGCGGCGTGGGCTGAGTTGACCGAGGTGGGCTACGCGCGCCTGACGATGGAGGCGGTGGCGGCGCGGGCGGGCACGAGCAAGCCGGTCGTCTACCGGCGCTGGCCGAGCCGAGCCGCCTTGGTGCTGGCCGCGTGGGGTCACCGCGTGCCGGTGTCGTCCACCCCCGCCGACACGGGCGACCTGCGGGAAGACCTGGTGGCGCTGTTCACGCTGGTGGCCCGCCGGGCGGACTCGATGATGAACGAGATGATCGCGGGCGTGATGGGGGAGGCGTTCCGCCACCCGGAGGTGGCGGAGATCCTCCGTGATCGGCTGACCTCGAAGTCGCCGCTGTCCGGGGCCGTGGAGCAGATCGTCGCGAGGGCCGTGGCGCGGGGTGAGCTGCCCGAGGTCGAGATCCCCCACCGGGTGGCCCGCGTCCCGCTCGACCTGGTCCGCAACGAGTCCACGATGTGCGGCGTCCCCGTCGCCGACGACACGATCGCCGAACTGGTGGACGACATCTACCTGCCCCTCCTGCGCGGCCTCGCCTGCCGGGGGCCGTCCCCGGGCTGAGGGGTCAGGCCGCGGTCGCGTCGCCGATCCGGCTGAGCACGCTGGACGCGGCGAGGAACGACGTGCGGGTGGCTGCGACGTCACCGTCGGCGGCGCGCCGGAACCCGATGACGAGGATGCGCTGGGCCTCGGCCAACGCCCTGTCCGGGCCGTCCGGGGCGAGGTCGGCGGGATCGGCCGGTTCGGTCAGGTCGGGTGCGGCATCGGCGACGCCGGCGAGGACCGCGTCGAGCCGGAGGCCGTCGGCGGGCGCGGCGCCCAGGGCGGAGATCGCCTGGTCGACGGCGGTGCGCAACACGGCGGCGGAAGCGTGCGATAACGGCGGTGGCAGCGACATGGCAAGCACAATAGTGCGATATGCACCCGAATTCCATCGTGCAAATGCACGTGCATCCGAGAATTGCGGCGTGCTACTCAGGGTGTGCCGAAAGGTTCCGACACGGTGGCCGCCGTTTCCTCCCGGCCACCGGGGGTACGGCTTTCGGGAAGGCACGGCGTCCACCGGGAGGAACGATGGCGGCGACGATCCGGGACCACCTGGAGGAATCCCTCGGAGAGGTGGACTTCCCCTCGACCAGGGACGACCTGATCGACGCGGCCGTCGGCCGGGGCGACCCCACCGCCGTGCAGGCGTTGCGCGCGATCCCGGACCGGGACTACGCGGACCTCGCCGAGGTGCTGCGGGCGGTGGAGTCGGCCGACGGCGTCGGGCGGTAGCGGGGATCAGCGGGCGCGCATCAGCACCAGGTCGCCGTGCCCGCCGTAGCCGAGCACGGGTTCGGCGTACTGCGTGCCGTCGAACGTGATCATCCACCACTCGCGGCCGACCTGGACCAGCATCGGGTGCGGGATGTTCGTGCCGTACGGGGCGTCCAGCGTGCCCAGCTTCCGCATCGCCAGGTCGTACACCGGGTAGTTCCGCGCGTCGCCGTCGCTCGCGAACAGGTACCACTCGCCGCCGACGCGCTGGATGATCGTGCCCTCGGTCTGGTCCACGGTGCGGTCCGCGCCGACCAGGGTCAGCGACTCGGCGTAGTCCGCTCCGCGCGGGCCCGCGGCCAGGGCGGGGTGGAAGACGAACGCCGGCTGCTGCGCCTCGCTCTCCACGAACGCCAGCCGCCAGCGGCCGTCGACCCTGGTCAGGGCCGGGTCCCACGAGCTGACGGCCGTCGGCAGCGGCAGGCGTTGGGTGGGGATCACGTGCACGCCGGACAGCACGTCGGCCCGCGTCGTGGCGTGCCGGACGTGCACGCCCTTGAAGTCGAAGTCGCCCCACGAGCTCATGAGCAGGATGAACCGGCCGGTCCGGTCGTCGTACACGATCTGCCCGGCGTGGTCGCCCAGCACGACGCCGTCGCGGGCGAAGAACAGCACCGCCACCTGCTCCAGGCGGGTCGGGTCGGCCAGGTCGAGCGTCCACACCGCCCAGTGCGCCTGCTGGAAGAACCCCAGTCCCGCGTTGGTCATGGTCAGGTACAGCTTGCCGTCGCGGATGAACGGCCTGCCGTCGGCGTGCTGCACCAGGTGCGGGTCGCGTACGCCGGCCTGCCCGAAGTAGCCCGCCCGCACCCGGCCCAGGCGCACCGCGCCGCGACCGCCGTAGGCGTAATCGAGCCGCCCGAGCACGTCCGGTACGCGCAGGTCCACCAGGGCGCGCACACGGTCCCGCTCGGTCAGCACCGGCTGCCACCCCGTGCCGGTGCCGGTCGGGTCCACCAGCACGGTGACCGCGTTCTCGTTGACCACCACGGCCAGTCGGAACGCGCCGACCACGCGCACGTCGGCGGTCTTGACCACGGTGGTGGCGCCGTTGGTGGTGACCTCGATCGTCGCCCGCCCGGCGGACGGGTCGACCGTGCCCAGCACCGACGTGCCACCGCCCGCCAGCCCGGCGACCACCGTGCCGCCGGGATCGGTCCCGAGCACCTCCACCAGTACGGAGCCGAACGGCGCGCGTGGACGCACCCCGGTCGTGACGAGCGTGTCCGCGGCGGCGGGCGGGGCGGGTGTCAGCGCGCTGTCGTACTGCACGAACCGCGGCGCCACCAGGTCGAACGGCCGGTACTTGTGGGTGACCCCGAAGTGCAGGTCGAACGGTGTCGCACCCGGCTCGGCGGCCGCCGCCACGTGCGGCGAGCCGAGCACCGCGGGCAGTGCCGCGGCGGCCCCCGCGCCGCGCAGCAGGGTCCGACGACCGATTCCGCCTTCCACCACGTGCCTCCTCGTCCCGATCAACGGTGATCGACGCACCAGGTCTACCCGTTGGTGGTGAGGGAGCACCAGGACCGATCGGCGGTGCCGGGCTACGGGACTTCGGGTGTGGTGTGGCCGGGACGAGCGCGGGGGACGTTCCGAAGGGGGCGGGTTTCCGGGAAAGACGTCGGCGCCCTGCCGGTGATGCCCCCGAGCGTGGCCCCGACCACGATCCGCACCACCGGCAGGACGCCGACCAACCCATCCCTCGCGGGCCCTGCTCCCGCACCACTGAGGTACCCAGTCGGTCGCGATCCCATGCCACCCGCTCGAAAAATCCGTCACGAGGCTCGCGGCGCGGTCCGGACGCGGGCTGCTGGGTCCACTGTGGACATGAGGAAGCCCCCGGTCGCCCGAGGGGGGAGACGGCGACCGGAGGCGGGTTCTGGTGGTCGGTGCGGCGGTCGCCTCTCGGCGAAGGGCTCGACGCGGCTCCAGCCGAACGGTCTTCCGCGAAGGCTTTGTGGGTGAGGCCCGGGGGACACTGACCGCACCGACCATCTCGTACAACGTGACGCCCCGTCCCCGTGTTCCGGCGTACGGGTGTCCTCGCTCTCACTCGTTCGGGTCAGAGCGGTGCGTGACGGCGCTTGCGCGCCGTCGTCGGTGAACCCGCGGTGGCCGCCCTCAGCGGCGGCGGACCTTGATCAGGTCGACGTCGGTGGCCGTGGCGCGCAGGTCGCGGAAGTCCACGCCGTACGCCTCGACGGCCCGTGCGGCGAGGACGAGGCCCCGGTCGCAGACCCGGCGATCGGTGGCCTCGACCTCGGCGCGCAGTTGGACGCGGAAGCTGAAGAAGTCCAGCGACCGGTCGTAGGACAGCGCGCCCTCGTCGGAGAACCCGTTGGTCAGCACGTCGTGCCGGTCGGCCGCCGCCAGCAGCCTGGCGCGGCCGGCCTCGTCCAGGTCGGTGAACCGGCCGCGCACCGTGACCCGGTACGTGTGCTCCGCCATCTGCGCTCTCCCGGTGGGTGGGGTGGGGCCGCCACATCGTCGGGGAACGGCCCGGGCCGCGCAACGGGATATCAGGTGAGCCGGGTGAGGTCCGCCGGGGTGAACGCGGTCACCTCGTCGACGCGGCCCGTGCGGACCTTCTCGGCCCACGCCGGGTCGCCGAGCAGGGCGCGGCCGACGGCGATCAGGTCGAACTCGTCCGCGCCGAGCCGCTCCAGCAGCCGGTCGATGCCGGTGGTCGACGAGGTCCTGCCGGCGAAGCTCTCCACGAACTCGTTGTCCAGCCCCACCGAGCCCACCGAGATGGTGGGGCGCCCGGTGATCTTCTTGACCCACCCCGCCAGGTTCAGGGTCGAGCCGTCGAACTCGGGCACCCAGTAGCGGCGGGTGGAGGCGTGGAAGACGTCGACGCCCGCGTCGACCAGCGGCGCCAGGATCGCCTCCAACTCCTGCGGGGTCCCGGCCAGGCGCGCGTCGTAGGCGTTGGGCTTCCACTGCGACAGGCGCAGGACGACGGGGAAGTCGGCGCCGGTGGCCTTGCGCACCGCGGTGACCACGTCGGCCGCGAACCGGGTGCGCGCCACCGGGTCGCCGCCGTAGGCGTCGGTGCGCCGGTTCGTGCCCGCCCACAGGAAGCTGTCGATCAGGTAGCCGTGCGCGCCGTGCAGTTCCACGCCGTCGAACCCGAGGCGCTGCGCGGAGGCGGCGGCGTCGGCGAACGCCTCGACGACCGCGTCCAGGTCGGCCGGGGTCGGGACCGGGCCGGCCTCGCCGAGCGGCGTGCCGTCGAGGGCCAGGCCGGAGGGCGTCAGCACGGGTGCGCCCGGGACCGGCGGCGCGCCGGGCTTGCGCGCGGGGCCGACGTGCCACAGCTGCGGCACGATCCGCCCGCCCTCGGCGTGCACCGCCTCCACGACGCGCGCCCACCCGGCCAGGGCTTCCTCGCCGTGGAAGCGCGGCACGTCGGCGCTCTCGCCCGCGCTGGGGTGGTCCACGTAGGTGCCCTCGGTGACGATCAGGCCCACCCCGCCGGCCGCACGTCGCGCGTAGTACGCGGCCACGTCCTCGCCGGGGACGCCACCGGGGGAGAACTGACGGGTCATGGGCGCCATGACGATGCGGTTGGGCAGCGTCAGACCGCCCAGGTCGAACGGGCGGAACAGTGGCGCGACGAACTCGGGCGCGGTCATGTGCTGGGTCCTCCGGGAGGCGCGGACAACAAGCGGAGCACGTGCTCCTCAACGACGCTAGCACAAGCGGAGCGGTTGCTCCGTTAATCGTCGCGGCGCAGTATGCTGTGACCGTGACCGCCGCCGACGAGCACGACGCCCCCGCCAGGCGCGGTCGCCGCGCGGACGCCGAGCGCAACCGCCTGGCGATCATCGAGGCGGCCACCGAGGTCCTCGCCGAGCAGGGCAGCGCGGTCGACGTGCGGGAGATCGCCCAGCGCAGCGGCGTCGGCATGGGCACGCTGTACCGCCACTTCCCGACCAAGGACGACCTGCTGGGCACGATCCTCGACCGCGAGTTCACCGCGTGGGCGTGCGCCGCCCGGCAGGCCGCCTCCGACACCGACGACCCGAGGGCCGCGCTGGAGGGCTTCTTCGAGCAGGCCCTGGCCAATCAGGGCCGCCACCGCGCCGTCGTCGAGTCCTACAGCGGCACGTGGCGCGGTCCCGCCCCGGACTGCACGCGCCTGCTCAACCCGGTCGTCGATGACCTGCGCGCCCGGGCCCAGGAGGCCGGCGTGCTGAGGCCCGACGTGACGACCGGCGACCTCACCCTCCTGCTGTCCTCGTTGACCCTGGTCGTGCAGATGACGGCGGAGCGCTTCCCCGGCGCGTGGCGGCGGCAGCTGCGCATCTGCCTGGACGGCCTGGGCCGCGTGGACGTGCCGCCGCTGCCCGCGGCGTGAACCGGCCGGCACCGGCCGCGGGCTCCGCGTCCGCACGGCCCGCCGCCGTCCGGCGGGTAGCTTCACCGGTATGGCGGAACAGGCGACGCGGACGTGACCGCCCGGCGTGGGAGACGTGCGTCACGACCCCGGTCGGCCGGGAGGCGGCCCGGCCCCGGCGCGAGGGAGCGGTCAGGTGGCTGAGGTACCGGTGGACCCGACGGTCGCGGGGCTGGTGAGCCGGCTCGACGACGTCACGAGCGCGCTGGACGAGTTGTCGAAGGTCCTCGACGAGGAGGAGGACCTCGCGACGATCATGGACCGGGTGTGCCGGCAGGTCGTCGCGGCGATCCCCGGCGCGGACATGGCCAGCGTGACGGTGCTGCACGCCGGCGAGCCCCGGACGGTCGCGCTGACCGGCGAGCGGGCCGCCGAGGTGGACCGGGCGCAGTACGGGGCCGGGGAGGGGCCGTGCCTGGAGGCGGCGCGGACGCGCGTGGTGCAGCGGGTGGCGGTGGCGGAGGTGCACGAGCGGTGGCCGGCGTTCGCCGTGGCGGCAGACGGGCTGGGCGTGGCCAGCTACCTGTCCGCGCCGCTGGTCCTGGAGGACGAGTACCGCGGCTCGCTGAACCTCTACAGCGAACGGACCCACGGCTTCCGCGAACTCGACGCCGCCCTGCTGGAGCTCTACACGACGGCGGCCGAGGCCGGGCTGCGCAACGCCCGCCGCTACGTGCGGGCCAGGCGGCAGGCCGACCAGCTCCAGAGCGCCCTCACCTCGCGCGCCGTGATCGACCAGGCCAAGGGCATCGTGATGGCCGTGCACCAGGTCGACGCCGAGAAGGCGTTCAACCTGCTGGTGGACCGGTCCCAGCGGGAGAACCTCAAGCTGCGCGACCTGGCGGAGCGGTTCGTCGACGACGTCAGCCAGACCGACGGCTGAGGCCACCGCGTCGAGGGGATTCGGCCGTTCACCGACGGGGTACGGACTACACGTCTTCAGCTGGGAGGGCGTGATCGGCGTGACAGTCGCAGAAGAGGGTGAGGTCGAGGCCAGAACCGTGGCGTTCGACCTCGCCGACGAGGTGCCACCACTGGTGGCGGTGCGCCGATGGGCGGGCGAGGCGCTCTCGGACCTGGGGGACGACGACGTGACGGACTGCGTCCTGGTCGTGACCGAGCTGGTCACCAACGCGTACGACCACGGCGCCGCGCCGCGCCGGGTGGCGCTGCACCGCGACCGGGACCCGTGCCGCATCCGGGTCGAGGTCCACGACGGCAGCCGGGGCCGGGTGCGGGTGGGTCGGTCCAGGCTGGGCGGCCACCGCGGCCGCGGGATGGTGATCGTGTCGCAGATCGCCGCCGAGTGGGGAGTGCGACAACAGGGCACGGGCAAGACCGTGTGGGCGGAGATCGTCTGCCAGGAGACCGACCGGACGAGGTGAGCCCGAGGGGTGTCCCGGGTCGAGTCGGACTCGAATGTCCGGTTGATCGACCCGACGACCCGGCGCAGCGGCTTGGGCGGCGCCGGGTCGGTCGGTCCCACTCCCGGAGCGTCAGTGGCTCGCGGTGTCAGTGGCTCGCGGTGTCAGTGGCTCGCGCTCAGCTCGCCGGTGAGCTTGCCGTGCAGGCGGGCGCTGTGCGCGTTGAGCCCGGTGATCTCGACGGTCTTGCCGCGCTGGGCGTACTTGGTCTCGATCGCGTCGAGCGCGGCGACCGAGGAGGCGTCCCAGACGTGTGCGGCGCCGAGGTCGATGACGACGTGGGGCGGGTCGCCGGCGTAGTCGAACCGGCCGACGATGTCGTTCGAGGAGGCGAAGAACAGTTCGCCGGTGACCTGGTAGACCACGGTGGTGCCGTCGGGGTCGGTGACGGCGGTGACCTCGGCGACGTGGGCGACGCGCTTGGCGAAGATGACCATGGCGGTGACCGAGCCGACCACGACGCCGATCGCCAGGTTGTCGGTGGTCACCACGCACACGACCGTGGTGACCATGACGGTGATCTCGCCGAGCGGCATGCGGCGCAGGGTCTTGGGGGCGACGGAGTGCCAGTCGAAGGTCGCGAACGACACCATGACCATGACGGCGACCAGCGCGGCCATCGGGATGTCGGAGACGAGCGGCCCGAAGGCGATGCACAGCACCATGAGGAACGCGCCGGCGAGGAAGGTCGACAGGCGGGTGCGGGCCCCGGACACCTTCACGTTGATCATGGTCTGGCCGATCATCGCGCAGCCGCCCATGCCGCCGAAGAAGCCGGTGACGATGTTGGCGACGCCCTGGCCGACGGACTCGCGGGTCTTGTCGGAGTGGGTGTCGGTGATGTCGTCGACGAGTTTGGCGGTCATCAGCGACTCCATCAGCCCGACCAGCGCCATGGCGAAGGCGTAGGGGGCGATGATGGCGAGGGTGTCCAGGGTGAACGGCACGTCCGGCAGGCCCGGCACCGGCAGTGAGGAGGGCAGCGCGCCCTTGTCGCCGACGCTCGGCACGGCGATGCCCGCGCCGAGGGTGATGAGGGTGAGCACCACGATGGAGACCAGCGGGGCGGGCACCACGGTGGTGATCCTCGGGAAGAACACCATCAGCGCGAGGCCGCCGAGGACCAGTGGGTAGACGGCCCAGGGGACGTCGCGGATCTCCGGCACCTGGGCCATGAAGATCAGGATCGCGAGTGCGTTGACGAAGCCGACCATCACCGATCGGGGGATGAAGCGCATCAGCCTGGCCACCCCGAGCGCGCCGAGCACGATCTGGAACACGCCCGCGAGGATGACCGCGGCGATGAGGTAGGCCAGTCCGTGTTCGTGGTTGAGAGGGGCGATGACCAGGGCGATGGCACCGGTGGCGGCGGAGATCATGGCGCGTCGCCCGCCGACCACGGAGATCACCACGGCCATGGTGAACGAGGCGAACAGGCCCACGGCGGGGTCGACCCCGGCGATGATCGAGAACGAGATCGCCTCGGGGATCAACGCCAGCGCGACGACGAGGCCCGCCAGCACCTCGGTGCGCCAGACCTTGGGGTCGCGCAACCAGTCGGGGGTCAGGGCTCGCAGGCGTCGGGACGCGGACAGGGCGGGAGAAGAGGACAAGGAAGCGGGTACCTGTCGTGCTCGGGCACACCCGCGGCAGGTCGGGGCGTGCGGTGGAAGACGGCGGTGCCGGGGTCGACACCCCGCGCGGGGCGGCCCGCAGAGGGCGGACCGGGGAGGGGAAAGCGGACTCGCGGAGTGGGAGGCAGGCGTGCACCGGTGGTGCCCGGGCTTGCTCCCGAGGGCCGGGCGCTACGGCGGACAGGCCGCCGCACCGGGTGTCATGGACTCGCGCACGCTCGTCTCCAGCGGGTTCGACTCATCACCGGAGGCGGCGCCGACCCCGACACGACGGCGCGGCGGCGGACAGCCGCCCTCGCCGCCGACAACTCTACCCTGACGTTAGGGTAGAGTTGCACGGGGGTGTGCCGGACATCTCGCGGACGACCAGGGCGGGGACACCGGTGGTGGACGACGGGCACATGCAGATCGGCGAGGTCGCCGCGCGCACCGGGTTGTCCCTGCGCACGATCCGCCACTACGAGGAGGCCGGTCTGGTCGTGCCCTCCGCCCGCTCCCAGGGAGGTTTCCGCCTCTACACCGAGGCCGACGTCGCCCGGCTGATGGTGATCCGCCGGATGAAACCCCTGGGTTTCACCCTGGAGCAGATGCACGACCTGCTCAACGCCACCAACCGCCTCGACGCCGACGGCACCCTCGACACCGGGGAACGCGAAGCCCTGCTGGAACGGGTGCGCCGTTACGAGCAGGCCGCCGTCGAGCAGATCGACAAGCTGCGCGTCCAACTGGCCCGGGCCGAGGACTTCGCCGCCACCCTGCGCGCCCACCTGACCCGGGACACCCCCGCCGGACGTCCCTGACCGGCAGTTGGCGGCACGACACCCTCGACCGGCCCGTCGGCAACGTCGGACGACGCTCGCACGACCGTGGCGTCGAGGTCGCCCTGCGGGGCGGCACGGGGATCACGGTCCGCGACTCGCTCGATCGAGTCATTGTCTTCGTCGCGCGGCACTACGACCCTGGTACCCGCGACAACATCCAGCGCGCTCCCACCGCGCGCACTTCCTCACCCGCGGCGCGGACGCGCCCCGGGAAGGCGGGACCGGGCTTCCCCGCGCGCCGCGCCGGCCGGACGCACCGCCGTGCCCCGGGGGTGATCGAGTCGTCCTCGGGGCACGGGAAACAGGGAGGAACCCCATGCGACCGCCGCACGCTCACCACCGGCCTTCTCGCCACCGCGCCGGTCCTAGCCGGTACCTCGGGACACCTCGGCCGCCGATGCCGCAGCCCGCGCGGAGACCCGGGACGGGCTGTGGGCGTGCCGGCACCACCCGGACGCGGTTGCGCACGACCGACCGGCGGCACGCCTCGTGATCGACGTCCTGCCCAGCGGGAGCAGCCTGCTCCGCCTCGTCCCGCGCCACCTTCGAACCGGGCACCTCGATCCCCGGGCAGCGCTCCGGGCGGGTCGCGGTGCCCGGGGCGGTTCCGCGCGGACGCCGTCGAGCCGGCGCGGTGACCTCGGTGCGGGGTCCGGGACCGTGACGACTGCCGGCTGTTCGAGCGTCGTTCCCGTCGCGTCCGAATCGGCAGGCACGGAGAACAGCGAGGCACGGGGAACAGCAGGGGGAGAACGGTGGATTTCGTCGGGGGGACGGGTGGAACCGGGACGACCGGGTCGGGGGGAGGGGGGGAGTCGCGGACCGGTCTCGGCGGAAGAGGTGTTGTCCGCCGTCACCAGGGTGCCGCTGGAGTCGCTCCGGGACGTGGGATCACCACGCGCCGAAGCGGCGAATCCGGAGCACGTGCGACTCCTCGCGGAAAGCGAGTCGCCGCTGCCGCCGATCGTCGTGCACCGCTCGACGATGCGCGTGGTCGACGGCGCCCACCGCCTGCACGCCGCCCGGCTGGGCGGCGCACGGGACATCGACGTGCGGTTCTTCGAGGGCAGCGAGCGGGACGCGTTCGTGTTCGCGGTCCGGGCGAACACCACGCACGGCCTGCCGCTCACCTTCGCGGAGCGGGGGGCGGCGGCCGAACGCATCGTCGCCACCCACCCGGATTGGTCGGACCGGGTGATCGCCTCGGTGACCGGCTTGTCGGCGCGGACGGTCGCGGGCGTGCGGGCGCGTTCGACCGAGGGCGGTCCGCGGTCGGACACCCGGGTCGGCCTCGACGGGCGCAGTCGGCCGCTGGACGCGTCGGTGGGCAGGTTGCGCGTGTGGAAGGTCATCCGTGAGCACCCGGACGCATCCCTGCGCGAGCTGGCGCGCCGGTCGGGCGTGTCCGTCAGCACCGTCCGCGACGTGCGGTTGCGGCTGGGGCGCGGCGAACACCCCGTGCCGGGCGGAGCGCGCACCCGGAGCGACGCGCCCGCCGGCGGGGAGCGCCGGCGGCTCGTGCCGGACGAGCGCGAGGCGTTGCTGCGCGAGCTGACCCGTGATCCGGCACTGCGGTTCAAGGAAGGCGGCCGGGCGTTGCTCCGCCGGCTCGTGACGCTGTGCCTGACGCCGGTGGAACGGGACGCGATGGTCGGGGCCGTGCCGGCGCACCGCGCGCCGCTGGTGGCCGACCTGGCCCGCGCGGCCGCGGACACGTGGCTCGACTTCGCCGCGGAGGTCGAGCGCCAGGGGCGGGCGAGCGGCGGGGAACCCCCACTCGGCCGGAACGCGCGGACACCGACCGGAACGGGTGAACCGGGTAGTCCGACGTGCGGCCGTTCCTCCCACCCGCGCCGGAGTCACGGGGAGTTTCGCGCGGGAGTCGTCGGCGATCGTCCTGTGTGCCCGTAGTGCCCTTGCCTTGTGACGATTACCCATTATGCTCACCCGGCCGGGGGATCGCTGGATAGGGGGGCGATCCACTAATCGTGCCGGGGCTAGGCTAATGCGGTGACATTGGTCCGCAAGGTGCTCGCACTGCTGCCCGTCCCGTTGCGGAAACTCCTGTTCAGGCACCGCGAACTGCTGAAGTTCCTGACCGTGGGCGGGACGACGTTCCTGGTCACGACAGGTGTCAACTACGCGCTCAAGTTCACCGTGCTGACCGCGAAACCCGTGACCGCGCTGATCGTCGCGACCATCGTCGCGACCATCGTGTCGTACGTCCTCAACCGCGAGTGGTCCTTCCGCACCCGGGGCGGTCGGGAGCGGCACCACGAGGCGGCGCTGTTCTTCCTGATCAGCGGGGTCGGCATCGTGCTCAACTCGGTGCCGTTGGGCGTGTCGCGCTACCTGCTCCACCTGGAAACCCCCGAGGTGTCCCTGGCTGTCCAGGAGGTCGCCGACTTCCTCAGCAGCATGATCATCGGCACCCTCGTCGCCACCGCGTTCCGCTGGTGGGCATTCCGCAGGTGGGTTTTCCCGCTGCGCGGGGAGCGTTTCCCCGACGGTCGGGCCACCGGACCCGAAGTCGATCTGGGCGAGGCCGCCTGAACGGCACGGCGAGTGCGCCCGTGCCGCCCCGGACCCTTGCCATCCCGTGCCGCCCGGCTTACGGTCTATTTCGTCGGGAATAATCCGTTTCCGATTTCCGATTGCTGCCGTTCTGATCGGCGGGTGATTGGGGAGGAATCATGGAAGAGGCCGCGCCGGAAAGCTACGAGCCGCCACTGGTGGTCGAGGTCGGCGACTTCGCCGAGCTGACCAACGGCATCGGCAGCCAGACCTGGGACACCGCCTGGCTCTGGGACTGAGGGCACGTGGTGAACCGCCACCGGCACGGTGGCGGTGAGGGGGCATTCGCGGTCCTCCCGGACCGCGAATGCGCCTTCGCCGTCGATGCGCTCATCCACGGGGCCGAAGTCCTGGCGACCCACGGGTCCGGCCGACCCCTGGTGGTCGGCGTCCTCGCAGGTGATCACCTCCGCGTGGTCACCTGTCGGGCCGGTGTCGTCGTGCTGATCGGCTTCTGCCCGCTCGACGACGTGCGGCTCGACGAGTCGTTCGGCCGGCTCACGGACGTGCGCCAGGTCGATCGGGTCCGCCTCCCCGGCAGCCACCACGTGATCGCCGCGTTCGGGCCCACCACCCGGGCACGCGGCACGGCGTCGAACACCCGGAGGCTGTTCCGGGGGGCCGACGCGGTGGCGAACCGGGCGGACGTGGTGGCCGCCGCCGCGAACGCCCCGCTGGACGAGGAGAGCGCCGCGTTGAGGCTGCTCTTCCCCATCGTGCCGCACCCCTTGACCAGCACCACGCTGTGGCGGGGGGTGACGGCGGTGCCGCCCGGTGACGCGGTCGAGTGGGGCCGCGACGGTGCTCCGACGACCTCGACGTGGTGGACCGCGCCCGACGCCGACCTGACGCTCGAAGAGGCGGCCGGGCCGTTCCGGGAGGCGCTGACCAGGACGATCCGGGACAGCGCCGCGGCGCACCCGACGATCAGCGCCGACCTGTCCGGCGGCATGGACTCGACGCCGATCGCCTACCTCGCGTGGCAGCGCAACGAGGACCTGACCGCGTACACCATGACCGGGCTGACGACCGAGGACGACGACACCGCCGTCGCGCTGAGCGCCGCCGACCGGATGCCGGGTGTCCGGCACGCGCTGCTGGACACCCGCGACCTGCCCCTGCCGTTCGAAGCCCTCTTCGACCCGCGGCCGTACCACGACGAGCCGTTCCTCGGGCCCTCGGGCGCGCGGGTGAAGCACATCGCCCGGTTGGCCGCGGCCCACGGCTCCACACTGCACTTCACCGGCCACGGCGGCGACGAGGTGCTCGGCAGCCCGGCTTCCTACCTGCACCGGCTGGTGCGCCGCAGTCCCCTGGTCGCCCTGGACCACATCCGGGGCCACCGCGGCCTGCGGCGGTGGTCGGTGCGCCAGGTGTGGCAGGCCGTGGCGGACAACCGGTCCTACCCCCGGTGGCTCGCCGACAGCGCAGCGGGTGTGGGACCGGCCGGGCCGCCCACGGGCGCGCGGTTGCCGCCGCCGAGCTGGCACCACCGGCTCTGGCTGGCTCCGTGGACCACGCCGGCGGGCCGGCACTCCGTGGTGCGGGCGCTCACGACGGCGGCGCACGAGGCGCGATCGCTGTCGCCCGACAGGTCCCAGCACATGGCGCTGGAGGGCATCCGCGCCGCGGGACGGGTGTCCCGGTTGCTCGGCCACCTCACCGGTGACGAGGGCGTCGGGATCGCCGTGCCGTTCCTGGACGACCGGGTGGTGGAGGTGGCCCTGTCCGTCCGGCCGCACTTGCGCGCCGGTCCGTGGGCGTTCAAACCGCTGCTCACCACCGCGTTCCGGGGCGTCGTGCCGGACAGCCTGATCCGGCGCTCCACCAAGAACGACATGGCCGAGGACGTGCACGCGGGCCTGCGCGCCCAGCGGCACCGACTCGCGGACTGGTGCGACGACCTCGTGCTGGGCAGCTTGGGCCTGGTGGACGCCGCGGCGCTGCGGCGCGCATCCCTGTCACCGCAGCCGCCCGGCCGGTTGCTGCCCGTGCTGGCCATGACCTTCAACCTCGAGTCATGGCTGCGCACGACCGGCCGTGACCGGTCGCGCGCCGTGCCCTCGGCGAGGGGTGACGACCGGTGAGGGCCAAAGCCACCGCCATGACCCGGACCGGCGGGATCGGACTCCCGCGCCGGCTGTCGGCGACGTTCGCCGTCTACGTCGCCCGCGCGCTGTCCACGCGGTCGCCCCAGCGCATCCGCCGGGTCCTGACCGCGCTGAAGCGCGGAGCCCGTCCCGCGACTCTCGACGAAGCGCGCGCCGCCCACCGGTCGGTGCTGGCGAGCAGCGTGATGGTCGCGGGCGACGGCTGCCTGCCGCGTTCCATCGCCGTGGTGCTGCTGTGCCGGGCGCGCGGCGGGTGGCCCACGTGGCGAGTGGGCACCCGGCTCCACCCGTTCCGGGCGCACGCCTGGGTCGAGGTCGGCGGTGTGCCGGTCGGCGAGCCGTCGGGCGTCGACCACTGGAGCCCGCTGATCACGATCGCCCCACCGACTGCCGGAGGTTCCCGTGGCACTGCGAGCCGGTGACGACATCACCACCACCCGGGCCGAGGACGGGGCGGTGGTCCTGGACGAACGTGCCGGGCGCTACTGGCAGCTCAACGCGAGCGCGGTAGTGGTCCTCGACCGCCTGCTGGCCGGGCAGAGCGCCGCGGAGATCGGCGAGCACATCGCGCGCACCCACGGGGTGAGCCCGGACGAGGTCGTCAAGGACATCGACGACTTCGTCGGGCAGTTGCGTTCCGCGGGTATCGTCACCGGCTGACACCGACCACGGGGCGGCAACCGACCCCCGGCACACCCACCGGGGGGCCCTGCGCCCGGCTCGTGCCGACGGTCACCCTGCGGGGCGTGACGATCGTCGCGGTCGACGCGCCCTCGGGCACCCGGCACCGTTCGGGGCAGCCGGCCGAGCAGGCCCTACTCCCGCCCGGTCCCGCGTCGAGGCTCGTCGTCGTCAGGTGGGCCCGCCGCGCCGTCGCCACGCCGGTCACCTCACCTGTGAAACGCGACCCGGCGCAGTTTGTGTCACCCGATCGGGGGGCATCCGGTGGTTCCGCACGGAATCACAGGAGAGGGGTGCCCGTGGTGGACCTGCTGGCCGGCCGCTACCGCCTCGACGGGCTGCTCGGCACCGGGGGCGTAGCCGACGTGCACCGGGCCTGGGACGCGCGGTTGGCACGCCACGTCGCGGTCAAGGTGTTCCGGCCGGGGGAGGACCTCGCCGCCGGTCGCCGGTTCGACGTCGAGGTGACCACGCTGGCCGGCCTGTCGCACCCCGCCCTGGTCGCGGTCCACGACGCCGGGCACGACGCCGGGCAGGCGTTCGTGGTGCTGGGCCTGGTCGAGGGCGGCACGCTGCGCGACCGCCTCGGGGACGGGCCGCTCGGGACCGGGGAGGTCCGGGTGCTCGGCGCGCGGCTGGCCGACGCGCTGGACCACGTGCACGCGCATGGCGTCGTGCACCGCGACGTGAAGCCGTCGAACGTGCTGGTCGACCGCGACGGCACCGCGTTCCTCGCCGACTTCGGACTGGCGCGGCTGGTCGACTCGACCCGCCTGACCCGCGCCGACCAGGTCGTCGGCACCGCCGCCTACCTCGCGCCGGAGCAGGTGCGGGGTGAGCAGGTCGGTCCGGCGGCGGACGTCTACGCGCTGGGGCTGGTGCTGCTGGAGTGCCTGACCGGGCGCCGCGAGTACGAGGGCGGCGACGTGGAGGCCGCCGTGGCGCGACTGCACCGCCCGCCGCGCGTCCCCGACCACCTGCCGGACGACCTGGCCGGGCTGCTGCGCCGGATGACGGCGACGGACCCCGCCGCGCGGCCCGCGGCGGCGTGGTGCGCACGGGTGCTGGCGGACGGCGCGTCGGAGGAGGACGACCCGGCGGAGGACGGCGAGCCCGTCCCGTCGTCGTCGCGCGCCCACGGCGCGCTCCTCGTGGCGGCCGGCCTGCTGGCCGTGGTGGGCACGGTCGGGTTCGCCTGGTCGTCCACCGGCACCGCCGGCCCCGGAGCGGAGTCGCCGCCCCGCACGAGCACCCAGCGGCCGGTCGAGCAGGCCGAGCCGGCCGAGCAGGCCGAGCAGGCCGTGGACACCGTGACCGTGACCGTGCCGGTGCCGGTCGATGTCCAGGCCCCTGGCGAAGCCCGGGCGCAGGCCCCGGTCGAAGCGCAGGCGCCCGTCCAGGGGCAGGCCCCGGCCGTCGTGCGGGCCCCGGCCGCGCCCCACGCGGACGGCCAGAACCCGGGGAAGGGACCGAAGCACGGCAAGAAGGACAAGCCCTGACCCCTGCCCCTCGACGGTCCACCCGCGCCCGCTCCCGGCAGCACGGCGGGGCGGCTGCGAGAGCGGCACCGCGCCCGCCGACGAGGCGGGAGCCGGTCGGAAAGGCTTTCCGGCCTCTGTGCCGCAGCATCGAACGGTTGTCCGACGTGTCCTGGTGGCCGTGCTCGCCGCGCTGACGGTCATCTGGACGTGGAACGAGTTCTTCCTGCCGCTGGTGCCGCTGATCTCCAACGAGAACCAGACCGTGCCGGTGGCGCTGGGCGTCCTCCAGGGGCAGCGGATGATGGAGCGACCGCGACCAGCGCGTCGGCCCTGCTCGGCCTGGTCCCGGCCGTCACGTTCTTCCTGATCTTCCAGGGGGCGCTGACCCGCGGCATCACCGCGGAAGCGGTCAAGTGAGGTCCGGCGGCGAGGTCGTCGCGCCCCGGGGGGAGCGGAACCGCGTCACCCGGTGAGCGCCAGCACCGCCCACAGCCCCGTCACCGACAGCACCAGCGAAGCGGGCACGGTGAGCAGGCCCAGCCTGGTGAACTCGCCCAGGCGGGTCGGGGTGCCGTGGTGGTGCAGGACGCGCCGCCACAGGAGGGTGGCCAGGGAACCCACGTAGGTCAGGTTCGGCCCCAGGTTCACGCCGATCAGCACGGCCAGCACGGTCGGGGTGCCGCCCGCCGCGGCGAGGGGGAGCAGCACCAGGATCGCGGGCAGGTTGTTGACGGCGTTCGCCAGCACGGCGGCGACGGCGGCCGCGCCGAGCAGCGCGGGCAGCGACGGGCCGGTGGGCACGACGTGCGCCAGCGCCTCCGCCAGGCCGTTGTCGACGACCGCGCGGACGACCACGCCGAGGGCGAGGACGAAGGCCAGGAACGGCAGGCCCGCCGCGCCCACCAGGGCGGGTGCGGTGGTGTGCCCCCGGCGCAGGGCACGGGTCGCCAGGAGCGCCGCGCCGCCGAACGCCACCCACGCCGGGTCGACGCCCAGCAGCGACGCCACCAGGAACCCGGCCAGCGTCAGGCCCAGCACCACCAGGACGAACACCGGGACTTCGCGCGGTGGGGCGGTCGAGGACGGCTCCTCGTCCGGCCGGAGCAGGTCGCCGGCGAAGAACCGGCGCAGCACGAGGTACTCGACCCCGACCGCGAGCACCCACGGCACCGCCATCAAGCCGGTGAAGTGCAGGAACGACACGCCGGTGGCGGTGAACGCGAGCAGGTTCGTCAGGTTCGACACCGGCAGCAGCAGCGACGCCGAGTTCGACAGGTGCCCGCACGCGTACACGTGCGGGCGGGACGGGACGCCCAGGCGCGCCGCCGTGGCCAGCACGACCGGGGTGAGCAGCACGACCGTCGCGTCCAGGCTCAGCACCGTCGTGACGGCCGCCGCCACGACGAACACCATCCGCAGCAGGTGCGTCGGCCCGCCCCGCCCGGCCCGCGCGAGCAGCACGCCGGCGGCGTGGAACAGCCCCTCGTCGTCGCACAGCCGCGCCAGCACCAGCACCGCCGCCAGGAAGCCCGTCACGGGCGCCAGTCGCAGCACCTCGTCGAGCGCGTCGGCCGGGTCGAGCGCCCCCACCAGCAGCACCACGACCGCCGCGGGCACCGCCGCGACCGCCTCGGGCAGCCCGCGCGGCCTCGCCACGGCGAACGCCAGGACCGCGAGCAGCGCGACGACGGACACCACCTCGGCCACGGCACGCCTCCCGGATCGTCCTCCCGGGAGGAGAGCCACTGCGCGCAGTGTCCCACCCGCTCCTGGTCACGCGCTCGCCGGCGGATCTTGTGAGGTCAGGCACATCCACCACTTCCGCCACAATTTGCTTGTTACGAATTACGGGCGATAACGGGCGGGGAGAGGGGAAGCGGCGTGCGCGAGTCCACCTGGCAGGGGGGCGCGGTCGTGCTCGCGGCCGCGCTGGTCGCGTCGGCGTGCTCCGGCGCCGCCCGGAGCGACGGCGGCACGCCCACCGAGCTGCGGTTGGCGATCGGCGGCGAGTCCGAGGAGGGCTACGACCCGACGCTGGGCTGGGGCCGGTACGGCTCGCCGCTGTTCCAGTCGACGCTGCTAGCGCGCGACGCGGACCTGAACGTGGTCAACGACCTGGCCACGCGGTACGAGGTCAGCCCGGACGGCCTGGTGTGGACCGTCGACGTGCGCGCCGACGCGAAGTTCAGCGACGGCGAGCCGGTCACCGCGCGGGACGTCGCGTACACGTTCACCACGGCCGCCGAGAGCGGCGGCGTGACCGACGTGACCGTGCTGCGCGAGGCGGTCGCGGTGGACGAGGACACCGTGGAGCTGCGCCTGACGAAGCCGCAGAGCACGTTCGTGAACCGGCTGGTGTCGCTCGGCATCGTGCCGGAGCACGCGCACGGGCCGGACTACGCGCGCGAGCCGGTCGGCTCGGGGCCGTTCGTCCTGGAGCAGTGGGACGAGGGCCAGCAGCTGATCGTGCGCCGCAATGACGCCTACTACGGCGCGAAGCCCGCGTTCGAGCGGGTGGTGTTCGTCTTCACGGGTGAGGACGCGAGCCTGGCGGCGGCGCGGTCGGGGCAGGTCGACGTGGCGGCGCTGCCGTCGTCGCTGGCCGTCGGCGAGATGCCCGGCATGAGGCTGACCCGGGTCGAGTCGGTCGACAACCGGGGCATCATGTTCCCGTTCCTGCCCGACGAGGGGCGCACGACCGCCGAGGGGCGGCCCATCGGCAACGACGTGACCTCGGACCAGGCCGTGCGGCGGGCGGTCAACGCGGCGCTGGACCGGCAGGCGCTGGTGGACGGCGTCCTCAACGGCTTCGGTCGCCCCGCCACCGGCCCGGTCGACGGGCTGCCCTGGTACGAGCCGTCCGCCGCTGTCCCGGACAAGGACCCCGAGGGGGCGAAGCGGGCGCTGGAGGCCGCCGGGTGGGTCGACGCCGACGGTGACGGCGTCCGCGAGAAGGCCGGCGTCAAGGCCGAGTTCCCCCTGCTCTACCCGGCGGGCGACTCGCTGCGGCAGGGCCTGGCGCTGGCCGTGGCGGACATGCTGGAGCCCGTCGGCGTCGCGGTGACCGCCAAGGGCGAGAGTTGGGACGTCATCCGCACCCGCATGCACGCCGACCCGGTGCTGTTCGGCTGGGGCAGCCACGACCCGACCGAGATGGTCAACCTGTACTCGTCGGCGCAGGCCGGCGTGGAGCTGTGGAACCCCGGCCTGTACCGCGACGACACCGTCGACGCCGAGCTGACCGCCGGCCTGGCCGCCACCGACCCCGAGCAGGCCACCGCGCACTGGAAGGCGGCGCAGCGGGAGTTCGGGCCGGGGGCCGACGCGGCGTGGGCGTGGCTGGTCAACCTCGACCACACCTATTACGCCGACGCGTGCCTGGACCTGGGGAAGCTCCAGGTCGAGCCGCACGGGCACGGCTGGCCGATCACGCAGGGCATCGCCGGTTGGCGCTGGACGTGCTGACCGCCATCGCGGGGCGGCTGGGCAGGCTCGCGCTGCTGCTGGTCGCCGTGGCCGTCGCCGCGTTCGCGCTCATGGTGAACTCGCCGGTGGACCCGGTCGCGGCCTACGTGGGCGCGGACGTCGCGTCCCTGGGGCCCGAGCAGCGCGCGCTGATCGCCGAGCGGTGGGGGCTGGACGACCCGGCGCACGAGCGGTTCCTCAGCTGGTTCGGCAACCTGCTGGGCGGGGACTTCGGGTTCTCGCTGACGTTCAACCGGCCGGTGCTGGAGGTGATCGGCGACAAGTTCCTCACCAGCCTGGCGTTGATGGCGCTCGCGTGGCTGCTGTCCGGCCTGCTCGGCTTCGTGCTGGGGCTCGTCGCCGGGATGCGGCGGGGGAGGCCCGCCGACCGGGCGATCACCTGGTTCTCGTACGCGCTGGCGTCCGCGCCGACGTTCTGGGTCGGCCTGCTGCTGCTGTACGTGTTCGCGGTGTCGTTGAACTGGGCGCCGGTGTGCTGCGCGGTGCCGATCGGCGTGCCCGCCGACGAGGTGGGGCTCGGCGACCGGCTCGCGCACCTGGCGCTGCCCGCGATCACGTTGAGCGTGGTGGGGATCGCGCCGGTGGTGCTGCACACGCGGCAGGCCGTGGTGGAGGCGCTGGCGTCGGACCACGTGGCCTTCGCGCGGGCGCAGGGCGAGCGCGGCCCGGGGCTGGTGCTGCACCGGGTGGTGCGCAACGCCGCCGCGCCCGCGCTGCTGCTCCAGTTCGGCTCCATCGGGGAGCTGTTCGGCGGGTCGGTGCTGGCCGAGCAGGTGTTCTCCTACCCCGGTCTGGGCGCGGCGACCACGACGGCGGCGCTGGGGCAGGACGTGCCGCTGCTGCTGGGCATCGCGCTGTTCACCACGGTGCTGGTGTTCACCGGCAACCTCGTCGGCGACCGCGTGCACGCCGTGCTCGACCCGAGGGCGGTGGCCCGGTGACCACGACCGCGCGGCGGTTCGACCGGCGCACCCGCACGCTCGTGCTGCTCGGGCTGTCCACGTTCGTCGTGGTCGCGATCCTGGTGGCGGGCACCCTGGTCCGGGACGCGGCGCAGACCACGTCGCTGGGGGAGCGCAACCTGGCGCCGTCGGCCGGGCACTGGTTCGGCACCGACTGGCTGGGCCGCGACGTGCTGGCCCGAGTGCTGTCGGGACTGCGGCTGAGCCTGCTCGTCGGCACGACCGCCGCCGCGATCTCCGCCGTGATCGCCCTGCTCATGGCCTGCGCCGCCACGGTCGGCGGGCCGAAGGTCGACGCCGTCGTGGGCTGGCTGGTCGACCTGTTCCTGGCGCTGCCGCACCTCGTGCTGCTGCTCCTGCTGGCCTTCGCCCTGGGCGGCGGCACGGACGCCGTGGTGATCGCGGTCGCCGTGACGCACTGGCCGCACCTGACCCGCGTGCTGCGCGGCCAGGCCCGCCAGGTCGTCACCTCCGACTACGTCGCCGTCGCCGCGAACCTGGGCCGGGGCCGCTGGTGGGTCGCCCGCCGGCACGTCGCCGGGCACCTGGCCGGGCACTTCCTGGTCGGGACGGTCCTGCTGTTCCCGCACGCGATCCTGCACGAGGCGGCGCTGTCCTTCCTGGGGCTGGGCGTGGACCCGGCCGAGCCGTCCACCGGCATCCTGCTGGCCGAGTCCATGCGCTTCCTGTCGGCGGGCGCGTGGTGGCTCGCCGTGCTGCCCGGCCTGTGCCTGCTGCTCGTGGTCAAGGCGGTGGACGGCATCGGCGAGAACCTGCGCTCGCTGATCGACCCGAGGAGCCACCACCTGTGAGCCCCCTGCTGGACATCGACTCCCTCGCCGTCTCGTTCACCCAGTACGACCGGGGCCTGCGCCGCCGCACCGTCACCGCGCTGTCCGGCATGGACCTCACCGCCGACCGGGGCGAACTCGTCGCCCTGGTCGGCGCCAGCGGCGCGGGCAAGAGCCTGCTCGCCCACGCCGTGCTGGGCATGCTGCCGCCCAACGCCGTCGAGAGCGGCACGATCCGCTTCGACGGCGCCGTCCTCGACCCCGCGGCACGCCGCGACCGCGCGGGCCGCGACATCGCGCTGCTGCCCCAGTCGGTGACCTTCCTCGACCCCGTCACGCCGGTCGGTCGCCAGGTCCGCCGTTCCGCGACGCTCGCCGGGCGCCCCGCGACCGCCGCCGGCGCGGCGCTCGCCGCCCGCGGCCTGGGGCCCGAGGTCGCCGGGCGGCACCCCCACCAGCTCTCCGGCGGCATGGTCCGGCGGGTGCTCACCGCGATGGCGATGATGGCCGACCCCGCCCTCGTGCTCGCCGACGAGCCGACTCCCGGCCTGCCACCGGAATCCGTGCGCGCCGTCCTCGCCGAACTGCGCCGCATCGCCGACCAGGACCGGGCCGTCGTGCTCATCACCCACGACCTCGTCGCCGCCCTGGAGGTCGCCGACCGGGTCGTCATCTGCCGCCACGGCCGCACCGTCGACGAGGCCCGCCCCGCAGACTTCCGCGGCGCCGGTCCGGGGGACGACCACCTGACCCACCCCTACACCCGCGCCCTGTGGCGGGCACTGCCCGCGAACGGCTTCCACCTCCCGGAGGACGTGTGACGCTCGAAGCGCGGGACGTGTGGTTCCGCTACTCCCGCACGACGCCCTGGGTCGTGCGCGGCGCGTCGCTGACCGTCGAACCGGGCGAGGTGGTCGGCCTGCACGGGCCCAGCGGCGCGGGCAAGAGCACCCTCGGCCGGCTCCTGGCCGGCCACGTCGCGCCGGGCCGCGGCACGGTGTCCGCCGACGGGCGGCCACCGGCCCCGGACCGGCGGCGCGGCGTGCCGAACCCGGTGCAGCTGGTGCTCCAGCACGCACACCTCGCCCTGGACCCCCGGTGGAAGATCCGCGCGGCGCTGGCCGAGGCCGGCGCGGCCGACACCGCCGACCTGGTGCCGCCGACCCTGCTCGACCGCTTCCCGCACGAGATCAGCGGCGGCGAGGCGCAGCGGGTCGCCCTCGCCCGCGCGCTGCTCACCAGGCCCCGGTACCTGGTCGCCGACGAGATCAGCGCGAGCCTGGACCCCATCAGCCAGGCCGAGGTCTGGCACCTGCTCCTCGCCACCGCCCGGGCCGACGGCATCGGCGTACTCGCCGTCTCCCACGACCGCCCGCTGCTCGACGCCGTCGCCGACCGCGTCCTGGCGCTCGACGACACCACCGCCACCACGACCTGATCGCAGCCGGACGCGCACAGCCGCGCGGCGCGGAGGTGTTCTTCCCGGGGGGCGGGTGGCCGCGGAACCCCCCGGAACCGATCTTGTCGCTGGTCCGCGCGGTGCCACATACTGGCTCCGCGAAAGAGTTTCGGACCGGTGGACGAGGGAGTTCGCAGTGGTCACGCTCGGCGATGTCGCGCGCCACGCCGGCGTGGCCCGGAGCACCGTGTCCTACGTGCTCACCGGCAACCGGTCGGTCTCCCCGCAGACGCGGTCGCGGGTCGAGCGCAGCATCCGGGCGCTCGACTACGCGCGGTCGGCCGCGGCGCCCGTCGAACGGGTGGACCGGATGGCGCTCGTGCTGTCCGAAAGCCTCGCGCCGCGCTCCTCGACCAGGTTGGCGGACGCGGTGGTCGACGCGGCGGACCGGCACGGCCTGGACGTCCTGCTGGTCACCGCCGACCGGGGCCAGGCGGGGGTGCGGCGGGCGGCCCGCAAGGGACAGGTCGACGGACTGGTCGTGGTGGACGTGCAGGCGCACGACCCGCGCCTGCCGCTGCTGCGCGCCTCCCGGCTGCCCGTGGTCACGATCGGCGCGCCGGCCAGCACGGACGGCGTGCTCCGGGTGGACTTCGACCTCGCCGCCGCCATGGCCCACTGCCTGGACCACCTCGTCGGTCTCGGTCACCGCAGCGTCGGGTTCCTCGGCGCGCCCAGCTCCGCCTACCGCCGCGGGACCGGCTTCGCGGGCCGCACGATGACGGCGTTCACCGCCGCGGCGCTGCGCCGGGACGTCGAGCACAGCGCCCGGCCGGTCGACGGGCCGCTGCCCCGCGCGCTGACCGGTCTGCTCGGCGACCTGCCCGGCGCGACCGCGCTGGTGGTGCACAACGAGTCGGTGCTCGGCGACCTGCCCGCCGCCCTGCGCGCCCTGGGGCGGCACGTTCCGCACGACGTGGCCGTGGTGGCGGTGTGCTCGGACGAGGTGGCCGAGCGGTTGAACCCGCCGGTGACCTCGGTGCACCTGCCGGTCGCGGAGGCGGGGGACCGGGCCGTGCGCGTGCTGGTCGCCGCCCTGGCCGGGCAGCCGGCGCCGGGACCGGTCCTGGTCGCGCCGCACCTGTCACCGCGGCGCAGCAGCGTCACGCGGGCGCGGGCGGGCTGACGAAGCGCCCGCGTCGCACCGTGGCACCGGTGCGACGCGGGCGGGCGGGCGTGGTCCACGGCCCCCCGGTGGACCCGCGTCCGGGTGGTCGTCAGAAGTGGAGGTCGTTGCCGCTCAGCACGTCGCCGACGCCCACGTGGTCGAGGTCCGCCACGTCGGTGATCCGGCCGATGCCGGTCAGGTCGCCGACCTGGGTGGTCACGTCGCCGATGCCGGTCACGTCGCCGACGTTCGCCACGTCGCCGACGACCTGACCGATGTTCGCCACGTCGCCGACCACGTGGCCCACGTTCGCGACGTCGCCCACCTGCGCGATGTCGTGCAGGTCCAGGGCGTTGCGGGTGATGTCGCCGGAGAGGGCGTCGCCCACGTGCAGCGCGCCGGTGACGTCCTCGACCGAACCGGTCAGGTCCGTCGTGTCGAGCACGTCGCCGCCCGCCACGCCGGAGGTGACGTGACCGACGACGTCGGTCACGCCGCCCTTCGCCGCGATGTCGCCGACCTCGTCCAGCACGTCGGCGTCGAGGGAACCCGCGAGGTCGCCGGCCAGGTGCTGCGCGGCTGCCGCGACGCCGGTCACGGCCGCCGTGGCGGTGTTGTCGTCGAGGCCGTGGCCCAGCAGGTCCTCGCCCGGGGCGATCGGGCTGTCGCCGAGCAGGGCGAGCAGGTCGTCGGCGTCCACGCCGGTCAGGGCGTGATCGAGACCGGAGGTGGGCGCGTAGTCGAGCACCAGCGGCAGCACCTCGCGCACGTCCAGCGCGGTCAGGTCACCCAGCCCGGCGGCGTCGAGCGACCCCTGGGGGTCGAGCTGGAACGCCGAGCGGGCCTGCGGGTCCCGGAGCAGGCCGAGCGTGAAGTCGTGGAGGGTCTGGACGGGGTCCATCGCTGTGCTCCCGAGAGGTTGGGATCTGCTTGCCGGGGCAACGCTAGGTCCGCGACCAAGCCCCCACATCGGGTAACGGGCCTAGTTCGAACAGGTGTCCCCCGATAGGGGGACGCTCGGGTGAGCACCTAGGGGAATGGGGGCTCGCGCCCCGCCCGCCGGGCCCAACCGGGCCGTCACGCGGGCACTTCGGCCCACACGACCTTGTGCTGCGCGGCCAGGCTCACGCCCCAGTGCACGGACAGCCGGTTGACCAGCAGCAGCCCGCTCCCCGAATCCGGCCGGTCCGCCCTGCCCAGCACCGGCAGCAGGCTCGGGCTGCGGTCCTGCACCTCCACCCGGACCGCGCCCTCCACCCGGAACACCCGGACCCGCCACGGGCCTTCCGCGTGCCGGTGTGCGTTCGCCAGCAGTTCGGTCGTGATCAGCGCGAGGTCCGCGACGTGCCGGGGATCGACCCCGTAGGCGACCTGCCGCAGCCACTCGCCGACGGCGGCCGCGGACGGCGGGTCGTCGACGTGGCGGTCCACACCGTCGTCGGGCAGGTCGAGCGAGTTCATCGGTACACCCCCACGGCCCTGTGGTTTCAAGGCACGCGCTGCGAGGTACCCCGAACGGTTTCGCCGAAACCTCGGCCGCGGTGACGTCGGCCACCGGACCACCCGCCGGGTCCGCCCCGCGACACCCGACAGCGGCGAGGTCTCCAGCCTGACCCCGGTCGGGCGTGTGGTCGCGGGCGTCGCCGACGAGTCCGGTCGGTAGCAGGAGCAGGTCGCCGAGATCGTCGGAGGCCAGGTCGGACAGCGACGTGCGGGCCCACGCGCGCAGGTCGGTGGGGACGGGCAGCCGTCACCGCGGTCGAACGTGGACCGGGTCCGACCCGGTTCGGCGGTGATCGACCGCGTCGCCGAACGTCACGGGGCGGTCGCCGGTCCGGCGGTCCCGCCGGTGCCCACCACCGCCCGGTGCTCGCCCCCGGTGGAGAGCCGTTCGGCCAGTTCACCCGCGAGCCAGCCGCCGAACCCCGCGGTGAGCAGACCCGCCCACGCCGCACCCAGCGCCGACCACGTCGGCAGCCAGTCCTGGTGGCCCTGGCGCAGCAGCCAGCTCGTCCCGAACAGCAGCAGCACCACCGTGTTGGTCGTGCGGTACAGCAGGCTGATCCGGCGCACGCGGTCACCCATCGCGTCGGGGGCGAGCAGCCACGCCAGCCAACGGCCGGCGGCGGTGACCGAGCCGAGCAGGACGCCCGCCCCGATGAGGTGGGCCGCGGTCACGGCGAAGTCGGCCCGCCCGGTGAGCAGGTGCAGCACGTCGAACCCGACGGCCGTGGTGAGCAGGCCGAACGGGAACGCGGTGAGGTTGGGCGGCACGGCGTGCCGAGCCGTCCGAGCGGTCCGAACGCGACGTCGCATGGCCGTCCTCCCTGGTGCCGCCTGCACAGGAGGCGTACCCCGGTTGGGCGAAAGCGGTCCTCACGTCACCCGAAGGCGTGACGCGGGCGGCCCGACTCAGGGGGGCGGCTCAGGAAGTGGTCCAGGGTCACCGGGAGGTCGCGCACCCGCGCCGACGGCGTGGCGGGCCGCGTCGCCGTTCGTGGCCGCCGCGCTCTCGGCGGTGGTGGTGTCCGCGCCGTCGTCCCGGTGTCCAGCCGCAGGTGCCCGACCCGCCGTCCACCCCGCAACTCGCTCCCGCGATCCACGCCGGCCCTTCGCCGCTGCCTCGGCGGGGGCTTCCGGGTACGGCGGGCTCAACCCACCAGGGTGCGCGGACGGCCTGGTCGGGAACCCCGACCAGGCCGTCCGCACATCCGCTACCCCTCGACGGGCGCGGGCACGAAACCGATCGTCAGCAGCACGTTGGCGTACAGCCTGCCGTCACCGGTGGCCACGCAGACCGCCAGCTCCGGCGAGCGGCACGCGTCGTAGAACTCCTGGCGGGCCAGCGGTCGCAGCGGCAGGTCCGGGCCGAGCAGGCGTTCGTACTCGGCCCACACCGGGGGAGTGCCGCCCTCGTCCGGCCGCATGGTGTGCACGGCCTCCACGGGGATCGCGGACAGCACCGGCGCCAGCACCTCGTCCACCGTCACCAGGCCGGGCCGCAGGTTCAGGTGCACCAGCTCGGCCCGGTGGTGGGTGTTGGTGCGGTGCGCGTAGTTCGCGTCCGCGAGCAGCACCCTGCTCCCGTGGCCGGCGGTGGCCAGGGCGTTCAGCAGGGGCGGGTGCAGCAGGGGGTAGCGCAGCATCTGTGGGACCTCACTCCAGGACGAACGTGGCGTCGGCGCGACCGAGCGCGTCGGACACCTGGTTGACCACGACGCGCGAGTTCGCGTGCCGCAGGTAGTAGCCGGGGTGGTTCTGCGACTCGAACGACACCGCGGCGCCGTTCGCCAGACCCGCCCGGCGGGTGAAGCTCGCGTCGCCCCGGAACACCGCCGAGCCGTCGTTGCGCTCCACGTAGACCTGGAAGTCGCGGTGCCGCAGGTAGTACCCCGGGAAGTTCGCGGACTCCAGCGACACCGTGCCCGACCCCGCCAGGCCCGTCACGATCCGGAACTGCGAGTCGGCCAGCGGCGACACGTTCGCGTCCAGCCGGGCCGCGTAGTCGTAGTGCCGCACGAACGCGTCGGCGACGTTGGACGCCTTGAGCCGCACCGGGGTCGGGCCGTCCGCGACCGGGATGCCGAAGTCCGGCGTGCCGTCGGCCTTCCAGTAGACCTTCTGCACGCGGGTGCGGCGGTTGGGGTCGTTCAGCGGGTCGCCGGAGATGTCCCGGTAGCTCCGGTCGTGGTAGACCAGGATGTCGCTCTGGCCGTCCTCGGACACCGTGAACGAGTTGTGCCCGGGGCCGTACTGGCTCGTCGCCGTGTTGCTCTGGAACACCGGGGTGGCGCTCTTGGTCCACGACGCCGGGTCGAGCAGGTTCGCCGACGCCGACGCGCTGAGCATCCCCAGGCAGTAGTTGGCGTCCGTCGCGCTCGCCGAGTAGGTGAGGAACACCCGCCCGCCGCGCTGCACCACCGACGGTCCCTCCGCGACCTTGTGACCGCGCGTCTCCCAGGCCAGCGTCGGCACGACGAGCCGCGCCGTGCTCCCGGTGATGCTCCACGGGTTCGAGCCCATGCGGGCCAGGTAGACGTTGGAGTTGGTGGAGATCCCCGGCTCCTGCTGCGCCCAGGTCAGGTAGCGCGTGCCGTTGACCACGAAGGTGGACATGTCCAGGGAGAAGGTGTCCCACGGGACGTTGACCCTGCCGCGCTCGGTCCACGTGCCGGTCAGGGGGTTGGCGCTGGAGTTCTCCAGCACGTAGGGCCGGATGCGCCACACGTCGTCGGTGCGGCCGGCGGCGAAGTACACGTACCACCTGCCGTTGACGAAGTGGATCTCCGGAGCCCAGATGTGGGCGCCCATCTCGCCGCTGGAGTGCCTGCGCCAGATCACCGACTCCGGCGCGGAGGCGAGACCCTGGATCGTGGTGGCGCGGCGCAGCACGATCCGGTCGTACTCGGGCGCGGTGGCGGTGAAGTAGTAGTAACCATCGGTGTGCTTGAAGACGTGCGGGTCGGCCCGGTTGTTCGCCACCGGGTTGGTGAACTGCGTCGCGGGCGACGCCGACGCGGCGGGCGTGCCGACCGCGAGCAGCGCGGCCAGCAGGACCAGGGTGGTGAGCAGGGCGCGGGGGAGCTGCGGGCGAGTGGGCATCGTTGCCTCCTCTGAGCACATCAGGGCTGTTAACGCTAACAGCGTGGTTTCCTGCGCTCAACCACTGTTCGGCAGAGGAATTGCCACTTGACGGTCGACTGGTGTTAGCGATAACAGCCCGGTTGGCGGGAGACCGCGATCTCGTCCACCACGTCGGCGGCGATCGCGGACGCCGGGTCGCGGTAGCGGACGTCCAGGTCGTGGAACAGCTCCTCGGCGCGGATGGCGGGCCAGTCCTCGTCCAGGTGCTCGGCCGGCAGGTGCGGGTCCTGGCGCACGAGCCCGAGCCAGTCGGTGTGCAGCACCAGGCGGCGCGCGAGGTCGTCGGGCAGCGCGGGCAGCGGGTCGGGGCGGTCCCAGCGGGCGATGAAGGCGCGGTAGCGGTCCGCGATGGCCTCGGTGTCGAACACCCGGCGCACGAGGTCGACGGACCCGGTCGGCTCGGCGTGCCGCGCGCTGAACACGGTGACGTGGTCCGCGAGGCCCAGCCGGTCGACGATGCCGGCGGCGTCGCGCGCCCCCGAGGCGATCCACAGCCCGTTCTGGAGCATGCCGAACCCGGCCCACACCAGGTGCGAGCGCAGGTCGTGCCGGTCCCGGCGGCGGCTGTCGGGCAGCGAGAACCCGACCAGGGTCCAGGTGCCGTCCCACGCCCGGTTGACCGCGCCGGTCTCCCGGATCCGCCGCCTGCCGTCGCGCAGCACCTCGGTGGCGTGGTCGGTCAGGCCGAAGTAGACGCGCCTGCCCAGCCGCTGCCGGGTGAGCAGGCCGCGGCCCGCCATCCTGGTGAGCGTCGAGCGCACCGCCTCCTCGGAGACGCCGACCCGGGCGAACACGTCGATCACGCTGCCGGAGTACACCGCGGTGTCGCGGTCGAGCACGTAGAGGCCGAGGAAGGCCAGCATCAGCGACTGCGGTCGCGCGGTCGGCGGCGCGTCCCCGGGGCTCACGGTCACGGGGCAAGGGTAATCAGGGGCAATATGTTGGGCATCGTGTAGACGGCCGTCACGAAACTGCCGTAGCTTCGGCGTGCGCCATGAACCGGAACTACGCCCGGACGCGAGGTCCGCCATGCCGAACACCCGACTCCGCCGCGCCGTCGCGTCGAGCTTCGTCGGCAGCGTGATCGAGTACTACGACTTCCTGCTCTACGCCACCGCGTCCGCCCTGGTCTTCAACAAGGTGTTCTTCTCCTCCCTGGACCCGTTGGTCGGCACGATCGCCAGCTTCGGCACGTTCGCCACCGGCTACCTCGCCCGACCGCTGGGCGGCGTCCTGTTCGGGCACTTCGGCGACCTGCTGGGCCGCAAGCGGGTCCTGGTGCTGACGATGGTGCTGATGGGTGTGTCGAGCACGCTGATCGGCCTGCTGCCGACCTACGCCCAGGTGGGCTGGGCGGCGCCGGCGGGGTTGGTCCTGCTGCGGGTGCTCCAGGGCGTCGCGGTGGGCGGCGAGTGGGGCGGCGCGGTGCTGATGTCCGCCGAGCACGCCACGAGCAGGCGGGGCCTGTGGGCGTCGTTCACCAACGCGGGCGCGCCGTGCGGGATGGTGCTGTCCACCGCCGCGCTCACCCTGACCGGCCTGGTCGTCGGCGAACGCGCGCTGCTCGACTGGGGGTGGCGCGTCCCGTTCCTGCTCAGCGTCGCACTGCTGGGCGTCGGGCTGTTCATCCGCCACCGGGTGGAGGAGACGCCGGCGTTCCGGGCGCTGCGGACCTCCGCCCCGGACGCCGCGGCGCGCCGCCGGGTGCCGCTGCTGGAGGTGCTGCGCGACCACCCGCGCGTGCTGCTGCTCGCCGTCGGCGTGGGTCTGGCCGCGTTCGTGGTGCAGTCGACGCTGACGACGTTCGTGCTGGCGCACGGCGTGCAGGTCGGCCACGCCCGGCAGACCGTGCTCAACGCGCTGACCGCGTCGTCGGCGTGCGCCGTCCTCGGCATCCTGTTCTGGGCCGCGGTGTCCGACCGGTTCGGCAGGCGGCCCGTCGTGCTGGCCGGCGCGGTCGCGCTCGGGGTCTACGGGTTCGCCCTGTTCCCGATGGTGGACGCCCGCGACACGACGTTGCTCGTCGTCGCGCTCGTGCTGGGCCAGGGCGTGCTGCACCCGATGGTCTACGGGCCGCTCGCGGCCCTCTACAGCGAGCTGTTCAGCACGGGCAACCGCTACACCGGCGCCTCGCTGGGCTACCAGTTGGCCGGTCTGGGGGCGGGCTTCGCACCCCTGCTGTTCGCCGAGGTGCAGCGCGCCACCGGGGGGCGCGGGCTGGTGATCGTCTCCACCGTCATCGCCGCCTTCTGCGCGTTGACCGCGGTGTGCGTGCTGGCGTTGCAGGAGACCAGTGCGCGCCGGCTCGACCCGACGACCGCCGTCGCCTGACCGCGACCGGCCCTTGACGGTGACGTGACCGCCATTTTAAGGTCCGGCATCTCGAAAACTTTCATTTGTGCTTACGAAAGTTTCGAAGCCCCACGCCGTCGTGAGGAAGCGAGACCTCTTTGATGAAGCCGACCCGCCTGGCCACCGCGGCGCTCGCCGCCGTGGCCCTGTCGGTCCCGTTGACGCTGGTGGCCTCGGCCGCGCCGAGCGTCGACCACCGACCGCCCGGCCACGCCAAGAAGGACACCCTGCGCAAGGCCGCTCCCAAGGGGTTCCACATCGGCACCGCCGTCGCCGGTGGCGGTCACCACGAGGACCAGCCCTACCCCGACCCCTTCACCTCGGACTGGCCCTACCGCACGGTGCTCGCCGCCGAGTTCAACTCCGTGTCGGCCGAGAACCAGATGAAGTGGGAGTACATCCACCCGGAGCGCGACCGCTACAACTTCGGCACGGCGGACGCGATCGTCAAGTTCGCCAAGCGCAACGGCCAGGTCGTGCGCGGGCACACCCTGCTGTGGCACAGCCAGAACCCGGCGTGGCTGGAGCAGGGCGACTTCTCCAAGGAGGAGTTGCGCTCCATCCTGCGCGATCACATCAAGACCGTCGTGGGTCGCTACCGGGGCGACATCCAGCAGTGGGACGTGGCCAACGAGATCTTCACCGAAACCGGTGAGCTGCGCACCACCGACAACATCTGGATCAGGGAGCTGGGCCCCGGCATCATCGCGGACGCGTTCCGCTGGGCGCGCCAGGCCGACCCCAAGGCCGAGCTGTTCTTCAACGACTACGGCGTGGAGGGCGTCAACGCCAAGAGCGACGCCTACCTCGCGCTGATCAAGCAGTTCAAGGCGCAGCGCGTGCCGGTGGACGGCTTCTCCGCGCAGGCGCACCTGAGCACCCGCTACGGCTTCCCGGGCGACCTGGAGGCCAACCTGGAGCGGTTCTCCGCGCTGGGCCTGGAGACCGCGATCACCGAGCTGGACGTGCGGATGGACCTGCCGGAGGGCGGCGTGCCGACCGAGGCGCAACTCGCGCAGCAGGCCGACTACTACAACCGCACGCTCGTCGCGTGCCTGAACGTCGACGGCTGCGACTCGTTCACGATCTGGGGCTTCACCGACAAGTACTCCTGGGTCCCGGTGTTCTTCGAGGGCCAGGGCGCGGCGACGGTGATGTGGGAGGACTTCTCCCGCAAGCCCGCCTACCACGTCCTGCGCGACACGCTCGCCAAGGCGGGCCGCCGCTGAGCCGGCGTCCCGCGTGGACGGTCGCGGGGGTCGGTCGCGGACCGGCCCCCGCGCCGTCGCGCCCGGACGTCCGCACCCCGCCAGTCGAGACCCGAAACATCCGCGAAACCCATGGCCGGCACGGGGACCCGGTCGGATAGTGGTCGCCGCGCCCGCCGTCGACGAAGGGACCACGCGATGAGGTGGAGAACGGTGCTCCTGACCACCGGACTGGTGCTGGGCCTGGCCGCACCGGCCCTGGCCGCCCCTGGCCCGACCGGCGCAGGCCCGACCGTCCCTGGCCCGACCGGCGCAGGCCCGACCGGCGCCACGCCGACCATCGTCGACTCGACCCGGCACGGCGGGAAGGCGGTGTCCTTCACGTTCGACGACGGGCCCAACCCGGTCGACACGCCGCGCCTGCTGCGGGTGCTGCGCGAGCACCGGGTGAAGGCCGTGTTCTGCCTGTGGGGCGACCAGGTCGAGGCGAACCCGCGGCTGGTCCGCGCGATCGTCGCGGGCGGGCACGCCCTGTGCAACCACGGCATGCACCACGACGACATGGGCACGTGGACGCCCGAGCGGATCGCCGCCGACCTGGAGCGGACGAGCGCCGCCATCCGCCGCGCCGCGCCCGGCGCCCCCATCCGCTACTTCCGCGCCCCCTACGGCAGTTGGGGGCAGACCCCGGCGGTCGCCGCGAAGCTCGGCATGACGCCGCTGGGCTGGCGGCTGGCCATCTCCGACTGGGCGCCGCCGGGCGCCGACGTGCTGGTCCAACGCCTGCTCGACGGGATCACCGAGGGTGCCGTGGTGCTCATGCACGACGGCCCGGACGACCGCGCCCAGACGGTCGAGGCCGTCGACCGGGTCATCCCGCTGCTGCGCGCCGACGGCTGGCGCTTCGACCGCCCCGCCCGCCGCTGACCCGGAGGTCCCCGTGCTCAAGCGCTCCCTCGCGGCGGTCGCCGCCGCGCTGCTCCTGCTGTCCACGCCCCAGGCGTCGGCCGCGCCGCGCACGTCGTGGGCGGGGGCGTGGGCCACCTCGCCGACGACCGTGCCCGCCTCGGACACCACGTCGTTCGAGGACCAGACCCTGCGGCAGGTCGTGCACCTGAGCGTCGGCGGCGACACCCTGCGCGTGCGGCTGTCCAACGAGTTCGGCACGCGACCGCTGGTGATCGGCGAGGCGCACGTGGCCCGCCGCGCCGGTACCGCCGCCGCGATCGACCCCCGCAGCGACCGGCGGCTCACCTTCGGCGGTCGCGCCTCGGCGACCGTGCCGCCCGGCGCGCCGCTGCTCAGCGACCCGGTCGCCCTGCCCGTGACCGCGGACTCCGACCTGGTGGTCAGCATCCACCTGCCGCGGCGCACGCGGGCGGACACCGTGCACGCGTTCCCGTACCAGGACGGGTACGTGGCGGCGGGCAACGTCACCGGCCACGCCGATCCCACGCCGACCGCCGTGCTGGGCAAGTGGCACTTCCTGACCGGGGTCGCCGTCACCGGCAGGCGCGCGGCGACCGTGGTGGCGTTCGGCGACTCGATCACCGACGGCGCGGAGACCACGCGCAACGCCAACCGGCGCTGGCCCGACGTGCTGGCCCGCCGGTTCCAGGCCGACCGGGGCCTGCGGCACCTCGGTGTGGTCAACGCGGGCATCAGCGGCAACCGCCTGCTGCACGACCCGAACCCGCCCGCCGGCCACCCGGCCGAGGGGTACGCGAACTACTTCGGCCAGGCCGCCCTGCGCCGCTTCGACCGGGACGTGCTCGCCCAGCCAGGCGCCGACCACGTCGTGGTCCTGCTCGGCGTGAACGACCTCGGCCACCCCGGCACCAGCGCCCCGCTGTCGGAGAAGGTGTCCGCGCAGGACGTCATCGACGCCCACCGGCAGCTCATCGCCCGCGCGCACGCCCGGGGGCTGCGCGTCCACGGCGGCACCATCACCCCGTTCAAGGGCGACTCGTTCGGCTTTTCCAGCCCGGAGAACGAGGCGGCGCGGCAGACCGTGAACCGGTGGATCAGGACGAGCGGCGAGTACGACGGCGTGATCGACTTCGACCGCGCCGTCCGCGACCCGCGCGACCCGGAGCGCCTGCTGGCGGCCTACGACAGCGGCGACCACCTGCACCCGAACGACGCCGGCATGGCCGCGATGGCGAACGCCGTGCCGCTGCGCCTGTTCCGGTGACGACCGGGTGCGGGGCCGCCACGGGTGCTCCGGCCGTGACTTCACACGAATGGATGTACAGGCGTAGGGCCTCCCACCAAGATCTACCGTTGTGCGCATGGAAGCCGAAGACACCGCCCGGGTGGCGGCGCTGTACGTCTACCCGATCAAGGGGCTGAGCCCGCAACCGCTCACGCACGTCCCGCTGCGCCGCGGCGAGGGCGTGCCGCACGACCGCCGGTTCGCGTTCGCGCGCCCCGAGGGCAAGTACAGACCGGGCCTGCGCGAAGGGCTGCGCAAGGCGGAGTTCTACGCGCTGGTGAGCGACCACCGCCTGGCCGGCCTGGCCACGCACCTCGACGTGGACACCGGCGAGTTCACCGTGCGCGTGGCCGGCCACGCGGTGCTGACGGCGCACGTGGAGGAGGACCGCGAGGAGCTGCTGGCGTTCTTCGCACGGGTCCTCGACCTGCCCGAGGGCGTGCTGCCGGTGCTCGCCGCAGAGGAGGGCCGGCGGTTCACCGACGTCGCGTTCGCGGGCGACGGGCCGATGCACTGGATCTCGCTGGTGAACCTGGCGTCGGTGCGCGACTTCGCCGCGCGCACCGAGGCGGAGGTCGACCCGCGCCGGTTCCGCGCCAACGTACTGCTCGACGGGCTGCCGCCGTTCGCCGAGGTCGACCTGCTCGACCGGGAGTTCACGCTGGGCGGCGTGCGGATGGTCGGCAGGTACCGGACGGGCCGGTGCGCGGCCACCGAGGTCGACCCGGCGTCCGGCCGGCGCGACCTGCCGGTGCTGCGGCTGCTCGACCGGACCTATGGCCACCAGGACGTGGGCATCTACGCCGAGGTGCTGTCCGACGGCGTGCTGCACGTGGGGGGTGGGTTGGTTGTCTGACCTGAAGCTGGTGGTGGCGTCGCGGACCGCGCTGACGCCGTCGGTGGTGCGCGTGGTGCTGCGCGACCCCCGGGGCGGCGTGCTGCCGGGGTACGAACCGGGCGCCCACCTCACCCTGAGCACGCCGGGCGGGCACCGGCGCAGCTACAGCCTCGTCGAACCGGGCGGCGGCGGGCCGCGCGAGTACGTGGTGTGCGTGCGCGGGGAGCCCGACGGGCGCGGCGGTTCGGCGAGCATGCACACCGCCGCCGAGGGCACCGTCCTGGCCGCCACCCCGCCCCGCAACCGGTTCCCGCTGCTCCCGGCGCGCCGCTACCTGTTCATCGCGGGCGGCATCGGCATCACGCCGATCCGGTCGATGGTGGCGCGGCTGCGAGCCGACGGACACCCGGCCGTCCGCGTGCTGTACCTGTCCCGGTCGGCGTCGGACACCCCCTTCCTGGAGGAGTTCGCGGCGGACACCGTGCACCACAGCGAAGAGCGGGGCAGGCTCGACCTGTGGCCCCACCTCGCCGTGCCGGACGACGACACCCGCGTGTACTGCTGCGGTCCACTGCCGTTGATCCGCGCGGTGCAGGAGCGCACGGCGCACTGGCGGCCGAGCCGGGTGCACGTCGAGGAGTTCGCCGCACCGGACGACGGGTACGCGGGCCCGTTCGAGGCGGTGTGGGCGCCGACTGGCCTGCGCGTGGAGGTGCCCGCACACCGCTCCCTGCTGGCCGCCCTGCGCCGCGAGGGGATCGAGGTGGACTCGTCCTGCGAGGCGGGCACGTGCGGCACGTGCAGGGTGTCGGTCCTGGCGGGCGAGGTGGACCACCGCGACGTCGTGCTGGAGGAAACCGAACGGGCCACGTCGATGATGGCGTGCGTGTCGCGCGCGGCGTCGAAGGAGATCACGGTGGGGCCGGCGTGACCGCGCGGCGCGAGAGGGCGTCGTGACCGGGCACCGGCCGGCCCCGGGCCCCGGCACTGCGGGCCACCCGGGTGGCCGACCAGACGTGGGGCGTGCACGCCGTCCTCCCGCGCGACGCCGTGCGACACCGCGAACCGCCGGCGGGGTGATCGCGCCGATCGCCGAGGACCACCCGGACTCCGACGCGTGCTCGCTCGCCCACCGGGTGCCGGTCCTGGCCGAGGTGCGGTTGCCGGAACCGGTCGCCGGCCGCGCACTGCGGGCGCCACCACTGGCGGAGGAGTTCACGGCCGTCCTCGACGAGACCGTGCTTCCCCGGAGGTAGGCGGATTCCGGTCGCGTTCCCGCCCGCCGACGCCTAACTTCCACGTCGAGCAGAGGAGAACCGTGGAGCAGATCACCGAGCGGCTGATGAACTGGGCGTCCATCCTGGACCCCGCCACGCGCGCGCAGGCCGAGAAGACGGCGCGGATGCCGTTCATCTTCCCGCACCTCGCCCTCATGCCCGACGCCCACCTGGGGAAGGGCGCCACGGTCGGCAGCGTCATCCCGACCCTGGGCGCGATCATCCCGGCGGCGGTCGGCGTCGACATCGGCTGCGGCATGATCGCGGTCCGCACCCCGTTCACCGGCGACGACTTCCGCTCGCGCCGCCTCGCCCCGCTGCGCCAGGCCATCGAGAGGGCCGTCCCGCTGTCGGCGGGCAAGTACAACAAGACCCTCACCGACACGGCGCGCGAGCGCGTCGAGGTGCTCGACCGCCACGCGGAGGACGCCGGGTTCGACCCCGCCTCCCACGCCGGGAACTGGCGGCTCCAGCTCGGCACCCTGGGCAGCGGCAACCACTTCATCGAGATCACGCTCGACGAGACCGACCGGGTGTGGCTGTTCCTGCACAGCGGCAGCCGCGGCGTCGGCAACAAGATCGCGCAGAAGCACATCCGGATCGCCCGGCAGCAGTGCGAGCGCCGGGGGATCGACCTGCCCGACCCCGATCTGGCGTACCTGGTCGAGGACGAGGACCAGTTCTGGCGCTACGTCGAGGAGATGCGCTGGGCGCAGGAGTTCGCGTGGCTCAACCGCGAGGAGATGATGGACCGCGTCGTCCGGTGCGTGGCCGAGTGGACCGGCCGTGACGTCGAGCGGCTCGAAACGATCAACTGCCACCACAACTACACCGAGCAGGAGACCCACTTCGGCAAGCAGGTGTGGTTGTCCCGCAAGGGCGCCATCAACGCCGAGGAGGGTCGGCCCGGTCTGATCCCCGGCTCGATGGGCACGGCGTCGTACGTTGTGGTGGGCAAGGGGAACCGCCAGGCGTTGAACTCGTCACCGCACGGCGCGGGGCGCGAGTACTCGCGTTCGGCCGCGCGCCGGGCTTTCAGCCGGGAGGACCTGCGCCGGGCGATGGTCGGCATCGAGTACCGCGACACCGACGCGTTCACCGACGAGATCCCCGCCGCCTACAAGGACATCGACGTCGTGATGGAGGACGCGCGGGACCTCGTGGAGGTGCGCCACACGCTGCGCCAGGTCGTCAACGTCAAGGGTGACTGAGGGAACCGGCCGAGGTCAGGCGCCCGGCGGCAGGGCGTCGGCGATCTTGTCGGTGATGGTCTTCAGCCGGGCGACGTCGTCGTCGGTGAGGTGGTCGAAGACGAGCCGGCGGACCTCGGCGACGTGGCCGGGCGCGGCGGTTCCGAGGACCGCCTGGCCGGTGTCGGTGAGCCGGGCGACCTGACCGCGACGATCGGTCGGGCACGCCCGGCGCTCGACCCAGCCGCGCTGTTCGAGGCTGGCGACGGCGTGGGAGAGCCTGCTGGGGGTCGTCCCGGTGACCTTGGCCAGGTCGGTCATGCGCAGGGACCGGTCCGGCTGGTCGCTCAGGATGGCCAGCACCTGGTAGTACGCGTGCGGGACGCCGGTGTCCTCGCGCAGTTGGCGGTCCAGCGCGGCGGGCAGCAGGAGCAGGACCCTGGTCAGGCTCATCCAGGTGTCGAGTTCGGGTTCGGACAGCCACCTGGTCATGTGGTCTGGAAGGATCGCTTGGCCAACCCCATCATGTATCCCTCGATCGTGGTGTTGACGGGCGCGGTCGGGTCGGTGGCGGCACCGAGGGTGATGAACAGCGGCGTGAAGTGCTCGACCGTGGGGTGGGCGTAGGGCATGCCCGGTGCGCGGTCGCGGAAGGCCGCCAGTTCGTCGACGTCGCCGCGTGCCAGGGCGTCGGCGGCCCAGGCGTCGAAGTCCGCGGACCAGCCCGGGACGGTGCCGTCGACGACCATGTCGCGGGTGAGGAACGGCAGGCCGTGGGTCATGAAGCCCGAGCCGATGACCAGCACGCCGTGGTCGCGCAGGGGCCGAAGGCGTTCGCCCAGGGCCAGCAGTGCGGTGGCGTCGTGGGTCGGGATGCTGAGCTGGACCACCGGGACGTCGGCCTCCGGGTACATGACCTTCAGCGGCACCCAGGCGCCGTGGTCCAGGCCGCGGCCGCGGTGCTCGTGCACCGCTCGCGGGAGGAGGGAGGCCACCTGGTGGGCGAGGTCGCCTGCGTCGGGGGTGTCGTAGCGCATCCGGTGGTACAGCGGGGCGAAGCCGCCGAAGTCGTAGACGAGCCCGGTGCCCGCCGCGCTGCTGCTGATCGCCAGGGGCGCGGATTCCCAGTGGGCGCTGACGATCAGGATGGCGCGCGGCCGGGGCAGGTCGCGCGCCCAGGCGTGCAGCCGGGTCATCCACGGCGCGTCCTCGAACAGCGGCGGCGCGCCGTGGCTGAGGTAGAGGGCGGGCAGCGGTCCGTCGGCCGGCGTCCACGGCCGGTGCGCCGCGGTCGCGTCCGGGGCGGTCGCGTCCGGGGCGGTCGCGTCCGCGGCGGCCACGCGGGCGAGGTGCTGCCGGAACGGGTGGGTCGCGGGGATGAGCGCGTCGGCGCGGGCCGTGGTCGTGGTCATGGGGGAGCGCTCCTGGTCGGTCAGCCGGTGACGGGCAGGTCGAGGGTGTGGTGGGTGTGCGCGACCTTGGCGGCCAGGTAGCCGGCGTTCGCCGGGGAGAGGTGCACGCCGGTGTGGACCCGTTCGGTGACGCGCACGCCGAGGGCGTCGAGCTGGGCCGCCTTGTCGGGGTTGTTGCTCAGCAGCGCGATCCGGTCGGCGCCGAGCGCGCGCAGCATCTGGGCGGCCGGCGTGTAGTCGCGCTCGTCCTCCCCGCGGCCGAGAGCGGTGTTCGCCTGGTAGGTGTCCAGGCCGGTGTCCTGGAGCGCGTACGCGTCGAGCTTGGCGTACAGACCGATGCCCCGGCCCTCCTGCCGCAGGTACAGCAGGAGACCGCCGGCGTCGGCGATCCGCTCCACCGCCTCGCGCAGCTGGGGGCCGCAGTCGCAGCGCAGGCTGCCGAATACGTCACCGGTCAGGCACTCGCTGTGCGGGCGGACCAGGGGGGCGCCGAAGGGGCGGTCGACCGCGGCACGCCAGTCGCCGAGGCCCAGGGCGAGGTGCTCCCGGCCGTCCACGAGGCCGGTGAAGGTGAACACCTCGGCCTCGGTGCCGTACCCGTCCGCGAACGCCAGGGGCACGACGACGCGCGTGCGCACCGAAGCGGGTGGGGTCGGCCTGCTCGACCGTGACGCCGGGTCCACCGCGGTGCTCGTCATCCCGACCTCCGGTTGTTGAAGCTTCAAATACCACTCTGCGCGCTTTAATTTGAAACTTCAACAACCTGGTGCATGGCGTGCGTCACAGCAGCGACGTCGGACCGGACCGGCGGTCAGTCGGCCTCGGCTCCCTCGATCGCAGCGCGGGCGGCCGCCTGCCCGGGGCCTGGAGTGCGCTCCGGTCACGCGTTGTTCGTCCCACAATGGCGGACCAGTGGTCCCGATTTCCGCGATAATTTCAGTGTTGCCTGAAACAAACCGTGGACGGGAAACGCGGGCGTCGACGCGGGAGTCGACGAGCGTCGGGCCGCGCTGAGCGGGCGCGACCTGCTGGAGCTTCCCGATCCGGGTCTCGGTGAGGGACGGGTGGTGGTCGTGCGGGACGTCGACGTCGCCGCCCCGGTGGGCGGGTGGCCGCACCCTTGGATGGGACCGCTGGTACCGAGGAGCCACACAAGGGCGGCGCGGTCGCGGGTGCGCGGGACGCGGTTGGCCTCGTGCTCCTCGGCGGCGTTCTACCAGCGCTTTCGGGTTGGCCGGTCGGTGGTGGGGTTCGGTCGATCGGCCCAAGCCGAGGCGTGCGGGCGCGGGGGATCATGGGGGCATGCTGGAGTTCAACGAGGACAACGGCGCCTACGAGTGGTGGGTGGCGGCCAACCCGGGGCAGTTCGTGATCAACGCCGAGCCGACGTTGGCGCCCGCGTCGATGGTCCTGCACCGGGTGAGCTGCCGCGGCATCGGCGCGGTGCCGGGGCTGGGTGGGCACATCCGGATCTGCGGCACGCGCCGTGAGCTGGAGGCCCGTTACGCCCTCGTGCGCCGGTGCGGCGGCTGCCTGGGCTGATTCAGGGTCGGGTGCGGGCGGTGGCGAGTGCGGTGAGCAGCGTGGACGCCAGTTCGGGGCGGCAGACCAGCAGGTCGGGGATGCTGGAGCCGGGGGTGGCGTAGACGAGCGGGCTGCCGTCGATGCGGGAGGTGTGCGCCCCGGCCGCGGCGGCGACGGCGACGGGGGCGGCGCTGTCCCACTCGTACTGGCCGCCGGCGTGGACGTAGGCGTCGGCGTCGCCGGTGCACACGGCGGCGGTCTTGATGCCGGCCGAGCCGAGGGGGACGAGGTCGACGTCGAGGACGTCGGCCAGCGCGTCGACGAGGGCGGGGCGGTGGCTGCGGCTGACGACGACGCGTGGTCGGGCGCGGCGGGCGGGTGGGGGCAGCGGGGTGGGCGCGTCGGTGGCGTGGGTGTGGCCGGAGGCGAGGGCGACGGCGCCGGCGACGAGGGTGCCGCCGTCGGCGAGGGCGACGTGGACGGCCCAGTCGCCGCGGCTGCGGTCGCAGTACTCGCGGGTGCCGTCCAGGGGGTCGACGATCCACAGGCGGCCGGTGCGCCGGTCGGTGGGGACGGGGCCGCCTTCTTCGGAGAGGACGGCGTCGTCTGGGCGGTGGTGGGCGAGGGCGGCGACGAGCTGTTCGTGCGCGAGCCGGTCGCCTTCGCGGCCGAGGTCGGCGCCGTGCAGGTCCGTGCGGTCGGTGCGCAGGCGCAGCAGCAGGTCGCGGGCGGCGTCGGCGAGCCGGCGGGCGAGGGTGTGGTCGTCCACGCCTCAGCTCCTGACCGCGGCGTCCGGCACGGTGAGTGCGACGCGGTCGCCGACGACCTCGAAGCGCACGTGCGAGAGGTCCGGCACGACGACGTCGGCGTCGAGGTCGTGGCCGATGCCGAGGGTGGTGCAGCCGGCGGCGCGGCCGGAGGCCAGGCCGGGTGCGGTGTCCTCGACGGCGAGGCAGCGGCGGGGGTCGAGGCCGAGTTTCTCGGCGCCCACGAGGTAGGGGACGGGTTCGGGTTTGCCGCGGTCGACGTCGTCGGCGGTGACCAGCACTTCGGTGACGGGCAGGTCGGCGGCGGTGGTGCGGGCTTCGGTGACGTCGCGGGTGCAGGAGGTGACGATGGCCTTGTGGTCGCCCACGGCTTCGATGGCCTCGACGGCTCCGGGGAGGACGACGACGCCTTCGAGGTCGTGGGTGGCGATGTGGGAGTAGTGGGCCAGGCCTTCCTCCTGCCGCTCGGGGGGCAGGAGGGCGGCGACGATGTCCTTGGCGGGTTTGCCCTTGGTGCCGGCGAGGAGTCCGGGATCGATGCCCTCTTCCGCGGCCCAGCGCTCCCAGGCGCGGCGCACGGCGGCGGTCGAGTCGATGAGGGTGCCGTCGAGGTCGAACAGCACGGCGTCGAATTCCAGTCGCATGGTCGTCCTTCCGGTGGGCGGTCGGCGGGGGTCAGTGGTCGGCGGCGGCGGGTTCGTGGGGATGTCCGGTGTCCGCGGTGCGGCGGGGGCCAACGTAGCGGGTGAGCGCCACGACGAGGCCGACGGCGACGATGCCGGCGGCGGCGCCGAGCACGGCGACGCCGGGCAGCCCGGTCTGGTCGAGGGCGATGCCGCCGAAGCCGGCGCCGGCGACGATGCCGATGTTGAAGGCCGACACGGCGAAGGACACGGCCAGTTCGCCGCCTTCGCCGCCGGCTTGGAAGAGGGCGGCCTGCACGGCGGGCACGAAGGACCAGGCGGCCAGTTGCCAGACGGTGACGAGCACGATGGCGGGCACGACGGCGTTGGACAGCGGCAGCACGGCGATCAGCGCGGCGGCGGTGACGCCGGAGGTGATCAGCAGGGTGAGTCGGGAGTTGGCGTCGGCTCCCTTGCCGCCGATCATGTTGCCGGCCACGGCGCACACGCCCGCGATGAACAGGACGACGATGACGAGGGTGCCGTTCATGCCCGCGCGCTGCTCCAGCAGCGGCACGAGGTAGGTGTAGACGGTGAACGAGGCCCCCCAGAACACGGTGATGGCGGCGAGGCCGACGATCACGGGGCGGGTGCGCAGGGCACGCATCCTGGTGCCGAGGCCGGCGTCCTGCTCGTCGGCGCCGACGGGCGGCAGGGCGGCGGCGATGAAGCCCATGGCGAGCAGCGCCATGCCGCCGATGGCGAGCATCGGCACGCGCCAGCCCATGTGCTGGCCGAGCAGCGTGCTGAAGGGGACCCCCAGGGCGGTGGCGGTGCTGACGCCGGCCTGGATGGTCGCCATGGTGGAGGCGCGGCGGTCCTCGTCGGCCAGTCGGGCGGCGGCACCGAGTGCCGTGCCGAGGTAGAGGCCCATCATGGCGCCGGAGAGGATGCGCGAGCCGAGCAGCACGGGGTAGTTGGGCGCGAGGCCGGCGGTGAGGTGTCCCAGGGCGAACACGGTGAGGCAGCCGAACAGGACCTTGCGGCGGTCCACCCGGTGGAAGACGGCGGCCAGCACGGGCGCGCTGATGGCGAAGGCCACGGCGTTGAGCGTCACCAGTTGGCCCGCCACCGCCTCGGACACGTCGAGGTCGCGCGCGATCTGGGGCAGGAGACCGACGACGGCGAATTCGGTGCACGCCACCGCGAACGCACCGGCGAACAGCGCCCAGATCCAGATCTTCTTCACAGCACCCTCCAGCGGGGCGGACGGCAGGAGTCGATCGGAGGGTTGACGCTCGTGCCGCGGACTACGCAAAGCGTTCGGCGTCGGGGTGGTGCGCGATTCCTTCGGGAATCCGCGAAATGCCTGTAGACGGCTGTTCCCGGCGTGGCGCCCGGATGGTGGGGCGCGATGCGGAATCACCGGATCGGCCTAGTCGTGAGGGCGAAGCGGCCAATCGGACGACCGCCGGGGGTGTGGTGCCGGGTACCAGATGGGCGGGGCAATCGGCGAGCCCTGGGGGCCCGTGCACGAGTGTCCGTGACAGGTGAGGAGGAATTCCGTGCTCGAGGAAGGCATCGAGCCGATCGCACTGCCGCCCACGACGCGATTACCGGTCGACGAGGCGGTCGACGAGGCCCTCGCGGCGTTGGCCCGGGGCGAGGGCGGCGTGCTGGTGGTGGAGCAGTCCGGGCTGCTCGGCCGGCGTGCCGTGGTGGAGCGGGTGCGTGCGGAGGCCGGGGCGCGCGGTGTGCCGGTGGTGCACGGTCGCGCGACGCGGTTGGACCGGGTGGCGCCGCTGTCGACGCTGGTGGTGGCGTTGGGTGCGGGGCAGGCGGGTCTGGGTGACTTGGACGGCAACCGGATGGCGGCGCTGGAGCGGTTGCGGTCGCGGTTGGTGCGGTTGTCGGCGGGGAGGGGCCTGCTGGTCAGCCTGGACGACTTCCACCACTCCGACGAGTTCACCGCGTTGGCGCTGCGCGTGCTGGTGCCCGCGCTGGCCTCGACGCCGGTGCTGTGGCTGTTGTCGCTGCGCCCGCCGCTGGCCTCGGCCTCGGTGCGGGGTGTGGTGGATGCGCTGCTGGCGGACGGTGCGCGGCGGTTGACGCCGGAGCGGTTGGGCGAGGACGCCGTGCGGCGGTTGTGCGAGGAGGCGGTGGGGGCGGAGGCGGACGCGGAGGTGCTCGCCCTGGCCGCGATCGCCGACGGTCAGCCGGACCTGGTGCGCGGGGTGGTGCGGGCCCTGCACGCCGCGGGGTACGTGCGGGTGCGGGCCGGTAGGGCCGAGGTGGTGGCGGGGGCCGAGGGGCTGCCGCTGCCGGACTGGTTGGTCGCGGAGGTGCGGTCGTTGCTGGTGGACCTGCCCGAGCCGGTGACGGCGCTGCTGGAAGCCGGTGCGGTGCTGGGACGGCCGTTCACGGTGCACGAGGCGGCGGGGCTGACCCGTCGCCCGATCGGTGAGCTGGTCTCGGCCGCGGGCGAGGCGGTCGAGGTGGGTGCCCTGGTGTCGGGTCCGCGGGGGTTGGGTTTCCGCAGCGACCTGGTGCGCGGGGTGGTGTACGCGGGGTTGGCCGAGCCGGTGCGGATGGCGCTGCACCGGGAGGCGGCGGACGTGGTGGCGGAGGAGGGGCACAGCCCGGACGAGGTCGTGCACCACGTGGAGCGCGGTGGGCGGCGTGGTTCGCCCGCGGTGGTGGAGGCGGTGTGGCGGGTCGTGCGGTCGCGTGCGGCGAGTGCGCCGCAGGAGGCGGCCGACCTGGCGTTGAAGCTGCTGGACCTGCTCGGTGACGGGCACCCGAGTGCGGCGGGGTTGACCGTGGAGGCGGTGCGGCTGCTCACCGCGGGCGACCGGGGTCGGGAGGCGTGGGATCTCGCGGTGCGGGCTCTGCACCGGGACCTGGACGCGGAGACCGAGACGCGCCTGGTGTGCGCGTTGGCGGCGCTGGCGGACCCGGCGTACGCGCGCGGTGACGAGCACGCGGTGGTCGAGTACGCGCGCAGGGCGTTGGCGAGGCCGGACCTGACCGAGCAGCACCGGGCCGAGTTGGGGGCTGTGCAGGCGTACCGGCTGGCCGCCACCGGGTACCCCGCGGCCGCGCGGGAGGCGGCGGAGGAGCACCCGACGCGACTGGGGCGCGGTGAGGCGTTGATGCTGGGTTCGGCGGCGCAGGGGCTGGTCGCGCTGCACAACGGGGAGTTCACCCGCGCGTTGGAGCTGACCAGGGCGGCGGTGCGGGAGGCGGACCGGATCGGGCCGGTGGGGTGGCGCCGCCACCCGCGGTTGTGGTTGTGCCCGCCGCTGATCGCGCTGGACCGGTTCGAGGAGGTCGACTCGACGTTGGCCGTGGTGGAGCGGGAGTCGCGTCGGCTGAGCACGTCGTGGATCGAGCCGGAGTGGCGCTACCACCGGGCGCGGGTGCGCGTCGCCAGGGGTGCGCTGCCGGACGCCGAGGCCGACGCGGAGGTCGCGGTGCGCACGGCGCGGGCGCGGGCGGCGCGCCCGCTGCTGGCCAAGGCGTTGCGGCTGCTGGCCGAGGCGCGCACGGCACGTGGCGACCTGGCGGCGGCGCGGGCCAACCTGCGCGAGGTGGAGCAGTTGGGCGCCTGTGACGTGGACCCGGCGCAGCTGACGTGGCGGCGGGTGCTGTGGTTGTGCGCGGCGGGGCGCGAGGACGAGGCGGCGGAGGTCGCGGAGGGCGTCCTCGCGGCGGCCGACCTGACGGCCTTCATGGCCACGGCGACCTCGCCGGTCGCGCCGGTGCTGTTCAGGCTGGTGCGGCGGCGTGGTGACCGGCGGCGCGCGGCGCAGGTGGTGCGGACCGCGCAGGAGCTCGGCGACCGCAACCCGGGTGTGCCGTGGGCGGCGGCCACGGCGGCCCACGTGCGGGGGCTGGACCGGGGTGAGCTGGCGGCGGTGGTGTCGGCGGCCGAGTTGCACCGGATGACGGAGCGGCGTCCCGCGATGGCGATGGCGCTGGCCGACGCGGGCGAGTTGGCGCACCGGGCCGGCGACCACGAGCGCGCCCGCGAGTTGCTGGCCGAGGCGGAGCGCACGTGGGTGGCCTGCGACGCCCGGCCGGCGGCCCGGCGGGCCAGGCGGGTCCTGTCCGACCTGGGCGGCCGGGGTGCGGGCCGGGCGGCGGTGGAGGACGAGGTGGTCCCGCCGCCGGCGCCGGAGCAGTGGGCCAACCTCACCGGGACGGAGGTGCGGGTGGCCCGGTTGGTGGCCCGCGGTTTGACCAACAAGGCCATCGCCAGCCGCCTCACCCTCTCGCCGAACACGATCGGCACGCACGTGCGCAACGCGTTCACGAAACTGCGGGTCACCAATCGCGTCGAATTGGCGTTGCGGGTGATCGCGCAGGATCGCGGGGGGCTTGGGGGCGAATCCGGATAACGACTCGGCGGCGTCCGCCGGCAATTCGCCGGCGGACGCCGTCGTGCGGCCATTCGTCCTCACCCATTCATGTGAGGCGGGGAGTGCGGGGCGTGCCGTTCGGCATCCGGAGTTCACGTGTTTGCGCGAGCGTGGGCGACACCCCGGTCGGGGAACCCCTTTCACGTCAGGAATCGAGCCCATGGACGTGTCGGGGCTTCGAACCGCTCGCCGGTACCGCTCTGCGGACCGTTCCGCGGGCCGCCGGACCCCCTCGGACTCCACGTGAACGGAGTGGCATGGACATCAGCATCCAGAAGTACGGCGGCAGTTCGCTCGCCGACGACACCCAGGTCGCCGCCATCGCGCGACGGGTGCGGCGGGTGCGCGGCGAGGGCACCGCCGTGGTGGTCGTGGTGTCGGCGCGCGGCGACACCACCGACCACCTGGTCCGCTCGGCCACCGCGGTCAGCCCGGCCCCGGACCCGAGGGAGACCGACAAGTTGCTCGCCACGGGCGAGCTGGCCTCCGCCGCGCTGCTGGCCATCGCCCTGCGTGAGCTCGGCGTGCCCGCCGTGTCGCTGTCGGGGCCGGACGCGGGCCTGCGGGCCGTGGGCCGGCCCGGTGCGGGTGTCATCGCCTCCATCGAGGTCGAGCACGTCCGCTTCTGGCTCGACCGCGGCCACGTCGTGGTCGTCGCGGGCTTCCAGGCCCTGGACCGCAACGGCGAGCTGGTCACGCTCGGTCGCGGCGGGTCGGACACGTCGGCGGTCGCGCTGGCCGTCGCCCACGGTGCGGCGGTGTGCGAGATCTACACCGACGTGCCGGGCGTGCGGCGCGCCGACCCGAGGGTGGTGCCCGGCGCGGGGCTGCTGCACCGGCTGCCCGCCGAGGTGATGGCCGAGATGGCCTTCTCCGGTGCGCGCGTGCTGCACCCGCGGTCGGTCGAGCTGGCCGCCGCGCACGGCATCGACATCGTCGTCCGCGATGCGTCCGGGCGCGGCAGGGGAAGCACGATAACCGGAAGGGGAGCAGCGATGCTCGACTCGGACGTCCTGGAGGGACGGGCCGGAGTGGTCGCGGTGACGCACGACGAGCGGGTGACGCAGGTCGTCGTGGACGCCGAGTGCGACCTGGTCGGTGGTAGTGCCCGCGTGCTGGACGCGCTGGCGCGGCAGGAGATCGCGGTCGACTCCGCGATGTGGTGGTCGCAGCCCGGCGGGGCGCTGCGCGTCTCGCTGTGCGTGGCCGACGACGCCGTGGAGGCGGCGGTGCGGGCGATCGAGGACGAGTTGCGCGCGCACGACTGCGCGATGACCCTGCGCGAGGACCTCGGGCGGGTCGCGGTCGTGGGCACCGGCCTGCTGAGCAGGCCCGGCCTGACCGCTCTGGCGCTGTCGTCGCTGGCCGCGGAGGGCATCCCGGCCGAGTGCGTGTCGTGCAGCCAGGCCAGGACGACGTTCCTGGTGCCGCGCGACCGCGTGCACGACGCCGTGCGCACCCTCTACCACCGCTTCGGCCTGGCCCGCGCGGACACCGACACGCCCGCCGTCCCCGCCTGACCCACCACCACGAAGGGAGATCCCGTGAGCCGGCCCCAGTCCTTCGGCGCCCGCCTGCGCCTGGACCGCATCGACCGCAACGGCGACGGGAGGTTGATGATCGTCCCGCTGGACCACTCGGTCGCGGACGGCCCGGTCACCCCCGACGACTCGCTGGACGACCTGGTCGCCGAGCTGGCCGCCGCCAGGGTGGACGCCGTCGTGCTGCACAAGGGCACCGTGCGGCACCTGAACCCGAAGAACTTCGTGAGCACCTCGCTGATCGTGCACCTGAGCGCCAGCACGTCGCACGCGCCCGACCCGGACGCCAAGTACCTGGTGACCAGCGTCGAGGCGGCGCTGCGGCTGGGTGCGGACGCGGTGAGCGTGCACGTCAACATGGGCTCGCAGCAGGAGGCCGCGCAGATCGCGGACCTGTCCCGCACGGCGGAGGAGACCGAGCGCTGGGGCATCCCGCTGATGGCGATGATGTACGCCCGCGGTCCCGAGATCGAGGACTCGAACGACCCGGAGCTGGTCCTCCACTCGGCGACGCTCGCCGCCGACCTGGGCGCGGACGTGGTCAAGGTGAGCTACCCCGGTTCGGCGAGCGCGATGGCGGACGTCGTCGCCGCGTGCCCCATCCCGGTCGTCGTGGCCGGTGGTCCACCGGTGGACGACAAGAAGGTCCTGATGGAGCGCGTCGCCTCCACCGTGCGCGCCGGCGCGGCCGGGTTGGCCATGGGCCGCAACATCTTCCAGCACCCGAACCCGGGCCGGCTGGCCCGCGAGATCGGCGACGTCGTGCACGGCCGCATGGCGATCGCCGCATGACTACGGGCCGCCCGCCGCAGAGCCGACGAGGAAGGCAGTGATGACAGCACAGACCAGCTCCCCGATCAACCAGACGCGGCAGCTGCTGGCCGATCCGGCGATGACCGAGAGCTCGCCCGGCTCGGAGTTCGCCCAGGCCGCGGCGCTCGGCAACGGCGGCGAGGACATCACGGTGACGTTCCGGGCCTACCTGCCCACCGCGTTCCCGCTGTTCGCCGAGCGGCCCCGGTTCACGGTCCGCCAGCTGATGAAGATGGCCACGATCCGCGACGGCGCCGTCAACTACGTCTACGAGCCGCAGCCCGACGAGCAGCAGGGCAAGGCGTCGGGCACCACGTTCGACACCACCCCGGAGTCGGCGTTCCGGCCCACGCTGGGCGAGGCGCCGCTGACCGACATCGGCGTGACGCTGCCGGTGCCCGCGGGCCTGCTCGACCACCCGCGGCTGCTCGCCTCGTTCATCGACTTCCGGCTGCTGGTGCGGTTCGGCACCACGGAGAACCAGGTGCTGCTGCGCGGCAGCGACGACGGCGCGGTGCCCGGCCTGCTGGAGCTGCCCGAGGCGCGCCGCGTGGAGGTCGACCGCGACCCGGTGGAGTTGCTGACCGAGGCCGCCGCGCTGGTCGAGGAGACCGGCGGCTCGTGCGACGGGATCGTGGCCCACACCGCCGTGTACTGGCGGGCCGTCGAGTCGGGGTTGCTGGGCAGGCTCGCCGAGGCGGGGGTGCGGATCTCGCGGACCCGGATGATCCCCCGCGACCAGGTGCTGCTGGGCGACTTCCGCGCCGCGACGACGTTCCTCGACCCGGGTGTCGCCCACCTCAAGCTGCACCGCGGCGCCGCGCCGGACGGCGGCGACCTGCTGGAGGCCAACAGCCGCATGGGCCTGGCCGTGCACCTGCCGCAGCACTTCGTCCTGCTGGAGCGGAAGGGCGGTGGCTCGTGAGGGTCCTCTACATCACCGGCATGATGCGCTGCGGCAGCACCATGATCGGCAACGTGCTCAACGAGGTCCCGGGCGTGCTGCACGTCGGTGAGCTGCACTACCTGTGGCGCAACGGGGTGCTGCGCAACGGCACCAACTCCGACTGCGGCTGCGGCGAACCGGTCACCCTGTGCCCGCTGTGGTCCGGGGTGCTGGGCACCGGCGTCGCCGCCGACCCGCACGCCGCCGCCGCGGTCGAGGCCGTGCAGTCCGCCCGGCTGCGCGCCCGCCACACCCCCGCCCGGCTGGCCGAGTCGCTGGGGCTGCGCCGCACGCCCGCCGACGTCGGGTGGCTGACCGGCGTGACCACCGAGCTGTACCGCGCGGCGGCGTCCACCTCGGGCTCGGAGGTGCTGGTGGACGGCTCGAAGTACCCGGCGGAGGCCGCCGCGCTGCTCGGGCGGAAGGGGTTGGACGTGCGCGTGCTGCACGTCGTGCGCGACGCCCGCGCCACCGCGTACTCGTACCGCAAGGACAAGGGTTACGTGGAGAAGATGAGCGCGGGCCGCAGCACCGGCACCTGGGCCGGCGTCAACGCGGCCTCCGACCTGCTCGCCCTCGCCGGCCGCCACCGCTACCTGCGGGTGCGCCACGAGGACTTCTCCGCCCGGCCGCGCGAGGTGGTCGACGAGGTCATGGCGTTCGCGGGCATGAGCGGGCCCAACCCGGTCGACGTGGACGGCACGGTCGAGCTGGGCGTGAACCACACCGTCACCGGCAACCCCGACCGGTTCCACCACGGTCGGGTGCCCATCCGGGCCGACCGCCGGTGGCGGACCGAACTGGAGTGGAAGCCGAAGGCGCTGACCACCGCCGCGGCCGGACCGCAGCTGCTGCGCTACGGCTACCGCGTCCGCGCGGGGGAGGGGAGGGGCTGATGGACCTCGGACTGGACGGCAAGGTCGCGATGGTCGCCTGCGCGAGCAGCGGCCTGGGCCTGGGCGTGGCCACGGCGCTGGCCGCCGAGGGTGCCGACGTCTCGATCTGCGCCCGCGACGCCGACCGGCTCGCCGAGGCGCACGGCAAGCTGGCGGCAACCGGCGGCGGTCGGGTGCGCAGCCAGGTCGTGGACGTCGCCGACACCGGCGCCGTGCGGCGGTGGGTGGACGACACCGCCGCCGAGTTCGGCGGGATCGACATCGCCGTCGGCCACACCGGCGGCGTCGTGCAGGGCCCGGTCGACGACTTCGGCCCCGACGACTACCGCGAGGCGATCGACACCGCGCTGATCCCGCACGTCGCGCTCGTCACCGCGGCCGCGCCCCACCTCGGGCGTGGCGGCTGGGGCCGGGTGCTGCTGATCACCTCCGAGGCGGTGCGCCAACCCATGCCGCACAACGTGCTCTCCGGCGTCGCCCGCCAGGGCGTGCTGTCCTACGCGCGCAACCTGGTGCACTCCTTCGCCGACAGCGGCGTGACGGTCAACGTGCTCGCGCCCGGCTACCACGACACACCGGCGCTGCGCGGCCCGTCCGGCGAGGACGCCGCCGCCGCGGCCGCCGAGGTCCCGCTCCGCAAGGTCGGCGACCCCGACGACTTCGGCGCGCTCGTCGCGTTCCTCGCCTCCCGGCAGGCCGCCTTCGTCACCGGCGCCCTGCTGCTGGTCGACGGCGGGAACACGCGGGGCGTCGTCTGACCGACCACCACGACGACCCACAGGAGAACTGATGTCCGCGGAACCCAAGGACGAGTACCTCGCCGAGGGGTGGTGGCGAGCCGAGGAGACGCTGGTCGACGACCTGCGCCGGGCGGCCCGCGAGCACCCGGACCGGCAGGCGGTCGTGGTGTGGCACACCGACGGCCGCGACAAGGAGACCGTCACCTACGCCGAGCTGGAGGCCCGCGTCGAGCGGATCGCAGCCGGGCTGGCCGGGCTGGGCGTGCGGCACGGCGACGTGGTCACCCTCCAGCTGCCCAACTCGTGGCAGCTGATCGCCACCGCGCTGGCGTGCTCCCGCATCGGCGCCGTCGCCGGCCCGGTGCTGCCGATCATGCGCAAGCGCGAGCTGACGTTCATGACGGGCCTGACCGGGAGCCCCGTCTACATCGGACCGGTCGAGCACCGCGGCCACTCGCACGCCGAGCTGAGCGAGGAGGTCGCCCGCGAGGTCGGCTCCATGAGGCACCGCGTGCTCGTCGGCGCGGCCGACGCGCCCGAGGGCACGCCCGGCCTGCCGGGTGCGCTGGACTTCGACACCGCGCTGCTCGGCGAGCCGGGCACCGAGGGTGCCGTGGTCGGCGACACCGAGGGCCGCGGGGCCGGCCCCGATGACGCCGCCTACCTGATGTTCACCTCCGGTACCACCGGCGAGCCCAAGGGCGTGGTGCACAGCCACAACACGCTGCACGCCACCAACCGCATGCAGGTCGACGCGTTGCACCTGACCGGCGACGAGATCACCGCGATGGGCTCGCCGACCACCCACAACGCGGGCTGGACGTGGAACTTCACCATGCCGCTGCTGCTGGGCGCGACGTGCGTGCACATCGACAACTGGGACGCCGGGCTGATGCTGCGCGTCCTGGAGGAGGAACGGGTCACCTTCTTCATGGGCGCGCCGCCGTTCCTGGTCGACCTCATCGACCGGCAGCGGGAGCAGCGGCGCGACCTGTCCGACCTCAGGGCGTTCGCCACGGGCAGCGCCCCCATCCCCCCGGTGCTGGTCGAGCAGGCCCGTGACGTGCTGGGCTGCCGGTTGTACGCCCTGTGGGGCATGACCGAGAACGGCGCCCCGACCATCACCCGGCCCGAGGACCCGGAGATGCGCGCCTCGGAGAGCGACGGCTCGGCCGTGCCCGGCATGGAGGTGCGCATCGTCGACGAGGAGACCGGGGAACCGGTGGGCCCCGGCGGGACCGGCCGGCTCCAGGTGCGCGGCGCCACCCAGTGCCTCGGCTACTACCGCCGCCCCGACGTCTACGCCGCGAACGTCACCGACGACGGCTGGTTCGACACCGGTGACCTGGCCCGCGACGACGGCCACGGCGGCATCCGCATCGCCGGCCGCGACAAGGACGTCATCTCCCGCGGCGGCGAGAAGGTCCCCGTCGTGGAGGTCGAGGCGGCACTGCGCCGCCACCCGGCGATCAAGGACGTCGCGGTGGTCGGCTACCCCGACGACCGGCTCGGCGAGCGGGCGTGCGCGGTGGTCGTGGCGCAGGGCGACAAGCCCGAGCTGCCCGACCTGCGCGAGCACCTCGACGGGCTGGGCATGGCCAAGCAGTACTGGCCCGAGCGCGTGGAGTACGCGGGCGAGCTGCCCACGACGCCCAGCGGCAAGGTCCAGAAGTTCAAGCTGCGCGAGCAGCTGGTCGACGGCTGAGGAGGTGAGGACGTGGACTTCGGTTTCACCGACGAGCAGCGGGCGCTGGCGGACAAGGTGCGGGCGTTCGCCGAGGAGAGGATCGCGCCCGGCGCGGCCCGGCACGACCGCGACGGCACGTTCATGCCCGGTTTCTTCACCGAGCTGGGACGGGCGGGCCTGACGGGTCTGGGCATCCCGGCGGAGCACGGTGGCAGCGGCCTGGGCGCGGTCGAGGTCGGCATCGCCGTGGAGGAGCTGGCGAAGGCGGAGGTGACCGCCTGCTACCCGGTGCTCAACGCCGCGCTCATCGGCGGCATCATCGACCGCAGCGGCACCGAGGAGCAGAAGGCGGCCTGGTTGCCGGCCGTGGCCGAGGGCCAGTCCGTCGTCGCCCTGGTGCTCACCGAGCCCGAGCACGGCACCGACGCCGCCGCCATCGGGCTGCGCGCCGAGCGCGCCGACGACGGCTGGGTCCTCACCGGGACCAAGACGTCCATCATGCTGGGTTTCCACGCCACCCACGGCCTGGTCTTCGCCCGCACCGGTGACGACGGCGCGCGCGGCGTGACCGCGTTCTACCTGCCGCTGGACCGCGCCGGCATCGAGCGGGAGCGCCTGCGCGACCTCGGCGCCCGCGCCGGCGGCCGCGCCACGCTGGAGTTCGACCACGTCACCGCCGCCGACGACGAGGTCGTCGGTGGGGAGGGGGAGGGCTTCGTCGGCGTCATGCGCGGCTTCGACCACTCCCGCGCGCTCATCGCCGTCATGGCCGCCGCCTCCGCGCAGGCCGCGCTGGACGACGCGATGGCGTTCGCCCGCGAGCGCACCGCGTTCGGCAAGACCATCGGTCAGCACCAGGGCGTGGCGTTCCCGCTCGTCGAGCACGCCACCCGGGTGCACGCCGCCCGCCTGCTCGCCTACGAGGCGCTGTGGCGCAAGGACGCGGGCCTGGAGCACCGCGTCGAGGCCAACATGGCCAAGTGGTGGGCCCCGCGCGTCGGCGTCGAGGCCACCCACCAGGCGCTGCTCACCTTCGGCCACCGCGGCTGGAGCGACGAGCACCCGATCAGCCGCCGCATGCGCGACGCCATCGGACCCGAGATCGCCGACGGCACCGAGAACGCCACCAAGCTCGTGGTGGCCCGGCAGCTGCTGGGCCGGGAGCACGCGCCGTAGGCACGCCCGGGCACGACCGACGAGCAGAAGGAGGAAAGAGCTGTGGCCACCACGCTGTGGTTGACCGGGCTGCCCAGTTCCGGCAAGTCCACGCTCGGCCGGGAACTGGTCGCCCGGTTCCGCGACCGGCGGCCCGTCCAGCACCTGGACGGCGACGAGATCCGCGAGGAGTTCTTCCCCGAACTGGGGTTCACCAAGGAGGACCGGACCGAGAACGTCCTGCGCATCGGCAAGCTGGCGGCGATGCTGGCCAGGCACGACGTGCTCACGGTCGTCTCGGTCATCGCGCCGTTCCGCACGGCCCGCGCCGAGGTCCGCGCCCAGCACGAGGAAGCCGGCCTCACCTTCGTCGAGGTGCACGTCCACGCGCCCGTCGAGGTGTGCGCCGACCGCGACGTCAAGGGCCTGTACGCCAAGGCCGATCGCGGCGAGGTCGACGGCATGACCGGCGTCAGCGACGTCTACGAGGCACCCGCCTCGCCCGAGGTCCGGGTGGACACCGCGCAGTACGGCATCGAGGAGAGCCTGGAGATGATCGAACGCGCCCTGGAGCGCTGCGAGCAGGAGAGCCGGGAACCGGACACGAGGGAGGCGGTGCTGCGATGAGCGCTCCGACGAAGGAGAGGGCGGTCACCGGCGTCTCCGTGCTGGAGGCCGAGGCCATCCACATCCTGCGCGAGGTCGCGGGCGAGTTCGACAAGCCCGCGCTGCTGTTCTCCGGCGGCAAGGACTCCACCGTCCTGGTGCACCTGGCCGTGCGCGCCTTCGCGCCGCTGCCGCCGCCGTTCACCCTGGTGCACGTCGACACCGGCCACAACTTCCCCGAGGTGCTGGAGTTCCGCGACGACATCGTCGCGCGGTTCGGCCTCCAGTTGCACGTCGCCGAGGTGCAGGACTGGATCGACCGGGGCGAGGTCGAGGAGCGGCCCGACGGCCTGCGCAACCCGCTGCAGACCGCCCCGCTGCTCGACACCATCACCGGGCAGGGCTTCGACGCCGTCATCGGCGGCGGTCGCCGCGACGAGGAGCGCTCCCGCGCCAAGGAGCGGATCTTCAGCATCCGCGACGACTTCGGCCGGTGGGACCCGCGCCGCCAGCGCGTGGAGCTGTGGAACCTCTACAACGGCATGCACAAGCCCGGCGAGCACGTCCGCGTCTTCCCGATCTCCAACTGGACCGAGCTGGACGTGTGGCGCTACGTCGACGAGCGCGGCATCGAACTGCCCCCGCTGTACTTCGCGCACGAGCGCGAGGTCTACCTGCGCGACGGCATGTGGCTGACCGCCGGCCCGTGGGGCGGACCCGGCGACGACGAGGAGACCGTCGCGAAGACGGTGCGCTACCGCACGGTCGGCGACGGTTCGTGCACCGGCGCGGTCGAGTCCGACGCGGCCACCGTCGCCGACATCATCGAGGAGATCAAGGCCAGCAGGCTGACCGAGCGCGGCGCCGGCCGCGCCGACGACAAGATCTCCGAGGCAGCCATGGAAGACCGCAAGCGGGAGGGGTACTTCTGATGACGTCCGACCTGTTGCGGCTGGTCACGGCGGGCAGCGTGGACGACGGCAAGTCCACCCTCGTCGGCCGGCTGCTCTACGACACCAAGTCCGTGCTCAGCGACCAGATCGACGCGGTGCTCGCCAGCAGCGAGGAGCGCGGCCTGGACGACCCCGACCTGTCGCTGCTGGTGGACGGCCTGCGTGCGGAGCGCGAGCAGGGCATCACCATCGATGTGGCCTACCGCTACTTCGCCACCGCCAAGCGCACGTTCGTGCTGGCCGACACCCCCGGGCACGTCCAGTACCTGCGCAACACCGTCACCGGCGCCTCGACCTCGGACCACGCGGTGCTGCTGACCGACGCCCGCAAGGGCGTGCTGCCGCAGACCCGCAGGCACCTGGCCGTGATGGCGATGCTCGGCGTCCCCGGCATCACGCTGGCGGTCAACAAGCTCGACCTCGTCGACTTCGACCGCGACACCCACGAGAAGATCCGCGACGAGTTCGTGGCGCACGCGGTGTCCCTGGGCTACGACGAGGACCAGGTCACCGCCATCCCGATGTCCGCGCTGACCGGCGACAACGTCGTGACCCGCTCGGAGAACACCCCCTGGTACGACGGGCCGACGCTGCTCGACCACCTGGAGCGGGTCACGCCCGACCGGCGCGGCTGCGACGTCGGGTTCCGGATGCCCGTCCAGTACGTGCTGCGCTCCGACGGCAACGACTACCGCGCGTACGCGGGCCAGGTCGTGGCCGGCAGGGTCTCGCCCGGCGACGAGGTCGTGGTCCTGCCCGCGGGCACCGTCACCACCGTCACCGAGGTGGGCACCCCGGACGGGCCGGTCGACTCCGCGGACGAGGGGCAGCCGGTGACCCTGGTGCTGGCCGACGACCTGGCCGTCACCCGGGGCGACCTGCTCGCCTCGGCCGACCGCAGGCCGAGCGTCCAGGACGAGTTCGACGCCACCGTGTGCTGGCTGGCCGAGGAACCGCTGCGGCCCGGCGCGAAGGTGCTGCTGCGGCACGGCACGCGGACCACGCAGTGCCGCGTGCCCGGCCTGCCCGCCCGGCTCGACGAGCAGGAGCTGGCCATCCAGCGGGACCCGGAGGAGCTGGCGCTCAACGAGATCGGCCAGGTCCGGCTCCAGGTCGCCGACGCGCTGCCGTTCGACGACTACGCGGACTGCGTCGCCACCGGCGCGTTCCTGCTGATCGACCCCAAGGGCGGCGACACACTGGCCGCCGGCCTGCTGGGGGACGCGCTGTCGGTGGTCGGTGCCGACCGCGGCGAGCAGGATGGCTGAGGCGTTGCGGGTGGTCGTCGTCGGCGTCGGCGCCGGCGGTGCGCTGGCGGCGATCCACCTGCTGCGCGCCGCCGCCGACCGCGACGTGCGGCTGGAGCTGGTCCTGGTCGACCGCAGCGGCGAGTTCGGCCCCGGTCGGGCCTACCGCACCGGGGACCCGGACCACCTGCTCAACACCGCCGCCGGGAAGATGAGCGCGCTGGCCGACGACGCCGACCACTTCGTGCGCTGGAGCCGGGGCGGCGGCCGCGACGCCGACGCGACCGCGTTCCTGCCGCGCGGCGACTACGGCCGCTACCTGGTCGAGACGCTGCTCGCCGAGGAGCGGCGGGCCCACCGCGCGGCGGTGGTCGACCGGGCCGCCGACACCGCGACGGGGCTGTCCGCCGACGAGCGCGGTGTGACGGTGGACCTGGCCCGGCGGGGGCCGGTGCGGGCCGACTTCGCCGTGCTCGCGCCGGGCGTCGGCGGCGGCGACCCGCTGGCCGGCGTGGTGCCCGCCGGGGCACCCCGGTACGTGCGCGACCCGTGGGACGGCCGGTGGGACGGCCCGCCCGCGGTCGCCGACGGCTCGCCGGTCCTCGTGCTGGGCACCGGCCTGTCCATGATGGACCTGGCGGGCACGGTCACCCGCGCCCACCCGGACGCGGTGGTGCACGCGGTGTCGCGGCACGGGCTGCTGCCCAGGTCGCACCGGGCCGGCCAGGCCGGGACGCCGGACGCGACGGCACCGCCGGGTGGCCCCGAGGCGCTGCGCGGCATCGGGTCGCTCGGCGACCTGCTGGGCTTCGCGCGCCGCTGCGTCGCCGCCGACCCCGACCGCTGGCGCGAGTTCGTGGACCGGCTGCGCCCGCACGCGCCCGGGCTGTGGCAGCAGTTGGACGTGGCCGACCGGCGGCGCTTCCTGGACCGCGTCAACCGGTACTGGGACGTGCACCGCCACCGCGCCGCCCCCGCCACCCACCGGCGGGTCCGGGCGCTGGTCGGCGCGGGGAGGCTGCGCGTGCACCGAGGCAGGGTCCACCGGGTGCGGTGCACCGGTGACGGGTTCGACGTCGACCTCGCCACCCCCGGCGGCACGCGGTCGCTGCGCGTCGGGTGGCTGGTCAACACCACGGGGTTCCGCCAGGACGTCGGGGACCCGCTGCTGCGCGACCTGGTGGCCGACGGCACCGCCCGCCCCGACCGGGTGGGCCTGGGCGTGGCGACCGGCGGCGACGGCCGGGTGCTCGACCGGCGCGGCGCGCCCCGCCGCATCTTCGCCCTCGGCGCCCTGCGGCGGGGGGAGCTGTTCGAGAGCACCGCCGTCCCGGAGATCCGCAACCAGGCGGTGACGATCGCCGCAGCCGCGGTCGACGCCGTCGCGCGAGAGGTGAGGACATGAGGAACGACCTGCTGATGTACCCGGCCTACATCGACGGCAAGGACGTCGAGCACCCCGAGGGCCGCTACGTGCACACCGTCACCGCCCGTGCGGTGCTGGAGGACACGGTGCCCGCGCTGGTCCTCAAGCGGGACCTGGACGCGGGTCTGGTCGACGCGCGTTCCGCCGGACCGGCCGTGGCCGGCGGTTGCGCGCTGGCCGACGACCGGATGGCCCGGCACGCGCTGGAGTCGGCCGCCCGCGCCGCGCCCGAGTGGGCGCGGGTCCCGCTCCAGGACCGCGTGGCGCTGGGCCTGCGCATCGGGGAGCGGCTGCGGGAGAAGCGCGACGACCTCGTGGACCTGCTCGTCGCCGAGGGGCAGCCCGTGGACCTGGCCGGCCCCACCCTGGACGAGTACTGGCGCGCCGACTTCAGCGGCCGGACGCTGCACTGGTGCGCCTCCCAGATGGAGACGACCAAGCCCAACGGCTCCGGGTACGCCACCGTCCGCCGCGTCGCGGACGGCGTGGTGTGCGTCAACCCGCCGCAGAACGCCTCCACGCCCAACGCCCTGTTCGGGGCCTCGGCGCTGCTGGCGGGCAACGCCGTGGTCGTGCGCGCGCCGCGCGGCGTGCCGCTGGCCACCACGCACGCGCTGCGCGAGGTCGTCATCCCCGTGCTGGAGGAGGCCGGCGCGCCCGCCGGGGTGTTCAACGTCCTGTGCGGACCCCCGATGACGGACCTGTGGCTGGAGAGCCCGCACGTCGATGACATCGTCTACGTCGGTGGCAGCGCCAAGGGCCTGGAGTTCGAGCGCGCGGCCGTGGCCGCGGGCAAGAAACCCGTGCTGGAGCTGGCGGGCAACGACTGCGTGGTGGTGTGGGCCGACGCCGACCTCGACGCCGCCGCGCGATCCATCACCGAGAACTTCCGGCAGTCCGGCCAGATCTGCAACATCCCCAACCACGTCATCGCCCACCCGGCCATCGCCGACGAGCTGCTGTCCCGGCTGGTCGGGATCGCCGCCGCGACCAGGCCCGGCTACCCCGACGAACCCGGCGTGGTGCTCACCCCGGTGCTCATGGCCCGCGCGCACTTCGCCAACATCGCCGACGCGCTCGGCCGGGGCGGCCGGCTGCTGCACGGCGGTCGCCGGCTGGAGGTCGACGGCACGCCGTCCGACACCGGTTTCTTCCTGGAGCCCACCGTGCTGCGGGTGGACGGCCTGCGCACCGCCCGCGAGACGCCCGCCGTGCGCGAGGAGACCTTCTCGCCGCTGCTGCCGGTCGTCGTGCCCGACGCCGCCGAGGCGGCTTCCGACGACGCGCTGTTCGACGAGGTGCTCCGGTTCGTCGACGGCAACGCCTACGGCCTGCGCAACTCGTTCTGGGTGCGCGACGAGCGGCTGGTCGACCGCATCGCGACCGAGGTGACCAACGGCGGTGTGGTCAACGTCAACGACTCCCACTCGGCGTTCCGGCCGTTCCTGCCGACGCACGGTGGGACCGGCCTGACCGGCGGGGTCTTCGGCGAGGCGAACTACCTGATGCTGCGGACCTCGCACCTGCAAGGCGTCAACGTGACGCGCGGAGGAGCACGATGAACGAGCACAGCGTCGTCCTGTCCACCCCGAGGCCCCCGGACGAGGTGTTCGCCGTCCTGCGGCGCCAGGAACGCTTCGCGGAGCAGGCCGACGACCTCGAATCGGTCGAGGTCGTCGCCGACGGCGAGCACCGCTACGCCCTGCGCTTCCGCGGCGGCGTCGCCCGCTGGACGCAGCGCACCGAGGTCGACGTCGAGTCGCGCACCCTGCGCTTCGAGCAGGTCGAGGGCGACTTCGTGGACCTCGGGGGCGCCTGGGAGGTCCAGGCGACCGACGGCGGCAGCCGGGTCGTGCACCGCGTCTCGTTCCGCACCGCCGTCCCGCACCTGGCCGGCGCGATCGACCCGATGATCGCCCGCGTGCTGCTGCGCGCGGCCACGTCCGTGGTGACCCGGTCGGCGGGACCGGCGGAGGTCGTGGAGGGCGGGTCGGCGCTGCGCGACGAGGTCTTCAGCACGGCGTGACCGCGGTGCGCGCGTGAACCGGTTGCCCGGCCGAGTGGCCGCACTACGCTGCGGGCGGTGAGCGACAATGCGCCGACCACGGCCGCGCAGGACTGGGAAGAGCAGGCGGGGAACTGGATCGCCTGGGCGCGCAGGCCGGGTTTCGACTCGTACTGGCGCTACCGCGACGCGTTCTTCGCGCTGGTGCCGGACGCGGCCCGGGCCACCCTCGACCTGGGCTGCGGCGAGGGCCGGGTGTCCCGCGACCTCGGTGAGCGGGGGCACCGGGTCACCGGCGTCGACGCCTCGCCCACCCTGCTGGAGGCGGCGCGGCAGGCGGACCCCGGGGGGCGGTACCTGCTCGCGGACGCGGCCGACCTGCCCCTCCCGGACGGCGGGTTCGACCTCGTGGTCGCCTACAACGTGCTCATGGACGTGGACGACCTGCCGGGCACCGTCGCGGAGATCGGCCGGGTGCTCGAACCGGGCGGCAGGCTGTGCCTGTCGATCACCCACCCGATCACCGACACCGGCAGCCGCCGCGACGGCCTGTTCGTCCTGGACCGCCCCTACTTCGACCGCCACCGCTTCGAGGACGAGGTCGAACGGGACGGGGTGCGCATGAGGTTCAGCGGCTGGAACCACCCGCTGAGCGCCTACACGGGAGCACTGGAGGACGCCGGTCTGCTGATCGAGGCGCTGCGGGAGCCGCGGGTCGGCCACGACGAGTTCCCGTGGCACCTGTGGATGAGGGCGGTGCGCCCGTGAACCCGACCAGCGTTGATGGCGGTGAGTGACCACATCGGGGAAAATTCGCACGATCAGGGGGTGTTCGGGTTGCCCGATCTGCGAAACCCGGAGGTATGACTTCGTCGCACGAGCCGGCCGCCGTCACGCACCGCACCATCGACGTCGACGGCATCGAGATCTTCGTCCGCGAAGCCGGACCCGCCGACGCGCCGGTGGTGCTGCTGCCGCACGGGTACCCCTGCTCGTCCTTCCAGTTCCGCAACCTCATGCCCGCCCTGGGCGACCGCTGGCGCCTCGTCGCACCGGACTACCCCGGCTTCGGCTACAGCGCCACCCCCGACGACTTCCCCTACACCTTCACCGGCTACGCCGACTTCCTGCGCCGCTTCACCGAGACCCTCGGTCTGGAGAGCTACGCGATCTGGCTGCACGACTACGGCGCCCAGTTCGGCCTGCGCCTGGCCATGCACGCCCCCGAGCGGGTGACCGCCCTGATCATCCAGAACGGCGACATCTACGAGGACCAGCACGGCCCCAAGTACAAGCCGCTCAAGGACTTCTGGGCCGATCCCACCGACGGGGGCCGCGAGGAGCTGGCGGCCAACGTGACGGAGGAAGGCTTCCGCGACGAGTTCATCGGCGAGGTGGGCGACGACATCGCCGCCCGCGTCAGCCCCGACCTGTGGCACCTGCACTGGTCCCTGACCACGCCGCGGCGGCGCGCCAACCTGGTGAACCTGATCGCCGACCAGGGCCGAACCCTCGGCTGGTTCGCCGACGAGCAGGCCTACCTGCGCGAGCACCGCCCGCCCACGCTCATCCTGTGGGGGCCCGCCGACGGCTACATGCCCGAGGGCGCGGCCCGCGCCTACCTCCGCGACCTGCCCGACGCCGAGCTGCACCTGCTCGACGGCGGGCACTGGGCGCTGGAGACCAACCTCGCCGAGGTGGTCCCGCTCGTCCGCGACTTCCTGACCAGGACCGTCCCCGCGTAGGGAAGACCCGCCGACCCGTCAGCCCGCGGATCGGGGACGCCACCGCTTCCACAGGGCCGTCGCCTCGGCGCGCGGCTTGCCGTCCCACACGAGCGAGACGTCCACCAGCATCTGCGCCTCGGCGGCCTCCCGGACCACGGCCCGCAGCTCCACCGGCTGGTCCAGGGGTGAGGGCCGCAGGTAGCGGACGTCCAGCCCGGCCGTCACGTAGGGCAGTGCGGCGCCGGGCAGGGCCGGCCAGCCGCGTCGTTCCGCCTCCAGGACGACGGCCGCCGCGCTGTGGCAGTCCAGGACGGTGCAGATGATGCCGCCGTTGAGGAAGCCCAGCCCGTTGTCGTGCTCGGGCCACGGGGTGAACGCGGCGGTCACCACGCCGTCGTCGCCGGGGTGGCTGCGCAGGCGCAGTCCCCTCGGGTTGCCGTGGCCGCAGCCGAAGCAGGGCAGGTCGGGGTAGAGGCGTTCCTGGATGCTGGTCACCGCGTCCACAGTAGAGGGACCCCCGGGTGGTGCGGTCGACACCCGTCCGGACGCAATCGGCGCGCAGGGGGTTGATCGGCGTCGTGCGGGGTAAGCGGACCAGGCCAAGGAACACCGCAGTCCGGGTGAGACACCGAGGAGGAACGATGGCCACCGGCGAGACCGGGTTCGACGACGTCAGCTACGACCTCATCTCCGTGCAGTACCACTCGCTCAAGGCGGGGCACGACTACGGCCAGTACGTCCGTGACGCGGAGAACGCGGGTCGGCAGGACATCGCCGACTTCTTCCGCCGCGTGATGGAGGAGGACTCGGCACGGGCCAAGCAGTGCCACGAGTTCCTCAAGGACATGGCGGCCAGCGGCGACTCCGGTCCTGCGGTCGGCTGAGCCGCCCACCAGCGGTGGGGTCCAACCCCGAGTGGACCCCACCGCCGCTCCGGCACCCCGCGCCGGGTCAGAGCCCACCGATCCAGTCGTCCCGGGGGCTGTCGTCGCCGCTGATCGCCGCGAGCACGGTCAGCAGGAGCAGGCAGGGGACGGCGACCAGCACGAGCAGCGGCGCCGCGACCAGGCCGGCCGCCGCGCCCGGCGGCACCACCGCCCAGGTCTTCGTCCCCGCCGAGGTGAAGCCCCTCGTCAGCGCCGCCTCCAGGGCGAGCAGCACGGCGAGCCCCAGCAGGACCAGGGCGGCCTGCGTCCCCCGGCCCCAGAGCGTGGCGACGTCGCCGACGAAACCGAGCGGGCCGGTGCCGTCGTCGATCAACGCGGTGCACAGGGCGTAGGCGGGCGCGCCGAGACCGGCGACGACCAGGCCGGTCCAGCCGGCGGTGCGGGTGGTGCGCGGGTTCTTCCGCTTCGCGTCCATGCCCCCCACGGTCGCCACCCGGGTCTAACCTGGGGCGGAGATGCCTGGAAAGCGCCACGACCCGGGGGTTCGGTGCAGGATTCCGCCGCGTACGACCTCGACGAGATCGACCGGGCGCTGGTCAACGTCGTCCAGGTCGCCCCGCGGGCCTCGTGGGCCGAGGTGGGGGCGGCGCTCGGCGTCGACCCGGCCACGGCCGCCCGCCGCTGGAACCGCCTGACCGGGGCCGGGGTGGTCCGGGTGACCGCGTACCCGCGCCTGGTGGGCTGGGCCCGGCACCGCTGCCTGGCGTTCGTCGAGGTCGACTGCGAGCCGGCGACCCGTGAGCGGGTGATCGCCGAACTGGTCGGGGTGCCGCAGATCGCCTCGGTGACGATCGCCAGCAGCGGGCGCGACCTGTGCCTGACCGTCCTCACGCCGGACCTCGCGTCGCTGTCCGCCCTGGTGCTGGGCCTGACCGGGGTCCGGGCCACCCGGACCCACCTGGTCACGCGGATGTTCACCGAGGGCGGCACGTGGCGGCTCGACTCGTTGACCGGCGGGCAGCGCGCGGTCCTGCGCCCGCCGCCGCCCGCCGCCGGCGTCCTCGCCGACACCGACCGGGACCTGCTGGTGGCGCTGGCCCCAGACGCGCGGTGCAGCGTCGCGGACCTCGCCGAGCGCACCGGCACCAGCGCGTCCACCGCGCGCAGGCGGCTGGCCCGTGCCGTGCGCGACGGCACGCTGACGTTCCGGTGCGAGACCGCGCAGCCCGTCACCGGGTGGCCGGTGTCGGCGAGCTTCTGGGCCAGGGTGCCGCCGCACGGGCTGCGCGCCGTGGTGGACGGGCTCGCCGCGCTGCCGGAGGTCCGCATGTGCGCGGCGGTGACCGGCGCGGACAACCTGGTGATCAGCCTGTGGCTGCGGTCGCTGCCGGACAGCCGGCGCTTCGAGGAGCGGTTGTCCACCCACTTCCCGAGCCTGGCCGTGAACGACCGCACGATCGAGCTGCGCGCGGTCAAGCGGATGGGCTGCCTGCTCACCCCGGACGGCCGCAGCACCGCCGTCGTGCCGGTCGACCCCTGGGCGGTCCGGCACGACGGGCCGCCACCCGCACCGTGAGGAGCACCGGTTTGTCCGACACCGCAGGTTCCCGCCGCCGCTACGCCGTGGTCGGCGTGGGACACCGCGCCGCGATGTACGTGGAGGCGCTCGCGTCCGAGTACGCCGACGACGGCGAGGTGGTGGCGTGGTGCGACCCGAGCCCGACCCGGATGTCCTACTACGACGCGGTCCTGGGGTACGCGCCGGCGCGCTACCCACCCGAGCGGTTCGACGACCTGCTGCGCGAGCGGCGACCGGACGCGGTGGTCGTCACCTCGCCGGACGCCACCCACCACCGCTACGCCGTGGCCGCGCTGCGGGCGGGGTGCGACGTCGTGGTGGAGAAGCCGCTGACCACCACCGCCGAGGGCGCGCGGGCCATCGCCGAGGCGGCCCGCGACTCGGTGGGAGGGGTGGTGGTGACGTTCAACTACCGGTACTCGCCGCGCAACGGCGAGGTGCGCCGGCTGATCGCGGGGGGCGCGATCGGCGACGTCACCTCCGTGCACTTCGAGTGGGTGCTGGACACCGTGCACGGGGCCGACTACTTCCGGCGGTGGCACCGGGACAAGGCCCACTCCGGCGGCCTGCTCGTGCACAAGGCGAGCCACCACTTCGACATGGTCCACTGGTGGTTGGGCGACGTGCCTCGGACGGTGTTCGCGCTGGGCGGCCTGCGGTTCTACGGAGCCGAGAACGCCGCCGCGCGCGGCCTCGGCCCGCGTCCGGAGCGCTCGACGGGCGCGCCGGGGACGGGGACGGACCCGTTCGCCCTGGACCTGCGCGCCGACGACGTGCTGCGCCGGCTCTACCTGGAGGCCGAGCCGGACGACGGCTACCTGCGCGACCGCGACGTGTTCAGCGGGGGCATCACCACCGAGGACAACCTCTCGGTGGTCGTCGGCTACCGCTCGGGCGCGTCGATGAGCTACTCGCTCAACGCCCACTCGCCGTGGGAGGGCTACCGGGTGGCGGTCAACGGCACGGCGGGCAGGCTGGAGCTGGACGTGGTGGAACGCGGCCACGTGCCCCCGGTCGGCGCGGCGGGCGTGGTGGGCCGCCCGGTGGTGGACCCGAGCGCCGGCCCGGGCCGCGCGGCCACCGCCGACCGCCCGACCGCCCCCGACCCGCGTCCGCCCGGTGAACGACTCCTGCTGCAACCCCACTGGTCCCCGGCCCGGCTGGTCGACGTCCCGCGGGGCGAAGGAGCCCACGGCGGGGGAGACGCCCACCTGCTGGCCGACGTGTTCCGCCCCTCCGGCGTCGAAGACCCGCTGGGGCGTCGCGCGGGGCTCCGCGACGGCCTGCTCGCCGCCGGCGTGGGCATCGCGGCGAACCGCTCCCTGGACACCGGCCGGGCGGTGCGCCTCGCCGACCTGTTCCAGGAGGGGTGAACGCGGACATCCGCTGCAGGTCGGACCGGCGCACTCCTGTGCCGCGACCCGGTGGGACCGGCGCGCTGTCCACCGCTGTCCGGTGTTCGTCGTCCGGTGCTCGTCGTCCGGCGGTGCCGCGCCGGGCGGCGGGGCTGGTGACCGACTGCACCGCGTCCGGCGCACCGGCGTGTGGGAAGGTGGAGGCGAACCCGGAGCGGGTTCCCGGACGAGCGGCGCCGTACCCGGTCAGCGACAAGACGGCGTTCCGGGAGTCGTCGTGCACTGGGTCGTCCTCCTCCTCTCCGCCGTGCTGGAAGCCGTGTGGGCCACCGCCCTGAGCAGGTCGGAGGGGTTCTCCAAGCTCTGGCCGACGGTCGTGTTCGCCATCGCCGCCGCTGGCAGCATGGGCGGTCTCGCGTACGCCATGCGCGGCCTGCCCGTGGGCACGGCGTACGCGGTGTGGGTCGGGATCGGCGCGGCCCTGACCGCCGGCTACGCCATGTGGTCCGGGACCGAGCCGGTGTCCCTGGTCAGGGCGCTGCTGCTGGCCGGGATCGTGGGCTGCGTGATCGGGCTCAAGCTCACCCACTGACCGCGGGGTTGACCTTCGGGTTACCCGAAGCCCGATGATGGCCGGGTGCCCGACCCCGAACTCCTCACCATCGGTGCCTTCGCCCGCTCCAGCGGGTTGACGGCCGGCGCGCTGCGCTTCTACGCCGACTCGGGCCTGTTGCCGCCGGCCAGCGTGGACCACTCGTCCGGGTACCGCTACTACACCCGTGACCAGGCGGAACGCGCCGTGACGATCCGCCGCCTGCGGGAGGTCGACATGCCGCTGGAGCTGATCGCCGAGGTCCTCGCGCCCGGCTCCCGCGACGCCGCCCGGATCATCGACGACCACGTGGCGCACCTCGCGCACCGCACCCGCCGGGCGTGGGAGACCGCCGCGGCGGTCAAGGCCGCGCTGGGCCTCGTGCCGTCGACCCCGCGCGTGTGCCTCAACGGCCCGGTGTTCACCGCCGCCGTCGAGCAGGTCCTCACCGCCACCGCGCAGGAGCCGGAACTGCCCGTGCTCAACGGGGTGCGCGTCGAGGTGTCCGCCGACGGCGTCGTGCTCACCGCCACCGACCGGTACCGCCTGGCGACCCGCACCCTGGTTCCCACCGCACCGAGCGAGGCCGACTGGGCGGTCACCGTCGACGCCGACGACCTGCGGTTGGCGCTGCCGTGGACGCGCCGCCGGCACGACCTGGGGGTGAGCACCCGCGCCGGTCGCGTCCACCTCCGGGGCGACGACGGGGATGCCCGAGAGTGCCGCACCCTGCCCGAACCGTTCCCCGACCACCGGCTGCTGCTGGCGTCCCTGCCGGAGGTGCGCACCCGCGTCCTCGTGGCCCGCAACGCCCTGCTGCGGGACGTGGAGGCGCAGCGCGACCACCGCGTCCGGCTCGACGCGCGCGGGTCCGGGGTCGTCGTCTCGTCCGCGGGGACCCCGCCCGCACCGCCGGTCGCCGCCGTCGTCACGGGTCCGCCGATCACGATCGCGTTCGCCACCACCACCCTGCACCCGGCGATCGGCACGGCGGTCGGCCCGGACGTGATGCTCGACTTCGCCGGCCCCCACGACCCCGTCGTCGTCCGCTCGGCCGACGACGGCGACCTCACCACCCTCGTCATGCCCCTCCGAGCGGAACCCGAAGGACGTGCCCGATGACCACCGCACCCGCCGAAGACCCCACCATGACCGAGATCACGGCGGCCGTGAGCCTCGGCCACACCGGCGACACCGCCGCCGCGCGCACGCGGCTGCTGGAGCTCTGGCACCGGATCGGCCCGGTGGGCGACCCCTTCCACCGGTGCGTCCTCGCGCACTACGCGGCCGACCTCCACGACGACCCGGCGGAGGCCCTCGTCTGGGACGTCCGCGCGCTCGACGCCGCGGAGGTCCTCACCGACGACCGGGTCCAACGCCACCACGACGGCCTCCGCATCGCCGCCTTCCTCCCGTCGCTGCACCTCAACCTCGCCGACGGCTTCCGCAGGCTGGGCTCGTTCGCCGCGGCGGCCGAACACGTCTCCGCCGCGCGGCGCCACGAGCACACCCTCGGGGACGACGGCTACGGCACGATGATCCGGCGGGCGGTCGACGAGGTCGCCGAGGCGATCGACCGCCGGTCCACCGGGAAGCGCGCGAGCGCGCCGGGGCCGGCCGCCCGGTAGTTCAGACGACCTCGACGGTGACGGCCGCGGTGTGGGTGGAGCCGCCGTGCGAGAACTCCAGGAACAGCCGGTGCTCGCCGCGCTCGGCGAAGACGGCCTGGAACGACAGCTCGCCGCCGGTCAGCGGCACGCCCAGCGGTTCCAGCGGGTGCAGGTGGGTGGCCGACAGCAGCACGGTGTGGAAACCGGTCATGTGCCCGTAGGCGCCCAGGTGCGGGTCGAGCGCGCGCACCGGTTCGCCGTCCGGGGCGCGGACGGCGAACCGGAGCCGTTGCGGTCGCAGGGCGGTGGGTGTCACCGGCTCGTCGACGCGGGTCACCGTGAACCCGCCGGAGGTGACCGCCTCGGCGCCCGGGGCCGGGACGGGCACCAGGGTCGTGTCGCCGGGCACGCTGAACGGCACGCCGAGCACGACCGGGTGGCGCGGGTCGGCGGTGTCGTGCGGCACGAACTCGACGAACATCCGGTACGCGCCCCCGTCGGGCAGGTCCAGGGCGGTGTGCCACTCGTCGCCCACGAGTGTCGGGTGCACGTGCCGGAAGACGTGCATGTCGTCGCGGACGGCGAAGAGGTGCAGCTGCTTGGTCTGGTTCTCGCGGAAGCCGGTGCGCGGCAGCCCGTCCGGGCCGATGACGCGGAACGCGACGGGCACGGCGTCCCCGCGCGTGCCCGGTGTCGTCACCTGCTCCAGGCGGTAGCCGCTCTCGTTGTCGGACAGGCCGTCGCCGTGCGCGGCGGGCACGAGGTCCGCCGCGCGCTGGTGCGTGGAGTGCGTCGCCGAGCCGGGTGGGGACGGGCTGAACAGCGCCAGCCCGCCCGCCACCACCACCGCCGCGGCGGCCACGACGAACACCCAGTCCGTGAACCGCAAATCGCGCACGTCCACCCCTCGCGGGTTACCGGGAGGGGAGGTTGGGCCTGACCACGACCAGGCCCTGCTCGATGCCGTTCACCAGCACGATGCCGCTGGCGAAGTACGGGTAATCGCTCCACGCCCCGTTGAACTTCGCGCTGTCGGACGCCGGGTGGATGTCGAAGTAGCCGACCTCGGTCAACCGCCCCGACGCGACCTGCGTGACGTCCAGGATGCGCAGGCCCGCCTGGTAGTTGGCCTGGTAGGTGTACCCGCCCTTGACGTACTGGTTGTGGTCGATCGCGGTGGCCGGAGAGCTGTAGGTGCCGGTGTGCACCGGGGACGACAGCCGCGCCAGGTCCCAGATGTAGGTCTTGGTGCGCTTGTCGGTGCCCCTCGACTCGTCCAGCTCGTCGTCCAGCAGGAAGTACCGCTGGTCCTCCGTCAGCCAGCCCTGGTGCGAGTACTGCGCGCCGGAGTAGCCCTTGCGCGAGATCTGCACCGGGGCGGACTTCGTGGTCACGTCGACGATGGTGAGCGTGTCCTCGTTGGCGTTGAAGCAGATCTCCCTGCCCCGGTAGGTGGTGTCCGGGCCGCGGTAGACCACGCACTGGGTGTCGTGCGTGTAGCCGTCCTGGGACACGCAGCCCGCCTTGACCGGGGACTTGGGGGTGCGGATGTCGACGATGTGCGGTCCGCCGCCGCACGTGTTGGAGCCGACCGCGTAGGCGAAGCCGGTCTCCTCGTTGATCGCGATGTTGTGCGCCGGGCCGAAGCCCTTGTACAGGGCGTCCGCGGTGAACGTCTGCGGCGTCGTGACCGTCCGCAGGCGGGTCAGGTCGAACACCTGCATGCCGTGGCCGGTGATGAAGTCGGCCACGATGAACGCGTGACCCTGGTACACCTTCATGTCGCGCCAGCTGCTGCTGCCGCCGTTGGACGGCAGGTTGCCCAGGTACCGGGGCGACGTCGGCGTGCTCACGTCGACGAACGCGGTGCCGTTGGTGCGGCCGACGATCGCGTACTCCTTGCCGGAGGACGGGTCGGTCCAGCCCCAGATGTCGTTGCCGTTGCCGCCACCCATGCGCGACAGCGGCAGGACGCTGAGCAGGTCCACGTTCTTGCAGGGGTAGATGTCGGCCTTGCCGTTGACGCAGGGCACGCCGGCGGCGGTGCCGACCACGGCGTGCCGCTCGGCGGGGACGTGGTCGGCCATGAACGTGCGGGCCGCGGCCTGGCCCTCGGGGGTGTCGGGGTCGTGCGCGGACGCGGCCGTCATCGACAGCGCGACCAAGGAGGCCGTGAGCACGGCCAGCCCGGCTGTTCGCAGGATCTTCATGGGCAGCGCTCCTCGCCGGAAATGCCCGGACCCGCTGGGGCGGCCCGGGAGCAGGGGTTTCCGATCGAGTCCCACGGTAGGGGGAGTGGCTACGGTGAGTGAACCGCCGATCGTCGGTTCTCCGCCGACCTTCCGCTCGTCCGGCGGGAGATCAGCGCACGCGCGGCAAACGCCGCGTCGCGTCGTCGCCCGCCGGGGTGGGACGGGGAATGCGCTCCGTGACGTCCACCGCGCCCACGACGACCGTGTCCGCGTCCGGCGTCGGGGACGTCGACCCGGGCAGGAGCGGTCGGAAGCGGTCGACGAGCGCCACCGCGACCGGGCGGAAGGCGAGGGCCAGCAGGGGAGCGGCGGTGACGCCCAGCAGGTAGCCGACGGCCACGTCGTGCGGGTAGTGCACGCCCACGAACACCCGTGACAGCGCCATGATCGCGGCCAGCGGCAGCACCACGGGCGCCAGGCCGCGCCACGCGAGCACCAGCGCGCCCGCGCTCGCGGCGGCGATCGTGGCGTGGTTGCTGGGGAACGACCAGTCGCCCACGGGCGGGCACTCGGCCAGCGCCAGCGCGCCCGCCACCGCGCGGCACGGGCGCTCCTCCTCGATGAACGACTTGGCCGTCTCGCTGATCGCGTACGCGCCCACGGTCGCGAACGGCGCCAGCAGGGCCGGGGCCAGCGAACGGGACGGCGCCCGCCGGAGCCGCCACGCGGCCAGCAGGAACAGCACGGCGAACACGACCAGCCCGCCGTCGGTGCCCCACTCGGCGAAGCCCTGGAACCACAGCGGTGTCCCGGCGGCGAACTCGGTGATCGCGCGGTAGAGGTCGGCGCTGGTCTCGAACACTGCGGTGATCACGACCCCAAGGTTATTCACCTGCTGGTCGGCGTGTCGCAAGGCGGTCGTGATCCACCGTCCCCCGGTGTGGGGTATGGGGACCCACCGAGGTGCGCGGGCCGTGCCGGCGACCTCGGGCGTGCCGGGACCGCACGGCATCCCGTCGTCGCGCCAGTGAGCCGCAGCCCGTCCTTGCGGCACCCCGAAGCCGGTCATTTCGAGCACTGAACCGAGTCTGACGTGCGCGAACAGGTAGTCCGCCCGGCCAGGGTGATCGACTGGGCCCGGCGTTCGGGTGACCCCTGTAATGAACCCGGTCCGCGCCGCGAAACGTCGATCGCAGCGATCCCTGCTCCCGCTGCGCGCTGTGCCGCCCGACCGGCCGAGCCTCCCCGCGGCCGGGTTGTGCCCCTGCCCGCGACCCTCCCCCCGGTCCGAGGAGACGACGTGCCGCGCTCGACCAGACGCCTCGCCACCCTGCTCCTGGCACTCCTCACCGTCGCGGGCTCCGCCGCGGGGTACTCCACCGCCCAGCCCGGACCGCAGCGGTCGTCGCCACCGCAGCCGGTCGCCCGATCGCAGGCCGCGCAACCACAGGTCGAACCACCGCCCGGCGCGGCGTCCTACGCCTACGACGCCCTCGGCCGGCTCACCGGCGTCGTCGCGGCGGACGGCTCGGTCGTCCGCTACGGCTACGACGCGGCGGGCAACACCACCGGCGTCGAACGGCTCGGCACGCCCGCCGTCGCGGTCCTGTCGGCCGTGCCCGGCCGGGTGCGCCCCGGCGACTCCGTCACGGTCACCGGCAAGGGCTTCACCGCCACCGGCACCAGCGCCCGGTTCAACGGCACGCCCGGCACGGTCACCTCCGCGACACCCGACCGGCTCGTCGTGACCGTCCCCGAGGGCGCCGGCAGCGGCCCGCTGTCGGTCACCTCGCCGAACGGCACGGCCGCGCTGGACGGCGTCGTGGTGATCGGCGACGACCGCCCCGCCCTCACCGACTTCACGCCCAGGACCGCCCTCGGCGGCGCCGCGGTCACGCTCACCGTCGCCAACACCGACCCCGAGTTCGCCAACAACCTGGTGCGGGTCAACGGGCTGCTCGCCCCGGTCACCGCCCGCACCGACACGAGCCTGACGGTCACCGTCCCGCCCGGCGCGGCGTCCGGCCCCGTCACGTTCAGCACCCCCGCCGGCACCGCGACCAGCGCCGCCGTCCTCGTCGTGCCGCCCGCCGGCGTCGCCCCGGAGAACATCGACTCGACCGCCGGCATCCCGGTCGACACCGCCACGCAGGTCGCCGTCCCCGCGGGCAAGTACGCCCTGCGGCACTTCCCGGCCGCCGACGGCGAGCGCTTCGCCGTGACGCTGACCGGCGGCACGTTCGGCTCGTGCAACCTCGAAGCCCGCGCCTACGACGAGCGCAACCGGCAGACCGGCTCGGCGTCGTGCCCCGGCACCAGCGGCTGGATCGAGACCGGCCCCGCCACCGGCCCGGGCCTGCGGACCATCGTGCTGCGCAACACCTCGGCCAACGCGGGCACCATCTCGGTGACCGTGCACAAGGTGCCCGCCGACCTCGACGCGGGCGTCCAACCGCTGGACGGCACGCCGAAGCCGGTGACCACGACCCACCCCGGCCGCAACGCCTTCACCACCTTCGCGGGCACCGCCGGGCAGCGCGTCCTGATCCAGACCACCGGCACGTCGTCGTCGTTCGGCTGCTGCGACCTGGACTGGTGGCTGATCGCCCCGGACGGCACGCGGGTGGGCAGCGCCAAGTACAACAACAACACCCTCGACACCACGACCCTGCCGCAGACCGGCACCTACCGGATTCGGCTCGACCCCGTCCGCGGCCTCACCGGCGGCACCACGGTCAGCGCGTGGAACGTCCCGGACGACCTCGACGCGGGCGTCCAGGTCCTCGACGGCACGGCGCGGACGGTCACGACCGCGAACCCGGGCCAGAACGCCTACACGACGTTCACCGGCACCACCGGCCAACGCGTGATCGTGCAGACCACCGGCACGTCGTCGTCGTTCGGCTGCTGCGACCTCGACTGGTGGCTGGCCGCCCCGGACGGCACGCGGGTGGGCAGCGCCAGGTACAACAACAGCACCCTCGACACGATCGCGCTGCCGCAGGACGGCACCTACCGCCTCGTCTTCAACCCGGCCGCCGCCCTGGTCGGCAGCACGACGGTGAAGGCGTGGACCGTCCCCGTCGACCTGGACGCGGGTGCGCAGCCGACCGACGGCACGGCCAAGACGGTCACCGTCGCGAACCCGGGTCAGAACGCCTACACGACGTTCACCGGCACCACGGGTCAGCGAATCCTGGTGCAGACGAGCGGCACGTCGTCGTCGTTCGGCTGTTGTGACCTGGACTGGCAGTTGACCGCCCCGGACGGCACGCGTGTGGGCAGCGCCAGGTACAACAACAGCACCCTCGACACGATCGCGTTGCCGCAGGACGGCACCTACCGCGTCTACTTCAACCCGGCGAGCACGCTGGTCGGCAGCACGACGGCCAAGGTCTGGACGGTGCCCGCCGACGCCGACGCGGGTGCCCAGCCGACCGACGGCACGGCGAAGACCGTTACGTTCGCGAACCCCGGTCAGAACGCCTACACGACGTTCACGGGGACCACCGGCCAGCGAATCCTGGTGCAGACCAGTGGCACGTCGTCGTCGTTCGGGTGCTGTGACCTGGACTGGCAGTTGACCGCGCCGGACGGCACGCGGGTGGGCAGCGCCAAGTACAACAACACCACCCTCGACACGATCGCGCTGCCGCAGGACGGCACCTACCGCCTCGTCTTCAACCCGGCCGCCGCCCTGGTCGGCAGCACGACGGTGAAGGCGTGGACCGTCCCCGCAGACCTGGACGCGGGTGCGCAGCCGACCGACGGCACGGCGAAGACGGTCACCGTCGTGAACCCGGGTCAGAACGCCTACACGACGTTCACGGGGACCACGGGGCAGCGGATCCTGATCCAGACCAGTGGCACGTCGTCGTCGTTCGGGTGCTGCGACCTGGACTGGCAGTTGACCGCGCCGAACGGCGCGCGGGTGGGCAGTGCGAAGTACAACAACACCACCCTGGACACGATCGCGTTGCCGCAGGACGGCACGTACCGGATCGACCTGAACCCGGCCGCCGCCCTGACCGGCGGCACCACCGTCAAGGCGTGGACCGTCCCCGCAGACCTGGACGCGGGTGCACAGCCCACCGACGGCACGGCGAAGACGGTCACCGTCGCGAACCCGGGTCAGAACGCCTACACGACGTTCACCGGCACCACCGGCCAGCGAATCCTGATCCAGACGAGCGGCACGTCGTCGTCGTTCGGGTGCTGCGACCTCGACTGGCAGCTGACCGCGCCGAACGGCACGCGCGTCGGCGGCGCGAAGTACAACAACAGCACCCTCGACACGATCGCGCTGCCGCAGGACGGCACCTACCGGATCGACCTCAACCCGGCCGCCGCCCTCACCGGCGGCACCACCGTCAAGACCTGGACCGTGCCGAACGACCTCGACCTCGGCACGCTCCCGCTGAACGGCACTGCCACACCGGTCACCTTCACCAACCCCGGTCAGGACGCCTACGCGACGTTCACCGGCGCGGCGAGCCAGCGCGTGGTGATCCAGTCCTCCGGCACGTCGTCGTCGTTCGGTTGCTGCGACCTGGACTGGCAGCTCAACGGCCCCACCGGCGCCCGGATCGGCGCGGCCAAGTACGGCAACTCCACGCTCGACGTCACGCTGCCCTCGGCCGGCACGTACCGGCTCGTCGTGATGCCGACGGGGGCGCTGCTCGGCTCCGCCACCTTCACCGCCTCCCTGCCCGCCGGCGCGGCCACCGCCACCACCGAGGTGACCGAACCCCAGGCCCAGGCCCAGGTCCGATTCCCCCAACCCCGCAAACCGGACGACGCGCCGCACGTCGACGACCCGAGGCCCGCGAAGGCCGAGCCGGGGCGCGTGCCCGCCGACCTGCGCTCGCCGAACGCCGCCACCCCCGACGCCGCGCCCGAACCCGACCTCGACCCGGCCTGGTCCCCGGACCAGGGCAACCTCGACGGCGTCGACTGGTCGACCCGCCGCGCCGCCCCCGCACCCGTGCAGGACTTGGTGGCGCCGCCCGGCACGACGGCCGTCAGCGGCCACGTCAGGGACCTCGACGGCGCGCCGCTCGCCGGCATCCCGGTGCGTGTCGACTCGGTGCGCACCACCACCGACGCGCAGGGCCGCTTCCTGCTCGCGGACGTCCGCGAGAACGCCACCACGGTCGTCGTGGACGGGTACGCGGCCGGGAAGGTCAAGTTCGGCACGTTCCGCATCCGCGCCCGGATCACGGCCGGTACCACCACGCCGCTCGACGCGACGGTGTGGTTGCCGCGCCTGGACATGCGCAACACGGTGGAGATCGGCGCGCCGACCACCGAGGAGACCGTGCTGACCACGCCCGACGTGCCGGGCCTGGAGGTGCGCGTCCCGGCGGGGTCCGTGGTGCGCGACCAGGACGGCGACGTGGTGCGCGAGCTGGGCATCACCGCCATCCCGGTCGACCGGCCGCCGTACCCGCTGCCGCGCAACGGGATCGTGCCCACGTACTTCACCGTGCAGCCCGGCGGGACGTCGATCTTCCCCGACGGCGCGTCGGTGGTGTACCCGAACTACACCGACCTGCCGCCCGGCACCGAGGTCGACTTCTGGAACTACGACCCCACCGACAAGGGCTGGTACGTCTACGGCAAGGGCCGCGTCAACGACGACGGCACCCGCGTGGTGCCGGACGAGAAGACGCGCCTGTGGACGCTCGACGGCGCGATGTTCAACACGCCCGGCAACCCGAAGCCGGACAAACCGTGGTGGCAGGACCTGATCGACAAGCTGTCCGGCGACCCGGTCGACCTGTCCACGGGCCTGCTCACCGACGCGCACACCGATCTCGGCCTGAACGACACCCTGCCCATCGCGCTGACCCGCCAGTACTGGCAGGGCGACGGCAAGGTCCGCGAGTTCGGCCTCAACTCCGGCGCCGACTTCAACATGTTCCTGGCCTCCGAGCAGCAGTACCAGGAGGTGGACCTCTACACACCGGGCGGCGGACGGGCGCACTACGTGCGGACCTCGCCGGGCACCGGCTACGGCGACGCCGTGTTCGGCGCGGTCGGCTCGCCCGGCCGGTTCACCGGCTCCACCATCGCCCAGGTCGACGGCGACTGGGTGCTGACCCTGCGCGACGGCACGAAGTACTTCTTCCCCTGGTACGCCAGGCCGCGCGCGATGCAGGACCGCAACGGCAACCAGGTCACGTTCACCCGGACCGGCGGCGCGAACGGCGAGGTCACCCGGATCACCTCGCCCAACGGGCGCTGGATCGCGCTGGAGTACGACGCGACCAACCGGGTCAGCCGGGCCCGCGACAACATCGGCCGCACCACGTCCTACACCTACGACGCGGCGGGCAGGCTCGCCACCGTCACCGACGTGGCGGGCAAGGTCACCACCTACGCCTACGACGGCGCGAACCGGATCACCCGGATCACCGACGCCAGGGGAGTGGCCTACCTGGACGTCGCCTACGACGCGAACGGCCGCGTGCAGCGGCAGGACCTCGCCGACGGCGGCACGTTCCACTTCGCCTACACCCTCGACGCGGCGGGCGCGATCACCGAGACGCGGGTGACCCAGCCCAACGGGTCCGTGCGCCGGGTCGTCTTCGACGCCGACCACATGGTGGCGTCCGACACCGCGGCCCACGGCACGCCGCTGGCCCGTACCACCACCTACGTGCGCGGCCCGGACAACCGGATCGACGCGGTGGTCGACCCGTACGGCAGGCGCACCGAGTACACCTACGACGCCGGCGGACGGATCACCGCGATCACCGGGCTCGCGGGCACCGGTGACGAGTTCACCAGCGGCACGGCCACGTACGGGGCGTTCGACCGGCCGACGTCCACCACCGACGCCGACGGCGCGACCACCACCTACACCTACGACGCCAAGGGCAACCCGCTCACCGCCACGGACCCGGCGGGCCGCGTCACCACCACCACGTGGACCTCGTCCGGCCAGGTCTCGACGGTGACCGACCCCGGTGGCGCGGTCACCGGGTTCACCTACGAGGCGGGTGGCGCGGTGACGGCCACCGACCCGCTGGGCCGCACCGCGAAGCACTTCGTGGACGCGGCGGGCCGGCTCGCGCAGGAGACCGACCCGTCCGGCGCGGCCACGCTGACCGCCTACGACGTCCTCGACCAGCCGGTCGCCGTCACCGACGCGCTGGGCGGTGTGAGCCGGTTCGGCTACGACGACGGCGGCAACCTGACGTCGTACACCGACCAGCGGGGCAAGGTCACCCGGTGGTCCTACGACGGCCAGGACCGGCCGGTGTCCACGACCGACCCGCTCGGCCGCACCGCCACCACCGCCTACGACCCGGCGGGCCGGCCCACGGCCTCGGTCACCCGCTCCGGCAAGCGCACCGAGACCGCCTACGACGCGCTCGACCGGCCGACCAGGACCAGGTTCGGCGTCACGGGCGCGTCCGCGCAGGAGTCGCAGCTCACCTACGCCTACGACGCGCTCGACCGCCTGGCCGTGCTGGAGGACAGCGCGGGCGGCACGCTCACCCACGCCTACGACGCCCGTGACCGGCTCGTCGCCGTGACCGGCCTGAACGGCACGGTCGGCCGCGGGTACGACGCGGCGGGCAGGCAGACGTCCACCAGCGTCGCCGGGCTGCCCGACACCACCTACTCCTACGACGCGTCCGGCGCGTTCACCGCCGTCAGCCGGGGCGGCGACACCACCACCGCCACCAGGGACGCGGCGGGCCGGGTGGCCGTGCTGACCCTGCCGGGCGGGTGGACGCAGACCTACACGCACGACGCGGCGGGCCAGGTCACCGGCATCGCCTACGCCCACCAGGGCACGCCGAAGGGCGGGATCGGCTACACCTACGACGCCAGTGGCCGCCGCACGTCCGTCACCGGCAGCCTCGCCGGCGTCGCCCTCCCGGCGGCGCGGGCCGACCTGACCTACGACGACGCCAACCGCCTCACCTCGGCGGGCGGCACGGCGCTGACCTACGACGCCGACGGCAACCTGACCGGCGACGGCACCACCACCTACACGTGGAACGCGCGCGGCCGGCTCACCGGCACCAGCCGGGTCGGCCTCACCGCCGCGTTCGCCTACGACGCGGCGGGCACCCGCACCACCCGCGCGGTCGGCGGCACCACGACGAGGTTCGTCACCGACGGCGCGAACGCCGTCGCGGAACTGGACGCGGCGGGCGCGGTGACCGGGGCGCTGCTGTCCGCCGGCACGGACCAGTGGTTCGCGCGCACCGCGGCGGGCGTCACCGACACGACGCTGACCGACGCGCTCGGCTCGCCGGTCGCGCTGGGCCGCGCGGACGGGACCACGGCCGCCACCACGGCCTACGACCCGTTCGGCGTGCCGATCACGACCGGCGACCGGCGGGGCTCGGACCTGGCGTTCACCGGGCGGCAGGACGACGGCACCGGGCTGAGCCACCACCGGGCGCGGTACTACAGCCCGGCGTTGCAGCGGTTCATCTCCGAGGACCCGATCGGCATCGCGGGCGGCACGAACCTCTACGCCTACGCCGCGAACTCGCCCACCAACCTCACCGACCCGACCGGCCACAACCCGCTGCTGGTGGGCTGCCTCGTCGGCGGGCTGCTCGAAGGCGGCATGAACTACGCGGGCCAGCGCCTGTCCGGCCGCAAGGTCGACTGGGGCTGGGGCGGCGTGGGCGGCGCGGCGGCGGGCGGGTGCGCGATGGGCGCCCTCGGCGGCGCGCTGGGCGGGCTGGGCAAGGCGTCCAAGGCGATGCCGCCGTTCCCGAACGCGCTGACCCAGGGCCGCAACGCCGAGGCCGGCGTGGACGTCTACCGGGGCATCCGCAACGGTGACTCGGTGTACTCCGGCATCAGCAACAACGTCGGCCGTCGCAGCGGGGAGCACGCCGGCCGGGCGTTCGACGACATCGACACCGTGACCCGCAACAGCGGCCCGGTGACCCGCGGCGAGGCGCGCGCCATCGAGCAGGCGCTGATCAAACGCAACAAGGGGGAGAACAAGATCAACAGCATCAGCCCCAAGCACCCCTACTACGATCAGGCCGTGAAGTGGGGTGAGGCGTGGCTGAACCGCAACGGGTATCCCCGGTGAACCTGGTCGCGGGACCGGGTTCGCGCAAGGCGGTGCGCGCGGGCGACGTGTTCGCGCTCCACCTGGCCGACGGGAGGTTCCTGTTCGGCCGGGTGGTGGCCGCCGACCTGCCGCGCGAGCGCGCGCCGATGCCCGGCGCGAACCTGGTCTACGTCTACGGCCCGCCGTCGGACGAGCCCGTGCCCGACCTCGCGCGGCTGCGCCCGGACGCCCTGCTGATCCCGCCGCTGTTCATCAACCGGCTGCCGTGGTCGAAGGGCTACTTCCGCCCGGTCGCGCACCACGACCTCGCCGAGGGTGACGTGCTGGCGCACCACTGCTTCCGCACCGCGGACGGGCAGCACCTCGACGAGCGCGGCGCGCCCGTCGCGCGCCGCACCGAGCCGTGCGGCACGTGGGGCCTGGCGGGGTACGTGACGGTGGACCGCCAGGTGGGGCGGGCGCTGGGCCTGCCCGTCGTGGGCTACACCTGATGAGCCCGACCCGGCGGACCTTCCTGGCGGGGGCCGTGCTCACCGCCCTGACCGGGTGCGGATCGCCCGCCCCGGGAACGGACCGCCCCGGGGTGGACCGGACCGGGGTGGACCGGACCGCGCACCCGGCGCTGCGGCGACCGGGCCGGGCGGGCGCGGTGGCGTTCCTGCGCACGGGCGCGGCCGGCCCGCTGCGGGAGCTGCGCGGCGAGCCGGACGTCCTGGTCGGCCTCGGCCCGCGCCTGTCGCCCACCACGCCGGGCCTGACCGCGATGCCCCCGTTCCCGGGCGAGGTGCTGCTGCCCGAGCGCGCGAACACCGACGCGTTCCTCCAGGTGGAGGGCGACGACGAGGCGGCGTGCGCGGACCGGCTGACCGAGCTGTGCGACGCCCTGCCGGACGCGGAGGTCACCTGGCGGACCCCGGTCCGGCGGGACACCGTGGACGACGCGCTCCAGCGCAACCCGTTCGGCTTCGTCGAGGGCCAGACCAACGACCGGTCGATCCTGCTGCCCAGCGGCGAGGCCCTGCTGGCGGTCCGGGTGATCCGCCTGGCGCACCGGCTGTGGGACCACGACACCGGGGAGCGGCAGAGCCGGATCGTCGGCCGCCGGCCGGACGGCACGTGGCTGGACGGCACCCCGGCGCACGAGGTGCCGGACCTCGCCGCCGACCCGACCGGCGCGGCGATCCCGCTGGACTCGCACGTCCGGGCGATGAACCCGCGCACGCCCGGCGCGCCGTCGCCGCGGATGCTCCGCCGGTCGTGGTCCTACCAGGCGCCGCCGACCCCGCAGGGCACCCCCGACGAGGGCGTGCTGTTCATGGCCTTCCAGGACGACTACGCCACCGGCTTCGCCCTCGCCCAGTCGCGGATGCCGGCGGACGCGCTCGCCCCCTACCTCCTCGCGGTCGGCGGTGGCTACTTCGCCGTGCCGTCCCCGGGCTGACGGGACCGTACCGCCCACGCGGGCGTCCCGCGTCACCGACCGCTCAGCGCCCGTGGAGCCCGTGCCGCGCCGCGGTGTCCCACCACTGCTGGAGGAGGCCGGTGGTGGGTTGCTGCTCGGGGATGCGCTGCTCGGCGACGTCGGGACGCCCGCGCCGTGCGGTGGTGTGCCGGTTCACCGGTCCGAAGTGGGCCTCGAACAGCGCGTCGAAGATCGGAGTGGTCATGCGCACATGGTCCGAAGACCGACGTTCGCTGGCAGCGGGACATGCGTCCACATCCGGGTGAGAACGCTTTAAACACCACGATGGGGCGAATTTCCGCCGCCCGGATTCGAACACCGGCCCGAGGTCGACCGCCGGATCGACCGCGTCACGCCTCCCACCACGCCTCCGGGTCACACCTTCCCGGTGTCCGACCGGTGGCGCAGTCCCAGGGCGAGGCCGAGCACGACCACCGCCATTCCCACCCACACCAGCGGTCCCGGCGCGCGGCTGCCCACCGCGATCCCGGCCAGCGCGGCGGCCACCGGGGCGACACCCGTGAGCAGGCCGACCCGGCCCGAGCCGAGGGCGGCGACCGTGGAGTACCAGAGCACGAACGCCACGGCGGTCACCATCACCGCCAGGTACGCGACGGCCGCCCACTGGGTCGCCGTCACCTCCGCCACCGCGCCCACGCCCTCCGCGACCAGGCCCAGCACGCCGAACACCACCGCGCCCAACCACACCGAGTGCAGCGACACGCCCCACGCGCCGTGCCGGCCCAGCACCGGGATCGCCAGCAGCGTGAACGCCGCCTCGCACACCATCGCGACCGCGGCCCACGCCACGCCCTGCGCGTCCGCCCGGCCGGCGCCCTCGACCAGGGCCGCGCCCGCCGTGACCACGACCGCCGCGACCAGCACCGGCCCCTGCGGCGTCCGCCGCTCCAGCAGCGGCCCCACGACGCCGATCACCACCGGCACGCACGCGATCGCGACCGCGACGACCGCCGGCTCGGCGTGCGCGACCCCGCGCACCACGGCCACGTTGAACAACACCAGGCCGGTGGCCGCGATGCCCGCCAACCACCACCACTCCCGCCCGCGCGGTCGGACGATCGGCACGCGGAACAACCTGGCCACGAGCGCGAGGACGACGATCGCGGCGGCGTAGCGGACGGCTTGCGCGGTGAACAGCGGTGCGTCGACCAGCGCGCCGGACACGCCGACGCTGCCGCCGACCAGGGCCATCGCGGTGATGCCCGTGGCGATGCCGCGCACCGGGGGCCGGACGGGTGCGGTGACCGGGGTGACTTCCTGCATGCCGTCACCCTGCCGCCACAATGGTCCGATGAGCAGGTCCAAAGGAGGCTCGACCGACAGGTCCACAACCGGTGCCGACCGGTCCACGCCGGGAGCGGACTTCCTCCAGCTGGACCTCACCGACGCGCCGGTCGGCGGGCTCGCGGACTGGCTCACCCGACAACTGCGGCAGGCCGTCCTGGACGGTCGGCTGCCGGTCGGCGGCAGGCTCCCGCCGACCAGGGCGCTGGCCGCCGAGCTGCGCGTGTCGCGCGGCGTGGTCACCGAGGCGTACCAGCGGTTGACCGAGGACGGGCAGGTCGTGGGGCGCGGTCGCGCCGGGACGGTCGTGGTCACCGCGCCGATCCCCGCCGTGCCGCCGCCCGGGCGACCCGCGTCATCCGGACGACCCGCGTCATCCGGACGACCCGCGTCGCCACCCGGGCCCCCGACGGGCGCGGTGGACTTCGAGGCGCTGCGCGCGCTGCCCGCGCGGATCGACCTGTCGCCGGGCGTGCCGGACCTGGCCGCGTTCCCGCGCACCGCGTGGCTGCGCGCCGAGCGGTCCGTGCTGGGCGGCCTGTCACCGGCGGACTTCGGTTACGGCGACCCGCGCGGCGCACCGGTGTTCCGCGCCGCCGTGGCCGCCTGGCTCGCCCGCAACCGCGGCATCCGCGCCGATCCCGACGAGGTGGTCGTGGTCGCCGGGGTCGCGCAGGCGTTCGCCCTGCTGGCCCGCGTCCTGCGGGACGGGGGCGTCACCGACGTCGCAGTCGAGGACCCGGGGTCGCTCGGCGCGCGGCAGCAGCTGGCCAACTGGGGCCTGGCCACCCCGCCGGTCCCGGTCGACGCGCACGGCGTCCGGGTCGACGACCTCGCGGCCACCGGCGCGCCCGCCGTGCTCCTGACGCCCGCGCACCAGTTCCCGACCGGCGTGGTCCTCGACGGGCGGCGGCGGCGCGAGCTGATGCGGTGGGTGGACGTCGGCGGCCTGGTGATCGAGGACGACTACGACGCCGAGCACCGCTACGACCGGCCGCCGGTGCCCGCGCTGCGCTCCCTGCGCGCCGACGGGGTCGCCTACGCGGGCAGCGTGTCGAAGCTCCTCGCACCGGCGTTGCGCACCGGCTGGCTGCTCCCGCCCGCCCGGTACCGGGACGCGGTGGTGGCCGCCAAGCGGGCCGCCGACCTCGGCAACGCGGTGCTGCCGCAGCTGGTCCTGGCGAACCTGATGGGCAACGGCGACCTGGAGCGGCACCTGCGGCTCGTCCGCCGTCGCCACCGCGAGCGGCGCGACGCGACGATCGGGGCGGTCCGCCGGCACCTGCCGGGCGCCCGCGTGCACGGCGCCGCGGCCGGCCTGCACCTGATGGTCACCTTCGGCACGCCGTTCGCCGACGTGGACCTCGTCACCGCCGCGCTGGCGCGGGGCGTGAAGGCGCACCCGCTGTCCTGGCACCGCCACCGGCCGGGCGACCCGGGCCTGGTCCTCGGCTACGCCGCCGCGACCGCCGGCGACATCGCCGAGGGCGTGGCCGTCCTCGGCGAGTCGCTGCGCGACCTGCTCTGACCCGTCGGGGTCACTTCCTCCGCGCCCGGTAGGCGGCCACGGCGAGCCGGTTGCCGCACGCGGTGGAGCAGTAGCGGCGCGACCGGTTGCGGGACAGGTCGAGCACGACGCCGTCGCACGTCTCGTCGGCGCACACGGACAGCCTGCTCGTCTCGTCCGCCCGGATCACGTCGACCATCGCCATGGCCGTCTCGGCGGCGATCCGGTCGGCCAGCGGCGTGTCCGGGTGCACGACGTGCAGGTGGTAGTCGAACCCGTCGTGGCGCACCAGCCTGGGCGCCGCGCGATGGGTCGCGAGCACGTCGTTGACCAGCCGCGCCGCGGTGTCCCGGTCGCTGGTCAACATGCGGCGCAGCGGGGCGCGCAGCGCGCGGACCGCCGCCAGGTCGCGGTCGTCGCGGGCCGGCGCGCCGGTGTAGCCGTGCTTCGCGAAGAACGCGTCCACCTGCGCCTGCCCGGTCATCGCGTCGGGTTCCCCGGCCGAGTTCACGAGTTCGACCGCCGCCAGCAGGGCGGCGGTCGTGTCATGGGTGAAAACCACGTTGACATATTACCGCCGGCGTCCATAGCGTCATGAGTCATGAGCCTGGTGACACATGACAAGGAGACCGGTCGGGTCGCTTCCGGGCTGGGGCTCGCCCTGGTGTCGGCGTCGTCCTTCGGGTTGTCCGGGCCGCTGGGCCGCGGGCTGATGGACGCCGGCTGGACGTCCGCCGCGGCGGTCGCGGTGCGGGTGCTGCTCGCCGCGCTCGTGCTGCTGCCGGTGGCCGTGGTCCGACTGCGCGGGCGCGTGCACCTGCTGCGCCGCAACGCACCGCTGGTCGCCGGCTACGGGCTCGTCGCCGTGGCGGCCTGCCAGCTCTCCTTCTTCAACGCGGTGGCGCGGATGGAGGTGGGCGTCGCGCTGCTCGTGGAGTACACCGCGCCGATCGCCGTGGTCGGCTGGCTCTGGCTGAGGCGCGGTCAGCGGCCCGGCCGCCTCACCCTCCTGGGGGCGGCGTTCGGCGTCGTCGGCCTGCTGCTGGTCCTGGACCTGCTGTCCGGCGCGGAGGTGGACGTGGTCGGCGTCCTGTGGGCGCTGGGCGCCATGGTCGGCGCGGCGGTCTACTTCGTGCTCTCGGCGCGGGAGGACGACGCGCTTCCCGGCAGCGCCCTGGCGGCCGGCGGACTGCTGCTCGGCGGCCTGGTGCTGGTCGTGGCCGGCCTGGTCGGGCTCGTCCCGTTCGAGGCGACGACCGCGCCGGTGCGGTTCACCGGTGTCACCGGCGACGGCGTCACCGTGGCGTGGTGGCTGCCGGTGCTCGGGCTCGGCGTGGTGACCGCGGCCCTCGGCTACGTCACCGGCATCGCGGCGACCCGCCGCCTCGGCTCGCGCCTGGCGTCGTTCGTGGCGCTCACCGAGGTGCTGATGTCGCTGGTCTTCGCGTGGTTGCTGCTGGGGGAGGCGGTGCGCCCGGGCCAACTGGCCGGCGGCGCGCTCACCCTGCTCGGGGTCGTGGTGGTGCGGCTGGGCGAACCGCGGACGTGACCCGGTCTCGGGACGCCCGGGCCACGTCCGCGGCGGACGGGGGTCAGCCGGTCGCGCCGTCCAGGTGGGCCTCGAAGCGGGCCGCGGCGAGGGCCTCGTCGACGGTGTCGTGCAGCGGCAGGAGGCGGTCCATCGCGGTCAGCTCCAGGGAGCGCCGCACGGCTCTGGAGGCCACCACGTGGACGGGCCTGCGCGGTGTCGCGTTGTGCTCGCGGAGCCGGCCGAGCGCGGCGATGCCGGAGGAGGCGAAGAACGTCACCTCCGCCAGGTCCACGACGAGGCACGCCGCGCCGCCGTCGAGGGCGGTCGCGCAGCGGTGGAAGAGGTCGTCACTGGTGAACATGTCGATCTCACCGGTGACGCGGACCACCGCCGCGTCACCGGGGGTCGTGCTGGTGGTCGCCGTCGAGGGCAGCTGCGAGGAAGTCACAGGGAATCCATGCCCACGATCGAGTGACGGTAAACCCGGATCAGCCCACCAGTGCGGGGGCCAGGCCGGGAAAGGGCAGTCGCGCCCACACCACCTTCGCCTCCGCCATCCGGCGCACGCCCCAGTCCTGGCAGAGCGTGAGCACCATGCGCATCCCGTTGCCGCGGTGCTCGCCCAGCGTGGACCGGCCGACCAGTGGCAACCTGTCCGGCGTGCCGTCGCGCACCTCCACCACCAGGATCGACCCGCCGCCCGCCCGCTCGCGGCGTAGCAGGAGGTGGCGCGGCGCGGCGGCGTGGTCGCACGCGTTGGCGGCCAGTTCGGTGGCGACGAGTTGCACGTCCTGCACGAACTCCTCGTCCGAGCCCGCGAGGACGCGGGCGATCTCGCCGCGCATCGCGGCCAGGTTGTCGGACGTGGGGGAGGCGTCGAGCGCCACCACGTCGTCGCCGCCCGCGATCGGGGTGGCGACAGGCGCTCGGAGTGAGCTGTGATCGGGCATTCCGCATCCTCGTGGTGGTGGTCGAACGCCTCGGGGGAGCACGTCGTGGCACAACCCGGTTTCCCCTCGTGCGGGTCCCCTACACCAGGACAGGTGAACCCGCTTACCGCGAACCGGGTGGTCGTGGTCACAGCGCGACCGTCGTCCCGAGCCGTGAACCGGAACCGCGCCGTCCTCGACTGAAGGGGGGAAGGGAGGTGCGGATGAGCGACGAGTTGCTGGTCGTCCGGTGCCAACTGGGTGAGCGCGGTGCGTTCGCCGAGCTGGTGGGGACCTGGCACGGCGCGGTGGAGCGGTACGTCGGGCGGATGCTCGGCGGACCGGACGACGACGTGGTGCAGGAGGTCTGGCTCGCGGTGTTCCGGGGGTTGCCCCGGCTGCGGCGGCCCGAGCGGTTCGCGCCGTGGCTGTTCACGATCGCGCGGCGCGCGGTGGTGAACCGGCTGAGGGACGAGTACGCGCGGCCCGAGCCGGTGCCCGGACCGGAGGGGGCCGGACCGGAGGGGCGTGACGAGGCGGACGACGTGCTGGACCGGGAGGTGGTGGCGGAGGCGCTGGGCGCGCTGCCGGTCCGGGAGCGGGAGGTGCTGATGCTGTTCTACCTGGAGGACCTGTCGGTGGAGGCGTGCGCGCAGGTGTGCGGGGTCCCCGTCGGCACGGTCAAGTCGAGGCTCGATCGGGCGCGCGGGCTGATGCGGTCGGAACTGGCGCGGAAGGGGTACGGGGCATGACGCCGGAGGAGGTGCTGCGCCGCCTGGACGCGCCGCTGTCGCTGCGCAGGCGCCTGGGGTACGCGGCGGTGGGGCTCGCGGGGCTCGTGGGAGGCGGTCTGGTGGTGCTCCTGTGGGCCACCGAACCCGAACTGCCGCCGCGCACGGCGGTGGCGTTCGCGGTGCTGGCGGCGATCGGGGCGGGTTGGGCCGGGGTCGCGGCCTGGGTGCTGACCCGGCGGACGCCGCTGTTCGCCCGCGACCGCGTGGTGACGGCCTGGGCGGGGGTGGTCGCCTGGGCGGTGTTCGCGCTCGGCGCGTCCGCCATCGCCCTCGTGCGGCACGAGGTGCGCCCCGCCCCGGTCGTGCTGGTGCTGGTACTCGGCGCGGTGGCCGCGGTGAACCTCCGGGCGGCGCGTCGGGCTCGCGCCGCGCTGCTCGAACGCAAGGCGCGGTTGGGTCGGGAATCGCTCCCCCGCGAAGGTGAGGGAGACTAACGATCCTGGGTTGAATGGAGTAACCCGCCGATTCGCTGCGTAACATTCTCGTCCTATTTGGCCGGACGGGTGACGGCTCGTCCGGCCAAGTGGGGGATCTCTGGGTACGGTGCGTGTCGATCGATCGTTCGAGGTGGAGGTCCTGCGGGTGAACATCGACGAGATGTTGCGCGAGGCGATGGCCGTGGAAGGCGCGGTCGGCGTGTCGCTGGTCGACTACGACAGCGGCATGACCCTGGGTGCGCAGGGCGGCAACGCGCTGCTGGACCTCGAAACGGCGGGCGCGGGCAACACCGAGGTCGTGCGGGCCAAGCTGCGCACCATCGCGGCGCTCCAGCTCGACGACGCGATCGAGGACATCCTGATCACCCTGTCGAAGCAGTACCACATCATCCGGCCGCTGGCGGAGGACAAGGGCACGCGGATGTTCCTCTACCTGGTCCTCGACCGGTCGCGCGCGAACCTGGCGCTGGCCAGGCTGCACCTGCGGCGCGTCGAGCAGGCGCTGATCGTATGACCGCGGACCGGGTGCAGATCCGGCTCCAGGACCCCGCGGCCCTGGGCGAACTGCTCGGCAAGGTGCGCGCGGACGTCGACGGCGTGGACGGCCTGGTGGTCACCAGCCGCGACGGCATCGTCCTCGCCGCCGACCTGGGTCCCGGCACGCCCCACCCCGACGACACCGCCGCCCAGGCCGCCGCGATGGCCGCCGCGTCCGCGGGCATCGGCTACCGGTTCGTCCAGGCGTCCAACCTCGGGCGGCTCCAGGGCGTCGTGCTCGAAGGGGACCGGGGGTGCGTCGGCGTGCAGCCGTTGAGCGGCACGCTGCTGCTGGTGCTGCTCGGCGCGCCGGGCACCGTGATGGGCCGGTTCACGGTCGCGGTCAAGCGCGTGCTGGCCCAGTTGCTGGCCCCGGCGACCGACTGAACGGCGCTCACCCGGGACCGCAGCACCCCTCGGACGCGGTCCCGTCGTACTCGTCGTGCCAGTTCCACCAGGCGTACGGCGGGGTCTGCGGGTAGCCCTCGGGGGAGTCCTCCCACTCCTCCTGCCGCCCGAGCGCGGTGATGTCGAGGTAGCTCCAGGTGCCGCCCATCGCCTCGTCGCCGCGGTTGTCGACGAAGTAGGTGCGGAACACCCGGTCGCCGTCGCGGATGAACGCGTTCGTGCCGTGCCACTCGTCCACGCCGAAGTCGGCGTCGAACCCGTCGGTGATGGTGTACCAGGGCATCCGCCAGCCCATCCGCGCCTTGAGCCGCCCGATGTCCGCCTGCGGCGCGCGCGAGGCGAAGGCGAGGCTGGTGTCGCGGGCGTGCAGGTGGGCCGGGTGGGCGACCTGGTCCGCCACCAGGGAGCACCCCTTGCAGGCGTGGTCGGGCCAGCCGGACACGCCGGGTTCGAAGAACGCCCGGTAGACGATGAGCTGACGGCGTCCCTCGAACAGGTCGAGCAGGCTCACCGAGCCCCGCGGACCCTCGAACCGGTAGTCGTCGCGCACGGCCAGCCACGGCATCCGCCGCCTCCGCGCGGCGAGCGCGTCGCGGGCGCGGGTCAGCTCCTTCTCCCGCACGAGCAGGTCGAGGCGGGCGGCCTCCCACTCCTGCGGTGACACGACCGGAGGTGTCTTCACGGTGTCTTCCCTTCGAGTGCGCGGAACGAGGCGGGCCCGGGCGGGCTCACCGGTCGAGGTGGTCCTTCAACGCGCCGAGCGGACCGTCCCAGTCGCGGGCCAGCGCGGCCAGGAACTGCTGCGCCACCCGCATCGGGGCGGAGCGGAGCCGGTAGCGCACCCGCCGTCGTTCGCCGGGTTCGGCCGTCACCAGGCCGGCCTCGGCGAGCAGGGCGAGGTGCTTGGCGATCGCCTGCCGGGTGATCGGCAGCCGGTCGGCCAGTTCGGTGGCCGTCGCGGGGCCCGCCGAGGCCAGCCGCGCGAGCAGGGCGCGCCGGGTGGGGTCGGCGAGCGCGACGAACACCTGCTCGGCGACGGCCTCGCGGTCGGCCAGGGCGCGGTCGGCGGGGGCGTGGTCGGGGCTGTCAGGCGGCATCGAGGTGGTCGACCAGTTCGCCGAGCTTCTCCTCCCACCCCCGCGTGTTGCCGTCGTGCGCCGTGTGGTGGGCGTCCTCCGGCAGTTGGCCGAAACCGGTCTCGACGACGGTCACCCGCGTGCCGCCGCCGACCGGTTCGAGCGTGAACTCGACGTAGGTGCGGCGCGGGTCGTCCTCGGGGAGCCCGTGGACGCGCCAGGTGAACGCGAACACCGACGGCTCCGCCACGTGCTCCACGCGCAGCTCGACGCTGTCCCCGTTCGTCCAGCCCAACCGGACCGCCCCGCCGGGGCGCAGGTCGACCGCCGCGTCGTCGCCGAACCAGCTGCCCAGGCCCTCGGCGGTGGTGAGCGCGTCCCAGACCTTCGCGGGTGGGTGGGCGACCTCGATGGTCCGCTCGATGCGATCGGGAAACGCCATGAGGACCTCCAACAGGGTGCAACCGGACGGTTGCCACAGTATGGCAACCGTCCGGTTGCGTCAACGTCCGGTTCCGCGCCTACCGCGTCTGGTAGGCCCGGACCACCGTCTGCGTCACCGAGTTGCCGGCGGCGTCACGGGCGGTGATCCGCAGGGACGTGAAGCCCGGCGCGGCCGGGTTGGACACCAGCGCCAGGCCCGTGCCCCTCGCGTCGAACGCGGTCGGCGCGACCCGCCAGGTGACCCCGTCGTCGGACGACGACTCGACCTTCAGCGACACCACCCGGCCGGCCGGCGCACCCGGCTGGTACTGGGTGACCAGCCGCAGCGGGAACACCCGCCCGGCGGGCGCGCGACCCTGCCCGTCCACGTCGCCCGCCGCGCGCACCACCATCATCGGCACCGGCCCGCCCGACTCGCGGAACGTCCAGGTGACGTCCGCCCGGGTGCCGATCACCGACCACGGCACGGTCCGCTCGGCGGTGGACCGCAGCGTGTACGTGCCCGGCCCCTCCGGGACGTCGAACACGCCGGTGCCCGGCAGGTCGCTCACGCCCAGGGACACGCCGTCGCGGAACAGCTCGGTGGTGCCCGTCGCGTTGTAGGAGATCAGCGTGAACTGGTCGGGGTCGCCGCCGGACAGCAGCGTGACGGCGACCGACAGCCGCCCGTCGACCCGCTCCACGCCGAACCCGAGCCGCGCGTCGCCGAACGCCGGCCCGAGCGGGGCGCGGTTCCAGTGCGCGGCGTACCTACCGGGCCGGTAGGACCGGTAGGAGACGGTGTTCTCCACGTCCTCCGCGCCCGGCGGGTACACCGCGGTCAGGTGCTGCCACGTCACCTCGTCCGACGCGGTGTAGAACTCGGTGCGGCGGCTCGGGATCGCGTGCGGCAACGCCTCGAAGATGCCGCTGTTCGCGCCGGGGGCGTCGATCATCGCGTAGTCCGACCGCTGGCCCTCGCTGGGCGCGCCCTGCGCGTGGTAGCGGGCGTCCACCCGGGCCAGGTCGCGGTCGCGCGCGGTGAACCGGCCCGCCGGGATGGCCCCGCGCGACAGGAACGCCAGGTGGTAGGCGGTGTTCGGCGTGGTCAGCAGCACCCGGTAGGAGAACGAGAACACGTGGTCGGTGACCGTGCCGGGGGTGGCGACCAGGTGCACGCGCTGCCCCGGCCGTGCGAACCAGCCGAGCGCGGAGGTGCGCTCGGCCGTCCCGGAGACCAACAGCAGCTCGCCCATCCGGAACTCGGCCCCGGCCCGGTCCACGGTCGTGGTGAGCGGGGTGCCGCCGGTCGCGTCGAGCACCACCGACGTCGCCCGGTCCACGGTCACGCCGGGTGACGACAGCACGGTGACGTCGTCGCGGTCGGACAGCTCGACGGCGTTGACGTCGTAGCGCCCCCTGGGCAGCCGGACGACGCCCGTGCCGCCCACCAGCCGCACGCCGAACGCCGCGCCGGTCGCCGTGTCCACCGCCTTCACCACGGACGACGCCGTCGTGCCGGTGCGCCCGCGCAGCGTCACGCGCACGTCGTGGCTCTCCGGCTCCAGCACCGCCGTGAGCGCCGTGCGCACCACCACGCCGGCCGCGGTGCCGGTCAACCGCGCGCCCTGCCGCCCCGACGCGCCCGCCGGGTGCGCGTGCACGACCACCGAGGCGGTGCCGCGCGCGGGCACGACCACGTGCGGCGCGGACGGCGTGAACAGCGGCGAGTCGGTGCTGAGCGAGAGCGTCACGGGCGCCGGGCCGTCGTTGCGGTAGGTCACCGTCCGGTCGAGCCGGTCGGTGTGCGGCCAGGGCAGGAACCCGAAGCCGACACCGCCCGAGGCGCTCACGTCCTGGCTGACCGCGCGGGCGACGTCCACCCGGCCCGCGCCCTGCTCGAACACGTCGGCCGTCGGGTGCGCCGTGCTGACCAGGTGCGGCTTGAGCCGGTCCGCCGCCCAGTCGCCGTGCCGCTGGCGCAGCAGCGCGGCGGCCCCGGCGACGTGCGGCGCGGCCATCGACGTGCCGGACAGCGCCGCGTAGTGCCCGTCCACGGGCGCGGTGTCGCCGGCGGGCGTACCGGGGACGCGCGCGGACACCACGTCGCCGCCGGGCGCGGCGATGTCCGGCTTCACGGCGTGGTCGCGCAGTCGGGGCAGGCGCGGCGAGAACGGGCTGGTGGTGTCGTCCTTCGCCACGCTGCCCACGGCGAGCGCGGCGTCGGCCGCGGCGGGGGAGGTGACCGAGGCGAGCGGGTCGGGCTGGTCGAGCGCGCGGTCGTTGCCCGCGGCGACCACGAACAGGGTGCCGTGCCGGGCGGTGAGGTCGTCCAGCGCCCGGGACACCGGGTCCGTGCCGTCGCTGTACGCGCCGCCGAGGCTCATGTTCACCACCGGCGCGCGGGGCGCGATCCACTCCATGCCCGCGATCACCGCGGAGTCCGGGCAGCCGAACGTGGCGCACACCTTGCCGCTGACCAGGCGCGCGTCCGGCGCCACGCCCCGGTGCAGACCGCCGGACGCCGCGCCGCTGCCCGCGACGATCCCGGCGACGTGCGTGCCGTGGCCGACCTCGTCGGCGGTGCCGGTGCCGGTGAAGTCGGCCTGCTCGACGACCCGGCCCGCCAGGTCCGGGTGGTCCGCGTCGACCCCGGTGTCCAGGACGCCGACGGTCACGCCCGCCCCGGTGAGACCGCTGTCCCACGCGGTCGGCGCGCCGATCCGCGGCACGCTCACGGCCAGCGTCGGCTTCGACACCCCGTCGAGCCACACCGAGGCGTTGGAGCGGGTGAACCAGGCCCAGAACCCGTCGGCGGGCTCCACCGCCGCGCCGCGCACGCTCGGCAGGGCGCGCGCCCGGGTCGCGGGCACGTCGGCGCCCGCGTCGGTCACGATCAGCGGCGCGGGCCGGTCGCGCGGCAGCTCCGCCACCTCGAACAGGCGGGGGTCCAGCCGGCCGGCGTCCAGCAGCGGCAGGGCGTCGGCGGGCACGACCCGGTCGCCGTCGCGCAGGAAGCCGACGTGCTCGCGGCCGGGCGCCGGTCTCACCCGCACCGCGAGACCGCGCGGCCCCGGCAGGAGGGTGAGCCGGTCGCCGGTCACCAGCGTGACGGTGGGCCCGTCCGGTCCGCCGCGGGCGCCCGGGACGGCGTGCGCGGGCACGGGCGCGGTGAGGGCGCCCGCCACCAGCAGCGGGACCAGGACGAGGGTGGGGGCACGCACGGTCTTCCTCCAGTCGACACGATCATCCGGTCAGGGCCGCGCCCGCCAGCGACACCAGGAACGCGCAGCCCAGCAGCGCCGCCAGCCGCGCCGAGTGGCGGCCCCACAGGGCGTGCCAGTCGCCGGGATGGCGCAGCGCGGCCGTCGTCATGAGGGCCCGGCCCAGGCCGAACCCGACACCCGTCCACAGCGCGCCCGCCGGCGGCGCGGTGAGCAGCACCGCCAGCGCCGCCGCGTACGGCAGGCCGCTGGGCAGGTAGGTCCGCACGCCCGTGCCCATCTCCAGGCCGAACTGGAGCGGACCGAGCAGGCGGCCCAGCCGGAACACGCCCTCCGGCACCAGCCGCCGGTTCTCCGGCAGGGTGAACCGCAGCACGCCGACCTCCCGCAGCAGGAGGGCGGCGAGCGCGAGCGCCACCAGCGCCCACCGCAGCGGGCCGGGCAGCGGCACGCGCAGCAGCGAGCCGACGACCAGGAGCGCGGCGGCGGTGACCGCGCCACCGAGGAGCAGGCCGGCGCGGAACGCCAGCGCGGGTGTGCCTCGCCAGACCGGCGAGCTCAGCACGTCGGCCGAGTTCCGGCTTCAAGTGGAGCCGGACGTGGCGAACCCGGCGGTGACGCCGACGAACAGCCACGGCGCGAACGCCGCGCCGCCCGCCGACGCGGCGGTGAGCGCGACGGCGAGGACGAGCGGGTGCCACGGCATCAGACCCTGGCCCGGCAGATCGTCAGGTACGTCTGCCCGGTGTGCCCGCCGCCCCAGTAGGTGCTGAACCCGTCGGAGCAGCGGTACACCCGACCGTCCGGCGTGGTCCAGCGCCAGGCGTTCTTGGCGGTCACGGTGCCGCACGTGGTGGCGACCGGCATGTGGTCGACCTGCACGTCGCCGACGGTCACCGTGCCGTACTTGTGCCAGCCGCCCTCGCAGAACTCGCTGCTGCGCCACGCCCCGGCGTAGCAGGCGGCGTACGTGCCGACGAACTCGCCGCCGGTGTCGGCGTCCTCCGGGTAGCCGGTGGGGTAGGCGTCGCGGCAGTCCGTGCGGTCCCAGCCGGTCAGCGCGTTCGGGCCGGTCTCCGCGCGGGCGCGGCCGGGCAGGGTGAGCGCGGACGACCCGATGGTCAGCGCGCCCAGCGCCACGGCCTTGAGCACGGTCCGCCGCCGCGACGGCCTCAGGCCGCTCAGCGCGGTGCTGCGCCCGGCGCCCGGCGCGGGACCGGTCAGGTCAGGGATCGAGTCGAACGCGATCACCGCGCACCCCCCACTCGTCGAGCACGTCGTCCACCTGCTCCTCGCGCACCGGCAGCACCACCCGCGCCACCCGCCCGGCGGCGTCGACGAGCATCAGCACGGGTGGCGCGAGGTGCGACACGACCCGCCACGCCTCGCGGTCGCGCACCACGTCCAGCCGCGTGTCCCACACGTCCGGCGACTCGTGGGTGAGCAGCACCGCGTCGGTGAGCCGCCGCGCCACCGCCACGCACAGCGGGCAGCCGGAGTCGGCGGCCAGCACCACGCGCCCGGCGAACCGCGGGCCCAGCACCAGGTCCGGTTGGGCCGCGGAGAACCCGCCGGGGTCGCGCGCCACGGTCGCGCGCAGCAGCCGCACCTCCCGCAGCACGGCGGCGAGGCCCAGGAACAGCACGAGGATCGCGACCCACGTCAGGACGGCGAACGCCGTGCCGGGGTTCACGCCGCGCTCCACGCGACGGCGATGCCGTCCAGCCAGTCCAGGCGTTCCCGGTCGGTCCGGTGCGGCGAGTCGGCGAGCCGCACCTCGGCCACGCCCCGGGCGCAGCCCAGCACGAACGCGTGGTCCGTCGGCCTGGTCGAGCCCTCCGCGCCGGGCAGCGCGACCTTCCACACCTCGCCGTGGCGGGTGGGCGCGCCGGCGTGCGCCGGGACGTGGTCGCGCGCCTGGCGGGGGCCGGGGATCGACACCGCCCCGAAATCGCGCACCACGACCACGACGTGCTCGCTCATCGTGCCGAGCAGCGTCTCGGCGCGGGGCGCGACGACCATGCCCGGCACCCGGTCGTCCACGCGCAGCGAGCCGAACAGCGCGGACACCCGTTCGCGGCGCGGCGCCGGACCGGCGTACACGGTCATCAGCTCGTGGTAGGAGCCCATCAGCGTGGCCACCGACGACTCGCCGTCGTGGGCCTCGGCGACCACGACCTCCCGACCGTGCACGAGGAAGCGGTCGGTGGTGGTCGCGGGTGCGACGTGGGTGCAGGCGAAGTCGTGGTAGCCGCGCGGGCCGATCTGGAAACCGGTGCCGTAGGAGCCTCCGGCGAACCGCACGGCGGCGGCCACGCTCGACACCGGCGCGGTGTCCGGCAGCGTCACGGTGACCTGGTCGCCACCGGGGGCGACCAGGGCTAATCGTTGTTCGGCGGTCACGCCGGCAGACGCTAGAACAGCTCTCACGGCTCCTCCACCGGCTTCCGCCGAACGGCTCGCACCCCGAAGTCGTCGCGGCGCGGCGGGTTTGAACCGGGGCGGAGCGGCAACCGCTGGTGCCGGAGCGGTGCCCGCGCGGCGCGGCCGGGCAATCCGGTCACCGGGCTCCCCGACCGGCGGGTCGCGGTGCGGACCGCCGGTTCGGTGCGCCGAACCGGCGTGCGACCGGCCGTCCGGCTGATGTTTCACGCCCAGTGACGAGGGTAGCCGGATCGGTGACGACATCGGGCAGCCGAAGGGGGAAGTCACCATGCGCGTCGGCATCGTGCTGGTCGCGGCGCTGTGCACCGCGGTCGGGTGCGGCGGGGGGAACGACGGGGCCGCGCCGGGCACGACCGCGTCCGGACCGGGGTCGACGCCGCAGTCCGCACCACCGTCCGAGGTGACCAACCGGCACGTGGGCGTGCTGGCGGAGGTCTCGTCGGCGGACGTCGCGTTCACCTACGACCCGGTGGCCGCCCCGTCCGGCGCGGAACTGGAGCTCCAGGTCGCCGAGGGCGAGGGCTCGACGACCGTGCGGCTGCTGGTCGACGGCCTCCAGCCCGATCGCGGCTACGCCGTGCACGCGCACACCGAGCCGTGCGGGAAGACCGGGGCGGACGCCGGTCCGCACTACCAGCACGACCAGGACCCGGCCGCGGGCCCGGACAAGCCGTCCACGGACCCGACGTACGCCAACCCGCGGAACGAGATCTGGCTGGACCTGACCACCGACGCGCAGGGCGCGGGCAGCACGGAGACCACCGTGCCGTTCGACTTCGGCGACCGCGCGCCCGCGTCGATCGTGGTGCACGAGAAGGAGGCCACCGCCACCGAGCCCGGCCAGGCGGGCAGCGCCGGCGGTCGGGTCGCCTGCCTCACCGCGCCGTTCACCGGGGCCTGAGCCGGCGCCGGGCGCGACCCGCTCCGACCGGGCACGGGAACGGCTAGGCTCGAACCCGTGACCACCGCGAAGACCGGGACGGCGACGTTGCCGCGGGGCGTCCGCCGGTCCGCCCGGTGAAGCTGCCGATCGACCCGCCCGTGCGGCACCCCGGGGTGGTGGCGGGCGCGGTGGCCGAGGAGCACGTCGAGGCGCTGCGCGCCCGCGTCGCGAGGGCGCCCGCCCGGTGACCCCGGGACCCACCGCGCCGCCCGGGCCGTCCCGCCGGGCCGCCGCCCTCCGCCTGGCGCTCCTGGGCGCGCTGCTCGCGCTGTTCGCGGTCGGCGTGCTCACCGGCGTCACGCCCGGCGTGGACGAGATCCGGGCGTGGGTCGAGGGCGCCGGCCCCGCCGCGCCGTTCGCGTTCGTCGCGGTGTGCGCGGCCGGATCGGTGGTCCTGGTGCCCAAGCCCGTGCTGAGCGTGCTCGGCGGCGTCCTGTTCGGACCGGTCGTCGGGGCCCTCGTGGTGGTGCCGGGCGTGACGGCGGGCGCGTGGGCGGGCTTCGCCCTCGCCCGCCGGCTCGGCGGGGACGTCGTCCACCCCACCCGCGGCCGGGTGGACGACGTGCTGCTGCGGCACGGGTTCGTCGCCGTCGTCTGCCTGCGGTTCCTGCCGGTCGTGCCGTTCGGCCTGGTCAACTACGCGGCCGGGGTGACGGGTGTGCGGGTGGTGTCGTTCGTGGCGGGCACGGCCGTCGGCGTCGTGCCGGCCACGCTCGTCTACACGACCGCGGGCGCGTCGCTCGGGGACCTGACGGTCGGCCAGTGGGCGCTGGCCGCGGCGGCCGTGGCGCTGCCCGCGCTCGTCGGGGCCGCGGTGTGGCGGCGCGGCGCGCTCAGGAGGTGAAGCGGAGCACCGCCCCGACGACCTCGGGACCGTCCAGCAGCACCCGGTCGTTGTGGTCCGCGCCGGGCACGACCACCGCCCGACCGCCCGCCGCGTCGGCCACGGCCCGGCTCTGCTCCGGTGGCACGACCGAGTCCGCGTCGCCGAGGACGACGGTGACGGGGGCCGCGGTGCGCGCCACGTGGTCGACCGTGCGGAACTCGTCCAGCAGCAGCCACCGCACCGGCAGGAACGGGTAGTGCCGCCGCCCCACCGCGGCCAGGTCCGTGAACGGCGACCGCAGCACCACCCCGGTGGGCGGGTGCTCGACGGCCAGCTCCGCCACCACCGCCGAGCCCAGGCTCTCCCCGAAGTACACCAGCGGCGCGTCGGTCGAGCCCTCCAGGAAGTCCCGCGCCGCGCGCACGTCGAGCGCCAGGCCCTCCTCGCTCGGTGATCCCGGGTTGCCGCCGAACCCCCGGTACTCCAGCAGCAGCACGGACAGCCCGCGCGCGGCCAGCGCCCGGGCCAGCGGCGCCCGCAGCGACCGGTTGCCCGCGTTGCCGGGCGCGACCAGCACGGCGGCCCGCGCGTCGGCGACCGGGAAGTGCCAGGCCGTCAGGCGCAGCCCGTCACCGGTGGTCAGCACCACCTCGTGCGCGCCGGACGGCGGCCCGCCCGCCGCGCCGGACGGCAGGAACACCAGCTTGCGCTGGAACGCGAACGCGCCACCGAGCACCACGGCCACGATGGTGACGACCGCGACCGACCAGGGCAACACCCGTCCGCGCACCCCACCATCATCGCGGAGTCACCCGTCCGGGTTGTTAGGTTGTGCGCATGGCAACCGCGACCAGCGGGGAGCCCCGGTGGTCCGAGTGGCGCCGCCCGCGCCCCACCCCCGCCCAGCAGCGCCGCGACGTCTGGCTCGCGCTGGGTGTCGCGCTCGGCGGGCTGGGCATGACGGTCCTGGTCAGCAGCATGGGCGCGTTCGCGTTCGAGTCGCCGCCGTCGCTGACCGAGCAGCTGCTGTGGAGCCTCGCGGTCACCGCTCCGCTGGTCGTCCGCCGCCGCTACCCGCTGCTGGTGCTGCTGGTGGTGGGCGCGGTGTTCATCGGCGCGCAGACCAGGCAGACCGGCGACAGCTTCGTCCCGTCCGCCGCGCTGTTCCTCGCGATCTACACCGCCGGCGCGTGGGAGCCCAACCGGGTCGTGGCGCGCTGGTCGCGCGTGGGCGTCGTCGTGGTGATGTTCGCCTGGCTCGGGTTCGCGCTGGTGAAGTTCCTCGTCGGACCGCCCCAGCCGTTCTCCTCCGCGGCCGGCCCGCTGGACCCGGTGCTGGCGTCCGTGCTGCACAGCCTCGCGTTCAACCTGGTGTACTTCGTGGGCGCCTACGCGGCCGGCGAGGTGGCGTGGGTGTCCGCGCGCCGGCAGGCCGAGCTGGAGCACCGCGCCGAGCAGCTGCGGTGGTCGCAGGAGCAGAACACGCGCGGCGCGCTGGTCGCCGAGCGCATGCGCATCGCCCGCGACCTGCACGACGTGGTGGCGCACCACGTGTCCGTGATGGGCATCCAGGCCGCCGCGGCGCGGCGCGTGCTGGACAAGGACCACGACCTGGCCCGTGACGCCCTCAAGCAGGTCGAGGAGACGGCGCGGGTGTCCATCGGCGAGCTGCGCGGCCTGCTGGGCGTGCTGCGGGCCGACCCGGAGGACGGCTCCGCGGGGGAGCGCGCCGCGCCCGACCTCGACCGGCTGCCCGAGCTGGTCGCCACCGCGCGCGCCGCCGGGCTGGAGGTCGAGCACCGCACGTTCGGCGCGGTGCGGCCGGTGCCCGACGCCGTCGCGCTCTCCGCGTACCGGGTGGTGCAGGAGGCGCTGACCAACGTGGTCAAGCACGCCCACGCGCGCCGGGTCGACGTCCGCGTCCGGTACCTCGACCGCGCGGTCGAGGTGGAGGTCACCGACGACGGCCGCGGCGGCGTCGGGCGCCCGACCGGCGGGTTCGGCCTGCTCGGCATGCGCGAGCGCGTCGCCGTGCACGGCGGTCGGCTCGAAGCCGGACCGCGGCGCGGCGCCGGGTACCTCGTCCGCGCCACCCTGCCGACCACCGACCCGACCGCCCCCGCGGAACCCGTTGCCGAGGAGCGGACCGCGGACCCCGTCGAGGAGCACGCGTGACCGCCGAACCGCCCGCCGGGCCGCTGCGCGTCGTCCTCGCCGACGACCAGGCCCTCGTCCGCGCGGGCTTCAGGGTCATCCTCGGCACGGAGGACGGCATCGAGGTCGTCGGCGAGGCCGGTGACGGCGGCGAGGCCGTCGAGCTGGTCGAGCGGCTGCGGCCGGACGTGGTGCTGATGGACGTGCAGATGCCGCGCGTGGACGGCCTGGAGGCGACCCGGCGCATCCTCGCCTCCGACAGCACGGCCAAGGTCGTCATCCTGACCACGTTCGACCGCGAGGACTACCTGTTCGAGGCGCTGCGCGCCGGCGCGAGCGGGTTCCTGCTGAAGAACGCCTCACCGGAGGACCTGGTCGAGTCGGTGCGCATCGTGGCGCGCGGCGACGCGCTGCTCTCGCCCGAGGTCACCCGCCGGGTCATCGCCCGCTTCAACACCCCCGCCGCCCCCGCGCCGGGGCACCGGCCGGCCGAGCTGACCGATCGCGAGTACGAGGTGCTGGTGGAGTTGGCGCGCGGGGCGAGCAACGCCGAGATCGCCCAGTCGCTGTACCTGGGGGAGACCACGGTGAAGACGCACGTCTCCCGGGTGCTCAACAAGCTCGGCCTGCGCGACCGCACCCACGCCGTCGTGTACGCCTACGAGCAGGGCATCGTCTCGCCGGGCCGGGCAGACACCGCCTGACCGACCCGGGCGCCCGGGCGGAGCAGGGCGACGCCGTACGCGACGAGCCAGCCGACCCACAGCAGCCAGCCGCCGAGGCCGAGCAGGCCCGGCGGACCTGGGCGGGCCACGACCAGCGGCGCGAGGGTGGCCGAGGCGAACAGCAGGGCGGCGGACAGCAGCCCGAGTGCGGCGTGCCACCGGGGGATCAGGGCGGAGCGCGCGCCGCCGACGGACAGCCCGGTGAGGGCGAGGGCCAGGAAGACGCCGTTGAGCGTGAACAGCGCGTCGTGCAGCGCGGGCAGACCCGCCGACCGGTCCGCGGACGGGAGCGCGAGGCGCAGGGCGACCACCGCCGCGAACGCGCCGTTCTGGAGGAGCAACCCGGCGAACCCGACGAGGGACCAGGCTTCGCCCCGCTCGCGCTCGGACCGCCACAGCGCCGAGACGGCGCCCGCGCCGAACAGGGTCGACAGCACCCAGGCGGTCGGGGTGAGCGCGGCGGCGAGGCCGTCGGCGTCGACGACGCGGTCGACGACGTTGGCCAGCACGATCGTGGCGGCGAACCCGAGGCAGGAGACCCCCGCGATCCGGGTGAAAACGCTGGTCGGAGGATCGCCGATATTGGGTTTACGCATCATAAAATGAATATAGCGGCAGTAAGGTGGAAGAGTGGGTGCGGAGGGTGCGGGCAAGCGTCGGTACGACTCGCTGCGGCGGGAGGAGCAGGCCCGGCGGACGCGGGCCGAGATCGCCCGCGCGGCCCGCGACGTCTTCGTGTCACGGGGGTGGGCGGCCACGACCGTGCGCGCCGTGGCGGAGGGGGCGGGGGTCTCCGTGCCCACGGTCTACGCCGCCTACGGCGACAAGGCGGGTCTGGTGCGGGCCGTCGCCGACGCGGCCGACCTGTCCGCCGACGCGGCGGGGATGGTGGACGCCCTGGAGGCGTCGGCCTCCCCGGAGGGTCAGCTGGCCGCGATGGCGGCCTACGACCGGCGGCTGTTCGAGCGCTCCGGCGACGTCATCGCGCTCGTGCGCGAGGCGGGGCGCGCCGAGCCCGAGCTGGCCGCCGCCTACGACCGGGGGCGGCGACGGGGGGACGGGACCCGCGTCCGGGTGTTCTCGTCCTGGCCCGCGGGCACCCTCCGCGACGGCCTGGACGTGGCCACCGCCGTCGACGTCTACGCGGCCGTGTGCAACATCGACGTCTACACCGTGCTGACCGCCGAGCGCGGCTGGCGACCCGACCGGGTCGAGCGGTGGTGGGGCGGGGCGCTCGCCCGCGAACTCCTGGCCCGGTGATCCCGGCGGGCGGCCCGATCGGCTGACCGGGCCGCCCCCGGGCTCACCGGTCGAGCACGACCCCGGCCTGCACGAGGTGGCGGATGCCGTCCGGCCGGGCGAGCACGCCGACGTCCTCCAGCGGGTCGCCGTCGAGGACGAGGAGGTCGGCGTGCGCGCCGACCGCCAGGGTGCCGACCTCGCCGGTCAGGCCGAGCAGCTCCGCCGCGTTGACGGTCGCCGCCCGGAGCACGTCGATCGCGTCCTGGACCTCGCGGCGCAGGCGGAACTCGTGGGCCTGGTGCCGCTGCATCCCGCCGAGCAGGTCGCTGCCGTAGACGAGCTTCACCCCGCCGCGCGCGGCCCGCTCCAGCCCCTCCAGGCCCGCCGTGAGCACCTCGTCGACCTTGCGCCAGCTCGCCTCGGACAGGCCGAACTCGCGGCCCTCCTCCTTGAGCGACCAGTAGGTGACGAGCGTCGGCACGAGGAACGCGTCGTGCGCGAGGAACAGCGCCACGCTGGCGTCGTCGAGCAGGTTGCCGTGCTCGATCGACCGCACGCCGACCTCCAGCGCCCGGTTGATCGCGCGGGCGGTGTAGGCGTGCGCGGCGACGTAGCGGTTGGCCGCCTCCGCCTCCTGCACGACCGCGCGCAACTCCTCCACCGAGTACTGGGTCGAGTCGATCCGGTCGGTCGGCGAGCTGACGCCGCCGCCGGCCATCACCTTGATGTGGTGCGCCCCCTTGCGCAGCTCGTCGCGGGCGGCGGTGCGCACCGCGTCCACGCCGTCGGCGATGCGGCCGAGCCCGGCGCAGCACTGGTTCGAGTCGTGCACGGTCGTGCCGGGGCCGCGCACGTCGCCGTGGCCGCCGGTCTGGCTCAGCGCCTTGCCGCAGAACAGCAGGCGCGGGCCGCGCAGGACGCCCTCGGCCTGCGCGAGCGACAGGCCCCAGTCGGCCCCGGAGGCGTCGCGCACGGTGGTGAACCCGCGGTCCAGCATCCGCGACATGGTGCGGGCGCTGTGCGCCGCCACGTAGGACGGCGACAGCGACGTGAGCGCACCGAGGTCGGCGGTGGACGCGGTGACGTGGACGTGCGCGTCGACGAGGCCGGGCACGACCACCGCACCGGCCGCGTCGAGCACCCGGGCGTCGGGCGCGGTCAGGTTCGGCCCCGCCTCCACGACCCGGCCGTCCTCGCAGCGCAGGTCGCCCTCGGCGTACTCGCCGGTGGCCGGGTCGAGGACCAGCGCGTCGCGCACGAGCAGGCTCACCGGGCACCCCCGACGGCCTCGCGCAGCGCCGGCACGGCGAGCGGCGCCAAGGCCTGCGCGGCGGCGACCGACCCGTCGTCGTAGGCGCCCTCCGCGTCGAGGATGTTCAGCACGCCGAGCACCCGCCCGTCCCGCTCGTCGACCACCGGCACGTTGACGATCGAGCCGCAGCCCAGGCTCTCGATCAGCTCGTGGTCGGCGAAGATCTCGCGCACCGCGGCGGCGTCGCGCCCGAAGAACGGCTCCGCGCCCTCGATGCAGCGCTCCAGCCACGCCGCGGCGACCTCGACGGTCTTCTCCCCGCCGACGGGGTAGCGGTCGGGGTGGCTGCTGTGCACGCGGCGCAGCGCCCGGCGCTCCGGCACCCAGGCCAGCACGGTGAACAGCCGCACGCCCACGCTGTCCCGCACCTTCTCCTCCAGCACGGCCAGGTCGGTCACTTCGCCATCTCCTTCGCGGTCTCGGCGGGTCCGCCCCGCTCGGTCAGGTCCTCCAGGGAGCGCCCGGCCGTGGACAGGCCGAACACCAGCACGCACACCACGCCGACCACGAGCACCGCCGTGGTCATGCCGAACACGCCCGCGAACCCGAGGCTCGCCGCGGTCAGGCCGATGATGGTGGGCGCGAGGATGCTGCCCACCCGGCCGAACGCGCTGGACAGGCCGGTGCCGGTGGCCCTGATCCAGGTCGGGAACACCTCGGGCGTGTAGGAGTAGACGCCCGCGTAGGTGCCGTTGAGGAAGAACGAGAGCACCGCGCCCGCCACCGTGATGGTCAGCGGGGTCTCCATCTGGGACAGCCAGAACGCGCTGATCGCCGAGCCCGTCAGGTAGATCGCGATGGTGTTCTTGCGGTCCAGCTTCTCCGACAGCCACGCGGCGGAGAAGTAGCCGGGGATCTGCGCCAGGTAGATGATGATCGAGAACTCGAAGCTCTTGGTCACCGTGATGCCCTGCTGGATCAGCAGCGTGGGGATCCAGGAGAAGAAGCCGTAGTACGAGAACGTGATGACGAACCACACCAGCCAGATCACGGCGGTGCGCTTGGCCATCGCGGGGCTCCACATGAACTTCAGCGCGCGGCCGAGCGTGACCTTCGGCGTCTCGGTGACCGGCCGCGCCGTCGTCTCGGGGACGGGCGGCAGCGCCTCGCCGGTGGCCTTCTCGACCCGGCGCTCCAGGTCGACGACGACCCGCTCCGCCTCGGCGTGGCGGCCCTGCTGGAGCAGGAACCTCGGCGACTCGGGCAGGGAGCGCCGCCACCACAGCAGCATCACGATCGGCAGCGCGGTGATCAGCTGCGCGATGCGCCAGCCGTCCTCGGAGACCGGCACGACGAACCGGCCGATCAGGGCCGCCATCACGAAGCCGAAGGAGAAGAACCCGGCCAGCGCGCCGACGAACCAGCCGCGCCGCTTGGCGGGGACGAACTCGGACAGGAACGGCGCGATGATGGCGCTCTCCGCACCGGCGCCGGCGCCGGCCAGCACGCGGGCCACGAGGAACGTCTCGTAGTTGGGGGAGAAGGCCGCCACGACCGAGAAGACGGCGTAGAAGGCCAGCGCGTACATCATGACCTTCTTGCGGCCGATGCGGTCGCCGAGCAGGCCCGCGATGGCCGCGCCGAACAGGAAGCCGAACGGGGTGGCGGACCCGATGAGGCCGAGTTGGCCGTTGTCCAGTCCCCAGACCTGCTGGGCGCTGGGCAGGAGGAAGGCGACGACGGCCGAGTCCATGCCGTCGAAGGTGTAGCCGAGCCCGCCGATCAGCAGGAGGCCGTAGTGCGGACGGCTCAGCGGGAGCCTGTCCAAGCGAGCCAACAGGGTCATGGAGCGCCCTTCGGGGTCGTGACCAGCGGGTGGATGCCGTGCAACGTATAGTTCAGATTCGGAGAAGCGCAATAGATGTTGCATCTTTGACGTCTCGCGACCGCGTACCGTGTCCGCCGTGCTGGGAGGGGCGAGATGACGGACCGTGCTGCCGCCGACGGCTTCGAGGAGTGGCTGCGCGGACGCGTGCCCGAACGCGGCCTGCGACCCAAGGCCGCCGCGCTGCTGGAGGTGCTGCTGTCGCAGCCCAGGCGGGCGTCGTTCGGCTCGACCGCCGAACTGGCGCAGCTCGCCGGGGTGAACGTGGCGACGGTGACGCGCACCGCGCAGGCCCTCGGCTTCGCCGGCTGGCCCGCGCTCCAGCAGGAGCTGCGCGCCCGGTACCTGTCCTCCCTGAGCGCGCCCCAGGTGGCCGCCGAGCACCACGGCGTCGGCTCGCCCGGGTCGGCGTCGGTGCGCCGCGACCTCGACGGGCTCGCCCTGCTGCACCGGCGGCTCGACGAGGGCGTGGTCGTCACCATCGCGCACGCCGTGGCGAAAGCCCGGCGCACCGTGGTGATCGCCTCGGGCAGCTACGCGGCGGTGGGCATCGCGTTCGCGCACAACGCGCGGCTGGCCGGGTACGACGTGGTGGCGGTGTCCGCGAACGACGCCGACCTGGCCAACGCGGTCGCGTTCACCGGCCCCGACGACGTGCTGATCGCGATCAGCTTCTGGCGGCTGTACGAGAGCACTGTCCTCGCGGCCAACGAGGCCCGCTCGCGCGGCGCGCGGGTGTTCGCGGTGACCGACGCGGCCAGTCCCGCCCTCGCCGCGGCGGCCGAGGCGATGCTGATGGTGCCCGCCGAAGGCGTCGCGTTCTTCCCGTCCCTGACCGCGGGCATGGCCGTCGCGCAGGCCGTGGTCGCCCAACTGGCCGCCGTGGACCCCGCCCGCACCGCCGCGTCCATCGAGGCGGCCGAGGCGATGTGGGCCAAGTTCGGCCTCCTGCACCGCCGGCCGAGCCAGTCGCCGAACGCCCAGTAGGGACTTCGTCGGGTGCGCACGCCCGCACGGGCTTCAGGCGTGCGGCGCGGCCGACGCGGCCCGACGAAGTCCCACCGGTCGCTCAGAGCTCGTCCAGGAGCCTCCTGAGCTGCTCCTCGCTGCGGGACGTCTCGTCCCACCCGCGGCCGACCACCACGTACTCGACCGTGCCCGTGTCCTCGGTGGTGTCGTTGTAGATGATCACGCCGCGGTCCGATCCCCGCGTGAACAGCAGCCCGTGGTCGTCCAGGACCTTCGTGAGGACGTCGCACGCGGGCGCGGGCACGTCGATCTGCGAGGTGAGGACGTGGTGGTCGAGGTAGTCCTCACCCAGCAGCCGCCGCCCGATGGTGTCGATGCCGGTCGTGCCGCCGACCCGCCCGTTGAACTCGTTGAACAGCAGTTCGCCCGACGTGGTGACGATCGCGTCGATGTTCATCGGCCCGTGGTAGCCGAGCTGCTGCGCGAGGATCGCGACCTGCTGCATGTACGCGCCCAGGTGCGCGTGCAGCCTGGGCGTGAGGTCCTGCGGCGGGTAGGTGCTGCCCTTCCACGTCTCCGCCATGCGCAGGTCGCTGTAGCTCATCAGCGTCGGGGCGCCGGTCTGCGGCACGAACACGTCGGCGGACAGCTCGCGGACCGACTCGTGGTAGACCTCGACGACGTTGTGCGCGGGACCGGCGCCGGCCGGCAGGTCGGGCAGGTCCGTGAGGCCGAACGGCCCGAGCGCCGCCGCCACCGCCTCGCGGTCCGTCGCGGCCAGGTGCACCACGTAGTGGGCGCCGGCCTCCTTGCCCCCCTCGACCGTGGTCAGCAGGATGTTGCCGTCCCCGCCGGCGTTCACGTCCTGCTTGACGATGACGGCCCCGGTGCGGGCGAGCAGTTCCGACACGCAGTCGACCAGCTCGGGGCCGCGATCCACCACGCGCCCCTCCGCGACCGGGATTCCGAAGGCCGTCGCCATCGACCGGAAGACCGACTTGGAGTTGACGAGTTCCGCGGTCCCCTGCGCGAAGCGCACGGACTCCTCCGCGCCGATGCCGAGCAGGCGCTCCCAACCGGCGATGTCCCGGTCGTGGATGTAGCACTCCAGGCGCCACGGTTCCGCGGCGCCGCTCCCGGCCATGAGGCGGCGCAGGTCCTCGACCAGCTGGGGGCGCCCACCGGAATACCACCCGTCACCGGGGTAGTCGCGCAAGGAGAGCACGGTGGGAGGCGACGCGAGGCCGAGCAGCCCGGCGACGTACGACAGCCACGCGTCACTGACCCTGCCCGGGATGATCGCGACGTCGCCCTCGTCCATCGACCACAGCATCCGGTTGGCGAGGAAGCGGTAGGAGTCCTTCGCGTCATCCGGGACGTCATCCCACCGGGCCGCCATCGCACGGCTGGTCGAATTGGCGAACATCAACTTTGGCAACGGTCGTTCTCCCTGTTCGGAGTGGCGATCGGCATTCCGGATGAAGTGCCGGGCCGCGGCGTTGAATTCGACGGCGTGTGTCCGCCCGATCCTCGGCGAGGCCCGACCCGCACGCACATGTTTCCGCGACTTCCCAGAGGCTGTCTTCTTCCAGGGTGCTCTCGTGGAACCCGGTGAGGGCAGCTTGGAAGAAGCGCCCGCCGGTCGCTCCTGCCAAGTTGGTTACGTCGCAGGGCGCTTGCCGGCGAGGGCCGTTCGCGGGGAGTGTGAAGGTCGTGGAATACGATTCCGTCATGTCCGACGTCATGGATGTCAGAGCCGAGTACATCCATGCCCGATGGACGTTCGTCGACGGGGCGAGAATGGTTTCGCTGCTGAGCTCCCTCGGCGCGACGGACGAGGATTTCGAGCGGCTGAAGCTGGTGAGCGACCGGTTGGAAACGGACCCCACGCTGCCTTTCCGCAGGAGCAGGAACGGGCGGATCTGCCTGGACGCGCAGACGCGGCGCGGATACCGGCTGGAATCACAGCCCTTCATCCTCTCCCGCAAGGAGGACTTCGTCCGGCACGACTCGGAGACGCTGCGCAGGTTCGACGAGGTGCAGGACGACCTGCAGTCGAACACCGCGCTGCAGGCGATGCTCATCTTCAAGTTCCTGGTCATCCACGGCGTGGACATAGCGCGGCGGCCGCACCTGGACTACGGGCGCGCCGAGTGGATCTGCACCCTGTTCAACCTCAGGACCCTCACGACCCCGGACCTGCTGGGCGAACCGGCGCTGGAGGGCGTGCACTCCGACGGGGTGGACCACACGATGACCACGTTCCTCTCCTCGCGCAACATGACCGCCGACAGCGCGGAGACCATCCTCCACGACATGAGCGAGGTCAACGGCCGGCGGTGGCACGAGACGAATCCCGAATTGGTCAAGGGAAGGGCGCGGCACCGCGACTTCCTGGACACCTTGATGGTCGTCGACCACGAGTACAAGCACAGCGTCTCGCCGGTCTACCCGATCGACGACGCGGAGTCGGCCGTCCGGGACATGCTCATCTTCTTCACCAGGAAGCCCGCCGTGGAGGGACACGTTTCCTTCCGGTACGACTCGACCACCCCGCACCGGACCCTGCCCATGTCGTTCGACATTCCCGCGGTCCCACCCCGGATCGGCACCGACGGACTGATCGGAGTGACACAGTGACGCACGACGCGCCCTCACCCGCCGAGACCGTCGAGCGCGTGTGGTACGACGGCAGCTGCCACTGCGGAGGGGTGAAGTTCTCCGCGGCGGCCAGCCGGAACCTGACCATCACGCTGTGCAATTGCGGCATCTGCTACCGGCACGGCCACCAGGAACTCATGGTCCCGGAGGAGCGGTTCACGCTGCACGAGGGACAGCAGTTCCTCAAGCCCTACCGGTTCGGTGACCGCGTGGCGGACCACACCTTCTGCGCGGTCTGCGGTGTCCTGCCGTTCTACCGCCCCCGGTCGCACCCGACCGGTTACTTCAGCGTCAACGCGCGCTGCCTCGACCTCGGTCCCGCGGAGCACATCGAGTTCGTGGAATTCGACGGTCAGAACTGGGAGGCGAGCATCGCCGCCGGGAAACACGTGCTGACGGAGTAGGTGACATTCCAGGTGTGGAGAGGTTCCGACGGCATCACGGTCGATTCGCTGCGCGAGCGCGGTGGGCTCAAGTGGGACACGGCCGGGCCGGGCAGGCTGGCGGCGTGCGTCGCCGAAATGGACTTCGGGACCGCTCCCGAGGTCGCGGAGGCGTTGCACGACGCGGTGAACCGGAACCAGGTCGGTTACCTGACGCCCCGGCTGGCGGCGCGGCTGGCCGAGGCGTGCGCGGCCTGGCAGCACGACAGGTACGGGTGGGACGTGTCACCGGCGGACGTGCGGCCGTTGCCGGACGTCATCCGCGCCCTGCACATCGCCGTCGAGTGCTTCTCCCGACCCGGCTCCGCCGTCATCGTGCCGGTGCCCGCGTACACACCCTTCCTGGTCGTGCCCCGCCTGCTCGGTCGGCGCGTCATCCAGATCGGGATGGTCGAGTCCGGGGGGCACTACGGCTACGACCTGGACGCGCTCGACCGCGCCTTCGCGGCGGGCGGGAACCTGCTCGTCCTCTGCAACCCCCACAACCCCCTCGGCGCGGTCGCGGAGCGCGGCGAACTGCTGGCCATCGCCGAGGTCGTCGAACGCCACCGCGGCCGGGTGTTCTCCGACGAGGTCCACGCGCCCCTCGTCTACCGGGGGCACCGCCACGTCCCGTACGCGACCACCTGCGACGCGGCGGCGGGGCACGCGATCACGGCCACGTCGACGTCGAAGGCGTGGAACGTGGCGGGCCTGAAGTGCGCCCAACTGCTGACCGGCAACGATGCCGACCGGAAGCGGTGGGGCGAACTCGGGCGACTGCACACCGACGGCACCGCCACACTGGGCGTCCTGGCCGCCACGACCGCGTACCTGACCGGCGGCCCGTGGCTCGACGCGGTGCTCGCTCAGCTCGACCGGAATCGCCACCTGCTGGCCGAGCTGCTCGACTCGCACCTGCCGAAGGTCCGCTACACCCCGCCCGAAGGCACCTACCTCGGCTGGCTCGACCTCCGCGACCACCCGCGGTCCGCGGACATCGTCGAACGCGCGCAGGTGACCGTGCTGGACGGCGCCGAGTTCGGCCCGCCCGGCGTGGGTTTCCTCAGGCTCAACTTCGCCACGACCCCCGCTATCCTCGCCGAAATCGTGCAACGGCTGGCACACGCGGCCGGGGCGGCGGACCCGGTCCGGTCGCCGGCTCACGGGAAGCCAGTCCACTGAGGATCAGTCGATCCCGGTCGCGTGGTCGACCGGTCACCCCAGGAGGCGAAGTCGTGATGAGCGCCGTAGTGCCCGAGCCGGCGCAGGTGGTGGACGCGTCATGACCGTGGACGTGCAGGGGCGCGACCGGCGAGCCGACGACTTGCTCCGCTCCCACCGGGGTTTCCGCCTGCTGTTCGCCGCCGATGCGATCAGCCGCACCGGTAGCCAGGTCACGCTCGTCGCGCTGCCGCTGGTCGCGGTGCTCGTGCTGCACGCCTCCGCCCAGCAGGTGGGACTCCTGGTGGCGTCGAGCACGATCGCCTTCCTCGTCGTCGCGCTGCCCGCCGGGGTCTGGGTGGACCGGCTACCGCAGCGGCCGGTGATGGTGGCCGCCGAGCTGATCCGCGCGCTGGCGCTCGCGTCGGTGCCGGTGACAGCGCTGTTCGGGGTGCTCAGCCTCGTGCAGCTGTACGTGGTCGCCCTGGTGATCGGTTTCGGCAACGTCTTCTTCGACGTGGCCCAGCAGAGCTACGTCTCGCGCCTGCTGGGGAAGGACCGCTTGCAGGCCGCCTTCAGCAAGCTGGAGGTGACGGGGAACGGGAGCCTGCTGGTCGGGTCGTCCGCGGGAGGGGTGCTGGTCCAACTGATCACCTCCTCGGGCGCGGTGGCGTTCAACGCGGCCTGCCACCTGGTTTCCGCCGGGCTGCTCGGCAGGATCCGACCGCGCGAACCGGAGGTCCTGCGGCTCGGTGAGCGGCCCCGACTGCGCCGGGAGATCACCACCGGGATGCGTTACGTCATGGGCCAGCCGATCCTCCGGCGCGTCGTGGTCCACGGCATGATCGCCTTGTTGTTCGAGTACGCGCTGCTCACCGTCCAGCCGCTGCTGCTGGTGGGCACGCTCGGCCTGCAACCCGCGGTCTACGGCCTGGTGACCGCGGCCGTCGCGGTCGGCGGGGTCGTCGGGAGCGTGCTCGCCAACCGCGTCATCTCGAAGCTCGGGATAGCCCGCACGCTGTGGCTGCCGTTCGTCGTGACGTTCCCGCTGCTCCTGGTCATGCCGCTGGTGGGCGGTGGTTGGCTGGTGGCGCTCTACCCCCTCGGCTACGCCGCCTACATCGGTGGCAGCGCCGTCCAGAACGTCGCGCAGCTCACCTACCGCCAAGCCATCTGCCCGCCCGAATTGCACGGCCGGATGAACTCCACCATGCGGTTCCTGATGTGGGGCATGATGCCGGTCGGCGGGTTGCTCGGGGGCTTTCTGGCCCAGGCCGTCGGAGACCGCAACGCCCTCTGGGTGTGCGTCGTCGGGATGCTGGCCAGCGTCCTGCCCATGCTCGGGAAATCGGTTTTCCAGCTGCCCAGGGATGCGGGCATCGACCAGGGACGATGAGGTCCTGCTGGACGAACAGGGTCAGGCGGCCACGGGTGTGGGTGGTCGGTGGAGGAGGTTTTGGCGTGGCCTCTGTGCGGGGTCGATGTGTCGGGGTGGGATGAAGGTCGGTGTTCCGCCGGTGGTGGTGATGTGCCACTGCGAGTGGTGGATGAGGCTGTGGTGGGTGCGGCAGAGCAGGACGAGGTTGTGCAGGTCGGTGGTGCCGCCGTCGGCCCAGTGTCGTACGTGGTGGGCGTCGCACCACTTGGGTGGTCGGTGACAGCCGGGGAAGGCGCAGCCCCGGTCGCGGGCGTGCAGCGCCCGGCGTTGGGCGACGCTCACGGTTCGTTTGGCGCGTCCCAGGTCGAGTACTTCGGAGTCGCCGCCCAGTACCACGGGGACGATTTTGGCGTCGCAGGCGATGCGGCGGGCTTGGGCCGCGCTGAGGTGCCGGTCGCCGTCCAACAAGGCGTGCCCGACGCCCCGGCGGAGGGTGTCGTGCTCGATGGTGACGCTGATGTGCGGTCGCTCTCCGGCCTCTGACGGCAGGTCGGTGGAGCGTGAGGCGAGGTGGATCAGGTCGGCGAACGCCTCGCCCCTGCGTCGTGCCGCGTCGCGGGGGCCGTCCGGGCGTGGTGTGGAGAGTGGTTCGAGCAGTGCGGTGAACCGCGCCCCGCTCTCGGCGGACAGTTCTCCGAAGAATTCGAGTCGTCCGCCGGGCAGGTCGCGCAGGTGCAGTGTGTCACCGGGATCGGCGGCGGGTTCGTCCACCTCGTCCGCCCGGTCCTGTTCGACGCGGTCGCGAATCCGGTCGGCGAGTTGCCGCACCGCTTTCGGTTCCACCGATCGCGCCGCCTCGACGAGGATTTCCTCCGACCCGTCCGGAAGGTGCAACGAGATGGCCCGAGCCAATTCGGTGAGGTGCCCGTCGGAGAGTTCCTCCAACACCGCACCCGTCACGGGGTGCAGGGGTGGGAGTGGTTGGCCGGTGGGGCTGGTGGAGGGCAGGAACAGGGTCACCTGCGCCGTCCACCGCTTCACCTCCCGCGGGTCGGCGCGCACCAGACGCCGGTAGGTGTCGGTGTCGAGCCCGCGCCGCAGCACCTCGGCCAGCAACCGCAACCGCCGCAGGTGCAGTGCGCGCAGCACGGCCTCGGTCTCGGCGATGGCGGCGAACACACCATCGTCGGAGAGCAGTGCGGGCGACACGTCCATGAATTCAGGCTATTCGAACACCTGTGCCCATTTCATCACTTGATCAGGTGAAACAGCACGACCGCCCACCGCTTGTCGGTCGGAGGACCCTGGGACTCGTCGAGTCGGCCGTCCTCCCCGGGACGACCAGGACATCCTCGCGGAGGATCACCCGGGTGGGTCTTGCGGAGGACGCGATCGGGTGACATGACCGCATAGCGTGATCAGCGTGTTGACAGTGACTGCGATCAGCCGGAGCTTCGGGGACCACCAGGTGCTCCACGACGTCTCCTTCGACGTGAAACCAGGCCGGATGACCGGGTTCCTCGGTGCGAACGGCTCCGGCAAGACCACCACCATGCGGATCGTGCTGGGCGTCCTCGGCGCGCACGGCGGCGAGGTGCGCTGGCGCGGTGAGCGGATCACGGCCGCCAACCGACCCCAGTTCGGGTACATGCCCGAGGAGCGGGGGCTGTACCCGAAGATGGCGATCGGCGAGCAGGTCGGCTGGCTCGGCCGCCTGCACGGCCTGGACCGCGCCACCGCGCGGGCCAACACCGACCGGCTGTTGGACCAGCTCGGCCTGGCCGAGCGGTCCGGCGACCTGCTCGAAGCGCTGTCGCTGGGCAACCAGCAGCGCGTGCAGATCGCCGCCGCCCTCGTGCACGACCCCGAGGTGCTGGTGCTGGACGAGCCGTTCTCCGGCCTGGACCCGCTGGCCGTGGAGGTCGTGCTGGACGTGCTGCGCGCCCGCGCGGCGCGCGGTGCGCCGGTGCTGTTCTCCAGCCACCAGCTCGCGCTCGTCGAGCAGCTCTGCGACGACGTCGTGATCATCTCCAAGGGCCGGGTCACCGCCGCCGGCAGCCGCGACGAGCTGCGCGCCCGCTACGGCGCCCGCCGCTTCGAGGTGGTCGTCGACACCGACGCGGGCTGGCTGCGCGACGTGCCCGGCGTCCGCGTCGTCGACCTCGACGGCCCGCGCGCCGTCTTCGAGCTGGACACCGCGGACGACCAGGACGTGCTGCGCGCCGCCCTGGACCGCGGCGCCGTGCGCAGCTTCACCCCGGTCGTACCCACGCTCGACGAGATCTTCAAGGAGGCGGCGTGAGCATCCCGTTCACCGCGGCGGCCCGGCTGGTCGCCGAACGCGAGGTCAAGGTCCTGGTCCGCACGAAGGGCTTCTGGATCGGGTTCGCCGTCGTCGTGCTCGGCCTGTTCGCCCTCACCGTGCTGCCGAAGCTGTTCGACACCCCCGACTCGGTCGCCGCGGTCGGCGGCGACACCGCGAAGGTGCTGACCGCCGCCGGCTTCGAGGTGCGCGAGGTGGCCGACCGGGCGGAAGCCGAGGAGCTGGTGCGCGCCGACGAGGTCGAGGCGGCCGTCGTGCCCGACGGGTCGTCCGACGGCGTGCGGGTGGTCGCCCTGACCGAACCGCCGACCGACGTGCTCACCGCCCTGGTCACCACACCGCCGGTGGACCTGCTCGAACCGGCCGACGTCTCGCCCGGCGAGCGCCAGTTGGTGATCATGGTCTTCGCCCTGGTGTTCCTCATGTTCGGCATGGGCGGGGCGGCCATCGCGCAGAGCACGGTGACCGAGAAGCAGACCCGCATCGTCGAGATCCTGGTGTCCACGATCCCGGTGCGCGCCATGCTGGCGGGCAAGATCGCCGGGCACGCGCTGCTCACCGTGGGCCAGGTGGTGGTGCTCGCGCTGGTCACGCCCATCGCGCTGCGCATCGGGGGCCAGGCCGAACTGCTCGCCGTCGTGGCGCCCGCCCTGGGGTGGTTCGTCCCCTTCATGGTGTTCGGGTTCGTGCTGCTGGCCTCGGTGTGGGCCGTCGCCGGGTCCCTGGTCAGCCGCCAGGAGGACCTGGGCTCCAGCATGGGCCTGGTCGTGATGCTGGTGATGATGCCGTACTTCGGCGTGATGTTCTTCTCCGACAACCCGACCGTGCTGGGCGTGCTGTCGTACGTGCCGTTCTCGTCGGCGGTCGCCATGCCGGTCCGCGTGTTCACCGGCTCGGCCGCGGTGTGGGAGGGCCTGCTGTCGCTGGGCGTGCTGGCCGCGTCCGTGGTCGGGGTCGTGCTGCTGGCCTCGCGCCTGTACGAGGGGTCCCTCATGCGCACCGGCGGCAAGGTGTCGCTGGCGAAGGCGTGGGCCAAGGCCGACTGACGGGGAGAAGCCGGGGGGAGTGGTCGGGGGAGTGCCCGCGGGGCGGTGTGGTGCCACCGCCCCGCGGGTGCCGGTCGTCAGTACACGAAGCACTCCACGGCAGAGGCCGAGTAGCCCGCGGTCCGGACGTCCGACAGGGCGGCCGACCCGGCGAAGCGGCGGTCGACCTCGGCGCGCTCGGCGGCGTTCGGCAGGTCGTTCTTGCACGCGATGGGCGCGCTGGAACCGGACATCAGGTCGGCGCACAGGCCCGTCCGCCGGTCCGGCAGGCCGAGGATGTGGCCGATCTCGTGGGTGGAGATGCGGGGCCGGTAGTAGCCCTGCTGGACCGCCTGACGTCCCATGTAGACGGTGCCGTTGCCGAGCGACGTCACGTAGGCGCGGGGCCAGCCGTTGTCCGCCAGGATGCGGATGTTGACCGTCGAACCGGTCGTCCGCTTGACCAGCCGGACGTTGGTGACGGACTTGTTCCAGTTCGCGGCGGCGGTGTCCCAGTCCGCCGCGAACTCCTGGGCCTGGCTGGTGTCGTAGTACAGGGTGCGCGCCAGCACCTGCACGTCGTCGGCCACCGGGGCGGCCGAGGCGGGCCCGGCCACCGCGACCAGCGGTGACAGCAGACCCAGCACGAGCACTGCGACACGCGCGACCTTGCGCACGAGCATGATGTTCTCCTTGGGGGCAGGGAAGTCCGGGGAGCCGATGACAGGGGAGGCTCCCGCGCTACCCAAACAACCAGTCCCCGGTGGTGGCCGGGAAGCCCCCGAAGGTAGGGTCCGCGCCCGCCCGGCGGGTTCGCGGCCGTGCCGCCGCTGCCGTCCGGGGGTGGTCGCCCGTCCGCCCCGTGCTCGTGGGGTGGTCGGGCGACCGGGTGGTCGGGTCAGGCGACGGCTCGGACCGCCGCGAGGACCAGGGCCGCCACCTCGTCCGGGCGGGAGACGGCGATGGCGTGCGAGCCCCGCACCTCGACGGTGGTGGCGCCGAGGCGCTTCGCGGCGGCGCGCTGGGAGTCCGGGTGGATCGCGTTGTCCTCGGTGGCGACGGCGAACCAGGACGGGAGGGTCTTCCACGCCGGCTCGACGGCCAGCGGCTCGGCCAGGGCGCGGGCGGCGATCGGGCGCTGGGTCGCGGCGGCCGTCGCGGTGAACTCCGCAGGCAGGTCGGCGGCGAAGACGCTGGGGAAGGCGTCGCGCCGGATGGTGAACTCGGTGTCGGTGCCCTCGCCGTCGGGGAACTGCTGCGGCGCGAGGGACGTGCCCAGTTCGACCGGCGGGAACGGCTCGACCGAGCCCAGGGCGCTCTCGCCGGTGTCGATGCCGAACGAGGCCACGTAGACCAGGGCCTTCACGTTGGGCGCCTTGGCGCCCGCGTGGGTGATGACCGGGCCGCCGTAGGAGTGGCCGACCAGCACGACGGGCCCGTCGACCTGGCCCGCGACGGCCGCCACGTAGTCGCCGTCATGGGCCAGGCCGCGCAGCGGGTTGCTCACCGCGATCGCGTCCACGCCTTCGGCGCGCAGCCGGTCGATGACCCGGCCCCAGCTGGAGCCGTCCGCGAACGCGCCGTGGACCAGGATCGCGGTGGGGGTGTTGTCGCTCATCGTTCTTCTCCCTCGGTGGTCGGGCTGATGTCACATAAGCTAGTACCCAAGTAACTTGTACACAAGTTACTTGGGTAGTGACCAATGGCACACGTGGCACCATGGGTGTCCGGAGAACGACGAGAGGAGTCCGCGATGGACGTGCCGCCGCTGGAACGGGGATCGGCCGTGGACGACCTGCTGTGCTTCGCCCTCTACGCCGCGTCCCGCGCGGTCACCGCCGCCTACCGGCCCCTGTTGCAGGACCTGGGCCTGACCTACCCGCAGTACCTGGTCATGCTCGCCCTGTGGGACCGGGGCGAGCCGATGCCGGTCAAGGACCTCGGTGACGCCCTGCAGTTGGACTACGGCACCCTGACGCCGCTGCTCAAGCGCCTGGAGGTGGCGGGCCTGGTCACGCGCCGGCGCCGGATGGACGACGAGCGGTCGGTCCTGGTGGGGCTGACCGACGAGGGCCGGGCGCTGCAGGGCTCGACCGGGGGCATCACCACGTCCATCGGGGAGGTGATGGGGCTGCCCGAGGTCGAGGTGGACCGGTTGCGCGAGTCGCTGCGCCACCTGGCGGCCAACGTCGCCGCGCACAACGCGCGCTGATCGCCCGCGCCCGGGACGCCCGCTGTGCGTCCCGGGCCGCGTGTCGTCCGCCGGCGGCGCCGCGCACGGCCCCGTCGGCCGGCGGGCGCCGCGCCCCGAGTGTCACCGGATTTTTCCACAGCGGATGAATCTTGTCCGGTCCTACCGCTTCGCGCACGTGGCGGCGGTCACGGGTCGAGTCCGCCGCGCACGGTCACCGTGGCCTCGATGCTCGCGGCCAGGAACCGCGCCACGACCTCCTTCTCCCGGTCGTCGAACCCGGCCCACGCGGCGGTGAACGCCTCGTTGAGCGGCTCGAAGAACGCGCGCCCCAGGTCGAGCGCCTTGGGGTGCGCGCGCAGTTCGACCTTGCGCCGGTCGTGCGGGCTGCGCGTGCGCTCGACGTGCCCGGACGCCTCCAGTCGGTCCAGGACGGACGTGGTCGCCGACGCGCTCAGGTGCATCGCCTCGGCCAGCTTCCCCGGTGACATCGGCTCGCCGCTCCACCGCGCGTCCATGATCACGGCCAGCGCGTTGAGGTCCGTGCGGTGCATACCCTGCCGGTCGCCGAAGATCTCCGCGAACCGGTCGGTCTCGACCGTGAGCTGCCGGAGCAGCCTGACCAGCGCCGAGTTGTCGACCATCCACCCTCCCGTTAGCATTTCGACGATCGAACTATCCGACTGTCGAAGTACGTAGTCCCGGAGGACATTCTGCCGTGAGCACAAGCCCTTCTCGTGCCCGCTGGTTGCTCCCGGCGCTCGTCGCCGTCGCCTGGCTCGCGCTCGGCGGCGTGTCCGGGCCGTTCGCGGGCAAGCTCAGCGAGGTCTCGACCAACGACAGCTCGGCGTTCCTGCCCGCGTCCGCCGAGGCCACCGAGGTGTCCGAACGGGTGAAGTCGTTCGGCGACACCCGCGGCCTGCCCGCCGTCGTGGTGGCCGAGCGCACCTCCGGCCTCACCCAGGCCGATCGCGACTACCTGGGTGGCCTGGACCTCCCCGGCGAGGCGTCCCCCGTCATCCCGTCGCAGCAGGACGACCAGGCCGCGCAGGTCGTGGTCGTGGTGGACCCGGAGGACCCGGCCGGCGCGGTCGACGAGATCCGCGCCCGGCTCACGTCCCCGCCCGACGGGTTGACGGTGCTGGTCGCCGGTCCCGCCGCGCAGGTCGCGGACCTGAAGGAGGCCTTCGGCGGCATCGACGGACTGCTGCTGCTCGTCGCGGGCGCGGTCGTCGCGGTGATCCTGGTCCTCGTCTACCGCAGCCCGCTGCTGCCGTTCGTCGTGCTGCTGTCCGGCGTGTTCGCGCTGGGCCTCGCGAGCCTCGCCGTGTACCTGCTGGCCGACGGCGGCGTGCTCGACCTCAACGGCCAGAGCCAGGGCATCCTGTTCATCCTCGTGTTCGGCGCGGCCACGGACTACGCGCTGCTGCTCGTGTCGAGGTTCCGCGAGGAGCTGCGCGACACCGAGGACAGGTTCACCGCCATGCGGACGGCGTGGCGGGCCACCATCGAGCCCATCGCCGCCTCCGCGGGCACGGTCGTGCTCGGCGTGCTGTGCCTGCTGTTCAGCGACCTGAACTCGAACAAGGGCCTCGGCCCGGTCGCCGCCATCGGCATCGGCGCGGCGTTCCTCGCCTCGGTCACGTTCCTGCCCGCCGCGCTCGTGCTGCTCGGCCGCTCCGCCTTCTGGCCGCTGCGCCCGAAGCTCGGCTCCCCGCACCCCGAGGCGAGCGGCCTGTGGTCGCGGATCGCGAAGGTGATCTCCGCCCGGCCGCGCGCGACGTGGGTGGTCACCACCCTGGTGCTGCTGGTCGGCGTCGCGTTCGTGCCGCAGCTCCAGGCGTCCGGCACGGCCCAGTCCGACGTGTTCCTCACCGACGTCGACTCGGTCGCCGGCCAGGAGGTGCTGTCGCGGCACTTCCCGGGCGGCACCGGCGCGCCGACCGTCGTGCTGGCCCGCTCCGCGGCGGCGCAGCAGGTGACGGCGGCGGCGCAGGACGTGGACGGCGTGTCGTCGGTGCGGCCCGCCGGCGAGGCGGACGACCTGGTGCGCCTCGACGTGGTGCTGGAGGACCCGGCCGACTCGGAGGCCGCGGTGGCCACCGTGCAGCGGCTGCGCGAGGCCGTGCGCGCGGTGCCCGACGCCGACGCGAAGGTCGGCGGACCCACCGCCACGCAACTGGACACGCAGAACACCTCCGAGCGCGACCGGTTGGTCATCATCCCGATCGTGCTCGTGGTGATCTTCCTGGTGCTGGCGCTGCTGCTGCGGTCGCTGCTCGCGCCGCTGCTGCTGATCGCCACCGTGGTGCTGTCGTTCGGCGCGACCATGGGCGTCTCCGCGCTGGTGTTCAACGGGATCTTCGACTTCCCCGGCGCGGACCCGGTGGTGCCGCTGTTCGGGTTCGTGTTCCTGGTGGCGCTGGGGATCGACTACAACATCTTCCTGATGACGCGGGTGCGCGAGGAGGCGGCCTCGATCGGCACGCGGGAGGGCGTGCTGCGCGGCCTCACCATCACCGGCGGCGTGATCACCTCGGCGGGCGTGGTGCTGGCGGCCACGTTCTCCGCGCTGGCCGTGCTGCCCATCCTGTTCCTCGCGCAGATCGCGTTCATCGTGGCGTTCGGCGTGCTGCTGGACACGTTCGTGGTGCGGTCGCTGCTCGTGCCCGCGCTGGGCGTGGACCTCGGCCGGCGCATCTGGTGGCCGTCGAAGCTGGCCCGCGGGAAGGAGTGACGGTCACGTCTGGGGCCACATCGCGTAGATGAGGTCGTCCTCGCCGACGCACACCACCTGCGGCAGTTGGCCCTCGGGAACCTGGTTGCAGGACATGCCGGCGACGGCCAGCGGCGGCAGGCCGGTCCTCGGGTCCCGGCGCTCGGCGTAGTAGTCGGCCAAGACCGCGCCGGCCTCGTCGCAGCCCAGCCGGCCGGACGGGGTCTCGACCACGACGGCGAGCATGTCCTTGCCGAGCGCACCGGTGAACGGCTGGTCGCAGTACTGGGCCGGCGCACCCTCGTCGATCGCCGGGATCGGCGGGGGCGTCGGCCCGGTGGTGTCCTCCGCCGGGGCGGTCGTGGTGGTGGCAGCGGTGGCCGCGGTAGTGGTGGCCGCGGTAGTGGTGGTGGTCACGGCCGCACCGCCCGTGCCGGTGCCCGTGACGGCGGTGGAACAGCCCGTGGCCAGGGCGAGCAGTGCGACGACGACCGCGATCCTCATGATCGGGATTTCGCCCCGTCCGGGTGATCCGTTACGGGTCGTGTCACAGCGGGCGTGGCCGGGTCGTCCTGGTTGCGGCGAGGTTCCCATGGACGTGAGGACGCATGATGAGGATCGCGGTTGCGGGCGGCACCGGAGTGGTCGGGCGGAAGGTCGTCGAGGAGGTGGCGCGGGCCGGGCACGAGGCCGTCGTGCTCAGCCGCGCGGACGGGGTCGACCTGACCACCGGCGCGGGCCTGGACGCGGCGCTGACCGGGTGCGAGGCGGTGATCGACGTGTCCAACACGGCGGTGTGGACGCGGGAGGAGGCCGAGCGGTTCTTCGGCGACGTCACGACGCACCTGCTCGACGCGTCGGCCCGCGCCGGGGTCCGGCACCTGGTGGTGCTGTCGATCGTCGGCGCGGACGAGGTCGATCTGGACTACTACCACGGCAAGCGCCGCCAGGAGGAGTTGGTCACCGCCGGGCCGGTGCCGTGGACGGTGCTGCGGGCCACCCAGTTCTTCGAGTTCGCCGCCCAGACGCTGGCGAACGCCGAAGGGCCGGTGGCGCGGGTGCCCGCGATGCTGTCGCAGCCGGTGTCCACGGTCGAGGTCGCGGCCCGGCTGGTCGCGTTGGCCGAGGGCGGTCCGCAGGGGTTCGCCACGCCGATCGCCGGTCCCGAGCGGATCACGCTCGCCGACATGGCCCGCCGCCTGGTCGCGCGGCGCGGTGACGCGCTGACCGTCGAGGAGGTCGGGGGCGGACCGGACGGGCTCGCCACCGGTGGCCTCGTGCCGCGGGGCGAGTACCTGGAGGGCGAGCGGACGTTCGACGGGTACCTGGACTCGGTGCGGCCGTGACGGGGCCGGTCGCGGACCGGTAGGCCGAGCTGGCCGCCGAGTACACCCGCGTGCGGCAACGGCTCGTCGGCGTCGCCTACTCGCTCGTCGGCACGGTCGCCGAGGCGCAGGACGTGGTGTCGGACTCCTGGCTGCGCCTGGTCGAGGCGGACGCCCGCGAGCCGGTCCGGGACGTGGAGGCGTGGGCGGTGGTGGCGGTGGCGCGGCGCGCGGTGGACGTGCTGCGCTCCGCCAGGGTGCGGCGCGAGGAGTACGTCGGTCCGTGGCTGCCCGAACCCGTCGTGGACGCCGACCCGGCCGACCGGGTCACCCTCGACGAGAGCGTCAGCTTCGCGCTGATGGTGGTGCTGGAGACGCTGACCCCGGCCGAGCGCACGACGTGGGTGCTGCACGAGGTGTTCGGCCTGCCGTTCCCGGAGATCGCCGCGATCGTCGGCCGCACCCCGGCGGCGGTGCGCCAGCTCGCCGTCCGGGCCCGCGCCCACGTCTCGGCGGGCGCGCCCCGCGTCGACGTGGCCACCGCCGAGCACCGGCACACGACGTCGACGTTCCTGCGCGCGGTGGCCGGCGGCGACCTGTCCGCGCTGCTGACCGTCCTGGACCCGGACGTGGTGCTGACCAGCGACGGCGGCGGCATCCTCGGCGTGGCCCGCCGGCCGGTGCACGGCCCGGACCACGTGGGCCGCTTCCTGCTGGGCGTCCGCCGCAAGATGGCGCAAGGGGAGCGCCTGGTCCCCGTCGTGGTCAACGGCGGCCCCGGGTTCGCGGTGATGACCGGCGCGACGACCCGCTTCGTCGGCGCGGTGACCCTGGCCGGGGGACGCGTGCGGCGCGTGGACATCGTGGTGGCGCCGGCCAAGCTGCCGCCGGTGCTGGAGGTGGATTGACGCAGTTGCTCGACCGGGTCCGCCCGTCCGGTTCGACCGGTGCGTCGACGGGGGTGGTGCCGAGGGGTTGTCCGCCGAGCGGGGCCGTGGGCGGCCTCAGCACGACCCGCTACACGCGGGAGGAGATCGGCGCGGCGCAGGCCGAGTTCGTGGCCTACATGGGCGGCCACGTGGCGGCCAAGCGCGCCGAACCCGGTGACGACATCCTCAGCGAGCTGATCACGAGCACCGACTCCGAGGGCACGGCCATGCCCGACGGCGTGCTGGTGGCCACCGGCATGGCACTCCTGGTCGCCGGGCACGAGACCACCGCGAACATGATCGCCAAGATGGTGGCGGTGCTGCTGGCCGACCGGTCCCGCTGGGAGTCGCTGCTGGCGGACCGGGCGCTGGTGCGCCCCGCCGTGGAGGAGGCGCTGCGGACCGACGTCAACGCCGGGGTCGGCATGCTGCGCTACCTCGACGAGGACTTCGAGGTCGGCGGCACCGTGCTGCCGGCGGGCACGACCGTGGTGTGCAGCATGGCCGCCGCCAACCGCGACGACGCCGCGTTCGAGCGGGCCGGGGAGGTGGACCTGACGCGCAGCCCGAACCCGCACCTGTCCTTCGGCGCCGGCGCGCACTCGTGCCTCGGTCAGGCACTCGCCCGCACCGAGCTCCAGGTCGCGCTCGACGTGCTGCTGCGCCGGTTGCCCGGCCTGCGGCCGGCCGGCCCGGTGGACGGGCTGCGGCCGGTGGAGGGACTGCTCGTCGGCGGCCTGCGGGAACTCCCGGTCACCTGGTGAGCACCGTCCGGGTGCGGGGCACCACCCGCGGCCCCGTGCCCGGACGCGCGGTCCGCCCGAAGTCGGGTCGGTTCGGGTCGGTGAGGCCGCCGTGGTCAGGCCCCGAACCAGTTCGACGCGTCGAGCCGGAAGTGGTCGCCGGGCACCACCGTCCGCAGGCCCCGCTCCAGGTCGCGCAGGCGTCCCTCGCCCAGCGCGTCCGCCCACCGCGCCCGCAGCGACTCCATGACCGCTGCCGACCGGGCGAGCACGTCGTGCCCGCGCGCGGTGAGGCGGACGTGCTTGCGCCGGGCGTCGGCCGGGTCGTCCACCCGCTCGACGTAGCCCAGGCCCGCCAGCCGGTCCACGGTCTTGCCCGCGGCCTGCTTCGACACGCCCAGGCGCCGGCCGAGTTCGCCCGCGGTCACGCCCGCCCCGCCGACGGCCTGGAGCGCGAAGCCGTGGGCCGGGCGCAGGTCGGGGTGGCCCTGTCGCGCCAGTTCGGCGTGCACCTCGTCGATGAACGCCCGGAAGCCCGCGAACAGCAGCAACGGGAGCACGAAGCCGGGAGGGGCCTCGTCCGCCGGATCAGCGCCCATTGTCAAACTCGACAACCTGGTTTACCTTTTCGTCAACCACGTTGACCAGTCTAGGGTGCGGCCCGCCGCGCCACCCACGAGGAGCCCCGTGCGCGAGTCCGTGTTCGTCGACCACACCCCCGAGACCGCCCCGCCCGCCTCCCGCCGGGTGATGGCGGGCGTCGCCGACAGGATGGGCTACCTGCCCGCCCCGGTGGCCCGCCTCGCCGGGTCACCGCAACTGCTCGACGGGTTCCTCGGGATCAGCGCGCGGTTCGAGGCCACCACCCTCGACCCGCTCGCCCGCGAGGTCGTCGTCCTCGCCGTCGCGACCCGCAACGGGTGCGAGGTCTGCGTCGCCCTGCACACCGCCAAGCTGACCGCGCTGGGCGCGGACCCGGACCTGATCGCGGCACTGCGGGAGCGGCGTCCCCTGGCGGACGGGCGGCTGGAGGCCGTCCGGGTGTTCACGCTGGCGGTCCTCGCCACCGCCGGAGCCGTGGCCGACGACGTGCTCGACGCCTTCCTCGCGGCGGGCCACACCGCCCGGAACGCCCTGGAGGTCGTCCTCGGCATCGGCGCCTACACGACGTCCACCCTGGCCAACCGGCTCACCGGGGCGCCGCTGGACGAGCGGCTCGCGCCCTTCGCCTGGCACGGGCACGCGGGCTGAAACCGGGGCGGGGAACTCCGGGAAGACCGCCGCGGTGCGCTGCCACCCGCACCGGGATCGGCACGATCGTGGCGAACGCGCCCGGCGCGACCTCGCCGGCGTCCGGTCGGGATCGGTCCGAGGGGGTGGGGTGGGGTATCGTCGGCTCGCGGGGAACACCTGATGTCGGCACTCGGCCGACGCGGTCCCCGCCGAGTTCCGGTCCCGGTGCTGCACGGCCGGTCGGAGACGGGAGCACCGGCTTGTCGCCGGATCAAACGCTCGTGGGGCACGACCCCCTGCACTTCACGTCGACCGGTGAGCGACGTCCCCCGGTGAACTTCGCCGAGGTGCGCGCCGCCGCGGACCAGGCGGAAGCGGTCCAGCGGACCCGTGCCGCGCACACCGTGGCGGACAACGCGATCGACGTCGACGACTGCCGCGAACTGCTGTCCATGCTCGGGTTGAACTCCCGCGCCAACGCCCGGGTGGGCCGCTCACGCGTGCTGTGACCGGCTCCCGCCCGTCGGCACGTGCCCGGGGCGGACCGGCCTTCGGCCCGGTGTCACGGGTGCGGAGCCGCGCCGATCCGGGACGACGGCGTCCTCCCGGCCGCGAGCGGCCGGGTGTCCACCGGTGAGGTGCGCCGCGGTCAGGCCCCGCCCGAGTCCGCGAGCGGGAACGTCCTGAGAGGACGGTCCGGGGGCGGCCACGCGCCGACGCGCCACTCCATGCGCTCGGCCAGGGCCGCGCGGTCCAGCCGTCGCGGCGCCACCGCCGGCGCACCGGCCCGCCGTGCCGCCGAACCGGCCACCAGGCGGGCGACCGCCTCGGGGTGCGGCACCGGGTCGTCGCCGCCGCGGGTCAGCAGGACCGGCGACTCGCCCGGGTCGGTCTCCACGGACACCGACCAGCCCTGCCGCTCGTCCCACACCAGCATCAGGTCTCGGCCGGGGTGCTCGGGCACCTGCTGGTTCAACGCCAGGTAGGCGGTGATCGTGTCGGTGACCTCGAACGTCGTGCCGTCCGCCGGGACGCCCACCGCGACCGCCACGGCCCGCACGTACTCGCGCAGGGCACGGGTCAGCGCCTGGGTGTGATCGGGGTTCGGGTCGACCGGCCGCGTTGCCGGTTCCTCGCGCTGTGCGGGCACGACGTACAACCTCCGAGCCGGTTGGGTGGGGAGCGGTCGCGCCCCGCCTGCCGCGTTCCGAGCCGCCGGGGGGCGCATCACGGGGTGTGGCCGGCCCTCGGGGTGCCGTCCGGGGCGTCGTCCGGCTCGCGGAAGAGGTCCTTGTACGTGCGCTGCGCGTCGTCACGGGGCCCGCTGCGCTGCTGGGTCGTGTGCGCTTCGGGGTGGCTGAACAGGTCGTTCGCCGCTGTTGCGGTCATGGTTGCCGACTTTCTCCGCACCGTGCGCGCGTTCCCGGCCGAGGCTGTGCTCGGGGCGTGGAGCGCGGGGCGCGAGGGATGTTCGGGTGCGCGAAGGCGCGACCTCGATGGCCCTACCCTACCCCGGACGGACCCGAAAAGCGCGGTGGACGTGTCGGAGAGGACTTCGGCGCGTCACGCGCGGTCCGCGAGCACGCGCCGCACGACCCGCCGGTGCCCCTCGCCGTCCCCGTCCCGCTCCAGCGCCGCCACCAGTGAGACCAGCGCCTTCCACAGCGCCCAGCCGCGCCCGCGCGCCCACGTGGCGGCGTCCAGGTCGAGCGTGCGGCGGAACGCGTCCCGGGCGCCACCGGACAGCGCGGTCCAGGCGATCACCACGTCGCACGCCGGGTCACCCACGCCGGACGTGCCGAAGTCGATGACCGCGCTCAACCGGCCGTCGCGGACCAGCAGGTTGCCGAGGGCGACGTCGCCGTGGAACCAGACGGGGCGGTCTCCCCAGGCCGTCGCGGTGGCCTCGTCCCAGGCCGTGAGCACCTCGTCCCGGGGCACCTCCGCGCCCAGCGCCTCGACGGCGGCGGACAGTTCGTCCCCGTACGCGGTCACCGGCGCGCCGCGGTGGAAGTTGTGCTCGCCCGGTGCGGGGCCGGCGGTCGAGTCGACCCGCCGCAGCGCCACCAGGAACCGCGCGAGGTCGGTGGCGAACGCCGTGGCGTCGCCCGTCCCCGCCACCAGCGCCGGTCGTCCGTCGAGCCACCGGTAGACGGACCACGGGTACGGGTAGCCGTGGCCCGGCACGCCCCGCGCCACCGGGGTGGGCACGGGCAGCGGGAGTTCCGGCGCGAGCACCGGCAGCCAGCGCTGCTCCTTGTCCACCTGCAGGGCGTACCAGTCGCCGCTGGGCAGGCGCACGGTCAGCTCGTCGCCGAGCCGGAAGGTCCGGTTGTCCCAGCCGTCGAGGTCGACCGGCCGCACCGGCAGCCCGGCCCACCTCGGGAACTGGCTGTCCACCAACCGCCGCGCGAGCCGCGCGTCGATCCCGACCGTGCCCTGGTACTCGGGGTATCGCACCGGCCCAGCATCGACGCGCCGCCGCCGGGCCGCACCCGATTTCGGGGCGACCCGGCGGCTGCGCGAGGAACCGTCGTCACTCCCGGCAGGTCTTGCCGCGGTTCACGCACCACACCAGGCGGTTCATGATCCGCTGGTTCATGACGTTGGCGAAGTCGTCGTGGTCGCTGAACGGGTTGTGGCTCTCCTGCGGGAACGAGTCCACCGCGTACTGGCCGTTGACCTGGACGTCGCGGGGGATGTCGTAGGTCAGCGAGATCCGCAGCTGCGGCACGGCCTTGAAGCCCCGCGCGCACTTCCCGGTGGCCGGGTCGGGGTACACGATGTGCGTGCGGTGGTTGGCGCTGTCGGTGTTCCTGCCGTCCCAGCAGCTCGGGAAGTCGTGCAGGCGCTTGACCTTCGAGCCCTCGGGGCAGACCACGTACGTCTGGAGCTGCACCTTGTCCTCGAAGCCGGTGCAGGTCCACGAGGCGCGGGCGTTCGCCGGTCCGTTCGTGGACACCTTGGCGTCGCCGTAGAGGACGCGCAGGAACTTCGGCATCGCGCGGACCTTGCCCACGGGGCTGCCGCGGAAGGTCAGCTCCACCTTCTCCGGGCGCTGGATCTCGCCGAGGTTGCCGGGCAGTTCGTTGGCGTGGTCGGCGTGCGCGCCCGCCTGGGCGTCGGCCGGGTCCTCCTTCTCGCTGTTCTCGGAGCCGTCGCCGATGGGGGAGGGCTGGTCGGGTTGCTTGATGGCGCACGGCGCGAGCGCGCCGAAGTCCACCGGTTGCACGCCGGGTTTGGCGACCGCCTGCGTGAGGCGGTCGAGCGCCTGCTTGCGCTGCTCGGTCAGCGGCCCCAGCACCTCGGCGTCGACCGCGGTCGAGCCGGGCAGCCGCTTCTCGGCGTCCTCGGTGACCTGCTCGACCTGGGCGAGCGCCTCGTCGACCTGCGGCTGCGCCTCCTCGGGCACCTCCTCGTCGATCTTGCTGGCCACGTCGGGGCACTGCACGCGCGGCTCTTCCTTGATCTGCTCGTCGGCCGCCTTCTGCTGCTCCTGCTGCGCCTGGGCCTGCGGGTCGACGGGGTTCGCCACCTCGGCGTCGCCCTTGTCGATGCGCAGCACCGGCCAGAAGTAGGTGGACTTGTCGCCGTTGCGGCACGTGGTGCCCGCCGCGAGCAGGCTCTGGTTGGTCGACTCGGCGTTGGTGGACAGGTTGCCGACGTAGTCGTGCAGGTGCTGCGCGCCGTGCGCGACACCGGGCTGCGCGATGAAGTTGTCGCTGTTGAAGTGGCCGTTCTCGTTGCGGCCGCAGCTCACCGTGAACGTGCCCCGTGACGCCTGGCGCTGCTTCTTCACCGCCTTCACGTTGGGCTGCACCGTGGTGATGTCGACGAACTGCGACTTGTCCACACCGTCGGCGGACGCCGCGTCGTCACCACCCGAGGCAGTGAGCACGACGACGGAGCCGGCGGTGACCACCAGCGCCGCGCCGAGCGTGGCGATCTTCGTCCTGCGGGAGATGCGGTGTCTCCCACCGGTCATCGTCATTTCGATCTCACCTCAGTCGTCCGGCGGTGGGGACGACATCGGTAGGCCGTCCCACGGTGGCATACGGGCGGTGGCGGTACCGCAGCCCAACCGAGTTCGCGGCGTTATCGTTCCGTTACGTTCATGGTGTGCGGGTCGACCCCTGAAACGGGGCCGTGACCAGCGCGGCGGAGCGACTCCTGCCCGGAGGCCGCTCCGCCGTGGTCACCCGATCAGGAGTGGGGACAGGTGTCGCGGTACTCCTCGATCAGGGTGCTGCGGCCCGGTGCCGGGCACAGGAACTGGTCATAGCGGGTGTCGTTGTCGACGAAGCGCTTGAGCCAGGAGATGCTGTACTTCGCCACGGTCGTGTTCGCCGACGTCGGGGCCGAGTGGCTCGCGCTGTTCAGCTCCAGGTACGCCTTGTCCGGCGCGGAGGTGAGGCTGGTGTAGAACGGCTCCGAGTGGGACGAGACCGGGGCCACGCTGTCGCTCTCCGCGCCGATGATCATGGTGGGCACGCGGACCGTGGACCAGGACTTCGTGCCGTGCCACGGGGTCAGCGGGATCGCGGCCTGCAACGCCGGCCGGGTGCGGCTCGCGGCCAGGGAACCGCCGCCGCCCATCGAGTGCCCCATCACCGACAACCGGGTGGCGTCGACGCGGGTGCGCACCGAGCTGGTCCGGGTCAGGTAGTCCAGCGCCGCCAGCAGCTGCGCGCCGCGGCTGTCGGGCTGGTCCAGCGTCGACAGGGTGTCGATGGTGATCACCACGAAGCCCTGGGACGCCAGGCGCGGACCGAACCACGACACGCTCGACTGGGACGCGGTGAAACCGGGGGAGATGGCGACCGCGCCGAACGTGCCCTCGGCCGTGCTGGTCGGGTAGTAGATCGTGCCGCCGCCGAACCCGCTCACCGAGGAGCGGGAGACGGTGGTGGTCGCCGTGGCGAACGGGCCGCGGGCGGCCTCGACGCTCGCCGTGGTGGGTGCCGGACCGCGCTCGTAGGGGTTGGCGACGGCCTGGGCCGGTGCCGAGAGACCGGTCAGGACCAGGGCCATCGCCGGGATCGTGTAGATCACGTTGCGGAGTCGCACTGTGCGGAACACCTCGCTCGTGCAGGGATGCAGGGGATGCAGGGCTCGTGCTTGCGGCGGTGCGGGGCGACCACGACGTTCCGGCACCCGGCCGGGCACGCGCATCGGCACACCTGCCAGTCCCCGGCCCCGCGGACCGCAACACCCCGGTGCGGGCTATCGGTGCATCCACCGCGCGCACACCGGTCGGTCGGCCCTACCGCCGCCGCACGGCACCTGGCAGAAAGGAGGCATGCTGCGCGGACGCGACCGGCAGCGCGTCGCCGTGGACGCGGTGCTCGCCCGCGCCCGCGCCGGCCGGGGCGGCGTGCTGGTGCTGCACGGCGAGGCCGGGTCCGGCCGGACGTCGCTGCTGCGCGCGGCGCGGCACGCGGCGGCGGACTTCACGCCCGACTCGCGGCGCACCCTGCTGTGCGTGGACGACGCGCACCGCCTCGACCTGGACTGGCTGCTCGACGCGCTCCCGGAGCTGGAGGACGAGCCGGTCGCGGTGCTCGTCACCGCCGACCGCCCGCTGCCCGGCCTGCCCGGCGTGGAGGTCGACCCGCTGGACCACGCCACCAGCGTCCGGGTGCTGCGCGACCTGCTCCCCGGCCTGCCAGGGGAGCTGGCGGACGACGTGGCCCGCACGGCGTGCGGCAACCCGCTGGCGCTGGTCGAGCTGGCCAGGTCGCTGACCAGCGCCCAGCTCGGCGGCGCCGAGCCGCCACCGGACGTGCTGCCGCCGGGCAGCACCTCGCGGGCCAGGCTGCGCGCCCGCTTCGACGCCCTCACCCCCGACGCCCGGCGCGCGCTGGGCCTGGTGCTGGTGGACGACGAGCTGGACGTGGACACCCTCGTGCGGCTGCCCGGCCTGCCCGTCGCGGCGGTGCAGGAGGCCGCGGCGCTGATGGACCCGCGCCCGCTCGTGCGGTCCACGCTGGTCGCCGAACTCCCGCTGGCCGAGCGCTACGGGGCGCACGCCGCGCTCGCCGAGTCCCTGCCCGACGGTCCGCGCCGGACGTGGCACCGCGCGGTGCTCGCGGCGGGGCCGCGGGACGGGCAGGCCGACGTGCTGGCCGAGGCCGCCGCGCGGGCCCGCGACCGGGGCGACTTCGCCGCCGCCGCCCGCGACCACCAGCGCGCCGCCACCCTGACCACGGCGCCGGACCTCCGCGCCCGCCGCCTGCTGTCCGCGGCGGCCGACCACTGGCGGCGCGGCCTGCCGCACCGCGCCCGGACGATCCTGCGCGAGGCGGTGCCACTGTCCGACCACGCCGAGCCGCGCGCGCTGGCCGACCTGGTGCGCGGCGGCATCGAGATCGGCAACGGGCTGCCCGACGTGGCCGCGCGCCGGTTGCTTCGCGCCGCCGGCGAACTGGTCGGCGCGAACCGGGGCCTCGCCGTCACCGCCCTGGGTTTCGCGGGCGAGGCCGCGGCCGTCGCGGGCGACCACGTGCTGCACACCGAGATCGCCGGCCTGGCCGTCACCTGGCGCACCGCCGACGAACCCGCCGAGTCCCGGCTCACGCTCGACCACCTGATCGGCACCGCCGCCAGCTACGCCGGGCGGCACGACGAGGCGCTGCCCGCGCTGCGCTCGGTCGTGGAGCTGGCCGAGCACCTGCCCGACGCGAAGTCCAAGATCTGGGGCGGGCACGCGGCCTACGTGCTCGGCGACGCGGCGAAGGCGCACGCGCTGGCCGACCGGGGCGTCACGGCGGCCCGCGAGAGCGGCCTGACCACCCTCGTGCCGTGGGCGCTGACCTACCGCGCGCTGGCCGCGCTCATGGTGGACCAGCACGAACTCGCGCTGACCGCCGCGTTCGAGGGCGTGCACGCCGCGACCGCCGCCGGGCAGCACAACGCCGTCGCCGACCACCTGATGGTGCTCGCCCTGCTCGCCGCCCTGCGCGGTGACGCCGACACCGCCCTGCACCGCATCGACGCCGCCGCCGACCAGGTCCGCCAACGCGGCCTGGGCCGGTCCGGCACCATCGGGGCGTGGGCGTCCACGTGCGTCGACCTGACCCGCGACCGCCCGGCCGACGCGCTGCGCCGCATGCGGACGGCGTCCGTGCGGGGCGTGCACGCGGGCATCCGCGCCCTGGCCGCGCCGGACATCGTGGAGGCCGCCGTCCGCAGCGGCCACCCCGACACCGCGGACCGCGCCCTGCACCGCTACGAGAAGTGGGCGCACAGCACGGGCACCGCGTCCCGGGTGGCCCTCTCGCACCGCTGCCGCGCGCTGATCTCCGACGGTCCCGGCGCCGACGAGCACTTCACCGAGGCGATCCGGCTGCACCAGGTCGGCGGCACCCCGCTGGAACTGGCCAAGACCGAGCTGTTCTACGCCAACCGCCTGCGCCGCAACCGCAAACCGCGCCAGGCGCGCGAACTCCTGCACGACGCCGTCCACCACTTCGAGCACTACGAGGCCGACCACTGGGCCGACCGCGCACGAGCCGAACTCCGCGCCACCGGCGAACCGGCCGAGGGCCCCACCGGCTCCCGGGTGGCCGACCTGACCCCGCAGCAGCGCCAGATCGCCCACCTGGTGGCCGAGGGCGCCACGAACCGCGAGGTGGCCGAACGCCTGTTCCTCAGCAGGCGCACCGTCGAGCACCACCTGCGCAACATCTTCACCCGCCTGGACATCCGGTCCCGGGTGGAGCTGGTCAAGTTCCTGGACTGAGCCCCGCGCACCGGTCGCGCACAGCGACCGCGCACCGGTTCGACAGCCCGTTCACAGGCGCGCCGACTTACCTCGTGGGCGGAGGGTGCGCCGCAGGAGCCGGCCGGGCGCCGGTTCCACTCCGTTCGCGGTGGAGAACACGAAGCCGTTCCCCGGGAACACCGCCACCGCGCGTCTCACCGCTCGGCCTCCGGGATCTCCACCACGAACCGCGCGCCGCCACCCGGCCGCTCGACCACGTGCACGGTGCCGCCGTGCCGCTGCACGTGCTGCGCCACCAGCGCCAGCCCGAGGCCGCTGCCGGTGTCCGCCCCCCGCGACCCCGCCCGCGTGCCGCGGTCGAACCGCTCGAAGATCCGCGTCCGCGCGTCCGGCGCCACGCCCGGCCCCGTGTCGTCGACCTCCAGCACGGCCAGCCCTCCGCGCCGCAGCACGGCCACCCGCACCGCGCCGCCCGCGTGCCGCTCGGCGTTGTCCACCAGGTTGCTCACCACCCGGTCGAGCCGGCGGCGGTCGCCCAGCACGTGCGGCGAGGGCGAGGCCAGCTCCAGCGGCACCGGCGGGCCCTGCCGGGCCGCCAGCACGTTCACCACCAGCGACCCCAGGTCGATCGCCTCCAGCGTCGGGTCGTCCTCCTGGTCGGCCCGCGAGATCTCCAGCAGGTCCACCACCATCCGCGCGAACCGGTCCACCTCGGACGTCAGCAGGTCCACCGCACGGCCCGCCGTGCCCGGGATGTCGGCCCGCCTGCGGCGCAGCACCTCGGACGCGTTCACCATCGTCGTCAACGGCGAGCGCAGCTCGTGGCTGACGTCGCCCGCGAACCGCGCGTCCCGCAGCACCCGCTGCTCCAGCGCGTCCGCCGTCGAGTTGAACGTCGCCGCCAACGGCGTCAGGTCCGGGTCCGTCTGCGCCGGCAACCGCGCCTTGAGGTCGCCGCCCGCGATCCGCGACGCGGCGTTCGTCAGCTGCGTCAACGGCCGCAGCGCCCGCCGACCCGCCCACGACCCGAGCGCCACGCCCAGCAGGCCGCTCGCCACGGTCGCCGCGACCAGCACCGCGCTGAGGAAGCGGAACGTCCGGTCGAGCTGCAGCATCGGCGCGACCTCCACGTACACGCCATCGGCGTTCGTGATCGGCAGCGTCACCGCGTACACCGGCATGTCGCCCACGATCAGCCGCTGCCCGGCGGGCACCCCCGCGCGCCCCAGGTCCAGCAGCTCGCGCGGCAGCACCGCCGGGTCGACCTGCCGGCCCCCGGTGAGCACCTGGCCCGGCCGGAACAGCAGGATCGTCGTGTCCGGACCGGCGGTGAGGCCCTTGAGCAGCTCGTCCAGCCCCTCCGACCCGGTCCGCAGCGACTCGTCGACCAGCCGCACGTTCACCTCGGCCTGGCGCACCGCGCTCTGCTCGCGCTGCCGCAGCATGTACCCGGACGCCAGGTTCCACACGACCAGCGCCAGCACGCTCGTCAGCAGCAGCGACCCGACGCCCAGCACCACCGCGACCCGCCACCGCAGCGAGAACCGGTGCGCCCGGGTCACCCCTCCACGTCCAACCGGTACCCGGCGCCGCGCACGGTCACGACCAGCGCCGGCTCGTCGGGGTTGTGCTCGACCTTGCGCCGCAGCCGGCGGACGTGCACGTCCAGCAGCCGCGTGTCGCCGAAGTAGTCGTAGCCCCACACGCGCTGGAGCAGCTGCTCGCGGGTCACGATCCGCCCCGCCGCCGTGGCCAGCTCCACCAGCAGCCGGAACTCGGTGCGCGTCAGGTGCACCTCGACGCCCGCCCGGTGCACCGAGCCGACGTCCGGCCGGACCTCCAGGTCGCCCGCGCGCAGCACCTCGTCCTGCCGCCCGGGACCGCGCCGCCGCAGCAGGGCGCGGATGCGCGCGGCCAGCACGCTCGCCACCAGCGGTTTGGTCACGTAGTCGTCCGCGCCCGCCTCCAGGCCCGCGATCACGTCGGCGGCGTCCGCGCGCGCCGTGACCACGATGATCGGCAGGTCGCCGCGCGCCCGCAGCGTGCGGCACACCTCCAGGCCGTCCACGCCGGGCAGCACCAGGTCGAGCAGCACCACGTCGGGTTCCCCGTCGTCGAGCAGGACCAGCGCCTCCTCGCCCGACACCGCCTCCCGCACCTCGAAGCCCTCGTCGCCGAGGGCGAGTCCCAACGCCTGCCTGATGTGCTCGTCGTCCTCGACCAGCAGAACCGAGAAGTCCATGACGCCGCCGATCCTCCACCACCGGGACCGCCCGCGCAGCGATCGCAAGGTGATCGCAAGGTTGCCGAACACGGTTTTCAGTCACAGTGGGGGTGCCGTGTGCCGACAATCGGGTCACGCGACCGCGCCGACGCCGGCCCGCTCAGCCCGACCGAGGAAGCCGACCGCCCCGCCGTGACCGCGATCCCCGCCGACCACCACCCCGGTGCGCTGCTCCTGATCTGCGACGACTGCGGCAGGACGCACCTCGGGGACGAACCGGCCACCGCCTGGCACGTGCTGTGGGCGCAGGCCGTCCGGGAGGGCTGGCGGGGTCGTGACCGGGCCGTCGGCCCCCACCACTGCCGTCACTGCACCGGGTGACGTGCGGTCCCGGACCGCTCAGCCGGCGCGGACCCTCGCCCGGACCCCGCGCCGACCGCCGACGTGATCGCGGGCTCCCCCGGAACGGTGCCGATCGTCCACCGCATCAGACCACACCGACCCGTTGTCGAGACGCGGGCCGGTGCGGTAAGGCTGGGTGATGGTGATCAGGGTCCGCGGGTGGGCGCTCCCGCACGGCGAGCACGTCGACCTCTACGCGGACGGCGACCGGTGGACGACCGACCCGGTGCCGGGGGTGGCGCCGGTGGCCGAGGGATGGCTCGTGCCCGGACTGGTCGACGCGCACACCCACCCCGGCGCGGAGGCGCCCGGTGAGGCGCTCGACGACGAGCTGCTGCGCGCGCACCTGCGGCAGCACGTGCGGGCCGGGGTGGCGGTGATCCGCTCACCGGGGCTCGCGGGCGAGCCGCCGCCGTGGTTCGGCACCGATCCCGACGTGCCGCGCGCCTGGCACGCCGGTCCGTGGCTGGTGCAGCACGGGCAGTTCTTCGACGGGTGGGGGCGGCGGGTGGAGCACGCCGAGCTGCCCGCGGTCGCCGCCGCGCAGGCCGCGCGCACCGGGTGGGCGAAGGTCGTGGCGGACTGGGGCGTGGACGACGCCCCCGTGCCCGCCGACGTGCTGACGGCCGTCGTGGAGGCGGTGCGCGCGGTGGGTGGGCGGCTCGCCGTGCACACCCAGCACGCGGCGGGAGGTGCGGCGGCGGTGGTGGCGGGCGTCGACTCCGTGGAGCACGGCATGTGCCTGGACCCCGACCTGCTGCACGACATGGCGGCGCGCGGCACCGCGCTCACCCCGACCCTCTCGGCCATCACCTCGACCCTGGCCACCGTCGTCGACAAGCCGGAGGGCCCGCGCAAGCGCTGGTACGTGGACGGCGCGACCGCCCACGCCCCTCTGACCGCCGCGGCCGCCGAGGCGGGCGTCCTGGTCCTGGCCGGGACGGACTCCGCACCGCACGGCCGGGTGGCGGACGAAGTCCTGGCCCTGGCCGCGGCCGGCGTGCACCCCCACACCGCCCTGGCCGCCGCCTCCTGGGCAGCCCGCGCCTACCTGGGGCTGCCCGGCCTGGAACCGGGCGCTCCCGCCGACGCCGCCGTCTACGCCGAGGACCCGCGCACAGACCTCCGCGCCCTGTCCCACCCCGAAGCCGTGATCCTCAGGGGCCGCCTGGTCCACCGCTCCTGAACGCAGAACTCACCGCACCTGAACGTAGAACTCACCGCCCCCCGACGTACGACTCGCGCGACCTGGACGTACGACTCGCGCGAGTCGTACGTCCGGGAGAGGTGAGTCGTACGTTCAGGTCGCGCGAGTCCAACGTTCAGGTCGCGCGAGTCGTACGTCCGGGGGCGGTGAGTTCTACGTTCGGGGGGTGGGTGGCCCAGTCGGGGGCTTCGGCCAGCAGGTCCTCCGGGGCGGACAGGCGCCACGCCTCGAAGACCAGCTCGGACAGCTCGACCGGGTCCACGCCGTCCAGGCGCACCACGACCCAGCCGAACCCACCCGCCGTGAACTGCTCCTCGAACACGTCCGGCCGCTCGGCGACCAGGGCCCGCTGCTCGGACAGCGTCTGCTTGAGACCCACGGTGTCCGTGCGCGGCCAGTAGTAGCCGAACCGCTTGCCGCGCACGGTGAACGTCGTGTACTGGTCGCCCGTCGACCGCCCCACCTCGACGAGCGCGTCCACGACGCGGAAGAACTCATCAGCACGCACAGCCACCGCAGCCCCCGGTCGGTCCAAGGCCCAGGAGTATAGGTCGACGGCCCCGTGACAGGATTCGGCGGCCGACCGCCCGGAAGTGCCTCCGTTCGGATGTATCCAGGGCACGTTCGGCGCATCCGGATATCCGTGTGAACCGTTCCGGGTCACCGCACGTGTGGGAGGCGTACACCGATGATCGTCGTGAAGGGGTCGGCCCGGGGATGAGCAGCGCAGAGCAGAACCGCGCGGAGCGGACGAGGCTGATCCGGATGCCTCAGCGCCCGGACCAGCCTCGACCTGACCAGCCTCGACCTGACCAGCCTCGACCTGACCAGCCTCGACCTGACCAGCAGCGCGTCGACACCCCGGTGGCGGCCCCGGCCACCCCGGCGGCCGACTGGGCCACGGGCCTGTTCAAGAAGCTCGACCCGCTGCCCAGCGGGCGCAAGCCGCTGCGCGTGGACGTGGTGGGCGGCGGCCCGGTCGGGTTGTCGTTCGCGTGCACGCTGCGGGCGATGATGGGTGACCAGGTGGTGATCCGCATCCACGACCGGCGGTGGAAGCGGCAGGGCAACAAGGTGGTGTGGTTGGGGCAGGCGGAGGGCAACTTCCGGCGTGAGCAGGTCGTGACGTTGCAGAGCAACGTGTGGTCGACCCTGCCGCACCTGGTGCGGGAGCGTTTGTTCGTCGACGGTCGGTTCGCCGAGATGTGGCCGTTGGGTCCGGACTCGCCGGAGGGGAAGGGCCGGCCGCGCAACATCAAGATCCGGTGGATCGAGGACGCGCTGCTGGAGATGGCGCAGGAGTTGTACGACATCGAGCTGGTCCCGGGCCGCTACGAGGTGCCCGAGGGGTTCGGGGGGACGCACATCCTGGTGGTGGCGGACGGGGCGAACTCGCCGACCCGTGCGGCGTTGAAGGAGCACTTCGGCACGCCGGACCGCAATTTCTACTCGGTGGACGGCGAGCAGTTGGTGGAGACGGTGCTGGGCATCCGGGTGCGGGGGAACTTCCCGGACGAGCACACGGTGCCGTTGACGGTGGGGCAGAACCGGTACCTGTTCAACTCGTTGGGCGGCGGGTTCATCAACATGCGGTTGACCGCCGAGGAGGCCTCGGAGATCGTCGCGATCGGGGAGAACGCGCCGGTGGACTGCATCCGCACGTACCGGTGCATGATGCTGCCGCGTGGTGACCGGTTCGTGTGCGACCGGCACCGGGCGATCTTCAAGCCGTCGGTGGACCGCCTGTCGTTCCTGTGGCCGCGCATCCTGGACGGGGCGCGGTTGTTCGGTGCGGGTCCGCGGGACATCCTGGGGATCACGATGTTCAACCTGTCGATGACGCAGAACGCGCGGTTCACCGCGCAGTTGGGTCCGTCGACGTTCGGGTTCCTGATCGGCGACGCGGCGAACTCGTTGCACTTCTGGCCCGGGCGGGGGCTGAACACGGGGGTGAAGAGCGCGTTGTCGTTGGCGGGCACGCTGCGCTCGAAGTGGCAGGGCAGGCAGTTCCGGTCCTCGGACTTCTCCGCGCACGAGGGCCTGATGCAGCAGTTGCAGTACCGGGAGAAGTCACGGGCCTGGACGACCATGGTGATGCCCGACGAGACCGGCATGCCGAGGTTGATCGAGGACCGGCTGCGCGACGGCCTGGAGGGGCCGTTCGACCGGGCGGCGCTGACGGCGCAGCTGTGGGGCCGCATCAAGGAGGTCAAGGCGCGGCTCGTGGGCCGGATGGGGCCGATGCCGGCGGACGAGTGGTACCTGGAGCGCATCAACGGCCTGCACGTGAAGACGCTCAAGCAGTTGGTCGAGTCCGGTCAGTGGATCACCCGCGAGATCGGCGGCGACGAGATCTCGGTCGATGTCGACTACGCCGAATCCGACCTGGTGGCCGTGCTGCCCGCCGACGCCCCGGTCGCGGCGGTCCCCGTCGCGGCGGCGCCGGTGGTGCTGACGGCGCAACCGCTGGTGGAGCAGGTGGACCAGGACCAGACGGTCATGAGGTCGATGCGCGACGTGCTGCCGCTCGACCGCCCGGTCCGGCCCAGCGGCGCGCCCCGCTGAGCCGATCCGGTGGGGCGCGCACGCCGCGCCCCCACCGGTAACGACGCGCCCGCGTCGATCGACGTCCCCGGTGGGGCGACGAGGGGGGAGTCCGGGTGAAAGCGCTCTTCGTGCGGCTCTACCGGTTCACCGGGGTGCGCGGTCTGGTCGTGCTGGGCGGCGGGCTGCTGGTGGGCGCGGCCCTGCTGTCGCTCGGCGGGCTGGAGGCGGTCGCCCGCAGCGGACCGGTGCTGGGCATGGCGCTCGCCGGCCTGGTCATGATCCTCGTCGGCGCCACCCGGTACACCCGATCGTCGGCGACCCTGCGGCACGACGAGTACCTGCCCGGCCTGCTGGACTCGGGCCGGGACTTCTGCCTCGTGCTGCGCCCCTTCGGCCGGGACGGTCAGGTCGTGCTGCCCAAGGCGATGGGCCGCAAGCAGCGCGTCGGAGGTCAGCCGTTCACCCGGAACGCGACCATCGAACAGGTCGTCACCACCGCCGCCCGCTCCGCGCTCGACCTGCCCACCTGCGGCATCGTCGACCAGCGGACCGCGTTCGCCCCGCCCGGCCCGGTCCTGGTGCGCGCAGGGGACGACGAGTGGCAGACCGTGGCGCTGCGCCTGATCCGGCACGCCCGCGTCATCGTGCTGGTGCTGCCGCCGGACCGCGACTTCGGCGAGGGCTTCGCCTGGGAGGTCCGCCAGATCGCCCGCCGGCAGCTCCGGTCGCGCGTCGTCATCGTCCTGCCGCCGCCCGACCAGGACGAGTACGCCCACCGCGCCGCCCTGGGCCGGGCGGCGACCCTGCTGGCGCTGCTGGAGGGCACGGGACTGGAGGAGGAGGTCGAACCCTTCCGCATCCACGAGCACGAACTGAACCTGCCCGCCACCACGATCGTCGTCCACTGCCGCGACGACGTCGGCGGGTACCGCGCGTGGGAGACGGTGGAGCCGCCGCCCAGCCGCACCGCGATCGGCACGAAGCGCAAGTCGATGACGACCGACGCCACCTACCTGGGCGCGTTGACCGAGGCGTTCCGCGAAATCGACCACGACGGCTGACCGACCCCCCGACCGCCGCCGCCCCGACCACCGCCGCGCCGGCCCGTTCGCGCAGCAGGCCCGCTACCGCGTCCAGGCGCGGCAGCACGTCGTGAGGTTCGCGGACCCACCGGATGGGGCCCTCGGCGGTGACGCTCGGCGGCAGCGGCAGGTACGCGCCGCGGTCCAGCAGCCACGCGCCGCCGGCAGGACGGGCGGCGGTGCCCCGGCCGGGTCGACCAGGAACGCCCACAGGGTGGGCGACAGCGCGAGCGCGGGCACGTCGGCGCGCACGCGGCGGTGTCGTCCACGGTTCCCCCGTTCCTCGGACCGGACGTGGTCGACGGGGGTTCGGCGTGGCACGCCATGCGGTTCACCTGCTCCTGTGATAGCGCCACTCGAACAGGTGGAAGCCGGGCGGTGGACGGCGGCTCGACCTAGCGTGGGCGCGTGTCGGTGCGGGCGAGCGAGGCGGTCATCGCGGTGGTGCTGTTCGCGCTGCTGCTGCCGGTCGCCGTGCTGCCGTGGGTGCACCGCCAGTACCGGCTGCACGGGCGGTTGCGCGGGTGGTCGGCGTTCGTCGCGGCGGCGGGCGCGTTCTACGGCTGTGGGCTGGTGGCGTTCACGCTGTTCCCGCTCCCGGTGGTGACGCCGGGCTTCTGCGACGGACGCCCGCTGCGGGCGTACTGGCAGCTCCGCCCCCTCGCGTCGCTGGACGACATCGCCGCGGTCGGCTACGCCCCGACCAGCCCGCAGTTCCTCCAGGTGGCGCTGAACGTCGCGCTGTTCGTGCCGCTGGGGTTCCTGCTCGCCCACCGGTTCCGCCGGGGCCCGGTGACGGCCGCCGCGATCGGCTTCGCGGTGTCGCTGTGCGTGGAGGTCGTCCAGGGGACGGCGGTGTTCGGGCTCTACCCGTGCCCCTACCGGATCGCCGACGTGGACGACCTGATCACGAACACGGCGGGCACCGTGCTCGGCTGGGTGCTCGCCCGCACCGCGGGCCGGTCGCTGCCGCCCGCCGTGCCCGACCCGGTGGCGGACACCGGGCCGCCGGGCCTGCCGCGCCGGGCGGCCGCGTTCCTCGGCGACCTGCTGACCCTGGCGCTGCTCCAGTTCGGCGCCCGGCTGGTGCTGGTGCTCGCGGAAGGAGGGACACCGGGCGCGTGGGCCGACCGGGCGGTGGGCGTGCTGGTGCCGCTGGTGCCGGTCCTCGCGGTGCCGCTGCTGCGCGCGGACCGCGCCACGCCCGGCCAGGTCGCGTTCCACCTCGCGCTGGTCGACGCCCGCACCGGGGGCCGTGCGCCGGCCTGTGCCGCGGTGCTGCGGTTCCTGGTGTGGTGGTTGCCGGTGCTGCTGCTGGTCCAGGCCGGTTACGGCGGGCACGTCGTCCTGGCGGCCGGGCTGGTCGGCCTCGCCGCGCGTGTCCGCGCCGACCGGCGCAGCCCGCTCGGCCTGCTGTCGGGCACGCGCACCACCACCCGGGCCGCGAGCGCGGGCGCCGTGCGCACCGCCGCGGACCGGTAGCCCGCACGGTTCCCCGGGGTCACCGGGGCGCTTCGAAGTGCCTTCCTGCGCGACGTCGCGGTGCGGCTGGTCATCCCGGTGCAGCAGGCCCGCGCCCCCACGAGGAGTCGCCGGCCTGCGCTTGGCGAGGACGTCCGCGCGGGTCACGGCGGACTGACCCGTCCCGGCTCGTCCTCCGTCGTCATCCGCTGGGTGCCGACGACGCCCAGCAGCCGCAGCGCGTCCCGCGCGGGCGTCCCGGGCGCGGCGGTGAACAGCACGAGGTGCTGGTCGCGCTCGGGCACCTCCAGCACGTCGCACGTCACCTCCACCCGCCCCACCACCTCGTGGTCGATCGACTTGACCAGGTGCCGGGAGTCGGTGACGTCGTGCGTCGGCCACAGCTCCGCGAACTCGCGGCTGTGCCGCAGCAGCTCGGCGACCAGCGCCTGCGTCGCCCGGTCGTGCGGGTAGCGGGTCGCGGCGGCGCGCAGGTGCCCGGCGGCGAACCGGGCGAACGCGTCGCCGTGCGACAGGCCGTAGTGGCGGCGCGGGTCGTCGGGGCGCAGGAAGAAGCGCCGGATCATGTTGCGGTCGCGCGGCGACAGCGCCGAGAAGTCCTCCAGCAGGGCCGCGGCCAGCGGGTTCCAGGCCAGCACGTCGTACTTGGCGTCGAGCACGATCGCGGCCGTGTCCGGCAGGCGCTCGATCAGGTCCAGGACGCGGTCCGGCACCTCGGTGGGCGGCCCGGCCGGCGGGGCGACCGCCTCGCCGACCAGGGCGTGCAGGTGGGCGCGCTCGGCGTCGGTCAACCGCAGCGCGCGCCCCAGTGCGGCCAGCACGTGCCGCGACGGCCGGGGGCCCCGGGCCTGCTCCAGGCGCGTGTAGTACTGCGTGGAGATGTGCGCGAGCCCGGCGACCTCCTCCCGGCGCAGGCCGGGCGTGCGGCGCGGTCCGGCCACCGGCAGGCCGACCGTGGCGGGGGACAACCGCTCCCGGCACCGGCGCAGGAACGAGGCCAGTTCGTGCTTGTCCATGCGCCCATCGTCCGTCGGAGTGCCGGGCGCTGCCAGGTACCGGGAGTACCCCGCACGGTCCGGGCCTGCCGGGGCCGGGGTGGGCGCAGCACGGTGGAGCCATGACCAACGGACTCCTGAACGGCAAGATCGCCCTCGTCACCGGTGCGAGCCGGGGCATCGGCGCCGCGGCCGCCCGCCTGTTCGCCCGGGAGGGCGCCACCGTCGTGCTGGCCGCGCGCACCGGGGCGGACCTGGAGCTCCTCACGGAGGAGATCGGCGGCGACGCCTCGTACGCGGTCGCCGACTTCGGCGACGTGGCGGACATCCGCCGCGTCGTCGACACCGTCGTGGAGCGCCACGGCCGGCTCGACGTCGCCTTCAACAACGCGGGCGTCAACGTCCCGCCGCACCCGGTCGTCGACTTCCCCGAGGACGACTTCGACCTGGTGACCCGCGTCAACCACAAGGGCGTGTTCTACGCCGTCGCCGCCGAGGTGAAGGCCATGCTGGCCACGGCGGGCGCGGGCGCCATCGTCAACACCAGCAGCGTCGGCAGCCTGATCGGCAACCCCGCGCTCCCGGCGTACGGCGCGGCCAAGCGCGCCGTCAACAGCGTCACCGAGAGCGCGGCGGTGACCTACGGCCCGGTGGGCGTGCGCGTCAACGCCATCGCGCCCGGCCTCACCCTCACCGCCATGGTGGAGGACTGGGAGCGGGCCGACCCCGGCGTGGTGGAGCGCCTGACCGCCGGCATCCCGCTGGGGCGGGCGGCGAGCCCGGAGGAGGTCGCGGAGACGGCGGCGTGGCTGCTCAGCGACCGGGCCTCGTACGTGAACGGTGTCGTGCTGCCGGTCACCGGCGGCGCGGGCGTCTGATCGGGCGGGTGGGCGGGTGCCGTGCGGAGGAGCACGGCACCCGCCCCGGTCCGGCGCGCCGGTGGGATCGGCGGCACCTCGCCCGCGGCCTAGAAGGCCTGGTTCGCGAACCCCTTGCGGGCCGCCGCGGACAGGAACGACTGCCACGACGCGCTGCTCGTGTGGGGGTCGCCCGTCACGCCCAGCCGCGACTTCGCGGTGTTGAACGCGCTCGTCGTCAGCGGACCCCAGATGCCGTCCACCGCCAGACCGGACGACATGAAGTTGTTGCACAGCGCCTGGACGAACTTCGTGTCGCTCTCCGAACCCGTCACGCACCGCACGGGCAGGCCGCCGAAGTCCGAGTGGATGTGGTCCTCGTGCGCGGCGTTGTACCAGCCGTCGAGCACGAACCGGAACCGCCGCCGGCACACCGCGTCCACCGCCAGGTACCGGCGGCGCGTCGCGACCGTGCCCGACGCGTGGTGCCGGTCCAGCGGCGAGATCGTCTGCCCGCCGCTCCACCGCACGTGGTCGAGGTCCATCGCGGTGCCCGTGCCGTGCTCGCCCGGCTTGTTCACGTAGAACCCCGCCGACACCAGGTAGCTGATGCCCCCGTACGCCGACGACAGCGACCGCAGGTCCCTGACCCACAGCACCAGGCTGTCGTAGAACGCCTGGGTCACCTGCCAGTTGCGGGTGGTCGTGTTGCCGCGGTTGGACCGCCAGTAGTAGACCGGCGTGCCGTCGATGTTCTGGAACGTGATCATCGGGCCGCCTCCGCGGTGATCAGGCGGCCACCGGCCAGCCAGCCGGTGCGGGCGCCGACCGCGCCCAGGGCCTTCGCGTCGGCGGGCACGTCCGGTCGCCGCCGACCGGCGTCCAGGGTGCCGGCGAGCGGCGTCGCGTCCACCACGTCGTTGCCGACCCAGTGGCCGTCCGCCGTGAGGCCGCGCACCGCGACCTCGTCCACGCCGGACCGGGCGCTCCACGCGACCCCGTCGCGGGAGGTGTGCAGCACGGTCCCGGCGGTGCCGACCGCCGCCGCCACCCAGCCGGTCGCGGTCCGCGCGACCGCCGTGGCCTTGATCCCGTCGGTCCACTCCAGGCCGCGGACCGGCACGGTCGACCAGCCGTTCGCGGTGCGGCGGGCCGCGATGCGCACCAGCGACGCCCGCTCGTGCTTCACCACCGATCCCAGCGCCAGCCCGCCGCCGACGGCGGTGAACTCGGAGCGCACGCCGTGCAGGCGACGTGCCTCGTGCCAGGTCGTGCCGTCGGTGGACTCCCAGATCGCCGCGGTCGGGTCGCCGCTGAGCGCGCCCACCGCCACGACCCGGTCGCCGTCGGTGGAGACGTCCACGAGGTCCGCGCCGGCGAGGCCGGTGGTGATCCGCACCGAACCGCTCTCGTCGACCAGCACCCACGCGCCGTCGAGGTGGACCAGGGCGAACGCCGTGCCGGCGGGGTCGGTGAAGACCCCGGCGGCCCTGGTGGGGGAGCCGGTGCCGGCCGTCGGGAGGACGGGTGCGGGGGCGGCCGCCGCGCGGCCCGCGAGTGTTGTCGAGACCGTGGTGCCGAGCGTCGCCGTGACGGCGGCGCCCAGCACGAACTTTCGCCGATCGAGCACGTCAGTCCTTTCGAGGCAGGGGGAAACGCTGACGTGGCGCTAAGCCGGTTGGAAGATTTCCAACCCGAGTATTGATCCGCCGGGGCAGTCGGGCAATGGAACGTTCCGCCCAAACCCGCCGTCCCCGCGGGCCGATCCGGGACCGTCGCCCTGCCCGTACCCTGAGCCGGTGCACGACCTCTTGCGCTCCCTGTGGGACGAGCCGCGACCGCCGCACCCGACGTCGCGGGCCCGGTGGGACCTGGTCCTGGTCGGCGCGCTCGCGGTGGCCGCCGTGCTGGAGGGCGTGCTGCGGGCGGACCTGGCGTTCCCGGTCGTCTCGGTGGTGGTCGCCGTCGGGTTGCTGCCCACGCTGCCGCTGCGGCGGACCAGGCCGCTGCGCGCGGTCGCGATCGCCTTCGGCGTCTGCGCGGTGACCCCGGTGGCGACCGGCGTCGAACCCGAGCTGAACACCATGGTCTACCTGCTGCTCCTGCCGTTCGCGCTGTACCGCTGGGGATCGGGCCGCGAGGCCGCGCTCGGGTCGCTGGTCGTGCTGGCCAAGCTCGGCTCCTCGCTCGCGCTCGGCACCGTCGGCCTCGGCGACACGCTCGGCGGCGCGGTCGTCGTGTGCACCGCCTGCGCCCTCGGCGCGGCGCTGCGGTACCGGGTCAGGGCGCGCACGCGCGAACTGGACCAGGTCAAGCTGCTCGAACGGGAACGGCTGGCCCGCGACCTGCACGACACCGTGGCCCACCACGTCTCGGCGATGGCCATCCGCGCCCAGGCCGGGCTCGCCACCGCCGCCGCGAACCCGGCGGCCGCGGTCGACGCGCTCCGCGTGATCGAGTCCGAGGCGTCGCGGGCGCTCGCCGAGATGCGCGCCATGGTCCGCGTGCTGCGGCACGACGAGCGGGTCGACCTCGCCCCGACCCCGCGCGTCGCCGACCTCGGGCAGCTCGCCACGCGCCCGCACCTCGGCCCCGAGGTCGACGTGGAGGTCGTCGGCGACGTCGACGACCTGCCGCCGTCGGTGGGCACCGCCGTCTACCGGCTCGCCCAGGAGTCCGTCACCAACGCCCTGCGGCACGCCCGGCACGCCACCCGGATCGCGGTCCGGGTGGTCGCCGACGACCGCTCGGTGCACCTGCGGGTCAGCGACGACGGCGAGAGCCCCGCCCGCCCGGCAGCCGGACGGGGGCACGGGCTGGTCGGCATGGCCGAGCGCGCGGGCCTGCTCGGCGGCACCTGCGAGGCGGGCCCGGACCCCCACCGCGGGTGGACGGTCACCGCAGTGCTGCCGCGCACCGGGGCGAGCGCGTGAGCGTCCGCGTCGTCGTCGCCGACGACCAGGAGATCGTCCGCACCGGCCTCACCATGATCCTCGACGCCCAGCCGGGCATCGAGGTGGTGGGCCAGGCGGCCGACGGCCGGCACGCGGTCGAGCTGGCCCGGCGGCTGCGCCCCGACGTGTGCCTGTTCGACATCCGGATGCCGCTGCTCGACGGGATCGAGGCCACCCGCGCGCTCGCCGAGCCGGACGTGGCCGACCCGCTCGCCGTCGTCGTGATCACCACCTTCGACCTCGACGAGTACGTCTACGCGGCGCTGCGCGCCGGGGCGCGGGGCTTCCTGCTCAAGGACGCCGGACCCGTGCTGCTCGCCCAGGCCGTGCACGCCGCCGCGAACGGCGACGCGCTGATCGCCCCGAGCGTCACCGCGCGGCTGCTCGCGGCGTTCGCCGGCGCCGGACCGGCGGCCACCCCCGTGCAGCCCGTCGAGCCGCTCACCGAGCGGGAGGAGCAGGTCCTCGCCGCCGTGGCCGCCGGCCGCACGAACAGCGAGGTCGCCCAGCAGCTCCACATCACGCTCAGCACGGTCAAGACCCACGTCACGAGCCTGATGAACAAGCTCGGCGCGCGGAACCGCGTCGAGATCGCCATCTGGGCGCACGAGACCGACCGCGTCCGGCGCGGCACCCACCGGTAGCCGAACCGCCCGCCGGTAGCCGAAAGTACGACCCGGGACCGGCTCTTGGTCCGGCCGGACAGCGGCCTGAATGCCGATGACCCGGCACCGCCGCGGCGGCCACGATCTGCGGCATGACGACAACAGCGCCCCGACGCGCCACCCGACCCGGTCGGGGCCGGCTCGTCCCGGCCGGGCTGCTCGCGCTCGGTGCCGTCCCGGTCATCGCCGGGGCCTTCCGGCTGGGCGACCCCGGTGGTGGTGGCGCACCCCTGGTGGCGCACGTCATCGGGGCCGGTGGCTACGCCGTCCTGGGCGCCTTCCAGTTCGCGCCCCGGTTCCGCGCCCGGCGGCGGCGGTGGCACCGCGTGGCCGGGCGGCTGGTGGTCCTCTGCGGTCTCGCCGCGGCGCTGTCCGGGCTGTGGCTGACCCTGTTCCCCTTCCGGCAGGCCGACGCGGCCCTCCTCCTCACGGGCACCCGGCTCGTGTTCGGCGCGCTCTGGGCGCTGTTCCTGGTCCTCGGTGTCACCGCGGCCCGGCGGCGCGACGTCGTCGGGCACCGCGCCTGGATGACCCGCGCGTACGCGGTCGGCCTGGCCGCCGGCACCCAGGTGTTCACCCTCGGCCTCGGGACGGTGGTCCTCGGCGACCCCGACCGGACGGCCGAGGCCCTGCTGATGCTCGCCGGCTGGCTGGTCAACCTGGCCGTGGCCGAACGGGCCGTGCGCCGCTCCCGCACCACCCCCGACCCAGTGGAGGCACGATGAAGGCCATCAGCCAGGACCGGTACGGCTCACCCGACGTGCTGCGGCTCGTCGAGGTCGACCGGCCGACGCCCGCGGCGGGGGAGGTGCTCGTCCGGGTGCGCGCGGCGGCGGTGAACGCCCGCGACTGGCACGTCATGCGCGGCGACCCGTACCTGGCGCGCCTCATGCCGGGCGTCATGGGGCTCACCCGTCCGAAGGCGGCGATCAGGGGCACCGACTTCGCGGGCGAGGTGGCGGCGGTCGGCGCCGGCGTGACCCGGTTCCGGCCGGGGGACGAGGTGTACGGCGAGGTGGACGGCGCGTTCGCCGAGTACGTGTGCGCACCCGACGGCGTGGTGGACGCCAAGCCCGCCAACCTGACCTTCGAGCAGGCCGCCGCGCTGCCCCTGGCCGCCAACACCGCGCTCGTCGGCCTGCGCGACCTGGGGCGGGTGCGGCCGGGGCAGCGCCTCCTGGTCAACGGCGCGTCCGGTGGCGTCGGCACGTTCGCCGTGCAGCTCGGCAGGCACCTCGGCGCCGAGGTGACCGCCGTGTGCAGCGCCCGGAACGCGGAACTGGTCGCCTCGCTCGGCGCGGACCACGTCATCGACTACGCCCGGGACGACTTCACCCGCGACGAGGGGCGCCACGACGTCGTGCTCGACCTGGTGGGCAACCACCCGCTGGCCGCCCTCCGGCGCGCGCTCAAGCCCGGCGGGACCCTCCTGCTCTCCGGGGGAGGGGTCTCCACCGGAGGCAGCGTCTTCGGGCCGATGGGGCTCATCGCGCGGGCGGCGCTCGCGGGTCCGCTCATCCGCCGGCACCGCGTGCTCGTCCTGGAGGCGCGGCCCGGCCGGGAGAACCTGGCGGCGCTGCGGCGGCTCGCCGAGTCCGGGGCGCTCGTGCCGGTCCTCGACCGGACCTACCCGCTCGACCGGGTGCCCGACGCCATCCGGTACGTCGAGGACGAGCACGCCCGCGCCAAGGTCGTCATCGCGGTGTGACGCGGATCGGGCTCCCCGGGGCGGCGTCGGCGGGTAGGCTCGGCGGTGTTCGCGACTGGCGTGCCGAGGGTGGGACCGACCACCGGGGAGCGTTGAGCCGACGGGCACCGCGCGCCTGGGTGCCACGGCGAGCGCCCTCGCGCGCGTGGAGGCCGTCGTGCACGAACCCGCCATCCCGTCCTTGACCGGAGCCGACCCCGAGGTCGCCCGCCTGGTGCAGGCCGAGGCCCGTCGCCAGTTCGAGAAGGTCCGCCTCATCGCCTCGGAGAACTACGTCTCCACCGCGGTACTGGAGGCGACCGGCTCGGTGCTCACCAACAAGTACTCCGAGGGCTACGCCGGCCGCCGCTACTACGAGGGCCAGCAGGTCGTCGACCCGGTCGAGGAGCTGGCCGTCAGCCGGGCCAAGGCCCTGTTCGGCGCCGACCACGCCAACGTGCAGCCGTACTCCGGCTCGCCCGCCAACCTGGCCGTCTACCTGGCCTTCCTGGAGCCCGGCGACACGGTCATGGGCATGGCGCTGCCCGCCGGGGGACACCTGACCCACGGGTGGGGCGTCTCGGCCACCGGCAAGTGGTTCCGCAGCGCCCAGTACGGCGTCCGCAAGGAGACCGGCACCGTCGACCTCGACGACGTCCGCGACCTGGCCCTCGCCGAACGCCCGAAGGTGATCTTCTGCGGCGGCACGGCGATCCCGCGCACCATCGACTTCGCCGGGTTCGCCGAGATCGCCCGCGAAGTCGGCGCGGTCCTCGTCGCCGACATCGCGCACATCGCGGGCCTGGTCGCGGGCGGCGCGCACCCGTCGCCCGTCGGGCACGCCCACGTCGTCACCACGACCACCCACAAGACGCTGCGCGGCCCGCGCGGCGCGATGATCCTCACCGACGCCGAGCACGCGAAGCCGATCGACAAGGCCGTCTTCCCGGGGCTCCAGGGCGGTCCGCACAACCACACCACCGCCGCCATCGCGGTCGCGCTCGGCGAGGCCCTCGACCCGTCCTTCGGCCTCTACGCCCACGCCGTCGTGCAGAACGCCCGCGCCCTGGCCGCCGCCCTGCTCGACCGCGGCTTCGACCTGGTCTCCGGCGGCACCGACAACCACCTCGTCCTGCTCGACCTGACCAACCGGGCCGTCGGCGGCAAGCCCGCCGCGAAAGCCCTCGACCGCGCGGGCATCGAGGCGAACTACAACACCGTCCCGTTCGACCCGCGCAAGCCGTTCGACCCGTCCGGCGTCCGCCTCGGCACGGCCGCCGTCACCACCCGCGGCCTCACCGCCGACCACATGCCGCAGGTCGCGGAGTGGATCGACCGCGCGATCAGGGCGACCGACGACCGCGAGCTCGACCGGATCGCCGCCGAGGTCGCCGACCTCATGTCCGGCTACCCCATGCCCGGCTGGGCGTAGCGGACGGCGTCGGCCAACCGGGCCACGTCGTCGCGGAACGTCTCGTGCCGCACGGCGACGCACCCGGTGCCCGGCAGCTGGTCGGCGGGCAGCTCCACCCCGTCGACCAGCACCGCGATCACCGGGACCAACCGCGTCCGGGCCGCTTCCAGCTCGTCGCGCACCGGCTCGTCCGGCACGGTCCACCCCGGCCCGACGACGGCGAGCAGCACGTCGCACGACGCCGCGTCGGGCACGACGGCGCACCCCATGTCGTCGAGCCGGTCCGCGATCCGCCCCGCCAGGTGCAGGTCGCGCGGCCGGTGGCTCAGGTACAGCCGGGCGGTGCGCGGCGACGGCGGGAAGCCCGCGAGCGAGATGCCCGCCAGCTCCGCGAACGCACGGTCCCGCACGTCCTCGGGCGTCGCGCCGCACCGCGCCAGCACGTCCACCGCCACCCCGTCGACCTCGGTCAGCAGGCCCAGCAGCAGGTGCCCGGTGCCGACGTTCCGGTGCCCCAGTGCCAACGCCTCCCGCACGGCCGCCGCCAGCGCCCGCTTCGCGCCCGGCGTGAACGGCAGGTGCCCCGGGAACGGCACGCCGCCCCGCTCGACCTCCCGCACGTGGGGCCGGCACCCGTGCGGCGTCACCCCCGACGACACGAGCACGGTCGCCGCCGCACCGCCCTCGCCGAGCAGGCCCAGCAGCAGGTGCCCGGTGCCGATGGTGGCGTGGCCGAGCGCCCTCGCCTCGCTCAGCGCCAGCACGGACACCTGCCGCGCCGCCTCGGTGTACCAGCCCATCAGTCCCCCGCCACCGCCCCGGCGGCCCTCTCGTCCAAGGCCCGCCACTCCGGCACTCGCGCCACAACCCGCGTCCACACCATCGCACGCGGTGGCCGGGTGTTACCGGAACCGGTCGGTCGCCGCGACCCGGGCGGCGGCCAGGTCGTCGGTGCCGGCGTGGTCGGCACCGGGGATCATGATCAGCTCGGCGTCCGGCCAGGCGTGCGCCAGCCGCCACGGCGTGCCGATGAGGTTGCCCAGGTCGAGCACGCCTTGAACGATCACGCCCGGGATGCCCGCGAGCTTCCACGCCTCCTCGATGACGACGCCCTCGCGCAGCCACGAACCGTGCGCCCAGTAGTGCGTGACCAGGCGTGCGAACGCCAGCCGGTACTCCGGGGGGTCGAAGCGGTCGCCCTGCCCGGCGAGGGCGTCCTCCCACCGGCACCACTCCTCGGCCGCCCGGTCGTGCACGGCCGGGTCGGGGTCGAGCAGCTTCGCGAGGTAGGCGGCGGGCAGGTCGTCGCCCTCGGGGGCGAACGCGCGGAACCTCTCCCACGCCTCGGGGAACATCGGCGCGAGGCCCTTGGTCAGCAGGTCCGTCTCCTCCCGCATGCCGGTGGCGATGCCCGCCTGCACCAGTTCGGTCACCCGGTGGGGGTGGCGCTCGGCGTACACCAGGCTGAGCACCGAGCCCCAGGACGCGCCGAACAGCTGCCACCGCTCGATGCCCAGGTGCTCGCGCAGCAACTCCAGGTCGGCGACCAGGTGGTCGGTGGTGTTGGTCGACAGGTCCACCTCGGGCTGCCCGGCGTGCGGCGTGCTGCGCCCGCACCCGCGCTGGTCGAGCAGCACGATCCGGTAGGCGGTGGGGTCGAAGTAGCGGCGGGTGCGCGGCGAGCACCCGGACCCCGGCCCGCCGTGCAGGCAGACCACCGGTTTGCCGTCCGGGTTGCCGCACACCTCCCAGTAGACGTGGTGCCCGTCGCCTACGTCGAGCATCCCGTGGTCGTGCGGTTCGATCTCCGGGTACAGCACCGATCCTCCCCAGCCAGATGTGACAGTGCTGTCACATTAGCCCGGGTGGCTGCGGAGGTGGAGGGGATTCCGCCCGCACGTCCGACGGTTCGGCGGAGCACGCTCAGCGCACGACGTCGATCCTGATCACACCGCCGTCGTGGTCCACCTGGTGCGCGTCGGTGTCGTCGAACCAGTGGCCGTCGGGGCCGAGGTAGCGGAACCGGTGCGTGCCGGGGGGCAGGATGACGGACACCGTGCGGGTGCCGTCGCGGCGCGGCTGGAGCTCGTGCACGCCCGGCGTCCAGTCGTTGAACGATCCCACCACGCTGACCGGGCCTTCGGGCTGGTCGAGCGGCAGCGAGAAGGTCACGCGGCGCTTCGGGCCGAAGAGGCGCGCGTTGCGGAGCATGGTTCTCCCTCGGGTACCACGGGACGGTCTTGGACGGCCCCGACCCTATGCCCCGACGCGCCGAGGGCGTCCGAAGTGGACCGTCGCGCGTACGGGTGACGTGCGGGTGGGGAGAGCCGGATCACAAACGTGCATCCACTGCAAAGTTGCAGAGAATGCAACTTCATCTCTACGCTGACCCGGTGACCGCCCAGGCCGAAGGGCTCCGCGACCGCAAGAAGCGGCTGACCAGGGACGCGCTCAGCCGCGCCGCCGTCGACCTCGTCGTCCGGCACGGCCTCGACCACGTCACGGTCGAGGACATCAGCGCCGCCGCGGACGTGTCACCGCGCACCTTCTTCAACTACTTCGCCACCAAGGAAGAAGCCGTCGTCGGTCCGGACCCCGAGGCGGGGCCGCGCATCCGGGCACGGGTGCTCGCCCAGCCCGTGGAGCTGTCGCCCGCCGCGGCGGTCCGGGAGGCGCTGCTCGCCGAGATCGCCGCCGAACTGGCGGTCGACCGCGGGTTCTGGTTGCGGAGGATGCGCGTCGTGCAGCAGCACCCGGTGCTGCTGGCCAAGGTGCTCGCCGGCGGGGAGGCGTTCGAGCGCGAGGTCGTCGCGGCCGTCGCCGAACGCACGGGCCTGCCCGAGAACGGCACGTACCCGCTGCTGCTCGGCGCGGCGACCGGTGCGGCGTTCCGGGTGGCCGTCGCCCGCTGGTCGTGCTTCGACGAGCCGACGCCGCTGCACGAGGTCTTCGCCGAGGCGATGGACCTGCTCGCCGCGGGCCTGGCCGACCCGCCCCAGTCCTGACCGCAGCAATTTGGGGGGATCATGTCCACCGAAGCCGATGCCGACCTGCCTACCGGTGGAGTCGGGGGGCGGACCGGCGCGCATTCGCGCCGGGACGTCGTCCAGGCCATGTCGGGCCTCATGCTCGGCATGTTCGTGTCGATCCTGGCGTCGACCATCGTGTCGAACGCCCTGCCGCGCATCATCGCCGACCTGCGCGGCTCGCAGTCCGTCTACACGTGGGTCGTCACCACCGAGCTGCTCGCCATGACGGCCACCGTGCCGCTGTGGGGCAAGCTCGCCGACCTCTACAGCCGCAAGCTGCTCATCCAGCTCTCGCTCGGGTTGTTCGTCGTCGGCTCCCTGATCGCCGGGTTCTCCCCGAACGTCGAGGTGCTGATCGCCAGCCGCGTCGTGCAGGGCCTCGGCGCGGGCGGCATGACCGCGCTGGCCACCATCGTGATGGCCGCGATGATCCCGCCGCGCGAGATGGGCCGGTACGCGGGCATCTTCGGCGCCGTGTTCGGCGTCGGCACCGTCGCCGGGCCGCTCATCGGCGGCGTGCTGGTCGACACCTCGTGGCTGGGCTGGCGCTGGTGCTTCTTCATCGGCGTGCCGTTCACCCTGGCGTCGATCATCCTGCTCCAGCGCACCCTGCGCCTGCCGGTGGTCCGCAAGGAGGTCAAGGTCGACTACCTGGGCGCGGCGCTGATCGTGGGCGGCGTCTCCACCCTGCTGGTGTGGTCCACGCTGGCCGGCCACCAGTTCGAGTGGGCCTCCGGCTGGACCGCGCTGCTCGTGGCGATCGGCGTGGGCCTGCTGGTCCTCGCGGTGTGGGTGGAGTCGCGGGTGTCCGACCCGATCGTGCCGCTGACGATCTTCGCCAACCGCACGGTCGCGCTCACCACGCTCGCCAGCGCACTGGTCGGCGTGGCGATGTTCGGCGGCACCGTGTTCCTGTCGCAGTACTTCCAGATCGGCATGGGCAAGACGCCGACCCAGGCGGGCCTGATGAGCCTGCCGATGATCTTCGGCCTGCTGGTGTCCTCCACGGTCGCCGGCAGCCTGATCACCAAGTGGGGCCGGTGGAAGGTCTTCCTGGTCGCGGGTGGCGCGATCATGGTCGGCGGCATGCTGCTGCTGTCCACCATCGACGCGAACACGACGGTGCCCACCGTCAGCCTGCACATGGCCGTGCTCGGCGTCGGCGTCGGCATGCTGATGCAGAACCTCGTGCTGGTGGCGCAGAACGACGTGCCCGCGCGCGACCTGGGCGCCACGACGTCGACCCTGACGTTCTTCCGCTCGCTGGGCGGCACGATCGGCGTGAGCGCGCTGGGCGCCGTCCTGGCCACGCGGGTGGAGACGCTGAGCGCGGAGAAGTTCGGCCCGGTGGCGGGCGGCACGGGCGGTTCCGAGGTGCCCGACCTGAGCCTGCTGCCCGAGCCGGTGCGCGTGGTCGTGCGGGAGATCTACGCCACGGCGACAGCCGAGCTGTTCCTGATCGGCGCGCCGATCGCCCTGCTGGCCCTGGTGGCCGTGGTGTTCCTCAAGGAGAAGCCGCTCAAGACCATGAGCGGCGACGAGCGGCTGGCCGCCGAGATGGCCGGCGGCGGCCACTGAGCGGCTGCCGAACCGCTGTCGACCGACGAGGGGCGCGGCGTCCGGGACCGAACCGGACGGCCGCGCCCCTCGTCGTCCGGCACGTCGTGGCAAACGATCGGACGACACGGGCACTGTCGGTGTCGCCCGTGGAGGCGACGTGGCCGGTGTCGACATCCACCTGTTTTCGTTCTTTCCGGTCGAAATTCGGGTCCTGATGCCCCGGTTGGTGTCGACCTGGGTACGGTGTGCGCGTGTTGATCCGCTTCGAGGCGTCCAACTACCGTTCCGTCGCCGAGCCCGTCGAGCTGTCGATGGTCGCCGTCGACAGCGACCGGCCGGAGGCCCGTGACCAGCCGCTGCTCGGAGCGAGCCTGGTGCCCGTCGCGGCCGTCTACGGGCCCAACGCCTCCGGCAAGTCCAACATCGTGGCGTCGCTGGCGTGGATTCGCGAGGCGGTGCAGGTCTCGCTGCGCACGTGGGACGACGAGATCCCGGTCGAAGCGTTCGCCTTCGGCGACTGGGGGGCCAAGCCCAGCGAATTCCTCGTCGAGTGCACCGTCGACGGCGTGCGGTTCGAGTACTTGCTGACGCTGGATCGCACCCGCGTGCTCTATGAAGCGCTGTTCCACTACCCGGAGAAGAAGCGCCGGAGGGTGTTCGAGCGCGAAGAGCATTCAATCCGCTTTCAACGAGGACTGCACGGAACCGCCGGCACGCGCGAACTGCTCACGCCGCGCGCCTTGGTGCTGTCGATCGCCCGCCGCTTCAACGAGCCGCTGATCACCCGCTTCGCCGACCAACTGCTCGACATCCAGATATCGGGGTTCGACGCGCGGCGCTTCGGGTTCGCGGACCTGGTCAACACCCGGATGGGCACCGCCGGGATGCGACGTGCGATCCGGTGGTTCGCGCGTGGCGACCAGCCGTCCCTGTTCGACGGGACGGAGGGCTCCGGTGTCGGCGGCAGCGACCACGGGCAGGCACTGGCACTGCTGCGCCTGGCCGACCTGGGGATCGACGACGTGTTCATCGACAACTCCGGCACCCCCGCCGGCGAGCGGGGCGTGCCACGCGTGCGGCTGCTGCACCGGACACCGAGCGGTTCGGCACCGCTGGACTTCGGCGCCGAGTCCGAGGGCACGCGGACGTGGTTCGGCCTGATCGGGCCGGTGCTCACCGCGCTGCGCCGGGGATCGCTGCTGTTGTTCGACGAACTCGACGCCAGCCTGCACCCGACTCTGTCGGCGCAGTTGATCACGTTGTTCAAGGACCCGACGACCAACCCCTCAGGGGCGCAGTTGGTGTTCACCACGCACGACACGAGCCTGCTCAACCACCTCAACCGGGACGAGGTGTGGTTGACCGAGAAACGTGGCGACGGATCGACCAGACTCGGTGCGCTGGCCGAGTTCGCGGGCGAACGGGTCCGCAAGTCCAGCAACCTGGAGAACGCGTACCTGCACGGTCGGTTCGGCGCACTGCCGCAGATCGACCAGACGGAGTTCCTGCGTGCTCTCGGATTGATCGGCTGACCGCCGGTGTCACCACGCAGGCGCGGGGGTCGTCCCCTGGAACGGGCCGTGGGCACGCGACGCGAGTTGCGCACGGTCGTGATCTTCACCGAGGGGCGCAACTCCGAGCCCGACTACCTCAACGGCCTGCGCCGCCTTCCGCACGTCGCGGGTGACGTCGCCCTCAACGTGGAACTGCGTCCCGAGCACTCCGTCCCCCTGCCCCTGGTCGAGCAGGCCGTGAAGCGGGCGCAGGACCCCGAGGTCGACGAGTGCTGGTGCGTGTTCGACGTCGAGTGGCCGCGGAACCACCCGAACCTCGCCGAGGCGGTCGCGTTGGCGCAGCGCCACGGCATCCGCTTGGCGGTGTCCAACCCGTGCTTCGAGCTGTGGCTGATCCTGCACCACCGCGACCACAGCGCCTTCGTCGACACCGCGGGCGCCGACCGGCTCAGTCGGCAACTCGACCGGCGACCGGGCAAGAGCGTCGATGCGGCGGTGTACATGCCTCTTCGCTCGGCGGCGGCGCGACGGGCGCGCCTGCTGGAGGAACGTCACGGACGTGACGGCACGGTGTTCCCGAACGACAACCCCGCCTCCGGCATGCACGCACTCCTGGCTTCACTCGACACGACCGGTACCGCGTAGGTCGGTCGACGGGGATGTCGACGCGTGCCCGATCGCGCCGCTCCGGTGGTGCGGACAGGCCGGGTGGGACACTGCACCCGTGACCGGGCTCAGGGAACGGAAGAAGCAGGCGACCCGCACCGCGCTGGCCGACGCCGCCCTGCGGCTCTGCGTGGCGCACGGGCTCGACGGCGTGACCGTCGAGCAGGTCGCGCACGAGGCCGGCGTGTCCCTGCGCACGTTCTTCAACTACTTCTCGTCCAAGGAAGAGGCCGTGGTCGCCGGCGACGTGTCGACCGCCACCGCGTTCGTCGAGGCGTTCGCCGCGCGCCCGGAGGGCGAACCGGTCCTGACCGCGCTGCGCGCCGCGCTGGCCGAGGTGGTGCCGGAGCACATCGACCCGGCCCGCGTCGCCCAGCTGCGGGTGCTGCGGCGCACGCCCGCGCTGCTCCCGCACCAGATCGCGGCGTTCGCCGCGCAGGAGCGGGAGCTGGCGGGCGTGGTCGCGCGGCGGGTCGGGGTCGATCCCGAGGTCGACCTCTACCCGGTGATGTTCGCGGCGTCCGTGATGGCCACCGTGCGGGTGACCGTCGGGTGGTGGCTCGACGCCGCCGAACGCCCCGAGTTGGCCGAGCTGATCGGGGTCGTGGTCGACCGGCTCGGCGCCGGGTTCGCTGAGGTCTAGCCCCAGGTCACGGGCAGTGAGTGCACGCCGTAGACGAGCATGTCGCCGCGCAGCGGCACCTCCTCGGGCGGCACGGCGAGGCGCAGGTCGGGCAGCTCGCGGAGCAGTCCGGTGAACCCGGTGGTCATCTCGACGCGGGCCAGCTGCTGGCCCAGGCACTGGTGCACGCCGTGACCGAACGCGAGGTGCGGCCCGCGCGGCCGGGTCACGTCCAGCTCGTCGGGGGAGGGGAACACCCCCGGGTCCCGGTTGCCCGCCGCCACGGACAGCACCACGGTCGCGTCGGCCGGGATCACCTCGCCCGCCACCCGGACGTCCTCCACGGCGGTGCGGGTGATGCCGAGGTGGATGATCGACAGGTAGCGCAGCAGCTCCTCCACGGCTCCCGGCACGATCGACGGGTCGGCGCGCAGCGCGGCGAGCTGGTCGGGGTGCTCCAGCAGCGCGAACGTGCCGAGCGCCAGCATGTTCGCGGTCGTCTCGTGACCGGCGACGAGCAGCAGGTTCGCGATGTTGACCAGCTCGTCGTCGGTGAGCGTCGGGTCGGCCCCGATCAGCCCGGACAGCAGGTCGTCGGCCGGCTCCGCCCGCTTGGCCCGGATCAACCCGTGCATGAACGCCCGCAGCGCCTCGGCGGCGCGCACCACGTCGTCCACCTCCGCGTCGAGCCGCAGCAGGGTCGCGCTGCGCTCCTGGAACTCGGCGCGGTCGGCGTACGCGACGCCGAGCAGTTCGCAGATCACCAGTGACGGCACGGGCAGCGCGAACGCGGCCACCAGGTCGGCGCCCGGCCCGGCGGCGCGCATCGTGGCCAGGTGGTCGGTGACGATCCGCTCGACGCGCGGGGTGAGCTGCCGCATGCGCCGCACGGTGAACTGGCCGGTGAGCAGCCTGCGGTAACGGGTGTGGTCGGGCGGGTCCAGGGTGATGAAGTTGCCCGCGCGCAGCCGCCGGTCGGTCATCCGGGCGCGCAGCGCCGGCGGCAGCTTCGCCAGCATCCGCTCGCTGCGGAACCGGTCGGAGCTCAGCCGCGGGTCGGCGAGCAGCGCGCGGGCCTCCTCGTGGCCGGTCACCAGCCACGCCGGGTCGCCGTCGAGCATGGTGACCCGGTGCACCGGGCCGTCGCCGCTCAGCCGGACGAGGGCGGCCGGCGGGTCGAACGGGCTCACCTCGCGGTCGGTGAGCTCGCGCGGCAGGCGCAGGGCGGTGCGGGGGTTGCTCGGGCGTCGGTCCTGGGAAGCGGTGGTCATCGCCTGGTCCGTCCCCGGCCCGGCACGCGGCCGGGTCGTCGTTCGGCGTCGAGGTCACCCACCGTACCAAGATGTGCACGTCGTGCAATTATTTCGCCGCCGACTCGACCGTTCTCTCGCGATGAACCCACCAAATGTGCACGTTGGGCAAATTTGCACAACACGCAAGTTTGGTGGATACTTGTATGTGGCAAGCAACGCGGGAGGGAGGCGACATGGACGTCGCCACGCGAGAACTGGAGACCCGGCTGCGCGACCTGATGAAGGTCGTGCGCCTGGTCAAGCAGCTCGGCTCCGAGCGCCACCCGTCGATCCCGAGCGGGCTGCTCGGGACCCTGACGCTGATCGCGCGGGCCAACGGCCACGGCGAGCCCACCGGCTGCCACGCGAAGGAGCTGGCGGTCCAGGCGGGGCTCGACCCGTCCACGGTCAGCCGGGCGGTCGCCGCCCTGGTGTCCCACGGCCTCGTCGAACGCCGTGCCGACCCCGGCGACGGTCGCGCCAGCATCCTCGTCGTCACCGACCGCGGCCGGGCCGCGCTCGACGAGGCCCGGACCTGGTACGACGACCTGTTCGGCCGCGCGCTTGCCGACTGGACCCCCGAAGAGGTCGAGGCGCTCACGTCCGCGCTCGGGCGCCTGACCACCAACGTCGAAGGAGCCCTGGGCTCCACCTGGGAGGCCGCGCGATGAGCGCACCCGCCACCACGAGCACCGGTACCGGTCCCGGTGCGATGAGCCACCGGCAGGTGATGGAAGCCCTCAGCGGCCTCTTGCTGGTGCTGTTCGTCGCGATGCTCAGCGGCACCGTCGTCTCGACGGCGCTGCCGCAGATCATCGGCGCGCTCGAAGGCTCGCAGACCCAGTACACCTGGGTCGTCACCGCGACGCTGCTCACCGCGACCGCCACCACGCCGATCTGGGGCAAGCTCGCGGACTTGTTCAACAAGAAGACCCTCGTCCAGGTCGCCATCGTGCTGTTCATCCTGGGCTCGATCGTGTCCGGCTTCGCGCAGAGCGCCGGTCAGCTCATCGCCGCCCGCGCGTTCCAGGGCATCGGCGTCGGCGGCCTCCAGGCCCTCGTGCAGGTCGTGATCGCCGCGATGATCCCGCCCCGCGAGCGCGGCCGGTACAACGGCTACCTCGGCGGCGTGATGGCGGTGGCCACCGTCGGCGGCCCGCTGCTGGGCGGCCTCATCGTGGACACCTCGTGGCTGGGCTGGCGCTGGTGCTTCTTCATCGGCGTGCCCGTCGCCGTGATCGCGCTGTTCGTGCTCCAGGCCACGCTGAAGGTGCAGACCGCCCGCCGGCAGGACGTCAGGATCGACTACCTGGGCGCGAGCCTGATCGCGGCCGGCGTGAGCGTGCTGCTGATCTGGATCTCCTTCGTCGACTCCTCGTTCGCCTGGCTGTCCTGGGAGACCTTCGCCATGGTCGGCGGGTCGATCGCGCTGCTGGGCGCGGCGGTGGCCGTCGAGGCGCGGGCCGCGGAACCGGTCGTGCCGCTCGGGATCGTCAAGCAGCGCACCACGGCGCTGGCGATCCTGGCCAGCCTCGCGGTCGGCATGGCGATGTTCGGCGGCGCGGTGTTCCTCGGCCAGTACTTCCAGATCGGACGCGGCTACACCCCGACCGAGGCGGGCCTGCTGACCATCCCGATGATGGCGGGCGTGCTCGGCTCCTCGATCATCGCGGGCCGGCTGATCACCAGGACCGGCAACGTCAAGCCCTACATCGTGACGGGCGCGGTCGCACTGGTGATCGGGTTCCTGGCGCTCGGGCAGATCGACCACGACACGTCGCTGGTGCTCGTCGGCGCCGCGATGCTGCTGGTCGGCGTCGGGGTCGGCATGACCATGCAGAACCTGGTGCTCGCGGTGCAGAACACCGTCCCGCTCAAGGACATCGGCGCGGCCAGCTCGACCGTCGCGTTCTTCCGCTCGCTCGGCGGCACGATCGGCGTGTCCGTGCTGGGCGCCGTGCTGGCGCGGCGCGTCGAGGACGCCATCACCCGCGACCTGACCGCGGCGGGCATCCCGGCCACCGGCGGTGGCGGCGGCAGCCTCAACATCGCCGCCCTCCCCGACGCCGTGCAGCACATCGTGCGCGCCGCCTACGGCGACGCCACCGGGCACATCTTCCTCATCTCGGCGGGCATCGCCGTCGTGGGCGTGATCGCCGCCCTGCTGCTCAAGCCCGTGAAGCTGCGCAGCAGCCTGGACCTCGTCGAGCCCGGGCAGGAGACCAAGCCCGTCGCGTGACCCCGTTCGCGGGCACACCGCGCCCGACCGTCCCGCGCGGTCGGGCGCGGTGCCGCGTCACCAGCCGATCGCGAGGGCCTGCGCACCGCTCACAGCCGTCACGTTCTGCGCTGCCCGGTGGGCGACGTTCCCGCGGTGACCCCACCGGGAGCGGGTCGTCAGCCCAGGCGCAGGCCCAGCGAGGCGGCGATCGTGAACGCCTGCTCCGGGTCGATCAGCGCGCCCCGCACGGTGGTGGCGAGCGGGTCCAGCGCCGACAGGTCGCTGCCGCGCAGGTCGGCCCGCGAGAGGTCGGCGCCGTGCAGCCACGCGTCGGCCAGGTCCACCCGGTGCAGGGTCGTGCCCGCGCAGTTCGCGCCGGTCAGGTCGACCTCGCGCATCATCACCCCGGTGAACGACGCCCGCCGCAGGTCCGCGCCCGGCAGGCCGACCAGCGACCAGTCGCCCCCGTCGACCTTCAGCAGGTCGAACGCGCCGCCGTCGAACACGCTGCCCACGAGCTTGCAGTCGGTGAAGGAGGCGTCGAAGAACGAGCACCGGGTGAACGCGCAGTTGAGGAACGCCGAGTCGACCAATTCCGCGGTGTTGAACTCCACCCCGCGGAACGTGCACTCCCGGAACACCGCGCCGCGCGCCGTCGCCCCGGTCAGGTCCACCTCCGCGAACGCCGTCCGCTCGTGCCGGTGCCCGTCGAGGTCGAGGGTGTCCCAGTCGCGGTCGTGGACGGTCCTGTCGGCGGGTGGCGGGGCGGTGCCGCAGCGGCGTTCGGCCATGCCGAGACCCTGCCACACCGGGATGCGCCCGTTCACTGTCGGCGCGCCACCGGACCTCCGCGGCCCCTCGCGTCAGTGCGCGCCACCGCAGCACTCGTGCGGGTTCTCCGACTCCGCCGGCCGCAGCACCCCGCCCACCGCGGGTTCCACGAGCAGCACCAGCTCGCCGTCCCGGCACACCGGGCGCAGGAAGCCCAGCGTCTCCACCGGGTCGGTCGGCGCCACCGGCACCCCGATGCCCACGACCCGGTCGATCGCCGAGCGGGCCACGACCTCCGCGGCCGGATGCGTGCCGGTCAGCGCGTCCTGCCCCGGGAAGCGGATGCAACGGCCGTCGGTGCGGTCCCGCGCACCGACGGCCGCGCGTGCGCCGGGTGAGTCCGTGGAGTCCGGTGTGGACACCGGCGCGCCCAGCAGCTCCGCCACCGGCTCCCCGGTGACGTGCGCCGAAACGGCGGTGACCGCCACCGGTCCCCGGTGGTCGACGTGGGTGAACACGAAGTCCGCGTCCCCGGTCGCCGCCAGCACGAGCGCGTCCAGGTGGGCCGCGCCGTGCCCGCCGGGGAGGACGGGCACGGCGCCGATCCAGGTCATCAGATGACGTCGACGAACACCGGGTTCGCGTAGAACCACAGGTCCGACCACGGGTCGGCGTCGCCGAGGACGTCCATCACCGGGTTGCCGTCCGAGGTCAGCCGGTTGCCGTCCGAACCGCGCAGCCGCAGGTAGAACGCGCCGTCGACATCGCGGAAGGTGTGCGTGAACTTCACCGTGCCGCGTGCCTTCCGGCCCACCTCGAAGGTCTTCACGACCGTCGTGAGCGGCGCGCTGAACGCGTCGCGGTCGGCCACCGGGCCGGTGATCGGACCGGCGACGAGGTCGACCTTCGCCAGCCGGGGCACCACGCCGGAGAAGTTGGCGCCCCGCGCCAGGTCGACCTCGACGGTCACCTCGACGTCGTCGCCGCGCCGCACGAACGTGCGTCCGCCGATCGTGACGCCCCGGTTGTCGCCCTCGCCGAGCGAGCGCACCCGCACGTTCAGGCCGTCGACGACGCGGCCGTGCACGGCGACGACCTTGCCGCCCTGCATGCCCCGCATGACGTCCACGTAGGACTTCGAGTCCGAACCGACCAGCGTGGAGCTGTAGAAGCCGGGGAAGTAGTCGCCGTAGACCTGCTCCACGCCGGTGTCGACCGGCGCGCCCTTGCTGCCCGTGGTGCCGTGGTCGCCGGGACCCGGCCTGAACGTGTCCCGGTGCACCTGGTGGGCGTCCGAGGTGGCCGTCACCCACCACGGCCGGCCCTCGGCGAGCAGCGAGTCCCACAGGCCGCCGACCTTCGCGGTCATCCAGTCGAAGCCGCCGTAGGTGCGGTACGGGTTCTCGGTGGCCGTGGGCGCGAAGCCGGGGAAGCTGTCCTGGTTCGGCGACCCGTCGTAGTACCCGCGCGCACCGCCCCGCCCGCCGTTGGCGGTGCTGATGCCCGCCGCCTGGTGGCCGGGCGCGCCCTCCATGCCGACCGCCACGTCCGGCGCCGCGTCACGCCAGCCGCGGATCTCGTGGGGGCTGTCCACGCCGCGCCGCGCCGGGTGGTTGGCGAACATCAGCGCGATCTCCGTGCGACCGGACAGCACCTGCGACTCCAGGTAGCGCAACGCCGCCAACGCGTACGGCTCGCCGTCCGCGCTCGTGGAGCGGGTGATCAGCCCCTTGCCGCCCTGCGCCGCGGGCGTGGACAGCACGCCGCCGTCGTAGGCGGCCTCGAAGGCGCGCAGGATGTCCACGGCGGAGCGGCCGGGCGGCAGGAACACGGTCGCGTGCTCCGCGCCCGGGATGTTCCACTCCAGACCCTGGTAGACCAGCACGTCCCGGTACGAGCGGCGCGCCTTCTCGATGTCCGGCGTCACCTGGTCGATCGAGAACTTCTCGTGCGCCACCCCGCCGTGGTCGGTGATGACGACCCAGTCCAGTCCGTGCTGCCGCGCCTTCGCGACCTGCTGCGCCACCTCGTACTGCCCATCGGACGAGTACTTGGTGTGGATGTGGTGGTCACCCGCGTACCAGCGGTTCCGCCCACCCCACGGGTTCACCGGCCGCGCCGGGCGGTCGTCGTGCGCGTGCGCCGGCGTCGCACCCACCGCCGTCGCGATCCCGGCCGCGCCCAGGCCGGCCAGGAACCCGCGCCGCGCCACGGAGAGGGGACGGTCGTCGCGGTCGTCGCGCCAACTCCCCCCGACCTCCTCGTCGTGGTCGTGGTCGTGGCCGTGGTGGTGGTGCGGCATGCGGGGGACTCCGATCTGACCTGAACGGCAGCGGCGCAGCGAAGTATCGTGAGTCGGCCACGTGTCCGGTGGTGTGCGCGGCCGAACTCCGGGTGAACACTTCGAACCCGGATTCGTCCGCGACCGGTCCCCACCGCCGCGGAGCGGAACCGGGCGCCCGGTGGCCACCTCGTCGCCCGGCGGGGGCCGGGAGCAGACTGGGGACGTGGACAGCAGGCGCAAGCGCGGGGAGCTGCGGATCTACCTGGGCTCGGCACCCGGTGTGGGCAAGACGTTCGCGATGCTCGGCGAGGCGCGCCGGCGGCGGGAGCGGGGCACTGACGTGGTCGTGGGGCTGGTCGAGACGCACGGCCGGGAGAGGACCGCCGCCCTGCTCGACGGGCTGGAGCGGTTGCCGCTGCGGGTGGTGGCGCACCGCGGGGTCGAGCTGGCCGAGCTGGACGTGGACGGGGTGCTGGCCCGCGCGCCCGAGGTGGTCGTGGTGGACGAGCTGGCGCACACCAACGCGCCCGGCTCGCGCAACGCCAAGCGCTGGCAGGACGTGGAGGAGCTGCTCGACGCGGGCGTCGACGTGCTGTCCACGGTCAACGTGCAGCACCTGGAGTCGCTCAACGACGTCGTGGCCCGCATCACCGGCGTCGAGCAGCGCGAGACCGTGCCCGACGAGGTCGTGCGCCGCGCCGAGCAGGTCGAGCTGGTCGACCTCACGCCCGAGGCGCTGCGCCGTCGGCTGGCCCACGGCAACGTCTACGCCGCGCACAAGATCGACGCCGCGCTGGGCAACTACTTCCGCGTCGGCAACCTGACGGCGCTGCGCGAGCTGGCCCTGCTGTGGGTGGCCGACCAGGTCGACGTGGCGTTGCAGCGCTACCGCAGCGAGCAGCGCATCACCGACACGTGGGAGGCCCGCGAACGGGTCGTCGTGGCGATCAGCGGCGGCCCGGAGAGCGAGACGCTGATCCGCCGCGCCCGCCGCATCGCGCTGCGCGCCGGGGCCGACCTGCTCGTCGTGCACGTCCTGCGCGGCGACGGGCTGTCCGGCGCGCCGCCCCGGCTCGTGGGCGGCGCCCGGCGCACCGCGGAGGACCTGGGCGCGACCTACCACACCGTGGTGGGCGACGACGTGCCGACCGCGCTGCTGGAGTTCGCCCGCGGCGTCAACGCCACCCAGCTGGTCCTGGGCACGTCGCGCCGCTCGCGGCTGGCCCGCGTGCTCGACGAGGGCATCGGCTCGGCCGTCGTGCAGGCGTCCGGGCCGATCGACGTGCACATGGTCACGCACGACGAGGCGCGCCGCGGTCCGCGCCGGCGGTTGGCCGGCACCGCGCTGGGCCGGTCCCGCACGCTGGCCGGGTGGGCGCTGGCGGCCGCGCTGCCGGGCGCGGTGACCGGCCTGGGCCTGCTGTGGGACGACGGGCTGACGGTGTCCACCGACCTCGTCGGATACTTCCTGGCCACCGTCGTGGTCGCGCTGGTCGGCGGCCTCGGCCCGGCGGTCTGCGCGGCGCTGCTCGGGGCCGGGCTGCTCAACTTCTTCTTCACCGCGCCCCGCTACAGCCTCGCCGTGGCCACGCCGGAGAACGTGGTCACGCTGATCGCGATGCTGGTGGTGGGCGCACTGGTCGCGCTGGTCGTGGACCGCGCCGCCCGGCTGGGCGAGCAGGGCGCGCGGGCCCGCACCGAGGCCGCGCTGCTCGCCTCCTACTCCCGCACCGTGCTGACCAGCCCGTACCCGCTGGCGCGGCTGCTGGAGAAGGTGCGCGAGAACTTCGGGCTGGAGTCCGTGGCGCTGCTGGAGCGCGGGGACGGCGGGTGGGAGCGGGTGGCGTGCGTCGGCCCCCGGCCGTGCGACGAGCCCGACGAGGCGGACGTGGACGTGCCGGTCACCGCCGAGGTGCACCTGGCGCTGCGCGGCCGGACCCTGCCCGCGGGCGACCAGCGCGCCCTGGAGGCCGCCGCCGGGCAGGCGCTGATGGCGCTGCGGCAGCAGCGGATGGCCGCCGAGACCGCCGAGGCGCAGCGGCGGGCCGAGACCACCGAGCTGCGCACCGCCCTGCTCTCGGCCGTCGGGCACGACCTGCGCACGCCGCTGACCTCGATCAAGGCCGCCGTCGGCAGCCTGCGCGACGCCGAGCTGCGGCTGTCGGAGCAGGACACCGCGGACCTGCTGGAGACCGTCGAGATCTCTGCGGACCGGCTCACCGGGTTGATCGACAACCTGCTCGACTCCTCGCGCCTGGCCACCGGCGCCGTCGCGCCGCAGCTGCGCGCCGTCACGTTCGACGAGGTCGTGGCGCGCGCCCTGGCGGGCATCGACGAGCGTCGCGCCGTGTCGGTCGACGTGGCGGAGGAGCTGCCGGCCGTGCGCGCCGACCTCGGGCTGCTGGAGCGCGTCGTGGCCAACGTCGTGGACAACGCCCTGCGGCACGGCAGGCTCAGCCCGCGCCGGGCGGTCGACGTGGACGGCGACGGCACCATCGCGGTCGACGAACCCGAGGTCGTCCTGCGTGCCAGTGCCCACCACGACCGCGTGGAGCTGCGCGTCGTCGACCACGGCCAGGGCCTGCCGAAGAACACGGCGGACGCGGTGTTCGCCCCGTTCCAGCGGCTCGGCGACCGCGACGCCACCCCCGGCGTCGGGCTTGGCCTGAGCGTGGCCAAGGGGTTCGTGGACGCCATGGGCGGCGCCATCACCGCCGAGGACACCCCCGGCGGCGGCCTCACCGTCGTCATCTCGCTGCCCACGGCGTCATGACCACCGTCCTGCTCGTCGACGACGACCCGCAGCTCTTACGGGCGCTGCGGATCACGCTCACCGCGCACGGCTACGACGTGCGGACCGCGGCCGACGCCGCCGGCGCGCTGCGGGAGTGCGCGCTGCGGCCGGACCTGGTCGTGCTGGACCTGGGCCTGCCGGACGCGGACGGCGTCGACGTGATCGCCGAGGTGCGCCGGGCCGGCACCGTGCCGATCGTCGTGCTGTCCGCCCGGCTCGACTCGGCGGACAAGGTGCGCGCCCTCGACGCCGGCGCCGACGACTACGTCACCAAGCCGTTCGGGACGGACGAGTTCCTGGCGCGGGTGCGCGCCGCCGTGCGCCGCTCGGCGCGGCGGCCGTCCGGCGAACCACCCGTGCTGGCGGCGTCCTTCACCGCCGACCTGGTCGCGAAGAAGATCCACCGCGACGGCGGCGAGGTGCACCTGACGCCGACCGAGTGGGGCCTGCTGGAAGCCCTGGTGCGGGCCGGCGGCGAGGTCGTCAGCGCGCACGACCTGCTGGTGGCGGTGTGGGGTCCGGCGTACACGGACGCGACGCACTACCTGCGCGTGTACCTGGCCCAGTTGCGCCGCAAGCTCGAACCGGACCCCGCCCGACCCCGCCACCTGCTCACCGAACCGGGCCGCGGCTACCGCTTCCGGCCGTGAGGTCCGGGGGAACCGCCGTGCCCGCCCGGCGCGGTCACGCGGCCCCTCGGCGGCTGACCGGCCTCAGGCGCGGGTGGTGCGGCGGGTCCGGGTCGGCGCGCGGGGTGTCCGGTGCGTCGGGGGCGCCGGTCGTGCCCGGCGCGGTGGGCACCGGGGTGCTCGTGCCGTCCGGGGCGCGGTGGGTGCGGCGGACGAGCAGCAGCAGGGCCAGGCCCAGGACCAGGACCGCGTGCGACGTGACGCGGGTGGCGGTGGCCTGGCCGGCGATCAGGTCGCGGGCGGAGAAGGCGGCCAGGACGGTGACGAAGGCGGCCACCACGGGGAGCAGGCCGGCGGCGGCGCGGGGGCGCAGGGCCGCCCACAGCAGACCCAGGCCCAGCGCCAGGTTCCACGCGGTGCTCTCGTTGAACAGGTGCGTCCCCGTCGAGCCGTGGATGCCGTGACCCGACGCCTGCGCCGCGGCGGGAGTCGTGCCCAGCACCTGGGACAGGCCGAGGGTCAGCTGGGCCACCGCCACGGCGGCCAGGCCGGCGCGCGGGTACCAGCCCCGCGTGCGCACGACCGGGGGCGCGGCGGCCACGACGGCGGCGGCGAGGTCCGGGGTGGGCGTGGCCGGTCGCAGGCGCAACGACCTGGTCAGGGTCGCGGCGCCGTCCTGCCACGTCCGGCACGCCGCGCAGCCCGCCAGGTGCGCGTCGGTCTCGGCGGCGGGCGCCGGCTCCGCTTCCCCGTCGAGGCGGGCGGACAGGGCTTCGCGGCAGGTCTCGCAGTCCACTCCGACATTGTCGGCCACCCGGCGGCGGAAGTTCCCGGGATGCGCGGGCCCGGTCGGCGGAACCGGCGCCCGCGCACCCGGTCGGGCCGGTCAGCGGATCGGCGTGGTGGGGACGGGTGTCCAGCGCACCGCCTTGAGGACGCCGTCGGCGGTGGTGCTCTCGCCGACCACGACGCCCCGGTCGTTGATCGCCACCGGCAGGCTGTGCGCACCGCCGAGCGACCCCAGGTAGGTGACGCGCCCGTCGCGCCACAGGAACGCCCTGGGCGCGTCCGGGTCGTCGGCGGACGTCCAGCCGACCACGTCGCCGCGCTCGTTGACCGCGACCGCCTCGGCCGGACCGGGCACGCCCAGCACGACCGGCTTCCCGCCGCCCGGCCACACGACCGCGCGCCGGACCCCGCCCACCGCGGACCAGCCGACCACGTCGCCGCGCTCGTTGATCGCCTGCGGGCCGTCGGCCACGCCGCCCTGGTCGGCGAGCACGGTCACCGCGTCCCCCTCCCAGCGCAGGGCGAGCGGGTACCGGTTGCCGACGACCACGCCGGCCTCGTTGACCGCCTCCACCGCGTACCCGCCGGTCCCGGGCGCGGCGGCCAGGGGTGCGCACGAGTCGGTGGTCGGGCAGCGGAACGCGTACGGCTCGCCCGACATCGGCGTCCTCGACCCGACGACGACGCCCGCGTCGTTGACCGCGTCCAGCCACAGGTGCGCCCCGGGCAGCGGCAGCGGCACGTGCCGCCCGTCGCGCCACACCGACGCCCGGTCCTGGTGGTAGCCCGCCGGCGAGGGCGAGTACGTCATCGGCACGACCCCGTGCGAGTTGATCGCCCGCGCGACCACCCAGCCCGCGCCGGCGGGGGTCAGGTCGGTCACCCGGCCCTCGAACCAGATCTTCGGCTCCTGCACGTACGGGCCCGCGCCGCTGACGGGCACCAGGCCGAGCACCTGGCCGCGCCGGTTGATCGCGGTCGGCAGGCCCGTGCCGAGGTCGGTGGCCGCACCGCCCGGGGACCACAGCACGGCGTGCGGCGCGCCGTTGCCGTAGGTGGCGCCCACGACTTGGCCGAGGTCGTTGAGGGCGATCGCGCGGTGCGTGGGGTAACCGGGCAGACCGGGCAGTTCGGCGACCGCGAAAGCGGTGGCGGTGGGTGCCGCGGCGGCGGGCGGGGTCGTCAGGACGAGTGCGGTCGCCAGGGCGAGCACGACCGCGGGCAGGCGTGGCTCGGGCATGGTCGCTCCATTGCGGGATGTCCGGGAGGGGCGGCACTGGATCGATTTCGACCGTAGTCCCGAGCGCACCGGGACGGTGTGGGCCGGACAGCGCAAAACGCGGGACCGGTGGTCCTGTTCCGCCGTTCCGGTCCACTCGCTGCCGCGACGAGTGCGACGCCGGAGTGCTCGATCGTGTCATTGCCGCCCCCGGTGGCCACTACCGATCATGGGGTGGTGAAGAGCCGGGAAATCCGGATCGCGCTCCCGCCCGGCCTGCCGGGTGAGCGCTGCGCCGGGGTCGAGCACGCGGTCGTCAGCCTGATGAGCCTGTGGGACATCGACGACGACCGGGTGAGCGTGGTCGAGGTCGACGACGGCGCGCCCGAACAGCCCAACCCCGGCGCGACCCCGTGGTGACCGCCCGGGTGGGATGACCCGCCCGCGACCGGCCCCCAGGCGCGTCGACCCCCTGAATGCGCTTTCCCGAAGCAACCCCGTGGCACTCCGCGGTGTCCTGGTCACCGAGGGCAGTGGCGGTCGGTGAGGTACCGCCACGGTGATAGGGGGAGTCCGCATGTCCCGCAGAACCAGGGCGCCGCTGGCGCTCGGGCTGGTGGCGGCGGTCGCGATGACCGCCACGACCGGCCTGTCCGCGTCCGCCGAACCGCCCGGGTCGCGACACGCCGCGGCCCCGTCACCCGCGACCCCGTCACCGGGGGCGCGCGAACCGGGAGGCACGGTCACCCTGCTGACCGGCGACGTCGTCACGCTCCGCGCCGGCCGCGCCGAGGTGCGCCCGGGCCCCGGGCGTGCCGACACGACGTTCGTCCAGCGCCGCGACGAGCGCGGCGACCTGCACGTGCTGCCCGACGACGTGCTGGACGACCTGCGGTCCGGCCGGCTGGACGACCGGTTGTTCGACGTGACCGCCCTGATCCGCGCCGGGTACGACGACCGGTCCACCGGCACCACACCGCTGATCGTCACGTCGGACGGACCCGCGGTCGCCGGGCGGCCGCTGCCCAGCATCGGCGGGTACGCGGTGCGGGCGCCGAAGGACACCGCGTTCTGGGCCGGCGCGCAGGCGGCCGGGGTGGCGAAGGTGTGGCTGGACGGTCCGGTCCGCGCCACGCTCGACCGCAGCGTCCCGCAGGTCGGCGCGCCGAGCGCCTGGGCCGCCGGGCACACCGGCCTGGGTGCCAGGGTCGCCGTGCTGGACACCGGCGTCGACGCCGCGCACCCGGACCTCGCGGGCGCCGTCGTGGAGTCGCGCAACTTCAGCGACAGCCCCGACACCGACGACCACGTCGGCCACGGCACGCACGTCGCCGCCACCATCACCGGCTCCGGCGCGCACCGGGGCGTGGCACCGGACAGCGTCGTGCTCAACGGCAAGGTGCTGGGTGACCACGGCGGCGGCTACGAGTCCGACATCATCGCGGGCATGGAGTGGGCCGCGTCGGCGGGCGCCGACGTGGTCAACATGAGCCTCGGCAGTTCGATGCCCACCGACGGCACCGACCCCATGTCGCAGGCCGTCGACCGGCTCACCCGGACCACCGGGGCGCTGTTCGTGGTCGCGGCGGGCAACAGCGGACCGTCCGACGAGACGATCGGCAGCCCGGCGGCGGCGGAGCACGCGCTCACCGTGGGCGCGGTGGACCGGGCGGACGGGCTCGCCGGGTTCTCCTCGCGCGGGCCGCGCCGGGGCGACGGCGCGATCAAGCCGGACATCACCGCGCCCGGCGTCGACATCGTCGCGGCGAAGGCGGCGAACGGCCGCATCGGCACCCCGGTCGGCGACGCGCACGTCGCGCTGTCCGGCACCTCGATGGCGGCGCCGCACGTGGCCGGCGCGGCGGCGATCCTGGCAGCCCGGCACCCCGACTGGGGCCCCGCCGAGCTCAAGAGCACGCTCATGGCCAACGCGGAGCCCAACGCCGGGCTGACCGTCCACGAGCAGGGCGCGGGCCGGGTCGACGTGGCCGCCGCCGTCGAGCAGACCGTGGCGTCGTCGCCCGCGTCGCTGAGCCTGGGCACGGCGCGGTGGCCGCACGGCGACGACGCGCCGATCGAGACACGGCTCGTCTACCACAACCCCGGGACGACCCCGGTGACCCTGGAGGTGACCGCCGACCTCCGCGACCCGAACGGCGCCCCAGCCCCCGCCGGCATGGTTGAGCTGTCCCCGTCCACGGTCACCGTGCCCGCCCGCGGCGAGGTGCCGGTCTTCCTCACCGTCCGCACCTCGGTCGACGGGCCGGACGGCCTGTACGGCGGCGTGATCGTGGCCACCGGCGGCGCGACGACGCTGCGCACGCCGATCGGCGTCGGCAAGGAGGTCGAGAGCTACGACGTGGAGGTGACGTTCCTCGGCCACGACGGCGAGCCCACCCCGGAGTACTCCCACCGATTCGTCGACCTCGACCACCCGAAGGCGCACCTCGGGTACGACCCGTCCGGCACGCTCGTCACGCGCCTGCCCAAGGGCACGTTCTACCTCGACGCGACGGTCCTGGACCCGGGGACCCGGCGCCACACCCAGTTCCTCGAACCCGCCTTCACCGTCTCCGGCCCGCGCGAGGTCGTGTTCGACGCGCGCGCCGGCAAGCCGCTCGGGTTCCGCGTGGAGGAGCCGGGCGCGGAGGTGGGCCACACCGAGGCGTTCTTCGCGCTCACCACGGCCTGGGGCTCGACCGGCAACGGGTTCATCGGGTTCCGGCCCGACGCCGGCCTGGCGTTCGCGCCGTCGACGACCTCGTCGCCCGGTGCGGCGAGCTTCAGCGCGGCGGCCCGGCTCGCCAGGCCCGACGGTGACGGGACGTACGCCGGCAGCCCGTACCAGTACTCCGTGGGGTGGCGGCACGACGGCGCGGTGCCCGAGTCGCTCGACCGGGCGTTCCCGCGCCGGGAACTGGTGGAGGTCAGGTCGCTGTCCGCGTCGGCGAAACCCGGCACGACGGGGTTCCGCGACCAGATGGCGGGCGGCCCCCTGCCGCTGGAGATCACCGAGCGCTACTCGCCGGACTTCGACTGGTACGGCGACTTCCACCAGGTGAGCGACCCGCGGGCGTTCCCGTCGGACGGCTACCAGTCGACCGCCCGGCCGAGGCGCTTCACCGCGGGCCGGACGGTCACCGAGAAGTGGAACACCGCCGTGTTCGGACCGGCCTTCCCGACGGGGAACCGCCCGGACGAGTGGGCGGGCCGCGTCGGCGACGAGGTCGCGGTCTCGGTGCCGCTGTTCACCGACCAGGACCCGAACCACTTCGGGTCCTCGCGGGTCGACTCCGCCAGGACCACGCTGCACCGTGACGGCGTGCTGGTCGGCGACGTGCCGAGCAGCGGGTACTTCCGCGGCGCGGTGCCCGCCGGTCCGGGGACCTACGTGCTGCGCGTCGAGGCCGGGCGCTCCGGCGTGGCCGAGCTGTCCACGCGCGTGGCGGCCGACTGGACGTTCGCATCGGACACGGTGGCGGGGAAGGACCCGCGGCCGCTGCCGCTGCTGGCCGTGCGCTTCGCACCCGTCCTCGACCGGTCCAACCGGGCCGCCGCCGGGCGACCGTTCGCGTTCCCGGTGTACGTGCAGCGCAACGGCGCCACCGGGGCCGCCGGGGTCCGCACGGCCGTGCAGGTGTCCTACGACGACGGCGCCACCTGGAAGCCGGTGCCGCTGGTCAGGCTGGGCGAGCGGTGGATCGCCGCGGTGCGGCACCCGGCCGGGGCGGACTTCGTCTCGCTCAAGGCGCAGGCGCGTGACGCCGAGGGCAACTCGGTCGACCAGACGATCATCCGGGCCTACGGCCTGAGGTGACCGCCCCGCCGGACCTGCCCGCTAGCCGGGCAGGTCCAGCGGGTTGCCCGTGACGCGGTCGGCCCACCCGGTCGTCAGCAGCTCCGCCGCCGCGCAACCGGGCTTCCGCTCGGCCTGGTCGCGCACCCGCGCCAGGAACGCCTCCGCGAAGCCCAGGCGCGGGTACCGGTCCAGCAGTTCGCCCCGGAACTCCGCCGGGAACAGGTCCACCCCGTGCCCCGACACGTCGGCGTTCACCGCCACCTGGAGCAGGTGCGCCTCCGGGTCGTCGTCGGCGGGTACGTCGTCGCGCGTGTGCAGCACGATCACCTCGGCCAGCCGGTCCCGCCGCGCCGGACCCCAGCCCGCGCCCGCGGCGAACACGCGGGCCACGTGCGCGCCCGCCTCCTCGAACGGCAGGGTGTGGCTGTCGAACGGCGCGGTCAGGCCGAGGTCGTGCAGCAGCGCCGCCACGTACAGCAGTTCGCCGTCGTGCGCGACGTCCTCCCGCGCGGCGTGCGCGCAGGCCCACGAGTAGGCGCGCAGCGAGTGGTTCAGCAGCCAGGGCTCGCCGTGTTCCTGGACGACCTCCAGTGCCGCCGAGGCGGCCCGGGAGTCGGGCGGGGTGAAGAAGTCCACCCGGCGCAGCCTAACCGGCCCGACGGCTCCCCACCCGGATCTTCGCGCGATCGGCGTCCGGGCCGCGGCGGTGGCCGGGGATCGCCTGATCGTGGCCGGTCGCCGTCGGTACGGTGCCGGTGTGCCGGTACCGCTGATCGGGGTCGTCCTCGCGTCGACCGGGAGGTTGGCGCCGCTCGGTGTGCCGCTCGACTTCGCCGCGCGCGCCCTGCCGTGGCCCGTGGACGTGCTGGTGCGCGACAGCGCGTCGACCGCGGACGGGGCGCGTGCCGCCGTCGCGTCCCTGGCGGAGGCCGGTGCCCGGCTGGTGGTGACGCTGGGCGGCACGGAGACGCTGCCCGCGGTGGCCTCCGCCTGCGTCGAGCGGGAGGTGCCGTGCGTGTCCACGACCCTGCCGTGGCAGGTGTTCACCGCGCGGGTGCCCGATGCCGGTTGGGCGTTCCACTTCGGCTGGGGGCTGGACGACATCGCCGAGGTGTTCGCCGACCTGTGGGAGCGGGTGGGGCCGGTGCGCGTCGGGTGCCTGTGGAACGACGGTGCGCAGGGGCGGGCGCTGCGGCGGTGGTTCAGGCCGGTCGCCGAGGCCCGCGGGCACGAGTTGGTGGACCTGCCGTACCGCGAGTCCGGGCGGCTGCCCGACGTGACGGACCTGGAGGTGGTGACCGCCGCCGCCACGGCGGCGGACCTGGCGGCGGCCCTCCACCGCGCCCGCCCCCGGCTGGTCACCTGCTCGCGCTGGCTGACCTATCCCTTCGCCGTGGCGCGCCACCACGCGCTGGACCGGGTCGCCACGGTCGTGTCGTGGACTCCGGAACGCGCCGGCGGCGCGGGCCGCGACCTCGCCGCGGCCTACGAGGCGGCGACCGGGTCGCAGTGGTCGCAGCCGCTGGGGTTGGCGCACGCCCTGATGGAGGTGGCGTGCCACGCCGCGACGGCGTCGACCTCCCGCGCGGGCGCGGCGGCGGTGCTGTCGGGCGCGCGGGTGCCGACGGTGGCCGGTGTGCTCGACTGGGCGGGTGGGCCGGCGCCGGGTGTGGCGCGCATCCCGCCGGCGGGTGGGCAGTGGCGTGCCGGGGACCGGCCGGAGCTGGTGGTCGTGGACAACCGCCGCGCACCGGCCCTGCCGGTCGGCGGCGACCTGCTGCTCGGCCCGTGACCCGGCGGGCGTCCGGCCGGCCGTCGTCCGTGCCCGGCCCGGCCCGGAGCGGGCTCAGTCGGTGACCAGCGTGAAGGTGAACCGGTAGCCCACCTCGGCCCCGCTGCCCGCCCGGACCGCCCTGCCCTCACCGCGCGCGTTCGCGTACGCGCCGGTGCCGCCGGTGACCGCCACCGCCGTGTCGTCGAAACCGGCCGCGATCGACCTGTAGTGGCGCCTGCCGGACAGGTGCAACTCCTCGTCGCCCAGGCGGAACACCGACGTGCAGTGCGTCGTCACCGCGGGCGGTACGGCCACCGACACCGCCACCACACCGCAGTGCGAGAACCCGTCGCCGACGCGGGCGCCCTGCGCGTCGAACAGCTCACCGCCGCTGACGAAACCGCTGCCCACCACGGGGTTCACCGCCGCCGACATCAGCGTCCGCTTGCTGAGCACCTCCACGGTGGCCTCCCGGCCGCCGGTGTCCGCCGCGGCGCCGGCGCCGACGAGCGCTCCGGTGAGCGCCACCACGAGCCATGGCTGGACCTGCACGGCACACCTCCACGTCGGGACCCGGTCGCACCTCCGAGGCTAGTTCCGTTGCGGTGCCGTGGTAATCATCCGACAGCGGGGTCGCGAACGGCTGACCGACCGTCCACATCGGTACCGTCCGCGCACCCGCCGATCCCGTGCCGCCGGTCAACCACACTTCGTGGTGAAGCGCGGTGGCACGGTCCGGTCACGGGCTGGTGCAGGAGAGGGTCGGCGTCGACGCGGCGCCGCCCCCGATGTAGCCGAACGTCGCCGAGGCGCCGGACGCCAGGGAGCCGTTCCAGGCGGCGTTGCGCACGACCGCCGTCGACCCGCTGCCGCTCGACACCCCGCCCCAGACCTGGTTGACCGCTTGGCCGGCGGACAGCGCCCAGTCGACCCGCCACCCGGTGATCGGCGTCGCGCCGGCGGTCACCGTGACCTCCGCCTGGAAGCCGCCCTGCCACGAGCCGACGACGCGGTGCGCGGCCGTGCACGCACCCGGCGGACGAGTGGTGGTCGTCGTGGTGGTGGTGGTCGTGGTGGTCGGCGTGCTGCCGCCGTCGTCGATGCTGCCCGGGATCGAGCGCAGGGCGTCGTACCAGGTCGTGGCCATCTTGGCGTAGCCGCCGGCGTTGGGGTGCACGCCGTCGGCCAGGTCGGCGGTGGTCAGCGCCCGGTACATGTCGACCAGGTGCACCTTCCCGCCCGCGTCGGCCTTGCTCCGCACGATGCCGGGGACGGCGGCGTTGAAGGTGCGCACCGCCGCGTCGTAGGAGGACAGCGGGGTGATCGTGGCGACGAGGAGCACCGCGTCGGGCGCCTGGGCGGTGATCTTGTCGATCAGCGCCGACAGGCGCTGCGGCGCGCCGGCGGGGTTGCTGCCGTAGATGTCGTTGGTGCCGATGTGCAGCAGGATCGTGCGCGGGGTGTGCGTGCGCAGCCAGGTGGTGATGTTGGCGTCGATCTGCGCGATCGTCCAGCCGGAGTGGCCCTCGTGGTCGCGGTCGCCGAGGGTGCCCGGCCCGTTGGCCATCGAGCCGACGAAGTCCACGGAGTGGCCGCCGGCGACGAGCTTCTGCCACAGGTCGACGCGGTAGCCGCCGGGTACGTTGAAGCCGTCGGTGATGGAGTCGCCCAGCGGCATCACCCGCACCGCCGCCGCGGGCGTGACGTCGGACCCGGCCTGGGCCGCGCTCATCGCGGACGCCGTGACGAGGGCCGCGAGCGCGGCGACGGCGGCGAGCAGTCGGGGTGTTCGGGCCATGGGTCTTCCTTCCGGTGCGGGCGGGGCGGCGGTCCGACCCCGACGCTACGGAAAGTCGCGGCGGAAGCAACGGCTGTTCCGGTGCAAGTCCAAGCGAGACGCGGCGGCGGACGCGCGGCGGGTGTCCCTACAGGGGTGCCGGGTCGATGCGGTGCCGGACCAGCGCCTGGTGGAACTCGTCCCGCTCGTGCGCGTCCACCAGGTCGGCGGCCACGTCGCGCAGCTTCCGGTTGGTGTTCTGGGACGCCCGGCGCAGCAGGTCGAAGCTGGTGTCGGCGCCGTGCGTGAAGTGGCGCATCAGCAGGCCCTGGGCCAGGCCGATGGTGTGCCGGGTGCCGAGCGCGGTGGTCAGGTGCTCCACCATCCGCCTGCTGTGGTGCAGCACCTCGATGTTGTCGAGCACGATCCCGGTGTGCAGGGTGACCAGCAGGACCAGGTCGTAGGCGTGATCGTCGAACCGGTGCGGCGCGCGGGAGAGCAGGGCCACGGCCGCGCCGGGGGAGCGCTCGGTGGGCACGGGCAGCACCAGGCAGCTGCGGTAGCCGTGGAGCGCGAGCCGGGAGGCGAACAGCGGCCAGCGGCGGTCCTCGCGCGTGTCCTCCAGGCGGCGGGGTTCGCGGTGGCGCAGCACCTCGGCCACCGGGCCGTCCCGGTTGACGCGGCCGGTGTCGTCGAGCGGTCCACCGGTCGAGGCGACGACCTCGGCGCCGTCGTCGCGGCCCACCGCGATGAACGCGAGGTCGCACCCCGGCACCTCCTGGACCAGGTGGGCGACGAACCGCCGGGCGGTGGCCTCGTAGTCCTCCTCGCCCATCAGACGGGACATCTCCGCAAGCCCGGAAGCGAGGCGCAGGAACGCGCTCCGGTCGCCCGTCATCGGTGCACCCCTTCGCGAGTGGACTCCAGCGAGGTCTGCGGGAGTCGATCGCCCGGGTGCTGCGCTGCTGAACACCGCCGGCGCTGCACGATAGCGCACGGCCCCCGTTCAGTGCGGGGTCGGACCGCCTGCCGGCACGACGCCGTCCGCCACCAGGCCCGCCAGGATCGCCTCGCCCACGGCGGTCAGGGCCGACTGGGGGCGGATCATCACGGTGATCGCGCCGATCCTGCCCTCGTCGTCGAGTTCGAGCAGGTCGATCCCCTCGACCTGCTTGCCCTCGACGAGGGTGCGGAAGTGCAGCACGTGCCCGTTCGGGCCGTCGTACTGCCCGACGTAGCGGAAGTCCGCGAAGGTCCGCTGGAGCACGCGGAACAGCGCGCGCACCGCGTCGATCCCCTCGAACGGCCGGAACTTCACCGGGCTGTGCAGCACGACGTCGTCGGCGAACAGCCCGGTGGCGCCCACGACGTCGCCGGACTCGACGCGTGCCTTGAACTCCAGTGCCGCGTTCACGGTGCTCCTCTCAGATGGTGGCGGCCAGGCGCGTGCCCTGGTCGATGGCGCGCTTGGCGTCCAGTTCGGCGGCGACGTCCGCGCCGCCGATGACGTGGGTGACGACGCCGCGCGCCGTCAGGTCGTCGACCAGGTCGCGCACCGGCTCCTGGCCCGCGCAGAGCACGACGGCGTCCACCGCGAGCACGCGCGGGTCCCGCCGGTCGGGGCCGAACGCGATGTGCAGGCCCTCGTCGTCGATGCGCTCGTAGTGGACCCCGGTCAGCTCCTCCACGCCCTTGGCCCGCAGCGCCGCGCGGTGCACCCAGCCGGTCGTCCTGCCCAGGTCCTTGCCGATGCGGGAGGTCTTGCGCTGCAACAGGTACACCTGCCGGGCGGGTGGCGCGGGCGCGGGCGCGGTGACGCCGCCCCGGTGCTCGGCGGGGTCGGCGACGCCCCACTCGGCGCGCCAGCCGGCCAGGTCCGCCGGGGTGTGGGTCAGGAACTCGCACACGTCGACGCCGATGCCGCCCGCGCCGATCACCGCGACCCGGGGGCCGACCTCGACGCCGTGCCGCACGACGTCCACGTAGGTCAGGGCGCGCTCGACGCCGGGGATCGCCGGGACGCGCGGCACGACACCGGTGGCGACGACGACCTCGTCGAAGCCGGTCAGGTCGTCGGCCGAGGCGCGCCGGCCGAGGTGCGGCTTCACCCCGGTCAGCTCGACGCGCCGCCGGTAGTAGCGGATCGTCTCGGCGAACTCCTCCTTGCCGGGGATGCGCCGGGCGATGGCGAACTGGCCGCCGATGTCGTCGTCGGCCTCGAACAGCTCCACCGCGTGCCCCCGCTCGGCCAGCGACGTGGCCGCGGCCAGCCCCGCCGGTCCCGCGCCGACCACCGCGACGCGCTTCACCCGCCGGGTCGGTCGCAGCACCAGCGTGGTCTCGTTGCCGGCGCGCGGGTTGACCAGGCAGGTGGCCTTCTTCAGCGAGAAGGTGTGGTCCAGGCACGCCTGGTTGCACGCGATGCACGTGTTGATCTCGTCCGCGCGGCCCTCGGCGGCCTTGCGCACCCAGTCCGGGTCGGCCAGGAACGGCCGCGCCATCGACACCAGGTCGGCGTCGCCGCGCGCCAGGACCTCCTCGGCGACCTGCGGCATGTTGATCCGGTTCGAGGTGACGACGGGGATGCCGACGTGCGGCTTGAGGCGCGCGGTGACGCCGGTGAACGCGGCGCGCGGCACGGAGGTGACGATGGTGGGCACGCGGGCCTCGTGCCAGCCGATGCCGGTGTTGATGATCGTCGCGCCCGCCGCCTCCACCTCCTGCCCGAGCGCGACCACCTCGTCCCAGGTCTGCCCGTCCTCGACCAGGTCGAGCACCGACAGCCGGTAGACGATGACGAAATCGGGCCCGGCGGCCTCGCGGCAGCGGCGCACGACCTCGACGGCGAGGCGGCGGCGGTTCTCCGGCGTGCCGCCCCAGCGGTCGGTGCGCCGGTTGGTGCGGGGCGCGAGGAACTGGTTGATGAAGTAGCCCTCGGAGCCCATGACCTCGATGCCGTCGTACCCGGCCTCGCGGGCCAGGGCGGTGGCGCGGGCGAACGCGTCGACCTGTCCCCGCACGCCCCGGTCGCCCAGCGCGCGGGGCCGGAACTTCGAGATCGGCGCCTTGATCGCCGACGCGGACACGCTGAACGGGTGGTAGGCGTAGCGGCCCGCGTGCAGCAGCTGGAGGGCGATCTTCCCGCCGTTGTCGTGCACGGCCTGGGTGATCGCGCGGTGGTTCCGCGCCTCGCCGCGCGTGGTGAGCTTGGAGGCGAACGGGTAGAGCGAGCCCACCCGGTTCGGCGCGAAGCCGCCGGTGACGATCAGCCCGACGCCGCCGCGCGCCCGTTCGGCGAAGTAGGCGGCGAGGGCGTCGAAGTCCTTGGCGCGGTCCTCGTTGCCGGTGTGCATGGAACCCATGAGGACGCGGTTGGGCAGCGTCGTGAAGCCCAGGTCCAGCGGTGACAGCAGGGTCGGGTACTCGGTCATCGCCGGTCCTCTCGGGAGTCGTCCTGGCGCAGGGCGGCGAGCACCTCGTCGCACCACTCGACCAGCGCCTGCTCGGCCCGCACGCCGCCGCGCAGGACCAGGTACTGGTGCAGTTGCCGCCCGGACAGGGCGGACGGGTCGGGGAAGTCCTTCTTCTCGACGGCGCGGTACGCGTCCAGCCGTTCCCCGTGCAGGTCGCGGTGCCGCGCCACCTCGTCGGCGAGCACGGCCGCGTCGCCCAGCGACGCCCCGCGCACCTTCACCGACAGGTCGTGCCGGAACGTCTCGGGCTCGCTCGGCTCCGCCACCCACCGGCGCAGCTCCTCGTGGCCAGCCGGGGTGATGTCGTAGACCTTCTTGTCCGGTCTGCCGTCCTGGGCGACCTCGTCCACCGACACCCAGCCGAGTTCCACCATGCGCTTGAGCGTGCGGTAGATCTGCTGGTGGGTGGCGGCCCAGAAGAAGCCGATCGACCGGTCGAAGCGGCGCGCCAGCTCGTAGCCCGAGCCGGAGCGCTCGTCGAGCGAGACCAGGATCGCGTGCTCCAACGCCATGTGCCGCACCGTAACGTGCAACGGAGTGCAGTGCAACAAGTTGCATAAGGAGTACCGTGCCGAGGCATGGGCACGCACCCGTTCCACCAGGTCGACGTCTTCGGCTCCGCCGCGTACGCGGGCAACCCGCTCGCGGTCGTCCACGGGGCCGACGACCTCTCCGACGAGGCCATGCGCCGCTTCGCGGCGTGGACGAACCTGTCCGAGACGACGTTCCTGCTCGCACCCACCGATCCCGGCGCGGACTACCGCGTGCGGATCTTCACCACGGGCGGCGAGCTGCCGTTCGCCGGGCATCCCACGCTCGGCTCGGCGTACGCGTGGCTGGCCGCGGGCGGCAACTCCGCCGCACCCGGCGTGGTCGTCCAGCAGTGCGCGGCCGGCCTGGTGCCGGTCCGCGTGGACGGCGACGACCTGGCGTTCGCCGCGCCGCCGCTGACCCGGTACGAACCGGTCGAGGAACCGCTGGTCGCCAGGGTCGCCGCCGGGCTCGGCCTGGACCGGGCCGAGGTCCTGGGCTGCTCGTGGCTGGTCAACGGCCCGCAGTGGATCGGCGTCCGGCTCGCCGACGCCGCCCGGGTGCTCGACGTGACCGCCGACCCCGTCGACCTGGCGGGCCTGGACATCGGCCTCGTCGGCCCCCACCCGGCCGGCGCGGACGCCGACTTCGAGGTCCGCGCCCTCCTGCCCGGCGGCGGCGCCGGACCCGAGGACCCGGCCACCGGCAGCCTCAACGCCGGCCTGGCGCACTGGCTCCTGGACGAGGGCGTGGCTCCGCCGGACTACGTGGCCGCCCAGGGCACGGTCCTGGGTCGGGCCGCGCGCATCCGCGTCTCGAAGGACGGCGACACCCTGTGGATCGGCGGCGCCGTGCGGCGGGCGATCACCGGGACGGTCGAGGTCTGACCGGCCCGGTGACCGCACCCGACCGTCAGAACTGGAGCGACCAGCCGTTGACCCGGCCGACATCCGCCGACGCCGCGTCCCGCACGCGCAGCTTCCACGTGCCGTTCGCGACCTCGCCCGAGGCGTTGACGGTGTAGGTGGTGACGAGGTCGTCACCGCTGTCGCCGCTGGAGTTCTTCACCCGGAACGCCGTGCCGTCCGGGGCGACCAGGTCGATCACCAGGTCGCCCCGGTAGGTGTGGGTGATGTCCACGCCGACCGCCAGCGCGGACGGCGCGTTGCCCGTCACGCCGGACACCGCGATCGGGCTCTCGACCGTGCCCAGGTCCGGGATCGCGAAGTCGGTCGCGTTCTCGAACCGCGGCCCGGGGGTGCCGCCGCCGGTCCCGGCCAGCGTCCACAGCGCGTACGCGATGGCATCGCTGTTGCGGTCCAGCGCGGTGGCGTCGACGTTGGTCAGCGTGTCGCACGAGCGGTGGTAGCAGCGATCGAACGCGACGCCCGACGAACCGCCCCACTTCTGCGCCTGCGCCGCGGTCTTGACGACCTCGGCCCCGGTGAACAGCCCGCCGACCGGGATGCCCGCCCGCGCGAACGCCGCGTGGTCGGACCGCCCGCCGACGGAGGTCAGCTCGGTCGGCACGGTGAACGCCGCCTGGAGCGTCTGCTGGAGCGCCAGCGACCCGGTGGGCTGACCGGAGGCGCTGTAGACGAAGTACCCCGGGTTCGGCGACCCGATCATGTCGAAGTTCAGGTACGCCTTGATCCGGGACTTCTCGGCGGTCGGCAGCTGGTTCACGTAGTAGGTCGAGCCGACCAAGCCCAGCTCCTCCGCGCCCCACCAGCCGAACCGGATGTGCTTCTGCGGCGCGAGGGCCTGCCGCGACACGGTCAGCGCGACCTCCAGCAGGCCGGCCGAACCGGTGCCGTTGTCGTTGATGCCCGGGCCGGCGCTGACGCTGTCCAGGTGGCCGCCGAGCATGAGCACGTCGTTCGGGTCGCCGCCCGGCCAGTCGGCGATCAGGTTGTACCCGGTCGCGCCGCTGCTGGTGAACTGCTGCACGGACGTGGTGTAACCGGCCGCGTCGAGCTTGGCGCGGAGGTGGTTGACCGACGCCAGGTATCCCGGCCGGCCGTGCGCCCGGTTGCCGCCGTTGTTCGTGGCGATGGTCTGGAGGTCGCCGAGGTGGGCCTGGACGTTCGCCAGCGAGATGTCCGGCACGGCGAGGGCGGCGGTCGGGGTCCCCGCCGTCGCCGCGGGTGGGCTCAGCAGGGCCGCGGCGAGCAGCAGGGTGCTCGCGAGCGGGATCGTCCGCTTCAGGGACATGGCTTCCTCCGCAGGGTGTAGGGATCGCCACGGTGAAGCGTGGGTGCTGGGGGACCGGCGCGGTAGCGACTTTCGTCGTGGCGCGTTCGGCCGCACGGGCGCTGTGCCGGCCGCCTACCGCGCGCGCTGCGCCCGGGCCCGGCGCTTGCCCTCGTGCATGGCCTGCACGCGGGCGACGGGGATGGTGTGCCCCTCCGCCACGAGGTCGTCGGGCAGCCGCTGCGGCGCGGGCATCCGGTCGTGCCACGGGTCGGCGTCGCCGAGCAGGGCCGGCGCCGTCCGCACGGTGAAGTCGGCGGGCGTCACGGAGGCCAGGTCGTCCCACGCGACCGGGAACGACACGGTCGCGCCCGACCGGATGCGCGGGCTGTAGGCGGCGGCCACGGTCGCCCCGTACGCGCGGGTCGAGTCGAGGAACACCTTGCCGTGCCGGTCGTCCTTGATGAACGCGGTGGTGGCGATGGCGGGGTCGAGCCGTTCCGCGCGGGCGGCCAGGGCGCGGGTCGCGGCGGCCACGTCGTCGTCCGTGCCGTCGACCGGGACGAAGACGTGCACGCCCTTGGAGCCGCTGGTCTTGACCACGCCGGTGAGCCCGTCGTCGGCCAGCGCGCGGCGCACGAGGTCCGCGGCGGCGACCACGGCGTCGAAGCCCGCGCCCACGGGCGGGTCGAGGTCGAGCACGAGGTGGGTGGGCCGGTCGAACGCGCCCGCCGGGCCGAGCGTGACGTGGTACTCGACGGCGCGCTGGTTGGCGAACCAGAGCAGGGTGCGGCGGTCGTCGCACACCGCGTAGCGGATCTCCCGCTTGGACGTCTCCGCCCACAGCGTGGTGGTCGGCACCCAGTCCGGCGTGTACTTGGGCAGGTTCTTCTGGGTGAACGGCTCCTGCCCGGGGCGCACCCGCACGACGGTCAGGGGCCGCCCGGCCAGCACCGGGATGATCCGGTCGCGCACGGCGTCGAGGTAGTCGACGAGGTCGCCCTTGGTCGCGTCGGCGCCGTCGAAGAGGGGCTGGTCGAGGTTGGTCAGCGCCACGCCGTCCCGTTCGTCCTTCATGGGACAACCCTTCCGGGTCCGGTGCGCGCCGGCAACCGGGCACGGCCCGCGCCCCTTCGGGAGGGACGCGGGCCGCGAGGGGTGGAGAGGGTCACGCGGGCAGGCGCCAGACCTGGTTGGAGCTCGTGGCGCAGTCCCAGATCTGGAGGCGGGTGCCGTCCGCCGAACCGGGACCGGTGGCGTCGAGGCAGCGCCCGGACGCCGGGTTGCGCAGGGTGCCGCCGGACTGGGCCTGCCATGCCTGGGCCCCGGTGCCGTTGCAGTCCCACAGCTGCACCGGGGTGCCGTTGGCGGTGCCGGCGCCGGTGACGTCCATGCACTTGCCGAGGGCGCGCAGGGCGCCGTCGGTGCCGACCGTCCAGCTCTGGGCGGCGGTGCCGTTGCACGTCCACAGCTGCACGGCGGTGCCGTTCGCGCTGTTCGCGCCCGCCACGTCGACGCACTTGCCGCCGATGCCGGTGACGGGGCCGGTGCGGCCGACCGGCGGGTTGGCGCCGCCCGCCGCCTCGAAGATGGCACTGAGCAGGGAGGTGCTGCCGGTGGTGTCCTGCGACAGCTCCCAGTTCATGATGCCGCCCGCGTTGGCGACCGCCCACTGGGTCTTGCGGCGGATCGTGGGCAGGCCGTTGTAGCACTGCTGCGCGCCGCCGACGGTGGTGCAGTCGCGGTTGGCGTTGGCCGGGTCCATGGCCACGAGCTGCGCGTAGGTGTAGTAGTTCGGGCGGCTGTAGAACGGCACGCCCAGCACCGTCTTGGCCGCGGGCAGGCCGCGGCCCTTCCAGTAGTTCGCGCTCGCGATGGACCAGTCGTAGTTGGCGTGCGGGGAGCCGCCGTCGTAGGCCATGATGTTGAGCCAGTCGACGTGGTTGAACACGGCGGTCTGCACGCCCTCGGCGGTGCCGCCGCCGGAGACGACGGCCGCGGTGAGGAGCTTGCCCCGGCTGTGCATGGCGGTGCCGAGCTGGCCCATGAGGGCGGTGAAGTTGTTGCCGGAGGTACCCGGGTCCGGGTACTCCCAGTCGATGTCGACGCCGTCGAGGTTGTACTGGTTGACGGCGGTGACGACGCTGTTGACGAACGTGGTGCGGCTGGTGGCGTTGCCGGCGAGGGTCTCGAACGCCGAGTCGTTGCCGTCGTTCCAGCCGCCGATGGCCAGGGAGACCTTGACGCCGTTGGCGTGGGCCCGGTTCACCAGCGAGGTGAGCTTGCCGGTGTCCGGGATCGCCTGGAGCGTGCCGTTGCCGTTGGGCAGGGCGAACGAGTAGTTGATGTGCGTGAGCTTGCCGTACTGGACGGAGTCGACGCTGCCCGCCCAGGACGGCATGTAGCCGACGCTCTTGAACCCGGCGGGCAGTGCCGCCTGGGCCGCCGGCGCGGTGGCGACGGCGACGGTCAGGCTCGTCGCCACGGCCGCCAGGGTGAGGCCCGCGGCGCTCCACCTGGTGGTGCGCCGGGGTATTGCCGATGACTGCATGGACGTTCCCTTTCGGAGGGTGCTTGCCCGCGACGTCGCTCGTGCCGCCGTCGTCCCGGCGCGACGGGGCGCGCGGGGAGGCGGTGCGGCGGTGAGCCCGCGAGGGCGACGGGTCGCGTCCTGCCGTGCGGAGGCGGCGATCCGCGCGGAGGCGGACGCGGTCAGGGTCCCGGTGCTACGACGGGGTCGTGCTCGCGCAGGGGGGACGTGGTGCCGGGACGGCGTTCATCGAGGTTCGTGTGTCTTCATCGACACGTCCCTTCACTACGGGCGGCAGCCGAGCCAGACCTTACTGGAGGGCTTGATTCAAGTCACGATAAAAGGACGAATTGGTTCAGACCCATCGGGCTGGGAGGGGTGGTCGACGTCGTCCCTCCGTTGACCCGCCTGCGGGGCGCGGCCTATAAAGGGCAGGTCCACGGGGTGAGCCGCGACACTCCTCGGCCCTCGACCCCGAAGGGGTTCCCCCGGCATGAGAAGACGTCTCGCGGTCCTGGGCGCCGCCGTGTCCCTCGCCCTGATCCCCGCCGCGGCACCGGCGTCCGCCGCGGCGGCGGCGTTCACCGCGGAGTTCGCGCGGGAGTCGGTGTGGAGCACCGGCTACGGCGGTCGGTTCACGCTCGTGAACACCGGTGACGCGACGAGCACCGGGTGGGTCGTCGAGTTCGACCTGCCGCCCGGCTCGACCGTCGGCAACGCGTGGAACGCCGTGCTCACCCGCGACGGGCAGCACCACCGGTTCGCCAACGCCGCGTTCAACGGGCGCGTCGCACCCGGCGGCACGGCCGGTTTCGGGTTCAACGTCACGGGCGCGGGCACGCCCACCGGGTGCCGGGTGAACGGCGTGCCGTGCCACGACGTGCCCGCTCCCGACGCCACGCCCCCCACCGCGCCGACCGGCCCGCGCGCCACGGCCGTGACGGCCGGCTCGGTGTCCCTGGCCTGGACCGCGTCGACCGACGACGTCGGCGTCACCGACTACCAGGTGCTCTCCGGCGGCGCGGTGGTCGCCACGACCGGCACCGCGTCCGCGGTGGTGGGCGGTCTGCTGCCCGCCACCGCGCACACCTTCACCGTGCGGGCGCGGGACGCGGCGGGCAACACCTCCCCGGCGAGCGCCGCCGTCACCGCGACCACCGCCCCCACCGGCGCGGCGGTGGACGTGTCGACCGCCGCGCAGCTGCGGGCCGCGCTGGCGGCGGCGTCACCCGGCCAGACCATCCGCATGGCGCCGGGCACCTACCGGGGCTCGTTCACCGCCACCCGCCCCGGCACGGAGGCCGCCCCGATCACGCTGACCGGCGCGGGCGCCGTGCTGGTCAACGACGGCCCGTCCGGCAGCGGCCCGGGGTGCCCCGCGCCCACCCCCGGCTGGGACCCCGGCTACGGCCTGTGGCTGCACGGCGCGCCGCACTGGAACCTGGTCGGGTTCACCGTGCGGGAGTCGAAGAAGGGCATCGTCGTGGACGACTCCCCCCACACCACCGTCGAGGGCGTCACGGTGACCCGGGTGGACGAGGAGGGGGTGCACTTCCGGCGCTCGTCGTCCGACAGCGTGCTGCGCGGCTCCACGATCACGCACACCGGCCTGGTGCAGCCGGGGTACGGCGAAGGCGTCTACATCGGATCGGCGGGTTCCAACTGGGACTGCCACGGCAACACCGGCGGCGTCGACCGCAGCGACCGCGTGCGGGTGCTGGGCAACCGCGTCGGCCCCGGCGTCAGCGCCGAGCCGGTCGACGTCAAGGAGGGCACGTTCGACGGGGTGATCAGCGGCAACACCTTCGACGGCGTCGGCATCTCCGGCCAGAACTCCGCCGACTCGTGGGTGGACGTCAAGGGCATCGGCTACCTGGTCGAGGACAACACGGGCACCTTCACCGCGCCGGGCGCGTTCGCCAACGGCTACGAGACGCACAACCCGGTCACGACGCCGCCGTTCCAGAACGGCTGCGGCAACGTGTGGCGGGGGAACCGCTCCGACCTGGGCGGGGTGGGGCAGTACGCCATCCGGATCACGTCGACCTCCAAGTGCGCGGGCCGGCCCAACGTCGTGCACGCGTCCAACTCGGTGACCCGGGCGGTGGTGGGCCTGACCAACATCCCGGTCACCCCGTGACGCCGCGACCCGCGCGACCCGGTCGGTTCGCGCGGGTGAAAAGCGGGGGAGCGGCAGGGCGTCGACCGGGTCGCGCGGGACGTGCGGCGATTTCACCCAATGGCTTGATCTCCCGAATCGCGCCCATTTCGCACGTATCCTGACCTGCGGTTCTGTTTTTAGGTTAGGCTCTCCTACATGTTTTCGCGTTGCGTGGTCGGGTAGCCGGTGGCAACGTTCGTCAACGCCGAGAACTGTTGTCTGGAGGAAGCGGACATGACCACCACAGAAATGCCCGCCGTCAGCGAGTGCACCGTCACCGGCTGTTCGTACAACCACGACGGCTGCCACGCCTTCGCGATCACCGTCAGCGGTGAGAACGGCGCCGCCGACTGCGGCACGTTCATCCCGCTGGCCCGCAAGGGCGGTCTGCCGAAGGTCGTCGCCCAGGTCGGCGCCTGCTCACGCGTCGATTGCGCGTACAACCGCGAGTTGGAGTGCACCGCGCCGGGCGGCGTGCGCGTGGGCCCGGGCGAGGGCGGCCACGACGCGAACTGCCTCACCTACACGCGGAGCTGAACCGCGCGGTCGAACCACGCGCGACGGGGCGTCACACCGGTACGGGTGTGACGCCCTTCGTCGTGCCCGGTGCGACGGCCGGGGTCCGGTCCGCACACCGGCCGGCCGGATGGCGGAGTTCCGCGCGGCCTGGACGCCGGGTACCGTCAGGACGTGCGCTTCTGTCCGCGCAACGGACACCGACGTTCACCGGCGAGCGTGCGGCTCGACCCGGCGACCGCCGAACAGGTGCGCCTGTCGGCGCTCCTGGAGGTCGTCGCGGCGGCCGTGGCGCTCCAGGACGGGGCGGACGAGGTCATCCTCGGTTGCGCCCAGCCCGGTGAGACCCCGTGCGAGGTGGCCCGTCACGGCCGGGTGGTCGCGGGCCAGTACAGCCGCCTCTCCGGCTGGGCCGCCGACCTGGTGGGCGCCGGTGACCGGTCGGTGGAACTCCTGCGCTACCACCTCACCATGCTCGACACGGCGCTGAAGCTGGCCTTCCCGCGCTACCGCAGCGACCGCCTCGAACGCCACCGGCTGTCCCTCACCGGGCTCGGCCCACCCGCCCGCGAGCTGCGCGAGCTGGAAGAGGGCCTGCGGGCGCGGATCGCCCACCTGGGCGGGTGAACCGACAGGTCAGGCGGGCGGCTCGCTCCGCCGCTCGCCGGTCAACCCGAGCTCATCGGCCTCCTCGTGGTCGGGCATCTCCGGGTCGCGCCACTCCTCGGCCCTCGTCGGCGTGCCCGACCTCAGTTCACCCTCCAGCTCGTGCTTGAGCTGGTCGTCGAGCTTGGGGCTGTGCTGCGTGCTCTCGCGCTCCACGGGTCTCCTCCGGGGATCGTCCGGTTCGAACGCGTGGTGTACCCGGGAGGAGCCGGATGATGCCCGGGGCCACTCACGCGAGTGGCCCCGGGCCGGGGGGATTCACCAACGGGTCAGGCCGGCACCGAACGGGTAGAGCGGGTTGCCGTAGGTGGTCGGCACCGGTTGGCCCGCGTCGATGCGGGCGCGGATGTCGGCCCTCTGGGAGGCCGTCGCGCCCAGGTCGAACGGGACGTCCCAGTGCTCCACCGCGTCCGCCGGCGTGTCCGTCCCGCCGGGGCGCAGCACGTCGGACAGGGCGCGGGGCAGCTGCCACGGGAGTGTGCCGCGCGGCGTGTAGTCGCCGAACAGCAGCGAGGCCAGGGCCGGCCCCATCTCCTCGCCGCCCCGGTAGGTGACGACGATCGCGTCGGCCAGGTCGTGCCACTCGGTGATCACGTACGGCCGGGGCAGCACCAGGGCCACCACGACCGGGATGCCGCGCCGCTTGAAGTCCTGGATCAGGGCGAGCTGGTCCGGCGGCAGGTACGGCTGCTCCTTCACCCAGCTCGTCGCGTGGGTGTACGACGGCTCGCCCACGGCGACGATCGCGAGGTCGGGGGACGGGTGGGTGCCCTCGTGGACGTTCACGCCCGCCCGCGCCGCTCTGGCGCGAATGGCCTCCAGCATGGTCTGCGACCCGTACTCCGCGTGGAAGTAGCTGGTCCAGATGCAGCACGACGCCGGGTCGTCGGCCCGCGCGCCCGCCACGACCACGTCGTCGCCCGCGTTGAGCCGCACCGGCAGGGTGCCGTTGTTCTTCAGCAGGGTCATGGCCTCCCGCGACGCCTGGTTGGCCAGGGCCGCGTACTCGGGCTTGTGGAACCGGTACGGGCCGTTCACCGGGTCGCCGTACGGGTTCTCGAAGATGCCGAGCTTGAACTTCAACCGCAGCACGCGGCGCACCGCGTCGTCGATGCGGGCCACCGGCACGCCCGCGGTGAACTGCGCCATCGAGTAGCCGGGCGCGCCGGGGTCCGCGCCGCCCATCACGTCCGACCCGGCGTTGGCCGCGCCGACCCAGTTGCCCGACGGCAGCCAGTCGGTGGTGATCAGGCCCGTGTAGCCCAGGTTCTGCCGCAGGTAGGCCAGGATCTTGGCGCTGTCGCCGGCGCCCGGTCCGCCCGGGTCGAGCAGCGAGCTGCCCGCGTACCCCGGCATGATGTTGACCGCGCCCGCCTCCATCGCCGCCCGGAACGGCGCGGTGTGGTACTTGACCGTCACGTTGTCGAACACGATCAGCGCTTCACCGCCCGCGCCCTCGCCGGGCCAGTGCTTCACGGTCGCCAGCACGGACGCCGGGTTCAGCTCCGGCCCGCCCTGCAACCCCGCCACCAGGGCGCGCACCTGCGCCGAGGCGACGTCGGCGCTCTCTCCGTTGCCCTCCTGGATGCGCGGGTAGAGCACCTTCGTGCCGACCTCGGCCAGCGGCCCGAGGACGCCGCGCGTGCCCACCTCCAGCTGCTCGCGGCGCTGCATGTCGCCCAGCTTGTAGTCCAGCGGGTAGTTGCGGGCCGCCGCCAGGGCGCTCTGCAACGGGTAGGTCGTCTTGTACCCGGCGATGGTGTCGCCCGCCGACACCGCCGGGATGCCCAGCCGCGTGCCGGACGAGCCGAGCAGCACGGCGTGCAGGTCCTGCGCCTCGGCCGGCCCGAAGTGCCAGCCCGAGCGCGGGAACGCCTGGGCGTTGTAGAACATCTGGTACGCCTTCTCCTCGGTCGTCATGCGACCGAGGAGGTCGTTCACCCGCGTCTCCACGGGCTGCCGCCAGTCCTCGTACGGCTCGACCGTCCCGTTCCGGTTGAGGTCGCGACTGCCGTTGACGGTGCGCACGCCGTCGTCGACGGTGGTCAGCGTCGGCAGGTACAGGCTGAAGGTGCGGATGTTCGACGCGGTCGTGGCGCCGGAGCCGTCGACCGCCACGACGAACCACTTGTACGTCCAGCGGTCGGCGACGTCCCACGTCGGGGTGTAGCCGGTGCCGGTGGGTTCGGCGACCTTGGTGTAGAGGTCGATCAGGTTGCCGGAGGCGGTGAAGTCGTAGTCGGTGCGGCTGAGGTTGAGCCACACCTGGTAGCGGACCGCGCCGGGCACGGCGGCCCAGGAGAACGCGGGACGGCGGGTCGTGGTCACCATGGCGTTGTCGGCCGGGGCGGTCAGCGCGAACCGGCCCGTCACGGCCGGCGCCCGGGTCGGCGGCGACAGCAGCGGCGGGGTGCTCGCGGAGACGTCGACCGTGCCGAACACCTGGAACTCCCACAGCGACACGCCGTACCCGGTGGCCCGGGCGGTGGCGAACAGGCGCAGGTGGCGGCCCGTGCCGGAGACGTTCAGGCGCTCGACGCCGCCCGCGCTCGTGGTGGTGGCGTAGACCTGGGTCCACGTCGTCGCGTCGTTCGAGGTCTCCAGGCGGTAGCCGCGCGCGTAGGCGCCCTCCCAGTTCAGCACGACCTGGTTGATCGTGGCGACGCCGCCGAAGTCGACGCGCAGCCACTGGTTGTCGGCGAACTGGCTGGACCAGCGGGTGTTCGCGCGGCCGTCGAGGGCGGCGGCGGGCGCGTTGCCGCCCTCCCAGGTGGACGCGGCGACCTGCTTGTACTGCGAGATCGGGGTGCCGGCGGGCGGTGGGCCGTCCGAGGTGGTGCCGTAGACCTGGAACTCCCACAGCGAGTAGCCGTAGCCGGTGGCGCGGGCCGTGCCGAGCACCCGCACGTACCGGCCGGACCCGCTGATCGCGAGGTCCTGCGTGCCACCGGCGCCGTTCGAGGTGGTGTGCACGGTGGTCCACGCGGCACCGTCGGCGGAGGTCTGCACCTGGAACGCGGTCGCGTGCGCGGCCTCCCAGTTCAGCACCACGCGGTCGAGCACGGCGGTCGAACCGAGGTCCACCCGGAGCCACTGCGGGTCGCTGAACGCGCTGGACCAGCGGGTCGCGGTGTTGCCGTCGGTGGCGGCGGACGCGGGGGTGCCGTCGCCCTCGGTGGAGGACGCGGTGGTCGGTCTGCCCTGGGACAGCAGGACGCCCGCCTGGGCGTCGGCCCGGGGGACGGCGAGCTGACCGGAGACCAGGGCGAGCAGGACGGCGAGCAGGGGCACGGCCCGGCGACGGTGCCGGGCGGGCGCAGCGGACATGGCGACTCCAGGCAGGGGGTGGAGCGGTGAGCGGGACGGGAGAGCGCTCTCCCATTCGAGGGAACTTCACCCGGGCCGCTCCGTCAAGGGTGTGGCGGACCGGTTCTCGGCGATCGCGGAGCCCGTTCCGGCCGGTGCCGTCAACGGCGGCGCCGGTGTCCGTGCCCGGCCGCCGTTCCGGGAACTGCCGTTCCGGGAGTTGCCCGCCAGGCCGACCCGGTCGGCCCTAGGATCGTGGCCCATGACGATCACCATCCCGGGCGTCGGCGACCTGCCGCCGGTCGTCGACCACGTGCCCGCCGGACTGTCCTGCTGGAGCACCGTGGACGGGGAGACGCCGATCAGCGTCATCGTCGAGGCACCCGCCACGGCCGACGACCTGGACCTGCCGTTCATCGCGGGCGTGCTGGCCGCCCGCGACCGCCTCGAGGCCACCGCCCGCGCCGCCGTCGAGGACGCCTTCCGCGATCGTCCCGGGTTCTCACCGGACGGGGTCGCCCACCCCGAGTTCACCTTCCACCCCGGCCGGGACTGGCTGATCCGCTTCGCCGACGTCACCGCGCCCGGTCTGGACGAGCTGGGCGTCATGGTCGTTTTCCGGGGTGAGGAGGTGGTCGGGGTCGACGACCTCGCCGACCCCGAGGAGCCCCGTGGACACGAGGACGAGTGACCCGGCCCGCGCCGGCACGCTCGACGTGGGGCGCCTGCTCGACCGCTCCGCCGACTACCGGCCAGCGGTCGTCCGGGTCGCGACGGTGGTGGCGTGCACGAACCGGTCCGGGCGCAGCACCACGACGTCCGTGCCGTGCTCGGCGAACCACGCGGTGAGCGCGCCGTCCACGTCCTCCACGGTCGTGATGTCGCCCCGCGCGGCGGAACCGGGCGGCACCACGCGCACGAACCGCGCCACCGGCCCGCGCCACCCCAGCGCGGTGGCCGCGTCCACACCGGGGCCGACCACGGCGAACTCGGCGCCCAGCACGTCGTCCAGCGGCACGCGCGTGCCGCCGACGGCCACGTCGGGCTGCGGGAACATCGTGCCGACCGGGGCCCGGTGGCCGGGCAGCACCGGCCGCGGCTTGAACTCGAAGTGCCGGACCGCCCGCCGCACCCGCGGCACCGCCTGCACCGCCCGCAGCACCGCGTCCCTGAGCGCGGCGGCGAACCGGTGGCGCACCAGGAACACGCTGCCCAGCCGCACGCTGGTGCGCGTCATCTCCTCGGTGTGCGGGCGCCGCTCTGCCTCGTAGCCGTCGAGCAGCGCGTCGTCGGCGTCGCCGCGCAGCACCTGCGCGATCCGCCACGTCAGGTTCGCCGCGTCCCGCAGCCCGCTGCACAGGCCCTGCCCCAGGAACGGCGGCATCTGGTGCGCGGCGTCGCCGAGCAGGAACACCCGGCCGGCCCGCCACCGGTCCGCGACCAGCGTGTGGAACGTGTAGACGACGGCGCGGGTCACCGTGAACCGGTCCGGGTCCACGTACGGGGCGACCAGCTCCCGGACCGTCGCCGGGTCGGTCATCGCCTTCGGGTCCTCGCCGTCGCGGAGCATGAACTCCAGCCGGTGCGTGCCGCCCGCGCCCGGCGACACGAACGCGGGCCGCCGCCAGTCGCACACGAACCGGGTCGTCGCGATCCTGGTGGCGCCCGGCTCGACGTCGCCGGACACCGCGAGCCACGGTTCGGCGGCCGACGAGCCGGTGAGCGCGATGCCCGCCGCCGTCCGCGTGGTGCTGCGCGCGCCGTCCGCGCCCAGCACGTACCTCGCCTCGACCTCGGTGTCCCGGCCGTCGTGGCGGAGGGTCGCGACGACCCGGTCGTCCTGCTGCCGCAAGCCGACCAGTTCGGTGCCGGTGCGCAGGGTGACGTGCGGGAACCGGTCGAGGCCGCGTCGCAGCGCCGCCTCCAGCGCCGGCTGGTCGAAGAAGTGCAGCGGCTCCGCGCCGAGGCCGAAGTCGACCTCGTCCAGCGCGATCTCGGCGAACACCCGACCCCGCGCGTTGACGTACTCGGCGCGGCTCGGTGGGTACATGCCCTCGGCGACCTCGGCGCGCAGGCCCGCCTGCTGGTAGATGCGCAGCGCCTCGTCGTCGCAGGAGAAGGCGCGGGGCTGCCCGTGCGGTTCGGTGCCGCGCTCGACGACCAGCGTGCGCACGCCCCGCGCGCCCAGCAGGTTCGCGGTGAGCGCGCCGACCGGTCCGCAACCGATGACCACGACGTCGTACATGGGTTCCCCCTCCGGGAATGTGGTTCCGGCGCCATCGCAGCGGAGGGCTGTGGAGATCGTGTGGAGGCGCCTGTGGAGGTCGTGCGGGGACGGTTCAGCGGAAGCGGGCCAGCAGCAGGTGGGCGCCCTGCGCCTCGGCGGTCGCGCGACCGGTGGCCAGCTCGTCCGCGTCGCCCCTGGCCAGGCCGCGGATGCGGTGCAGTTCGGCGACGAGCACCCGCTCGCCGACCGCGCCGGCCGACGCCAGGCCCTCGTCGGCGAGCGCGGCGGCCTCCTCCGGGCGACCGGCCGCGAGGTGGGCGACGGCGACGGCGGCGGTCGTGATCGTGCGCGTCGCGCGCAGGCCCAGCCGGTAGATGCCATCGGCGGCGGCGCGCATGGCGGCCAGCCTGGACGCGTCGCCCTCCAGCACGGCCGCCCACTCGGCGTAGAAGTCGCCGGTCGTGACGAAGTGCGCCATGTGGCCCTCGGCGCCGATGCGGCGGCACGCCCGGGCCGCGCGCCCGGCCGCGGTCGCGTCGTGCTCCTGGAGGGCGTTCCAGCCGGCGAACAGCTCCGCGTTGGCACGGCCGTACGGGTCCTCGGTGCGTTCGGCCAAGGCCCGCGCGGCCGCCAGGTCCGGCCGGGCGTCCAGACCGCGCAGCGACCGCACGAGGGCCCGGAACTCGTGGACCGCCAGGGTCGGCGTGCGCCCGGTCTGCCCGCGCAGGAGGCGTTCGTCGAGGTGGTCGAGGGCGGTGGTGAGGTGGTCGTCGGCCTCCGCGAGGCGACCGGTGAAGTAGGCGGCGACCCCGAGCAGGTAGTGGGCGGCGGTCGTGGTGAGGGCACCGCTCCCGGTTGCGAGCAGCCGTTCGGCGAGGTCGGTGGCGAGCGGGAAGTCGGCGCGGTTGCAGGCCAGTTCGCCCAACGTCCACAGGGCGGTGCCCAGGTCCGCGGCGGGGGTCCCGGACGGGCTCAGCCGGTTGAGCAGGCGGTGGGCGTCGGCGGCGGCGTCCGCCACGGCGTCGCTGCCGATGCCGACGGTGATGTGCAGCAGGGACGCGCGGCGCAGGTGCACCGCCAGCTCGTCGGCCGGGTCGGTGAGCAGGGTCGCGGCCCGGTCCAGGTGGGTCAGCGCGTCCTCGAAGGCGAGGCGGCGGGTGGCGTCCTCGGCGGCTTCCAGCGTCCAGTGCAGGTGGTCGGCCCGGCGGTTCCCCGCGCGCCCGTAGTGGTGGGCCAGCTCGGCCGGGGCGAGCACGTCCCGGCCCGTGTCGGCCAGGCGGGCGTGCAGGGTCGCGCGCCGGGTCGGGGACAGGTCCGCGTACGTCGCCTCGGCGAACAGCGGGTGCCGGAACCCGACGACGCGGGGCGCGGTCTCGGTGACCAGGTGGTCGGCGGCGGGCGAGGGCGTGCCCACGACGGCGACGTCCAGGTCCCGGCCCGCGACGCTGAGCAGGGCCAGGCAGTCCCGCGTGGCCTCGTCGAGGGCGTGCAGGCGGCGGCGGACGGTGTCGCGGATGCCCGGCGGCGGATCGTCCGGCGAGGTCAGCAGTTCGGTGAGGAAGAACGGGTTGCCGCCGGTGCGGGTGACGAGCCGGTCCACGACGTCGGCAGACGGGGTCGTGCCGGTGTGCTCGCGCACCAGGTCGGCCACGGCGTCCGCGTCGAGCCCGGCCGGGTGCAGGCGGCGGTGGCCGGGGGAGCGGGCGATGTCGGCGAGCGCGGCGACCAGGTCCGGGTCGTGCTCGTACGGGCGCAGCGTCACGACCACGAGCGCCCGCGAGGTGTGCAGGGTGGGCGCGAGGTAGCGCAGCAGCAGCAGCGAGTCGGGGTCGGCGGCGTGCAGGTCGTCCAGGACCAGCACCAGGCCGGCGGGTTCGGCGGCGGTGCGGACGAGCGCGGCGACGGCGTCGTAGGCGCGGAAGCGCGCGGTCGGGTCCAGGCGCTCGGAGTGCCCGGTGTGGCTGCTGTGCCCGGTGCGGTCGGTCTGGCCACTGCGTTCGGTGTGGCCGGTGTGGCCGGCGAACAGCCCGGTGAACCCGGCCAGCGAGGGCTCCACCGCACCCGGCGACAGGGCGCGCACCACCTGTGTCCACAACCAGAACGGCGGGGTCTGCCCGATGTCCGGGCACCGCGCCCACACCACCGGGGTCCCGCTCGCCGCGGCACGTGCGCCGACGACCCGGGCCAAGCTGGTCTTCCCGATCCCGGCCTCGCCGACCACGACGGCGAACCGCCCACCGGCGCGCCTCGCGGCGGCCGGCAACCCGTCGAGCAGGGCGAGTTCGCGTTGGCGGCCCACGATCCGGTCGACCCCGACACCCCGGTCGACACCGACACCGATGCCGCCGACCGGACCGACGCCGACCTCACGTCCGGACTGTCCTGCCACCACAGGGCGTGCTCCGCAGGGGTCCTCGCCCAGGGGACCCCTGCTTTCATCCTCCTCCGGGGGTACGACAATTCCGGCTCCCCGTGCCCCGCCGACCCCCGGGACGTCGTGGGCCAGGATGCGCCGGTGCAGGTCGCGCAACGCCTCGGTCGGCGAGACCCCGTACTCCTCGGCCAGCACGCGCCGGCCTTCGTCGTAGACCGCCAGCGCCTCGGCCTGCTGCCCCGCGCGGTAGAGGGCGAGCATGAGCCGGCCACGCGCGCGCTCGCGCTCCGGGTGCTCGGTCACGAACCGCCGCAGCTCGGGCAGCACCTCGTGGTGCCGCCCGACGTCCACGGACGCGGTGAACCACCCCTCGGCGGCGGCCAATCGGGCCTCGGTCAACCGGGCCGCGTCGGCGCGCACGGCCTCCAGGTCGGCGATCGCCACGTCACCGCGCCACAGCGCCAGCGCCTCGCGGTAGCGGTGCTCGGCCAGCGGGGCGTCGCCGGAAGCCAGGGCCGCGGCGGCGTCGTCGGCGAGGGTGGTGAAGCGGACGGCGTCGACCGCGTCCGGCGGCACGGCCAGTTCGTACCCGCCGTTCCCGCCGCGCAGCAGCTCGCCGGGAGCCCGGTGACCGCGGCCGGGTTCCAGGGCGCGCCGCAGGCCGGCGACGTGGGTCCGCAGCGTCACGGCGGCACTCGCGGGCGGGCGGCCGTCCCACAGGGCGTCGGCCAGCCAGTCGACGGACAGTAAGCGGTTGGGGCGCACCGACAACAGCGCCAGCAGGTCCCGCTGCCGACGCCCGCCGACCTCCACCGGGACGCCGTCGCGCTCGACCCGCAACGGTCCCAGGATCGCGAACCGCACGACGTGACCCCCTGGCAGCACCGGGCGCGAGCCTACCCGGCGACCCAATACGCTGGCACGTCACCGGAGCGGGAGGCGTGGGGACGCGTGGAGTTCGGGTTGCTCGGAGCGGTGCGGGCGGTGCACGACGGACGGGTGCTGCCGGTCGGCGGGGCCCGGGCGCGGTTCGTGCTCGCCACGCTCCTGCTCAACGGCGACCGGCCGACGCGGGCCGACGCGCTCGTGGAGGCGCTGTGGGACCGGCCACCGCCGACCGCGCGAGCCCAGCTGCACAACGTCGTCAGCAAGCTCCGCGCCGCGCTGCGCACCGCCGGCGCGGACCCGGTCGAGTCGCACCCCGGCGGCTACCTGCTCTCCCTGGACGGCCACCGGCTGGACCTCGCGGACTTCCGGCGGGCCGCGTCACGGGGCACGCGGGCGGCGGCGGCCGGGCGGCACGACGAGGCGGCGACCGAGCTGGCCGCGGCCCTGGCGCTGTGGCGGGGGCCGGCGCTCGCGGACGTCCCCGACGAGCAGGCCGTCGAGGTGCGGGCCGCGCTGCACGAGGAACGCCTGGCGGTCGTCGAGGCGAAGCTGCGCGCCGACCTGGCGCTGGGCCGGCCGGACGCCGTGCTGCGGGACGTGACGCCGGAGCTGGCCGAGCACCCGTTCCGGGAAGGTCTGTGGGAGACGCGCGTCCGGGCGCTGGTCGCGGCCGGGCGGCGGGCCGACGCGCTGGCCGCCTGCCGCCGGGTGCGGCGGACGTTCGCCGACGAGCTGGGCATCGAGCCGGGACCGGGGCTGCGCGCGCTCGAACAGGACGTGCTGCGCGGTGAGGAGTCGGCGCGGGCGTCGCGGAACGACCTGCCACCCCGCGAGCTGCCGCTGCCCATCGGCCGCCTGACCGGGCGCGACGAGCCGTTGCGCCGGATCGGCCGCCTGCTGCGGGCCGACGGCGCGTCACCGGTCGTGCTGCTGGTGGGGCGCGGCGGGGTCGGCAAGTCCGCGCTGGCGGTGACCGCCGCGCACGAGGCGGTCACGTCCTTCCCGGACGGCCAGCTGCACGTCGACCTCGGCGGCAGCGGGCCGCGTCCCGCCGACCCGCACCTCGTCGTCGGCCGGGTGCTGCGCGCGCTCGGCGTGGACGGCGGCGCCGTGCCCCAGGACCCCGGCCGGCGGCTGGGGCTGTACCGCAGCCTGCTCGCGGACCGGCGCGTGCTGCTCGTGCTGGACGACGCGCACTCGGAGCGCCAGGTCAGGCCACTGCTGCCGGGCACCCCGGGCTGCCGCGTCCTGGTCACCTCGCGCGGTCGCCTCGGTGCGCTGGTGGGCGTCGAGCGGATCGAGGTGCCGGTGCTGGACGCCCACGCCGCTGTGGAGTTGTTCGCGCACGTGCTGGGCCGCGAGCGGTTCGCCGCCGAGCCCGACGCCGCACGCGCCGTCGTCGCCGCGTGCGCCAACCTGCCGCTGGCGGTCGTCGTCGCGGCCGGTCGCCTGGCGGTGCAGCCGCACCGGCGCGTCGCCGAGTTCCTCGCCCTGCTCACCCGGGAACGCGGCAGGCTGGACGAGCTGTCCGTGGGCGACCTGGACGTGCGGGCGAGCATCACGCTCAGCGTGGACGCCCTGGACCCGCCCGAGCAGCGGCTGTTCCGGCTGCTCGGGCGGCTGGAGGTGCCCGACTGGCCGGGCTGGGTCGCCGGCGCGCTGCTGGGCGACCCCGCGTGGCGGCCCGGCCCCCTGGACCGGCTGGTGGACCTGCACCTGGTCGAACCCCTCGGGGCGGACCGGGTGGGGCAGGTGCGCTACCGGCTGCACGACCTGGTCACCGACGTGGCGCGCGAACAGGAGCCCGTGGAAGGAGGGCCGGGCGAGCGGGACGCCGTGGCCGGTGTGCTGGGCGGGTGGCTGGCGCTCGCCGCCGAGGCCGACGACCGCCTCCCGCACGGCATCGCCCGGACCGCCGACCCGGCCGCCGCGCCACCACCCGCCGCCGCGGCCCTGGCCCGGGAGGCGCCCGCCGACTGGTTCGAGGCGGAGCGCCGGAGCCTGGTCGCCGCAATCGGCCAGGCCCGCCGCGCCGGTCTGGCCGACCTCGCGGGCGCGTTGGCGCTGCGCCTGTCGGGGTTCCTGTGGCTGCGCTCCTACGACGACGAGTGGGAGCGCGAGCTGCGGCTGTGCGTGCGCGACGTCCGGGAGCGCGGTTCCCGCCACCTGCTCGCCCGCCTGCTCGGCGCGCTGTACGACGTGTGCGTGCAGCGCGACCGGTTCACCGAGCTGCGCGACGTCGCCGCCGAGCAGGTGGCCGCCGCGCGGGACACCGACGACCACGTGCTGCTGCTGCGGGCCCTGCGCCAGGCCGGTGCGGCCGAGGCCAGGCTGGGCCGGTTCGGCGACGGCGAGCGGTGGCTGACCGACGCCGTCGAACGGGCCCGCCACCCCGGCGTGCCGCGCGACCTGCTGCGCGACTGCCTCATGGCGCTCGGGTCGCTGCACCACGAGGCCGGCGTGCCCGAAGCGGCCGTGCCGCTGCTGCGCGAGGCCCTGTCCCTGGCTGCGGGCGTCACGGCGCGCGCCGAGCTGTGCCGCTACCGCCTCGCCTTGGCGCTGACCGACCTCGGGGACTTCGCCGAGGCCGCCGACCTGCTGCACGGGGTCCTGGCCGCGTGCGAGGAGATGGGCGACGACCTGGGCACGGCCTACGCCGAGCAGGCGCTCGCCGACGTCGACCTGCGCGACGGCCGGCCGCGTGCCGCCGAGGGCCGCCTGGCCCGCGCGCGGGTCGTGCACGAACGCCTGGGCAGCGCCGACGGCCTGGCGGAGGTGCTGCGGGCCAGCGCCGACCTGGCCGTCCGGGAGGGCGACTGGCGCGCGGCCGACACCGCCCTGCGCCACGCGCTCGACCTGCGCCGCAGCACCGGCAACCGCCTGGAGACCGCCCGGACCCTGGCCCGCCTCGCGCACGTGGCCGAAGCGCTGGGGAAGGACGCTGCCGAGGCCCCGGCCGTCCCGGACGACCTCGACCCGGCCTGCCTGCGCGTGCCCGACTTCTACGCCGCCGGACGGACGCGCTGATCGCTTGGCGGCGCGGGACCGGCGGACCGTGTCACCCGTCGAGGCGTTGGGCGCGGGTGGTCAGGTGGCGGCGTTCGGGCACGCTCGTGGCACGCCGGGCGGCCTCGCGGTAGGCGTCCCGGGCGGGCCCGGCCCGGCCGGCCAGCTCCAGCAGGTGTGCCTTGACGGCGTGCAGGCGGTGGGTGCGGGCCAGGTGCCGGTCGGCCTCCAGGTCCGCGACCAGCGCCAGTCCGGCGTCCGGACCCTGCACCATCGCGACCGCCACGGCCCGGTTCAACGCGGTCACCGGGCTCGGGGCCACGCGTTCCAGCAGGTCGTACAGGGCCAGCACCTGCGGCCAGTCGGTGGCCTCGGCGGTCGGCGCCTCGGTGTGCACGGCGGCGATGGCGGCCTGGAGCTGGTAGGGGCCCACCGGGCCGCGGGGCAGGGTGCGGGTGATCAGCTCGGCGCCCTCCTCGACCAGGGCGCGGTCCCACCGGGTGCGGTCCTGCTCGGGCAGCGGGACCGGCGTGCCGTCCGGGGCGGTGCGGGCCGGGCGGTGTGCGTCGGTGAGGAGCATGAGGGCAAGCAGGCCCGCCACCTCGCCGTCGTCGGGCAGGAGCGCGTGCAGGGTGCGGGTCAGGCGGATCGCCTCGTCGGACAGGTCCGGCGCGGTCAGGTCGCCGCGGTCGGTCGTGGTGTGGCCCTCGGTGAACACGAGGTAGAGCACGTGCAGGACGGCGCGCAGGCGTTCGGCGTGGTCCTCGCCCGCGAGCCCGCCGAACCCGGCGTCGCGGACCGTCTGCTTGGCGCGGCTGATGCGCTGCGCCATCGTGGCCTCGGGCACGAGGAACGCGGCGGCGACCTGCGCCGTGGTCAGGCCACCCACGGCGCGCAGGGTCAACGCGATCCGGCTGGGTCCGGACAACGCCGGGTGGCAGCACAGGAACAGCAGCTCCAGCGAGTCGTCCCGGTCCGGCTCGGCGTCGGCCGGTGCGGCGAGCACCTCCGCCTGCGGCGTCGCGACCAGTTCACGCCGGCGGCGGGCGTTCTCGCTGCGCACGTGGTCGACCAGGCGGCGCGACGCCACCGTGAGCAGCCAACCGCGCGGGTTGCCCGGCAGTCCGTCGGCCGCCCACCGCACCGCGGCGTCGAGCAGCGCCTCCTGCACGGCGTCCTCGCACGCGTCGAACTGGCCGTGCCGGCGCACCAGCACGCCGAGGACCTGCGGCGCCAGTTCGCGCAGCAGGTCCTCGACGCGTCGGTGCCCCGTCACTGCCCCTCGTGGGGGACCGGCCACACCTCGACCGGGTCCTGATCGGCCCACGGCATGTCGGCGGCGATCTCGTGCGCCCGCTCCTCGCTCTCCACGTCGAGCAGGTAGAAGCTGGCGATGTACTCCTTGGTCTCCAGGTACGGCCCGTCGGTGACCGCGGGCGCGCCGTCGACCCGCTTGACGAGCCGCGCCATCACCGCGTCCGCGAGGCCGTAGGCACCGATCAGCTCACCGGTGCCCTGGTACCTCCTGTTGAACGCGTCCTGGTCGGCGACCACGTCCGGCCACTGGTCCGCGGGGATGGAGTCCCACTTCTCCTGGTTGCCGTAGACCAGCATCAAGTACTTCACGTCGGGTGTCCCGTTCGTCCGTTCGCGCGCCCCGGTGGCTCGCGGTCGCCCAATGGTCGGAGCGGGCCGGCCGTCCTCTACACCGAGCCAGGGGGAATTTTCCCGAGTGGCCCGAACGTGGAACTCACGAGGCCTGGACGTACGACTCGCGGGGCGTGGGTTCACGACTCGCGGAGGTTGGGGGTTTGGTCAGCGGCCCAGGGCGGAGCCGCCGTTGACGCCGATCACCTGGGCGGTGATGTGACCGGCTTCGGGGGAGGCCAGGAAGGTCACGGCGGCGGCGACGTCGGCGGGCTTGCCGGCGCGGCCGTTGGCCGGGTTGCCGACGAGCTTCGCGCGGCGCTCGCCGGTGAGCGGCTCGCCGCCGAAGAAGTCGGTGTCCTCGATGACGCCGGGCGCGACGACGTTGACCGTGATGCCGCGCCCGCCGAGGCGGAAGGCCAGGTCGGCGGTCCACGCCTCGATCGCGGCCTTGGCCGCGCCGTAGCTGCCCGAACCGCGCCGCGCCGCGATGGACCCGACGGTGATCACCCGGGCGTCGTCGGCCAGCCTCGGCTCCAGGGCGGTGGTGACCAGGACGGCGGTGAGCACGTTGGACGCGTAGTTGGCCGTCCACAGGTCCCGGACCTGCGCCAGGTCGGTCGGCTCCGGTCGGCGGCGGGTCTCGTTGCCGCCCGCGTTGTTCACCAGCACGTCGACGCGGTCCGGCAGTTCCGCCAGTGCGGCCTCGACCTGCGCCGGGTCGGCGGCGTCGAACGCGACGGCCCGCGCGCCCACCTCCCGCGCGGCGGCGGCCAGCAGGTCCGCCCGCCGCCCGGTGACCACCACGTCCAACCCCTGCTTCACCAGCTGCTCGGCGATCGCCCTGCCGATGCCCGTGCCGCCACCGGTCACCACTGCCGTCCTCGTCATGGCGACGTTGTACCAGCGGGCCCGGTCGCGGGTCGAGATCCGTTCACATGCGTGGTCGGGTCCGGTGGGCGCGCGGGCGGAAGGAGGACGACGCGGTCGACACCGGCCCGGCGGGGGCGGGCGTCCCGACGTCGCCTCGTGGCCGCCCGTGGTGCCCCCTGGGTGCGTGAAATGGAGCCGACCGCGCCGGGGTGGTCAGGCGGGTGCGGGCGCGGGCCAGTAGTGGCCGATGTAGCGGTCCAGCATGTCCTCCACGTACCCCGGTTCGCGCACCCGGCCGAGGTCCGGGACCAGGCGGCACAACTTGTCCACCGACACGAGCGTCCGCACCGGCGTCGCGTGCACGACCTCGTAGACCGGGGACGCGCCCATCCGGTCGGCCATCGCGCGGGCCAGGTCGGCCACCGGCCAGGGCGTGCCCGAGGCGACGTTGACGACCTCGTCGCGCACCCCCAGGTCGAGCAGCGCGTCCACCGCGCGCACGACGTCCAGCACGTCGACGAGGTCGCGGTAGGTGCCCTCGTAGAGCTTCACCGAGCCGGAACCGATCTGCTTGACGAAGTTGGGCAGCAGCTGGTGCTCGCGCTGCCAGCAGCCGATCGCGTGGCTCATCCGCAGGATCAGCCACGGCACCCCGGACGACCGGACCAGCGCCTCCAGCCGGCGCTTGTGGTCGCCGTAGGCCGAGTCCGTCGAGGTGGGCACGTCCTCCCGGGCGGGACTGGTCGTGCTGCCGTACATGGCGTGCGAGGCGCTGGAGAAGAACACCAGCGTGCGATCCCCGCGGCGGCAGCGGTCGAGGGCGTCGAGGACCAGGTCGGCCTCCCGGGAGAACATCTCCCGCGACAGGACGCTGGTGCTCGACACGCCCGCGGCCAGCACCAGCGCGTGCGGGTGGCGGTGCGCCACGCGGGACAGGTTGCGCGCCACGAAACCTCGGCCGACGATCTCCATCAGAGTCCACTCCGGACGGTCGTGGGCAGGTGGGCTTCCAGGGCGTCGGCCGCGGCCCGCGTGCCGCCCGCCGCGCGCGCCAGGTCGCGGACGGCGCCCGCCGCGGCGGAGGCGGCCTCGTCCGCCAGCAGGGCCGTCACGGCGGAGCGCAGGCGGGGGCCGGTGGCCTCGCCCGCCGCGAGCACGGTGCCCAGGCCGAGCGCGGCCGCGCGGCGGGACAGCAGCAGGGCCTCGGACATGTGCGGCACGGCGACCACCGGCACCCCGGCCAGCAGCGCCATCATCAGGCTGTTGAGGCCGCCCGCGGTGACGAACGCCGACGCGCGCTCCAGCACCGCCATCTGCGGCACCCACGCGTGCGCCTCCACGTTGGCGGGCAACTCGCCCAGTGACTCCGGAGCCACGCCGCCGCCGAGCGCGAGCACGACGTGCCACGGCGAGTCGGCGAACGCGGCGGCGCACCCGCGGAAGAAGCCCGGATCGCTGTTGACCGTGGTGCCCATGGACACCAGCACCACGGGCCGCTCGTCCGGCGGCTCCCAGCGGCCCGCCAGGTCGTCGTCGCCCAGGCAGGTCCCCACGAACGCGGTGTGCTCGTCGAACGTGTCGGCGGCGATCTGGAACACCCTCGGCACGTAGACCAGGGCGCGCTTCGCCGCCCAGCCGACCAGGGCCTCCGGGGTGTCGGGCAGGCCCCGCTCGGCGATGAACGCGGCGGCGAGCCCGCGGCGCTCCACCAGCGCCGGGTGGCCGCGCCGCACACCGCCCGCCTTGAGCAGCGCGTCGAGCTGGGAGTAGTAGCGGTTCGAGGCCATCGACGGCGTCGACTGCACGGCCGGGCAGCCCCACGCGTGCTCCAGGGCGCGCCCCAGGGGCGCCAGCGACATGTCGTGCACCACGAGGTCCGGCCGGTCGCCCGCGAACGCCTCCTCGGCGCGCGCGGTGAGGTGGGCGCTCTCGGCGAAGAACAGCACGGTGGACCAGGCGAGCGCGTCGGCGTCCTGGCCGGAGTTGGCCGCCCGACCCGGTCCCAGCCACTCGTCCATCCGCGTCTCGTAGGGCACGATCCCCGCGCCGGCGGCGGTCACCGCGTCGGCGAAACCGGCGGTGGTCGCGAAGCTCACCCGGTGCCCTCGGCGGACCAGTTCGGCGGCCACGGCCAGCGGCGGCCTCATGTGGCCGTGCGCCGGGATGGAGAAGAACGCGATGTGTGCCACGGCCGGGCGCCTCCCACGACTTCGACGACGCACCCCAGCGTAGGAGCCGCGATCTCGGGATTTCCCTAGTGCGCGACCAGGAACGCTGGGGGCACGCCCACCGAGGAGGAACCGTGCAGCCTGTCGCCGAACTCGGTCAGTTGCGCCGCGCCGACCCGAGCAGGTCGTCGCGCGTGGAGCGGTCGCTGCGGGCGCGCGACGGAGGTGTGCTCGACGACGCGGGGTTCCGCGCCTGGCTCGCCGACCGCAGGCGCGCGCAGCGCCAGGAGGTGCGGCGCGTGCCGCTGGCGGCCATGGACCGGTGGGGGTTCGCCCACGAGACCGGCAACCTCGGGCACGTCAGCGGCAGGTTCTTCACCATCGAGGGCATCCACGTCACCACCGACTCGGGTGCCGTCCGCGAGTGGGCGCAGCCGATCATCAACCAGCCGGAGATCGGCATCCTCGGCATCGCCGTGCGCGAGATCGACGGCGTGCTGCACTGCCTGGTGCAGGCCAAGTACGAGCCGGGCAACGTCAACGGCGTGCAGCTGTCGCCGACCGTGCAGGCCACCCGCAGCAACTACATGCGGGTGCACGGCGGCGCGGAGGTGCCGTACCTGTCGCTGTTCCGCGAGGCCGAGCCGTCCCGCGTGCTCGCCGACGTGCTCCAGTCCGAGCAGGGCGCCTGGTTCTACCGCAAGCGCAACCGCAACATGGTCGTGGAGGTCGGCGACGACGTGGAGGCCCGCGAGGACTTCTGCTGGCTCACCCTCGGCCAGCTGCTGGCCCTGCTGGACGAGGACGACCTGGTCGGCATGGACACGCGCACCGTCCTGTCGTGCATCCCCTACGGCGGCGCGGAGGCCGAGGGCCCCACCCCGTTCGCCGAGGCGCTGCGCCGGTCGCGCTCCGCCGAGGAGGGCGGCCTGCACACCACCACCGAGGTGCTGAGCTGGATCACCGGCATGCACGCCCGGCACGAGCTGCACGCGCGCCGCATCCCGCTGTGCACGGTGGGGGACTGGAAGCGCACCGACTACGAGATCGCGCACGTGGAGGGCCGCTACTTCAAGGTCGTCGCGGTCGACGTGCTGGCCAACAGCCGCGAGGTGTCGTCCTGGCGGCAGCCGCTGCTCGAACCGGTCGGCACCGGCGTCGCGGCGCTGCTCGTGCGCGAGTTCCACGGCGTGCTGCACGTGCTGGTCAACGCGCACGTCGAACCCGGCTACCTGGACACGGTGGAACTCGCGCCGACCGTGCAGGCCACCCCGGAGAACTACGCCCACCTGCCCGCCGAGCACCAGCCGCGCTTCCTCGACCTGGTGCTCGCACCGGACCCGGCGAAGGTCCGCTTCGACACCGTGCTGTCCGAGGAGGGCGGCCGGTTCCTGCACGCCCGCACCCGCTACCTGGTCGTGGAGGACGACTCGGTGCCCGCGCAGGCGCCACCCGGGTTCCACTGGCTGACCGTGCACCAGCTCGCGGACCTGCTCCAGCACAGCCACTACGTCAACGTGCAGGCCAGGACGCTGTTCGCGTGCCTGCTGGCCGCCTGAAAGGGGAACCGGTGTCCGGAGCCGCCCGAAACGGGACCACCCAGTACGTCTGGGGTTACCTGCGTGAGTACGAGGCCGAGCGGGACGACGTCCTCGCCGCCGTGGACGCCGTGTTCGGCTCCGGGCAGCTCGTCCTGGGACCGGCGGTCGCCGGGTTCGAGGAGGCGTTCGCCGCCTGGCACGGCGTCGCGCACTGCGTCGGCGTCGACAACGGCACCAACGCGCTCGTGCTCGGCCTGCGCGCGCTCGGCATCGGCGCGGGCGACGAGGTGATCACCGTGTCGAACACCGCCGCGCCCACCGTGGTCGCCATCGACCAGGTCGGCGCGACGCCGGTGTTCGTGGACGTCCACGAGGACACGTACCTGATGGACGTGGGCCAGGTCGAGGCGGCCATCACGCCGCGCACCCGCGCGCTGCTGCCCGTGCACCTGTACGGCCAGTGCGTCGACCTGGAGGCGTTGACCGCCGTCGCGGACCGGCACGGCCTGCCGATCCTGGAGGACTGCGCCCAGGCGCACGGCGCACGGCGCAACGGGGTCCTCGCGGGCACCACCGGCCGCGCGGCGGCGTTCTCGTTCTACCCCACCAAGGTGCTGGGCGCCTACGGCGACGCGGGGGCCGTGCTCACCTCCGACCCGGAGGTCGACGCGAACCTGCGCCGGCTGCGCTACTACGGCATGGAGAAGGTCTACCACGTCGTCTCCACGCCGGGGTACAACAGCAGGATCGACGAGGTGCAGGCGGCGATCCTGACCCGCAAGCTGACCCGCCTGGACGACTACGTCGCGGGCCGCCGCGCCATCGCCGCCCGCTACGCCGAGGCGCTGGGGGGCACCGGGCTGGTGCTGCCGGCCCTCGCGCCGGGCAATGACCACGTCTACTACGTCTACGTGGTGCGGCACCCGCTGCGGGAGAAGGTCGTGGAGGGGATGCGGGAGCACGGCGTGCAGCTCAACATCAGCTACCCGTGGCCGGTGCACCGGCAGACCGGTTTCGCGCACCTCGGGCTGGGCGAGGGCTCCCTGCCGGTGACCGAGCGGCTGGCCGGGGAGATCTTCTCGCTGCCCATGTACCCCTCGCTGACGGTGGGGGAGCAGGACCACGTGATCGAGTCCCTGCTGGACGTGCTCGACCGCCTCTGAACGACGCGACGACGGGGGTGCCGGGCGGGTGACCGCCCCGGCACCCCCGTTCCGGTGGAAGACACGATTCAGGCGTCGTCGCGGCGCAGCGTCCGCGCGCCCCACCACACCGACACCGCCGCCATCACGACCAGCAGCACCATCCCGGTGGACAGCGCGGAGAACGTGAGGTCACCGCGGAACCCGGCCCGGCCCGCGTCCACCACGTGCGTGAGCGGGTTGAGCCGGGAGATGGTGTAGAGCCACTGCGGCGCGAGGCCGGTGGTGATGGGGATGAGCATGCCGGAGAGCAGCAGCAGCGGCATCAGCACCGTGTTGATCAGCCCGAGGAACGCCTCCTCGTTGCGCAGCACCAGGGCCAGCGCCTGGGACGCGGACGCCAGCGTCACCGACAGCAGCGCCGCGACCAGCAGGACCATCGCGACGCCGACCGGCGTGACGGTCAGGTCGAACAGCAGCGCCGCGATGCCGATGATCAGCAGCGACTGCACGACGGTGTGCACCGTGTTGGTCAGCGTCCGGCCCAGCAGCAGCGCGACCGCGCTCGCCGGGGTGACGCGCAGCCGCTCCAGCAGGCCGCTCTGCCGGTCCGACAGCAGCGCGAACCCGGCGAACGACGCGCTGAACAACGCGAGCTGGATGATCAGGGCCGGGGTGAACACGGTCCAGCTGTCTCCCGGCGGGAAACCGGGCACCGCCTCGACCATCCTCTCCATCAGCGGCCCGAACAGCAGCAGGAAGAACAGCGGCTGCGTCATCGCCACGGCCATCAGGCCCGGGTTCCGCAGCGACGGCAGCAGTTCCATGCGGAACAGCAGCCCGGTGTCACGCAACACTGTCGACCTCCTCGCCGGCCGGTGTCGCCTCGCCCGCCTCGCGCAGGGCGCGGCCGGTGAGGTCGAGGAACACGTCGTCGAGCGTGGGCCGGCGCATCTGCACGGACCGCAGCGGCACGCTCGCCGCGTCCAGCGCCCGAAGCACGGTCGGCAACGCGGTCCCGCCGTCGCGGACCCGGCAGCGCACGCCGTCCGGTCCGATGTGGACCTCGCCCACGCCGGGCAGCGCCTCCAGGCAGCGCACCGCGTCCTCCACCCGCTCCACGTCGAGCAGCAGGGCGTCGCCGCCGAGGGCGCGCTTGAGCTCGTCGGGCGACCCGGAGGCCACCACCCGGCCCCGGTCGACCACGAGCACGCGGTCGGCCAGCGAGTCGGCCTCGTCCAGGTAGTGCGTGGTCACCACGACGGTGATGCCGCGCTCCTCGCGCAGCCGCCGGATGTGCTGCCACAGGTTCGCCCGGCTCTGCGGGTCCAGGCTCGTGGTGGGCTCGTCCAGGAACACCAGCCGCGGCTCGTGGATCAGGCCGAGCGCCAGGTCCAGGCGGCGGCGCTGCCCGCCGGACAGCGTCCTGCTCACCCGCCCGCCCAGGCCGTTGAGGTCCAGTTCGGCGGCCAGGCGTTCCGCGCGGCGCTTCGACTCGGCCTTGGACAGGCCGTGGATGCGGCCCTGGAGCACCAGGTCCTCCAGCACCCGGCAGTCGGGGGCGGCCCCGCCGTGCTGGGCGACGTAGCCGATCCGGCGGCGCACCCCGTTCGGGTCCGCGACCAGGTCGCACCCGGCGACCCGCGCCGTGCCGGCGCTCGGGCGCAGCAGGGTCGTGAGCATCCGCAGGGTCGTGGTCTTGCCCGCGCCGTTGGGGCCGAGCAGGGCGACGATCTCCCCGGCGGCCACGTCGAGGTCCACGCCGCGCACCGCCCGCACGACCCCGCGCCGCGTGGTGTAGCTGCGGGCCAACCCGCGCGCGGTGATCACCGCACCGCCACCGTCATCAGCTCGGGCGCGTACAGGGCCATCGTCGCCGGCGGCGGCTGCGGCGCGGGCAGCAGGTGCAGGCGCTGTCCGTCGTCGGAGGCGTCCGCCGTGATCCCGTCCAGGCACGGGCAGGGGTCGTCGGTGTAGCCGGAGAACCGGTAGGCCACCTCCATCACCCGGTTGCGCCCGGTGCGGCGGAAGTCGGCGGCCAGGTGCACGCCCGCCCGGTAGGCCTGGTCCGCCAGCCACGTCAGGATCACCGCGCCCGCCCCGAACGCGACCACCCGGCACGAGGTGGCGAGCAGCTTGAGCCGCCACACCCGGTCGTGCTTCTCGACGAGCAGCACGCCGATCGCGCCGTGCGCGCCGAACCGGTCGTCCATCGTGGCCACCAGCACCTCGTGCGCCGGGTCGTCGAGCAGTTCGCGCAGCACCGCGTCGGGGTAGTGGATGCCGGTGGCGTTCATCTGGCTGGTGCGCAGGGTCAGCTCGGCGACGCGGGTCAGGTCCTCCGGCCCGGCCCGGCGGATGCCCATGCGCATCTCCAGCGAGCGCAGGAAGTCCTGGTCCGCCCCGGCGAACTCCTCCTTGGCGCGGGTCCGCCGCCGCCCGGCCTGGTACATGGCGCGGCGGCGGCGGGAGTCCTCCGTGACCGCCTCGGGCGTGAAGTCGGGCAGGTCGAGCAGGCCCGGCACGTCCTCGTGGGTGAAGCAGCGCACCTCGGGCAGGTGGTGGGCGACCTCGGCGCGCTCGGCGGGCTGGTCGTCCACGAACGCGATCGTGCCGAGCGCGAAACCCAGCTCGTCCGCGATCCCCCGCACCGCGGCCGACTTCGGCCCCCACCCGATGCGGGCCACCACGAAGTACTCGGCCACGCCGAGCGCTTCCAGCCGGGCCCACGCGTGGTCGTGGTCGTTGCGGCTGGCCACGGCCTGGAGCACCCCGCGCTCGTCGAGGGCGGTGACGGTGCGCAGCACGTCGTCGCGCAGCGCACCCCCGCCGTCCTCCAGGAGGGTGCCCTGCCACAGCGTGTTGTCCAGGTCCCACACCAGGCACTTGACCAGCGCGGTCGATCGGTCCACCGGAGTCCTCCCGGGACGGTCAGCGCGCCGCGGCTACGGCGTGGCGCGCGAGGATGAGCTGGCAGATCTCGCTGGTGCCCTCGATGATCTCCATGAGCTTGGCGTCGCGGTGCGCCCGCGCCACCGGGTGCCCGTCGCGGGCCGCCGCGGAGCCGAGGACCTGCACGGCCGACGCGGCGCCGCGCGCGGCGAGGGTCGCGGCGGTGTGCTTGGCCAGCACCGCGGCCACGACCTGGTCGGGGGAGCGGGCGTCCACCGCGTCGGCGGCGTGCTCGCAGGCGTGCGTCGCCGACCGCTCGGCCACCAGCAGCTCGGCCAGGTGCCGGGCGACCAGCTGGTGCTCGGCCAGCGGCACGCCGAACTGCTCCCGGGTCGCCGCGTGCCGGGACGCCTCGCTCAGGCAGGAGCGCAGGATGCCCACGCAGCCCCACGCCACGGACATGCGCCCGTGCTGGAGGGCGGCCGTGACGAGCAGCGGCAGCGGTTGCCCGCCACCGCCCAGCACGGCCGAGGCGGGCAGCCGCACGCCGTCCAGGTGCACGTCGGCGTGCCCGGCGGCCCGGCACCCGCTGGGCGCGACCACCGGCGTGACCAGCACGCCCGGTGCGTCGGCGGGCACCACGACCGCCGCCGCGCCGTCGTCCTGGCGGGCGACCACGACGACCAGGTCGGCGTAGGCGGCGGCGGTGATCCACGTCTTGTGGCCGGTGAGCACGACCCAGTCGCCGTCGCGGCGCACCTCGGTGGTCATCGCGGACAGGTCGCTGCCCGCGCCCGGCTCGCTGAACGCGGCGGCGGCGAGCGCGCCCGACGTGAGCCGGGTGAGGTGCTCGTGCCGCTGGGCGGCGTCGCCCAGGCGGGCGATGGTGCCCGCTGCCATGGACTGCGAGGTCAGCACGCTGCGCACGGAGCCGCACCGGCTGCCCAGGTGGGCGGTGAACTCGCCGGTCCACCGGCTGTCCCGGCCGAGCCCGCCGTACCGCGCGTCCACCTGCGGGCACAGCAACCCGGCCGCGCCGAGCCGGCGCAGCACCCCGTCCGGCACCGCGCCCGCGAGGTCCCAGCCGCCCGCCTCGGCGGCGACCAGGTCGTCCACCAGCGCGCGCGGGTCCGCCGGCTCAGGCACCGGCCCGCAGCCGGGTGACCAGCTCCGTCATCCGGTCGACCGTGCGGAAGTTGTCCAGGCGCAGGTCGGCACCGGTGATCGCGACGTCGAAGGTCTGCTCGACGTGCACGATCAGCTCCATGGCGAAGATCGACGACACCAGTCCCGAGGCGAACAGGTCCTGGTCCGCCGGCACGTCGACCTTGGTGCGCTCCCGGAGGAACGCGCTGATGGGACCGGCGATGTCCGCCGAGGTGAGTTCGACCGTCACGACAAGACCTTTCCGTAGTCGTAGAAGCCCTGGCCGCTCTTGCGCCCCAGGTGGCCCGCGGCGACCTTGGCCAGCAGCAGTTCGCACGGCGCGTGCGAGGTGATCCCGGTGCGGTCGGCCAGCGCGCGCAGGGCGTCGGCGAGGTTGTCCAGGCCGATGAGGTCCGCGGTGAGCAGGGGGCCGGTGGGGTGGCCCAGGCAGCCGCGCATCAGCTCGTCGACCTGCTCGGCGGTCGCGGTGCCCTCCTGCACGACCCGCGCCGCGTCGTTGATCATCGGGTGCAGCAGCCGGCTGGTGACGAAGCCGGGCGCGTCGCGGACCACGACCGACTTGCGGCCCAGGCGTTCCAGCAGCGCGAGCACGGCGGCCAGGGCGTGCTCGCCGGTGCGGTCGCCGCGCACCACCTCGGCGGTGCCGATGAGCCAGGTGGGGTTCATGAAGTGCACGCCGACCAGGTCGGCCGGGTCGGTGACGGCCTCCGCCAGCTCGTCGATCGGGATGCCGGAGGTGTTGGACACCAGCGGCGTGCCCGGCGGCACGACCCCGCACAGCTCGGCCAGCAGCGTCGCCTTGGCGCGCTCGTCCTCGGTGATCGCCTCGACGACCAGCTCGGCGCCCGCGGCGGCCGACGGGTCGGTGGCGGTGGTCAGCCCGGCCGGCTCGACGTCGGGGAAGGAACCCATGAGCGCGCCGTGGCGCAGGTGCCCGCGCACGCGCGCCGCGGCGTCGTCCACCGTGGACCGGTCGAGGTCGACGAGGGTCACCGGCACGCCGTGCCCGAGCGCCAGCGCCGCGATGCCGGACCCCATCGTGCCCGCCCCGAAGATCGCGATCACGCGGCGGTCCCGGTGCTCGCCAGGTACTTCTCCACCACGTCGGCGGCGGCGGCCAGGCCCGTCTCGCCCGCCATCGCCTCGCCCAGCGCGGCCGAGCGCTCGCGCATCCGGTCGTCGGCGACCGACTCGGCGACCGCGGCGACCAGGCCGTCGCGGGTGAGGCGGTGCAGCGGCAGGGGAGCGGGGCTCACGCCCAGGCCGTGCATCCGCCTCGCCCAGAACGGGTTGTCGAACACCGCCGGCACCGTGACCTGCGGGATGCCCGCCCGCAGCGCCGAGCCGGCCGTGCCGCAGCCGCCGTGGTGCACCACCGCCGCGCAGCGCGGCATCAACCAGCCGTAGTCGACCTCGGTCGCCCGGAACGCGTCGTCGGGCAGCTCGCGGTCGCCGCCGCCGACCACCACCAGCGGCCTGCCCGCGCCGCGGGCCGCGTCGACCGCCCAGTCCACGGTGCGGTCGGCGTCGTGCACCGGCCACGTGCTGCCCAGCGTGAGCAGGACGGGCGGGGCCTGCGCGACGAAGGCGGCCAGGTCGGCCGGCGGGTTCCACCACTCGCGGTCGTGGAACCAGTAGCCGGTGATGTGCGCCTGGTCCGGCCAGTCCGCCGGGCGCGGCACCACGACGTCGCTGAACGGGTACAGCAGCGGCCGGTCGCGGCCGATCTCGCCGAACCGCGACTTGCCCTTCAGGGCCGCGCCGCCGACGCGCTCCACGTACTTGTTGGCCATCCAGCACATCGACGTCCACTGGAAGGTGTCGAAGAACCGGTGCGTGAGCCGGTTGTAGCCGCCGCCCCACGGGCGCGGCTTCGCCTGGTAGGCGGGGAAGTCCCGGGTGGCGGTCATGGGGATCCAGGACACCGAGCACCACGGCCGGTCGGGGTCGGTGAACCCGGCGATGTGCGTCAGCGGGGCCGTCACCACGAGGTCCGCGTCCGCGCTCGCGGCGCGCATGCCCTCGAACATCGCCACCACCTCGTCGTCGGTGGGCGGCTGCACGGACCGCACGGTGCGCACGAACGACGGTCCCTTGCGGATCGCGGCGTTCATGCCCGGCTGGCTGAACAGGTCCTCGCGCATGCCCGGCGGCGGCTCGACGGCCCGGAAGTCGAGGCCGGCGTCCTCGACCAGGCCGCGGAACGACGGCGCGGTGCCGATCCGCACGTCGTGGCCGCGCCCGCGCAGGGTCCGGCCGAGGGCGACCAGCGGCTGCACGTCACCGCGGGTGCCGAACGTCAGCATCGTGATCCTCATGGGCACCTTCGCCTGGGTTGGGTGTGCCTGGACTGCCGAGCGTGACGATAGGGGCGCATGTCTGGGGAAAGCCCCAGAAAGGCGTGCCCCGCACCGGCGGCCCGGCGGCGAGACTGGGGAGGGCATCGACGACCCATCGCGACCGTCGGCCCGGCCGGGTCTGCTGTCGCCGCGCGCACCAGCGGGAGCCAGTCGTGACCCCAGCACCAGCACCCACCCCGGACCGCGCCCGCACCGCAGTCGCGGTGATCGGCCTGTCGTGCAGGCTGCCCTCGGCGCCCGACCCCGAGGCGTTCTGGCGGCTGCTGCGCTCCGGGACCGACGCCGTCGCCACCGTGCCCGGTCGCGGCACCGGCGGGTTCCTGTCCGCCGTGGACGCCTTCGACGCGGCGTTCTTCGGCATCTCGCCGCGCGAGGCGCGCGCGATGGACCCGCAGCACCGGCTGGCGCTGGAACTGGGCTGGGAGGCCCTGGAGCACGCGGGCGTGCCCGCCGACGCGCTGCGCGGCACGGACACGGCGGTCTTCCTCGGCGCGATGGCCGACGACTACGCCGTGCTCACCCGCACCGCTGGCGAGATCGGCCCGCACACCCTGACCGGTCTGCACCGGGCGTCCGCCGCGACCCGCCTGTCCCACCTGCTCGGGCTGCGCGGCCCCAGCATGGTCGTCGACACCGGCCAGTCCTCGTCGCTGGTCGCCGTGCACCTGGCGGCGGAGAGCCTCCGGCGCGGCGAGTCGGTGCTGGCGCTGGCCGGCGGCGTGCAGCTCAACCTCGCCCCCGACGGCACCGAGGTCGTCGAGCGGTTCGGCGCGCTGTCGCCCGACCACCGCTGCCACACCTTCGACGCCCGCGCCAACGGCTACGTGCGCGGTGAGGGCGGTGGCGTCGTGGTGCTGAAGATGCTGTCCGCCGCGCTGGCCGACGGCGACGACGTGCTGGCCGTCATCGAGGGCTCGGCGGTGAACAACGACGGTCCGGCCGAGGGGCTGACGGTGCCGAGCGCGCGGGCCCAGGCCGAGCTGGCCCGGCTGGCGTGCCGGCGCGCCGGGGTCGACCCGGCGCAGGTCGGTCACGTGGAGCTGCACGGCACCGGCACGCCGGTCGGCGACCCGGTGGAGGCCGCGGCCCTCGGCGAGGTGTACGGGCGCGCACGGGGCGGCGGACCGCTGCTGGTGGGGTCTGCCAAGACGAACGTGGGTCACCTGGAGGGCGCGGCGGGGGTCACCGGCCTGCTCAAGACGGTGCTCGGGCTGCGGCACGGGGTCGTGCCGCCGAGCCTGCACTTCGCCGAGCCCAACCCGGACATCCGGTTCGACGAGTGGAACCTGGAGGTGGCGACCTCGGCCGTGCCGTGGCCCGCGGCGTCCGACGGCCGACTGCTGGCGGGGGTGTCGTCGTTCGGCGTGTCGGGCACGAACTGCCACCTGGTGCTCTCCGCCGCGCCGCGCGGCGAGCAGGCGGAGGGCGAGTCGGCGGAGGGGAAGTCGGCGGAGGGGAAGTCGGCGGACGCGCCGTTCTGGTTGCTCAGCGCGCGCGACCCGGAGGCGTTGCGGGCGCAGGCGGCGCGGTTGCTGCCGCACGTGGCGTCGCTGTCGCCCGCCGACGTCGGGCACACGCTGGCCACCCGCCGGGCCCTGCTGCCGCACCGGGCCGCCGTGCTGGGCCCCGACCTGGCGGCCGGTCTGGCGGCGATCGCGTCCGGTGGACCCGCCGAGGGGGTCGTGCGCGGTGCGGCGGTGGCCGGCGGTCCGGTGTTCGTGTTCCCCGGCCAGGGGTCGCAGTGGGCGGGCATGGGGCACGAGCTGCTGGCCTCGTCGCCCGCGTTCGCCGAGGAGCTGACCCGGTGCGACGCGGCGCTGTCGAAGTTCGTGGACTTCTCCGTCGCCGCCGTGCTGCGGGAGGACGACGGCGCGCCCCCGCTGGGCCGGGTGGACGTCGTGCAGCCCGTGCTGTGGGCGGTGATGGTGTCGCTGGCGGCGGTGTGGCGGTCCTACGGGGTGGAACCCGCCGCGGTCGTCGGGCACTCGCAGGGCGAGGTGGCCGCCGCGTGCGTCGCCGGCGCGCTGTCCCTGGAGGACGGCGCGCGGGTCGTGGCGCTGCGCAGCGCGCTGATCGCGGGGACGCTGGCCGGCGACGGCGGGATGGTGTCCGTCGCGCTGCCCGAGGACGAGGTGCGGGCGGGGCTCGCGCCGTGGGCCGGGCGGCTGGGGGTCGCGGCGGTCAACGGACCGGAGTCCGTCGTGGTGACCGGCGAGGCCGGGGCGGTGGACGAGTTCGTCGAGCGGTGGCGGTCCACCGGGCGGGTGCGCCGGGTGGACGTGGACTACGCGTCGCACTCGCCGATGGTCGAGCGGCTGCACGCCCGGCTGGTCGAGCTGCTGGCCCCGGTGCGCCCCCGGGCGTCGCGCGTGCCGTTCTACTCCGCGGTGACCGGCGGCGAGCTGGGCACCGCCGCCCTGGACGCCCGGTACTGGTACCGCAACCTGCGGCAACCGGTCGCGTTCCGGGCGGTCGTGGACGCCCTGCTCGACGCGGGCCACGGCCTGTTCGTCGAGGTCAGCCCGCACCCGGTGCTGACGGGCGGCGTGCGCGACACGGCGGGTGACCGGCCGGTGGCGGCGATCGGCACGCTGCGGCGCGGAGAGGGCGGCACGCGGCGGGTCCTGGCGTCGGTGGCCGAACTGGTCGCGCACGGCGGGCCGGTCGACTTCGAGGTCCTCTACCCCGGTGGCGGGCGCGTTCCGCTGCCCACCTACCCGTTCCAGCGGGAGCGGCACTGGATCGGCGAGCACTGGCTCGGCGAGCACGCCGAGCCGGTCGCGGCGACGCCCGGGCGCTTCGAGCCCGCGGCGGCGCTGCGGACCGTGCGCGCCGAGTGCGCGGTGGTGCTCGGGCTGCGCGACGCGGACCGGGTGCTCGTCGACGAACCCCTGCGGGCACAGGGCTTCGACTCCACGATGGTGGTCGAGCTGGCGGCCCGGTTGCGCGCGGCGACCGGCGTCGCGGTGACGGCCTCGGTGGTCTACGACCACCCGACACCCCGTCGGCTCGCCGCGCACCTGACCGCGACGGCCGGCCCGGCCGGTGACGTCGCCGCGCCCACCGGGAGCACCGCGACCGGGGCCACCGGGGTCGGGGCCACCGGGGTCGGGGCCACCGGGGTCGGGGCCACCGAGGTCGGGGCCACCGGGGTCGGGGCCGGGGCGGACGAGCCGATCGCGATCGTCGGCATGGCGTGCCGGCTGCCCGGCGGCGCGGACTCGCCCGAGGCGCTGTGGCGACTCGTCGCCGACGGCGTGGACGCCGTGTCCCCGATGCCCGCCGACCGGGGCTGGAGCCCGGCCGTGACGGGCACGGGCCGGTCCGGCGGCTTCCTCGCCGACGTGGCCGGGTTCGACGCGGGCTTCTTCGGCATCTCGCCGCGCGAGGCGTCGGCCATGGACCCGCAGCAGCGGCTCGCCCTCGAAGTCGCCTGGGAGGCCGTCGAGCGGGCCCGGCTCGCGCCGACCGCGCTGCGCGGCACGCGCACCGGCGTGTTCCTCGGCTCGATGGCGCAGGACTACGGACCGCCGCTGCACCGCACGTCCGGGGGGACGGAGGGCTTCGCGCTCACCGGCACCACCCCGAGCGTGCTGTCCGGCCGCATCGCCTACGTGCTCGGCCTGGCCGGGCCCGCGCTGACCGTCGACACGGCGTGCTCGTCGTCCCTGGTCGCGCTGCACCTCGCCGCCCAGGCGCTGCGGGCGGGCGACTGCGACCTGGCGCTGGCGGGCGGCGTCACGGTGATGTCCGAGCCCGGCCTGTTCGTGGAGTTCGCCAAGCAGGACGGGCTGTCGCCGGACGGCCGGTGCAAGGCGTTCGCCGAGGCCGCCGACGGCACCGGGTGGGCCGAGGGCGTCGGCGTGCTGGTGGTCGCGCGGCTGTCCGAGGCCCGCCGGCGCGACCTGCCGGTGCTGGCGGTGCTGCGCGGGAGCGCGGTGAACTCCGACGGCGCGTCCAACGGCCTCACCGCCCCCAGCGGCGCTGCGCAGCGCGAGGTGATCGGCGCGGCCCTCCGCCGGGCCGGGCTCACCCCGGCGGACGTGGACGTCGTCGAGGCGCACGGCACGGGCACCCGGCTCGGCGACCCGATCGAGGCGGGCGCGCTGCTCGCCGCCTACGGTCGGGACCGGCCGTCGCCGCTGCTGGTGGGCTCGCTCAAGTCGAACCTCGGGCACACCCAGGCCGCGGCGGGCGTGGCCGGGGTGATCAAGCTCGTGCAGGCGATGCGCAACGGCGCCGTGCCCGCGACCCTGCACGTGGACGCGCCGTCGTCCCGGGTGGACTGGGCGGCCGGCTCGGTGGAGCTGGTCACCTCGGCCCGGGAGTGGCCGCGCGGCGACCGGCCCCGGCGAGGCGCGGTGTCCTCGTTCGGCATCAGCGGCACCAACGCGCACGTCGTGCTGGAGGAGGGGGACCGGGACCCCGGGGAACGGGACTCCCGGGAACAGGACCCGGGGGAAACCGGCCGGGTGGTGCTGTGGGTGCTGTCCGCGCGCTCCCCGGAGGCGCTGCGCGACCAGGCCCGACTGCTGTCCGCCGTGGACGGTCGACCGGCCGATGTGGCGGTGTCGCTGGCCACCACGCGCGGCCACCTGGGGCACCGGGCGGCGGTCGTCGCCGAGGACCGCGCGGCCGCGCTGGCGGCGCTGGCGGCGGGCGAGTCGGCCGAGGGCGTGCTGGTGGACACCGCCGTGCCCGCCCCCGCCACCGCGTTCCTGTTCGCCGGGCAGGGCGCGCAGCGGCTCGGCGCGGGAGCCGGACTGGCGCGCGCGCACCCGGTGTTCGCCGACGCGCTGGACGAGGTGTGCGGCCTGCTCGACCCGCACCTGCCCCGCCCGCTGCGGGACGTGCTGTTCGGCGCGGACGCGGCGGCCCTCGACGACACCGGGTTCGCCCAGCCCGCCCTGTTCGCGCTCGGCGTCGCGCTGGCCCGCCTGCTGGGGTCGTGGGGCGTGCGGCCGGACGCCGTGGTCGGCCACTCGGTCGGCGAGGTCGCCGCCGCGCACGTCGCGGGCGTGCTGTCGCTGCCCGACGCCTGCGCCCTGGTCGTCGCCCGGGGCACGCTGATGGCCGCGCTGCCGACCGGCGGCGCGATGGTCGCGGTGCGGGCCGGGGTGGACGACGTGCGGCCGGTCCTGGCGCACGGGGTGGTCGTCGCGGCGGTCAACGGGCCGCGCTCCGTCGTGCTGTCCGGCGACGCCGACGCGGTGGCGCGGGCCGCCGCCGACCTCGCCGCGCGCGGCCACCGCGCCCGCGTGCTGCGGGTCAGCCACGCCTTCCACTCACCGCTCATGGACCCGATGCTCGACCGGTTCCGCGAGGTCGTCGCCGGGCTCACCATGCGCGCGCCGCGCGTGCCGCTCATCTCCACCCTGACCGGCGCGCGCGTCGACGCCACCGACCCCGAGCACTGGGTGCGGCAGGTCCGCGAGCCCGTGCTGTTCACCGACGCCGTCCGCGCCCTGGCCGACCTGGACGTCACGATCGCCCTCGACACCGGCCCGGACGGCTCGCTCGCCGCCATGGCGCAGGAGGCCGTCGAGGGTTCCCGGGGCGACGGCCTGGTGTGCGCGCCGACCCTGCGCACGGGCCGCGACGAGGACCACGCGGTGGCCGAGGCGGTCGCCCGGCTGCACGTCCACGGCGTCGCCGTCGACTGGGCGGCGTTCTGCGCCGGCACCGGCGGGCGCGTGGTCGACCTGCCGACCTACCCGTTCCGGCACGAGCGGTTCTGGTCGTCCGCGCCGGCCGCCGAGGTGTCCACCGTGGGCCTGCGGGTGCCCGGCCACCCGCTGCTCGGCGCGGCCACCGACCTGCCCGGCACCGGGGGCGCGGTGCTCACCGGCCGGCTGTCCGCGCACACCCGACCGTGGCTCGCCGAGCACGTGGTGGGCGGTGCGGTGCTGCTGCCCGGGGCCGCGCTGGCCGAGCTGGCGGTGCGCGCGGCCGACGAGGTGGGCGCGCCCGCCGTGGACGAGCTGACCCTGGAGGCCCCGCTGGTGCTGGCGGACGACCCGGTGACCGTGCAGGTCGTCGTGGACGGGCCGGACGAGGCCGGCCGGCGGGCGCTGTCCTTGCACGGCCGGGTGGGCGAGGACGGGCCGTGGACCCGGCACGCCCGGGGCGTGCTCGCGCCGACCGCCGCGCCCGTGCCGGACCTCGCGGGCGCGTGGCCGCCGCCGGGCGCGCGGCCCGTGCCGCTGGAGGGCTTCTACGAGCGGATGGCCGCCGACGGGTTCGCCTACGGCCCGGCGTTCCGCGGCCTGCGCGCGGCGTGGCGGCGCGGCGACGAGGTGTTCGCCGAGGTGTCCGGCGCGGTCGAGGCGGTCGGGGACGACCGGTTCGCGCTGCACCCCGCCGTGCTCGACGCGGCCCTGCACGCCACCGCCCTGCTCACCGAACCCGCCCGCCTGCCCGGCCTGCCGTTCGCCTGGAGCGGCCTGCGCCTGTGCGCCGCCGGCGCGACCGGGCTGCGCGTGCGGGTCACCGGCGTGGCGCCCGGCGAGGTGGAGCTGGTCCTCGCCGACTCGACGGGGGCGCCGGTCGCGGCCGTGGACCGGCTCGTGCTGCGGCCGGCGCCCACCGGCGCGGCCCGACCGGGCCCGGAGGCGCTGTTCCGGCTCGACTGGACCCCGGCGCCCTCCCGCGCGCTGCCGGTCGGCGCCGTCGTGGTGGGGGAGGACCCGTTCGGCCTGCCGGCCGCCGACCGCTACCCGGATGTCGCCGCGCTGGTCAAGGCCGTCGCGGCGCGCGAGGTCACGCCGGGCCTGGCGCTGCTGCCCGTGTCGGGTGACGAGGTGGTCCGCGTGCTCGACGAGCTGCGGTTGTGGCGCGAGCACGGCCTGCCCTTCCCGCTGGCCGTGGTGACGCGCGGCGCGGTGGCCGTCGAACCCGGCGAATCCGTGCGGGACCCCGACGCCGCCGCCGTGTGGGGGCTGGTGCGCTCGGCGCAGGCCGAGGACCCGGGCCGGCTGCTCCTGGTCGACGTCGACGGCGGCCCGCCCCTGCTGACCGACGAGCCACAGACCGCGGTGCGCTCGGGCGTGGCGAAGGTCGGCCGGCTGGCGCGCTGCCGCCCCGACGACGCGCTCACCCCGCCGGACGGCCCCTGGCGCCTCGACACCACCGCGCCCGGCACGCTGGACGCGCTGGTCCTGCGCGCACTCGACGCCCCCGCGGCCGAACCGGCGCCCGGCGCGGTCCGGGTCGGCGTGCGGGCGGCCGGCGTGAACTTCCGCGACGTGCTCACCGCCCTCGGCCGCTACCCCGGCGAGCCGGGACCGATGGGCATCGAGGGCGCGGGCGTCGTGCTCGCGGTCGGCGCGGGCGTGACCGACCTGGCCGTCGGCGACCGGGTGATGGGCTTGTTCGCGGGCGCGTTCGGCCCCGTCGCCGACACGCACCGCGACCTGCTCGCCCCCGTGCCCGCCGACTGGTCGTGGGTGCGGGCGGCGGCGACGCCGGTCGCCTTCCTCACCGCCCACCACGCGCTCGTCGAGGTCGCGGGCGTGCGGGCCGGGCAGTCCGTGCTGGTGCACGCGGGCGCGGGCGGGGTCGGCATGGCCGCCGTCCAGCTCGCCCGGCACCTCGGCGCGGACGTGTTCGCCACCGCGAGCCCCGGCAAGTGGGGCGCGCTGCGGGCGCTCGGGCTCGCCGACGACCGGATCGCGTCCTCCCGGACCCTGGAGTTCGCGGAGGCGTTCCGCGCCGCCACCGGCGGCCGGGGCGTGGACGTCGTGCTGAACTGCCTCGCCGGCGAGTTCACCGACGCCTCGCTGGACCTGGTCGCGCCCGGCGGGAAGTTCGTCGAGCTGGGCAAGACCGACCCGCGCGACCCGGGCGGCGTGGACCACACCGCGTTCGACCTGCTGGAGCTGCCGCCCGCGCGGATCGCGCCGAAGCTGGCCGAGCTGGGCGACCTGTTCGCCGCCGGGGCGCTCGCGCCGCTGCCCGCCTCGGTGTGGGACGTGCGCCGCGCGCCCGACGCGTTCCGGCACGTCAGCCGCGCCAAGCACGTCGGCAAGGTGGTGCTCACCGTGCCGCGCGCGTGGGACCCGGACGGCGCGGTGCTGATCACCGGCGGGCTCGGCGGGCTCGGGCTCGCCCTGGCCCGGCACCTCGTCACCGACCGCGGCGCCACGCGCCTGGTGCTCGTCGGGCGCGGCGGCGGCGCGGGCCGGGAGGAGGAGCTGGCCGCGCTGCGCGAGCTGGGCGCGGAGGTGACCGCGGCGGCGTGCGACGTGGCCGACCCGGACGCCGTCGCCGACCTCGTCGCGGGCGTCCCGGCGCTCACGGCCGTGGTGCACGCGGCGGGCGTCCTGGACGACGGCCTGCTCGACGCGCTCACCCCGGACCGGCTGGCGGCCGTGCTGCGGCCCAAGGTGGACGGCGCCCGCGCGCTGCGCGAGGCGACCAGGCACCTCGACCTGGCCGCGTTCGTCGCCTACTCGTCCGTCGTCGGCACCCTCGGCGCCGCCGGGCAGGCCGCCTACGCCGCCGCGAACGCCCACCTCGACGCCCTGGTGGACCGGTGGCACGCCGAGGGCCTGCCCGCCCGGTCCCTCGCCTGGGGCCCGTGGACGGCGGAGGCGGGCATGACCGGCGGGCTCGCCGACGCCGACCTCGCCCGCCTTACCCGGCACACCCCGCCGCTGGACGCCGCGCACGGCCTCGCCCTGTTCGACGCGGCGCTGGGGTGGACCGACCCGACCGTCGTCGCGGCCGGGGTCGACGTCGACGCGCTCACCGCCGACGCGCCGGCCGCCCTGCGCGGCCTGGGCCGCACCACCCGGCCCGCCGCCGCCGCGCCCGCCGCCTCCGGCGCGGCCGAGCGGCTCGCCGCGCTGCCGGGACCGGACCGCGCGGACGCCGCGCTCGACCTGGTGCGGCGGGAGGCCGCGCTCGTGCTCGGCCTGCCCGGACCCGAGCGGGTCGCCCCCGACCGGTCCTTCCGGGACACCGGGTTCGACTCGCTCACCGGGCTGGAGCTGCGCAACCGGCTCACCGGGGCGACCGGCGCGCGGCTCGCGCCGACCGCCGTCTTCGACCACCCCACGCCCGCCGCGCTGGCCGGCCTGCTGCTCGCCGAGCTCGGCCTCGCCGAGACCTCGGAGCGGGCCGCGATCCTGGTCGAGCTGGACCGCCTGGACGCCCTGTGCGCGCAGGCCGACCCGGACGCCGAGCTGCACCACCAGGTCGCGCTGCGGCTGGACTCGCTGCGCGGCCGGTGGGGCGGGCCCGCCGTGCGCGACGAGCCGGCCGACTTCGACTTCGACCTGGCCGGCGACGACGAGATCTTCGAGCTGCTGGACAACGAGCTGGGGCTGTCCTAGGCCGCCGCGACTCTAGGGATTTTCCGGCGATCACCCGTCGAGACTGGGCGGACGCGTACCCGTTCGTGTCGCCGTCGACCGTCGAGATGGGTTGGGTTGAATGGGCAACGAAGACAGGCTCCGGGACTACCTCCGCCGTGCCTCCGCCGACCTGCGGCGCAGCAAGCAGCGGGTGAAGGACCTGGAGGAGCGGGACAGCCAACCGCTCGCCGTCGTGGCCACCGCCTGCCGCTTCCCCGGCGGGGTGGAGGACCCGGAGGGCCTGTGGCGGCTGGTGGCGTCCGGTGTGGACGCGACCACGCCGTTCCCCACCGACCGCGGGTGGGACCTGGAGGCGCTGGGGGAGCTGTCCGCGACCGACCGCGGCGGGTTCCTGCACGGCGCGGCCGGGTTCGACGCCGAGCTGTTCGGGATCTCGCCGCGCGAGGCGCTGGCGATGGACCCGCAGCAGCGGCTGCTGCTGGAGGTCGCCTGGGAGGCGGTCGAGCGCGCCGGCGTCGACCCGCTGTCGCTGCGCGGCAGCCGGACCGGCGTGTTCGTCGGCGGGTTCGCGCAGGACTACGCGGCGGCGGTGAGCGGTGACGCGGAGGACTTCCGGCTGACCGGCAGCACGACGAGCGTGCTGTCCGGGCGGCTGGCGTACGTGCTGGGCCTGGAGGGGCCCGCCGTCACGGTGGACACGGCGTGCTCGTCGTCGCTGGTCGCGCTGCACTGGGCGGTCCGCTCGCTGCGCTCGGGCGAGTGCGGCATGGCGCTCGTCGGCGGCGTCACGGTGATGGCGACGCCGTCGATGTTCGTCGACTTCACCCGGCAGGGCGGGCTGGCCGCCGACGGGCGCTGCAAGGCGTTCGCCGACGGCGCGGACGGCACCGGGTGGGCCGAGGGCGTGGGCGTGCTGGTGCTGATGCGGCTGTCCGACGCCGTGCGCGAGGGCCGCGAGGTGCTCGCGGTCGTGCGCGGCACCGCCGTCAACTCCGACGGCGCGTCCAACGGGCTCACCGCCCCCAACGGGCCGGCGCAGCAGCGCGTGATCCGCGCGGCCCTCGCCGACGCCCGCCTCGCGCCGTCCGACGTGGACGCGGTGGAGGCGCACGGCACCGGCACGTCGCTGGGCGACCCGATCGAGGCGCAGGCCCTGCTGGCCGTGTACGGCGGCGAGCGGTCCGAACCGCTGCGGCTGGGGTCGCTCAAGTCCAACATCGGGCACGCGCAGGCCGCCGCCGGCGTCGGTGGCGTGATCAAGGTGATCGAGGCGATGCGCCACGGCGTGCTGCCGCGCACCCTGCACGTCGACGCCCCGTCGACCCGGGTCGACTGGGCGTCGGGCGCGGTGCGGCTGCTCACCGAGGCCGAGCCCTGGCCGGAGACCGGCAGACCTCGTCGCGCGGCCGTGTCGTCGTTCGGCATCAGCGGCACCAACGCCCACGTCGTGCTGGAGCAGGCCCCCGAGGCCGCGCCGGTCGACGAGGAGGACGCGGCCGGCGAGGACGGCCCGACCACCCGGGAACCGGCCGAGCCCGCTGCCGACCCGGTGGCCGTGCCGTGGCTGCTCTCCGGCCGGACCGGGGGAGCGCTGCGCGCCCAGGCGGCCAAGCTGCACGCGTGGGTGACCGACCGGCCCGACCTGGACCCGGCCGACGTGGGCCGGGCGCTGGCCGGCGCGCGCTCGGCGCTCGACCACCGGGCCGTCGTCGTGGGCGCGGACCGCGCCGAGCTGGTGGCGGGTCTCGCGGCGCTCGCCGAGGGCGAGCCGGCGGCCAACGTCGTGACCGGCGTGGCCGACGGCGTGGGCAAGGCCGTGTTCGTCTTCCCCGGGCAGGGCTCGCAGTGGGTGGGCATGGGCCGCGAGCTGTGGGACACCTCGCCGGTGTTCCGGCGTCGCGCCGAGGAGTGCGCGCGGGCCCTCGCGCCGCACGTCGACTGGGACCTGGCCGGCGTGCTGCGCGGCGAGGTGCCGGCGGACCGCGTGGACGTCGTGCAGCCCGCCCTGTTCGCGGTGATGGTGTCGCTGGCCGAGGTGTGGCGCGCGCACGGCGTGCGGCCCGCCGCGGTGGTCGGCCACAGCCAGGGCGAGATCGCGGCGGCCGTGGTCGCGGGCGGCCTGTCGCTGGAGGACGGGGCGCGCGTCGTGGCGCTGCGGGCCACCGCCATCCGGGAGCGGCTCGCCGGGCGCGGCGGCATGGTGTCCGTGCCGTGGCCCGCCGAGCGGGTCGAGGCGCTGCTGGCCGACCACCCCGACGTGTCGATCGCCGCGGTCAACGGGCCCTCGTCCGTGGTCGTCTCCGGTGAGGTCGGCGCGCTGGACGCGGTGTTCGCCGAGCTGACCGCGCGGGACGTGCGCGCGCGCCGCGTGGACGTGGACTACGCCTCGCACTCGGCCCAGGTCGCCGAGCTGGAGCAGCGACTGCTCGCCGACCTCGCCCCGGTCGCGCCGCGCACCGGGACCGTGCCGTTCTTCTCCGCGGTGACCGGCGACTGGCTGGACACCGCGGACCTGGACGCCGGCTACTGGTTCCGCAACCTCCGGCAGACGGTCCACTTCGGACCATCCGTGCGCGCGCTGCTCGACCGGGGGCACGGGTTCCTGGTCGAGGTGGCGCCGCACCCCGTGCTGCGCGCCGGGATCGCGGAGACCCTGGCCGAGACCGGCTCCGGCGTCTCCGTCGCCACGCTGCGCCGCGACGAGGGCGGCCTGCGCCGCTTCCTGCTCTCCCTGGGCGAGCTGGTCGTGCGCGGCGGCCCCGTCCGGGTGGCCGACGCGCTGCCCGACGGGCCGCTCGCCGACCTGCCCACCTACGCCTTCCAGCGCCGCCGCTACTGGCCCGCGCCCCGACCCGCCGCCGTCACCGAGGGGCACCCGCTGCTGGGCGTGCCGATCGAGGTGCCAGGCAGCGGCCCGAGGGGATCAGGGCCGATGGGAGCGGGGACGGTGGTGTTCGGCACCCGCCTGCGGCCCGCCGCGCTGCCGTGGCTGGCCGACCACGTCGTGGACGGGGCCGCGGTGCTGCCCGGCACGGCGTTCGTCGAGATGGCGGTGGCGGCCGGTGACGAGGTCGGCTGCCCGCGCGTCGCCGAGCTGACCCTGCACGCGCCGCTCACCGTGCCCGCCGCCGGGGTCCGGGTGCAGGTCGTGGTCGGCGCGGACGACGGCGGCCGACGGGCCGTCGACGTGCACTCCCGCGTCGGCGACGAGTGGGTCCACCACGCGTCCGGCGTGCTGGCCGCCGGGCGGGCGACCCCGGCGGGGGACGCCCAGTGGCCGCCCGCCGACGCCGAGCCGGTCGACCTCGCCGGGTTCCACGACGGGCTGGCCGCGCACGGGTTCGCCTACGGGCCCGCGTTCCGGGGTCTCACGGCCGCCTGGCGGCGGGGCGACGAGCTGTTCGGCGAGGTGTCGCTGCCCGAGGCGGCACCGGCCGACGGCTACGGCCTGCACCCGGCGCTGCTGGACGCCGCCCTGCACGTCACCGCGCTCGCCGGGGGCCGTCCCGCAGGGCTGCCGTTCGCGTGGACCGGGGTCGACCTGCACGCGACCGGTGCCACGGCGCTGCGCGTGCGCGTGACGGGTGACGCCGGGACCGGGTTCGCGGTCGAGGTGGTCGACCCCGCCGGCGCGCCCGTCGTGTCGGTCGAGCGCCTGGTCCTGCGCCGCCGGGAGACCGCGACCACGACGGGGGCGGCGCTGCGCCGCGTCGAGTGGGCGCCCCTCCCCGCAGACGGGGACCCGACCGCGCGGGAGTGGGGCGGGACGACCGTGCTGCCGGTCGCGTCGGCGTCCGACGACGCCGGGGGCGAGGCCGTGGCGCTGTGCGCACGGGTGCTCGCCGCCCTGCGCGGGTTCCTGGCGGAAGAGGAGGGCCGGCTCGTCGTCGTCACGCGCCACGCCGTCGCCGCGCTCCCCGACGACGTGGTCCGGGACGTCGCCGCCGGCGCGGTGTGGGGCCTGGTGCGCACCGCGCAGGCCGAGCACCCCGGCCGCTTCGTGCTCGTGGACACAGACGGCGAACCGGACGACGTCCAGGCCCTCCTGGCCGGCACCGACGAGCCGCAGCTCGTCGTGCGCGGTGGCGCGGTCCTCGCGGGCCGGCTCGCGCGCGTCACCCCGAGCGGCGAGGCGTCGTTCGGCGGCGGCACGGTCCTGGTGACCGGCGGGCTCGGCGCGCTGGGCGGCGAGATCGCCCGGCACCTCGTGGAGCGGCACGGCGTGCGGGGCCTCGTGCTCACCGGCCGCACCGGCGGCGAGGTCCCGAGCGGGCTCGACGGGGCCGACGTCCGGGTCGTGGCCTGCGACGTCACCGACGCCGACGCGGTGCGACACCTGGTCGACGGCATCCCCGACCTGACGGCCGTCGTGCACGCGGCCGGCGTCCTCGACGACGCCCTGCTCACCGACCTGACCGACGACCGGCTGGTCCGCGTGCTCGCCGCCAAGGCCGGCGGCGCGTGGCACCTGCACCGGGCGACCGCGCACCTCGACCTCGCCGCGTTCGTGCTGTTCTCCTCCCTCGCCGGCACGCTCGGCCAGGCGGGGCAGGCCAACTACGCCGCTGCCAACGCCTTCCTCGACGCCCTCGCCGCCCACCGGCACGCCCGCGGCCTCCCCGCGCACGCCCTGGCCTGGGGCTTCTGGGAACTGCGCGGCGCGATGACCGCCCACCTCACCGACCAGGACGTGACCCGGCTGTCCACCACCGGCGTCCGCCCGCTGTCCACGCCGGACGCGCTGGCCCTGTTCGACGCGGCCCTCGCCGGCGCCGACCCCGTCGTGGTGCCCGCGGACCTCGACCGCGCGGTGCTCGCCGGCCGCCCCGACCTGCCGGGCGTGCTGCGCGGCCACCGCCGCCCGGCCCGCCGCGCCGCGTCGACCACCGCGCACCCCGAGGGCCTGGCGGCGTTGCCCGCCGCCGACCGGGAGCGCGCGCTGGCCCGGCTCGTCGCCACGCACGCCGCCGCCGTCCTCGACTTCGCCGACCCCGGCCAGGTGCCGCCGCACCGCGCGTTCCGCGAACTCGGCTTCGACTCGCTGACCGCGGTCGACCTGCGCAACCGCCTCGCCGCCGCCACCGGCCTGCGGCTGCCCGCCACGACCGTCTTCGACCACCCCACGCCCGCCGCCCTCGCCCGCCACCTGGGCGCGGAGCTGTTCGGCGCGACCGGCGCCACGCCGGACGAGCCGCGGACCGGGGAGACCGGGGCCGAGGACGACCCGATCGTCATCGTCGGCATGAGCTGCCGGTACCCGGGCGGCGCGACCTCCCCCGAGGAGCTGTGGCGGGTCGTCGCCGACGGCGTGGACGCGATCGGCGACTTCCCGTCCGACCGGGGCTGGGACCTGGCCCGCATCCACCACCCCGACCGCACCCGCCAGGGCACCACCTACACCCGCTCCGGCGGGTTCCTGCCCGACGCGGGCGCGTTCGACGCCGGCTTCTTCGACATCCCGCCGCGCGAGGCGCTGGCCATGCACCCGCAGCAGCGCCTGCTGCTGGAGGCCGCGTGGGAGGCCTTCGAGCACGCGGGCATCGACCCTGCCTCCGCGCGCGGCACCCGCACCGGCGTGTTCGTCGGCGCGACCGGGACCGGGTACGCGCCGGGCACCGCCGAGGAGGCCGCCCACCTGGAGGGGCTGCGCGCGGTCGGCACCGCGCCGAGCTTCGCCTCCGGCCGCGTCGCCTACTTCCTGGGCCTGGAGGGCCCGGCCGTCACGATCGACACGTCGTGCTCGTCCTCCCTGGTCGCCCTGCACTCGGCGGTGTCCGCGCTGCGGGCCGGCGAGTGCGGCATGGCGCTCGTCGGCGGCGTCACGGTGCTCACCGACCCGTCGCTGTTCGTCGAGTTCAGCAGGCAGGGCGCGCTGTCGGCGGACGGCCGCTGCCGGGCGTTCGCGGACGACGCGGCCGGCACCGGCTGGTCCGAGGGCGTCGGCGTGCTGCTCGTCGAACGGCTGTCGCGGGCCCGCGAACTCGGCCACGAGGTGTGGGCGGTGGTGCGCGGCACGGCGGTCAACTCCGACGGCGCGTCCAACGGCATCACCTCACCGCACGGCCCGTCGCAGCAGCGGGTGATCCGCGCCGCGCTCGCCGCCGCCCGACTGGCGCCGTCCGAGGTGGACGCGGTCGAGGCGCACGGCACCGGCACGAAGCTCGGCGACCCCATCGAGCTCCAGGCGCTCATGGCCACCTACGGCCGGGACCGCGAGCGCCCGCTGTGGCTGGGGTCGATCAAGTCCAACATCGGGCACGCGCAGTGGGCCGCGGGCATCGCCGGCGTCATCAAGGTGGTCATGGCGATGCGCCACGGCGTGCTGCCGCGCACCCTGCACGCCGAGGTGCCCACGACCCGCGTCGACTGGTCCGAGGGCTCCGTCCGGCTGCTGCGCGAGGCCGTGCCGTGGGAGCCCGCCGGGCGTCCGCGCCGGGCCGGTGTGTCGTCGTTCGGGTTGAGCGGCGCGAACGCGCACGTCGTGATCGAGGAGCCGCCCGCCGCCCCCGCCGCAGCCCCCGCCGGGGAACCGGCGGTGCGGTCGACCCCGTGGGTGCTGTCCGCCCGCACGCCCGCCGCGCTGCGCGGTCAGGCGTCGCGGCTGGCGTCCTGGCTCGACGCGCACCCCGACGCGCCCGCCGACGCGGTCGCCCGGTCCCTGCTGCGGCGCGCGTCGTTCGACCACCGCGCCGTGCTGCTCGACCGCGACGCCGTGCGCGCGCTGGCCGAGGACCGCCCGCACGGCGCGCTGGTGCGCGGCGAGGCCGGCACGCCCGGTCGCGTGGTCTTCGTCTTCCCCGGCCAGGGCGCGCAGTGGGTCGGCATGGCGCTCGACCTGGCCGAGTCGTCCCCGGTGTTCGCGCGGCGGCTGCGGGAGTGCGACGAGGCGCTGTCCGCGCACGTCGACTGGTCGCTGCCCGACGTGCTCGGCGACGCGGGCGCGCTGGAGCGGGTCGACGTCGTGCAGCCCGCGCTGTGGGCGGTGATGGTGTCGCTGGCCGCCGCGTGGCGCGCGCTGGGCGTCGAACCGGCCGCCGTGATCGGCCACTCGCAGGGCGAGATCGCCGCCGCGTGCGTGGCGGGCGCGCTGTCGCTGGAGGACGGCGCGCGGGTCGTGGCGCTGCGGGCGCGGGCCATCGCCGAGTCGCTGGAGGGCCGCGGCGGCATGGCGTCGGTGGCGCTGCCGGTGGCCGAGGTGGAGGCCCTGATCGACGACCGGGTGGGGATCGCGGCGGTGAACGGGCCGCGCGCGGTCGTGCTGTCCGGCGAGGTCGGGGCGCTGGACGAGCTGGTCGCGGAGCTGACCGCGCGGGACGTGCGGGCGCGCCGCATCCCGGTCAGCTACGCCTCGCACTTCTCCGGTGTCGCCGAGGTCGAGCAGCGGCTGGCCGAGGTGCTCGCCCCCGTCGCGCCCGTCGCGTCGGACGTCGCGTTCTACTCGGCGGTGACCGGCGGCCCGCTGGACACCTCCGGCCTGGACGCCGCGTACTGGTACCGCAACCTGCGGGAGCGCGTCGAGTTCGAGGCGGCCGTGCGCGCCGCGGTGGCCGACGGGCACACCGCGCTGGTCGAGGTGAGCCCGCACCCCGTGCTCACCGCGAGCGTGCAGGACGTCGTCGGCGCGGACGCGGTGGTGCTCGGCACCCTGCGCCGCGACGACGGCGACGCCGCGCGCCTCCTGCTGGCCGCCGCCGAGGCCCACGTCGCCGGTGTGCCGGTGGACTGGGCGGCGACCGTGCCGGGCGACGGGCTGGCCGTGCTGCCCACCTACGCCTTCGAGCACGAGCACTACTGGGTGAGCCCCGCCGACCCGTCGACCGCGGTCGACCCGGCCGACGCCGGCCTGTGGTCCGCGGTGGACCGGGCCGACGCGGGGGAGCTGGCCGCCCTGCTGGACCTGGACGAGGAACGGCGGCCCGCGCTGGCGGAGGTGCTGCCCGCGCTGACCGCGTGGCGGCGCAGGCGCGGCGAGCGGGACACCGTCGACCACTGGCGCTACCGCGAGGTCTGGCGCACGCTGCCCAGGACCCGGCCCGCAGCCCCGACCGGCGCGTGGCTCGTGGTCGGCACGGGGCGGGACACCACCGGGCAGGACACCACCGGGCAGGACACCACCGGGCGGGACGCCGAGGTCGTCGACGCGCTGCGCGCCGGCGGGGTCGAGGTCCGGGAGGTCGTGCTCGACGCCGACTGCCACGACCGCGCCGTGCTCGCCGACCGGTTGGGCGACACCGCCGGCCTGTCCGGCGTCGTCTCGCTGCTCGCCGCCGCCGAGGAGCCGCACCCCGCCCACCCGGCGCTGGCCACCGGCCTGGCGCTCACCGTGGCCCTGGTGCAGGCGCTGGGCGACCTCGGCTGCGACGCGCCGCTGTGGCTGCTGACCCGGGGCGCGGTGTCGACCGGTGCGCACGACCCCGTCACCTCGCCCGTGCCGGCGCAGGTGCTCGGCGTCGGCCGGGTCGCCGCGCTCGAACACCCCGCGCGCTTCGGCGGGTGCCTCGACCTGCCGGACCGCCTCGACGGGCACACCGCGGCCCTGCTGCGCACCGCGCTCGCCGAGCCCACCGACCTGCTCGCCGTCCGCCCGACCGGCCTGCACGCGCGCCGCCTCGTGCGGGCCGGCGCGGCGGACCGCGTCCGCGAGTACACCCCGCGCGGCACGGTGCTGGTCACCGGCGGCACCGGCGCGCTCGGCCCGCACCTGTGCCGCCGGCTCGCCCGCGACGGCGCGCGGCACCTCGTCGTCGTCGGTCGGCGCGGTGTGGACGCCGGGCTGAAGGCCGAGCTGGAAGCCCTGGGCGCCGAGGTCGAGTTCCCGGTGTGCGACGTGGGCGACCGGGCCGCCGTGGCCGCCCTGCTGGAGCGGTTGGCGGCCGAGGGCCGCGAGGTGCGCTCGGTGTTCCACGCCGCCGCGCTGACCGAGCTGGGCACGCTCGCCGACACCTCCCTGGCCGACTTCGCCGCCGTGGTGGACGCCAAGGTCTCCGGCGCGGCCAACCTGGACGAGCTGCTGCCCGCCGACCTCGACGCGTTCGTGCTGTTCAGCTCGATCGCGGGCCTGTGGGGCAGCGCCGACCACGGCGCGTACGCGGCGGGCAACGCCTACCTCGACGCGCTCGCCGGGCACCGCCGCGCCCGCGGCCTGACCGGCGTGTCCGTGCGCTGGGGCATCTGGGCCGACGAGCGCACCATGAACCGCCCGGACGTCGACCCCGAGCAGGTGCGCCGCAGCGGCCTGCCGTTCCTGGACGTGGACCTCGCGCTGACCGCCCTCGGCGGTGTCCTGGACGCCGACGAGACCGCGCCCGCCGTCGCCGACGTGGACTGGCCGGTGTTCCACGCCGTGTTCACCACCGGCCGCCCCAACGCCCTGTTCGACGAGATCCCCGAGGTCCGCGCGCTGCGCGCCGCCCCCGAGCCGGCGCGCGACGAGTCGGACCTGGTCGCGGGCCTGCGCGCCCTGCCGCGCGCCGAACGGGACCGCGCGCTGCGCGAGCTGGTGCGCGGCGAGGCCGCCGCCGCCCTCGGGCACCGCGACGACGCGGCGGTGGCCGAGGACCGCGCGTTCCGCGAGGTCGGGTTCGACTCGGTGATGGCCGTGGACCTGCGCAACCGGCTCAACGCCCGCACCGGGCTCACCCTGCCCAGCACCGTGGTCTTCGACTTCCCCAGCCCGGCCGAGCTGGCCGACCACCTGCGCGTGCTGCTGCTCGGGGAGGACGGGCCCGCCGCCACCGTCGTGCGCGAGGCGAACGACGAACCGGTCGCGATCGTCGGCGTCGGCTGCCGGTTCCCCGGCGGCGTCACCGCGCCCGAGCAGCTGTGGGACCTGGTGGCGGCGGGCGCGGACGTGGTCGGCGACCTGCCGGCCGACCGCGGCTGGGACCTCGCCGGCCTCTACGACCCCGACCCGGACCGCCCCGGCCGCACCTACGTCGCGCGCGGCGCGTTCCTGCCCGAGGCGGGCGACTTCGACGCGGCGTTCTTCGGCATCTCGCCGCGCGAGGCCATCGCGATGGAACCGCAGCAGCGCCTGCTGCTGGAGACCTCGTGGGAGGCCTTGGAGCACGCCGGCGTGGACCCGCGCTCGGTGCGCGGCAGCAGCACGGGCGTCTTCCTCGGCGCGGCCTACCAGCACTACGCCACCGGTGTCCTGACCAACGAGGACGGCTACGAGGGCCACCTGCTCACCGGCCGCGCCACCAGCATCCTGTCCGGCCGCGTCGCCTACCTGCTCGGCACCGAGGGCCCCGCGCTCACCCTCGACACCGGCTGCTCGTCGGCGCTGGTCGCGCTGCACCTGGCCGCGCGGGCGCTGCGCTCCGGCGAGTGCGACCTGGCCCTGGCGGGCGGCGCCACGATCATGACGTCGCCGGAGACGCTGACCGGGTTCAGCCGGCAGCGCGCGCTGTCGGCGGACGGCCGCTGCCGGGCGTTCGGCGAGGAGGCCGACGGGTTCGGCATGGCCGAGGGCGTCGGCGTGCTGCTGGTCGAGCGGCTGTCCGACGCGCTCGCCAACGGGCACCGGGTGCTGGCCGTCGTGCGGGGCACGGCGATCAACTCCGACGGCGCGTCCAACGGCATGACCGCGCCCAACGGCCGCGCGCAGCAGCGCGTGATCCGGGCGGCGCTCGCGGACGCGGGCCTCGAACCGTCCGAGGTGGACGCGGTCGAGGCGCACGGCACGGGCACGCCGCTGGGCGACCCGATCGAGGCGCACGCGCTGCTCGCCACCTACGGCCGCGACCGCACCGAGCCGCTGTGGCTGGGGTCGGTGAAGTCCAACATCGGCCACACCCAGGCCGCCGCCGGCGTCGCGGGCGTGGTGAAGGCGATCTACGCCATGCGGCACGGCGTGCTGCCGCGCACCCTGCACGCGGACAACCCGTCCTCGCGCGTCGACTGGTCGGCGGGCGCGGTCGAGCTGCTCCACGCCGACCGCCCGTGGCCGCGCACCGGGGCCCCGCGCCGGATCGGCGTGTCGGCGTTCGGCATCAGCGGCACCAACGCGCACGTCGTGCTGGAGCAGCCGCCCGCCACCGTCGCCGTGCCGCCCGCCGACCCGGCTCCCGTGGCCGGTCCGGTGCCGTGGGTGCTGTCCGGTCGCACGGAGGACGCGCTGCGCGCCCAGGCGGCCCGGCTGCTCGACGCCGTGCTGGCCCGAGCCGACCTCGACCCGGCCGCCGTGGCCGCGGCGCTGGCCGGGCGTTCCGGCTTCGAGCACCGCGCCGTCGTGCTCGGCGCAGACCACGACGAGCGGTGCCGCGCGCTGGCGAACCTGGCGCGCGACGGCGAGGACCCGGCCGCGGTGCTCGGCACGGCGGCCGACCGCGGCGAGGCCGTGTTCGTGTTCCCGGGTCAGGGCGGTCAGTGGGTCGGCATGGCCCTGGACCTGGTCGCGTCGTCGCCCGTGTTCGCGGACCGGCTGCGCGAGTGCGACGCCGCGCTGTCGCGGCACGTCGACTGGTCGGTGCTCGACGTGCTGGCCGACGAGGACGCGCTGGCCCGGGTCGACGTGGTGCAGCCCGCGCTGTGGGCGGTCATGGTGTCGCTGGCTGAGGTGTGGCGGTCGCTCGGCGTCCCGCCCGCCGGGGTGGTGGGCCACTCGCAGGGCGAGATCGCGGCGGCCTGCGTGGCGGGTGCGCTGTCCCTGGACGACGCGGCGCGGGTCGTGGCGCTGCGCAGCCGGGTCGTGGCCGAGTCGCTGTCCGGTCGCGGCGGCATGGCGTCGGTGGCGCTGCCGGTGGCCGAGGTGGAGGCCCTGATCGACGACCGGGTGGGGATCGCGGCGGTGAACGGGCCGCGCGCGGTCGTGCTGTCCGGCGAGGTCGGGGCGCTGGACGAGTTGGTCGCGGAGCTGACCGCGCGGGACGTGCGGGCGCGCCGCATCCCGGTCGATTACGCGTCGCACTGGTCCGGCGTGGACGAGGTGCGCGACGCGCTGGCGGAGGTCCTGCGCGGCCTCGCGCCCGCGTCGACCGACGTGGACTTCTACTCGGGCGTGCTCGGCACGGCCCTCGACACGGCCGGCCTGGACGCCGGCTACTGGTTCCGCAACCTGCGCGAGCGGGTCGACTTCCAGGGCGCGGTGCGGGCCGCCGGGCGCGGGGTGTTCGTCGAGGTCGGACCGCATCCGGTGCTGTCGATGAGCGTGCGCGACATCGTCGGCGACGACGCCGTGGTGGTGGGGTCGCTGCGCCGCGGCGAGGGTGGCGCGGACCGGTTGCTGCGGTCGGTGGCCGAGGCGTGGGTGGCGGGCGTGCCGGTGCGCTGGGACGCCCTCGTGCCCGGCGTCGCGCCCGCCGAGGTGCCGACCTACGCGTTCCGGCACGAGCGCTACTGGCCGGTCCCGGACGTTGCCGACCAGGTCGGCGCGATCGTCGACACCTGGCGCTACCGCGTCGACTGGACCCCTGTGCCGGTCTCCCCGGTGCCGGTCGCCCCCGCGCCCGTGCCCCTCCGCCGCTGGCTGGTCGTCGCGCCCGAGGGCGTCGACACCGCCTGGACGACCGGGCTGCTCGGCGCCGCCGTGCTCGTGCCCGGTGGCGACCGGGCGGCCCTCGCCGAAGCCCTGACGGGCCCGCGACCGGCGGGCGTGCTGTCCCTGCTGGCCGCCGGCCCCGACCCGGTCGTGGCGACCACCGCGCTCGTGCAGGCGCTCGGCGACGCCGGGATCACCGCGCCGCTGTGGTGCCTGACCCGGGGCGGGGTGGACACCGGCGACACCCCGGCCGACCCGGAGCAGGCCGCCGTGTGGGGCCTCGGCCGCGTCGTCGGCCTGGAGCACCCCGACCGCTGGGGCGGTCTGGTGGACGTGCCCCCGGGCGACGTCGACACCGGCCTGCTGGCCGCCGTGCTGACCGGCGCGGCGGAGGAGGACGAGGCCGCGATCAGGTCGGGGCGCGTGCTGGGCCGCCGGTTGGTCCGCGCGCCGCGCCGCGCGGCCGTCCGCCCGGTGCCCACCGGGCGGGTGCTGATCACCGGCGGCACGGGCGCGCTCGGCGCGCACGTCGCCCGCCGGTTCGCGAACGCCGGCGCGGAACGCCTGGTGCTGGTGAGCCGCAGCGGACCGGACGCGCCTGGCGTGGCCGCGCTGCGCGCCGAACTCGACGGCGTGGACGTGCGCGTCGTGGCCGCCGACGTGACCGACCGGGAGGCGCTGGCCGCGCTGCTCGACGAGCACGCGCCCGAGGTGGTCGTGCACGCGGCGGGCGTGCTGGACGACGGCGTGCTCGACGCCCTCACCCCCGACCGGTTCGACGCCGTGTGGCGCACCAAGGTGGACGCCGCCCGGCACCTGGACGAGCTGACCCGCGACCGGGACGTGGCCGCGTTCGTGCTGTTCTCCAGCATGGCCGGCACGCTCGGCAACCCCGGCCAGGGCAACTACGCCGCCGCGAACGCCGCGCTCGACGCCGTCGCCGGGAACCGCCGCGCCGCCGGGCTGTCGGCGACCTCGGTCGCCTGGGGCCGGTGGGCGGAGATCGGCATGGCCGCCGACGCCGCCCAGGTCGACGCGGGTGCGCGCCGCGACGGGTTCGGCGCGATGGCCGCCGGGCACGCCGTGGAGGCGCTGTGGGGCGCGCTGGCGGCCGACGAGACCGTGCTGGCCGTCGCCGACATCGACTGGGCGCGCTGGCAGGCCGCCGGGGCGCGGCCGAGGTCCGCGCGGTTCGTGGGCGGGCTGCTGCCCGCGAAGGTGGACCAGCCGGTCGCCGACACCACCGCTCCGACCGCCCGCGACCTGATGGCAGCCGTCCGGGAGCGCGCCGCCGCCGTCCTCGGGCACGCCGACGCCGCCGCGGTCGACCCGCACGGCCGGTTCCGCGACCTGGGCTTCGACTCGCTTACCGCGCTGGAGTTCCGCAACGGCCTGGCGCGCGTGCTCGGCGTGGACCTGCCCGCCACGACCGTGTTCGACCACCCGACCCCGACCGCGCTGGTCGCCCACCTGGAGACCCTGCTCGGCGGGACCGCCGCCGAGCCCGAGCGGCCGCGCGCCGCCGTGACCGCCGACGAGCCGGTGGCGATCGTCGGCATGGCGTGCCGCCTGCCCGGCGGCGTGGACAGCCCCGAGGGCTACTGGGAGCTGCTGGTCGGCGGCCGGGACGCGATCGGCCCGTTCCCGACCGACCGCGGCTGGTCGGCGGAGGCGCTGCGCGGCAGCACCACCCGCTCCGGCGGCTTCCTGCGCGACGTGTCCGCCTTCGACGCCGGGTTCTTCGGCATCTCGCCCCGCGAGGCGCTGGCCATGGACCCGCAGCAGCGCCTGCTGCTGGAGGTGTCGTGGGAGGCCCTGGAACGGGCGGGCATCGACCCGACGGGCCTGCGCGGCGGCGACACGGGCGTGTTCGTCGGCACGAACGGCCAGGACTACGGGAACCTGCTGCTCGGGTCCGGCGTGGAGCGCGACGGGCACGTCGGCACCGGCATCGCGGGCAGCGTCGTCTCCGGGCGGGTGTCCTACGTGCTGGGCCTGGAGGGGCCCGCCGTCACCGTGGACACGGCGTGCTCCGCGTCGCTGGTCGCGATGCACCTGGCCGCGCAGTCGCTGCGCTCCGGCGAGTCCGGGCTGGCGCTCGTCGGCGGCGTGTCCGTGATGTCCACCCCGTGGATCTTCACCGAGTTCAGCCGGCAGGGCCTGCTCAGCGCGGACGGCCGGTGCAAGGCGTTCGCCGACGGCGCGGACGGCACCGCCTGGGCCGAGGGCGCGGGCGTGCTGGTGCTGGAACGGCTGTCCGACGCGCGGCGCAACGGGCACGAGGTGCTGGCCGTGCTGCGCGGGTCGGCGGTCAACCAGGACGGCGCCTCCAACGGGCTCACCGCGCCCAACGGCCCGTCGCAGCAGCGCGTGATCCGGCAGGCGCTGGCCAACGCCGGCCTGCGACCGTCCGAAGTGGACGTCGTGGAGGCGCACGGCACCGGCACGGCGCTCGGCGACCCGATCGAGGCGCAGGCGCTGCTGGCCACCTACGGGCAGGACCGCGAGCGCCCGCTGCTGCTCGGGTCGGTCAAGTCCAACCTCGGGCACACCCAGGCCGCCGCCGGCGTCGCCGGGGTCATGAAGGTGGTGCTGGCGATGCGGCACGGCGTCGTGCCGCCGACCCTGCACGTGACCGAGCCGTCGTCGCACGTCGACTGGTCGAGCGGCGCGGTCGAGGTGGTGACCGCGCCGACGCCGTGGCCGGAGACCGGCCGCGTGCGCCGGGCCGGCGTGTCGTCCTTCGGCGTGAGCGGCACCAACGCGCACGTCGTGCTCGACGCCCCGGAGATCGCCCGGCCCCCGCGCCCCGGCGCGGGCGGCCCGGTGCCGTGGCCGGTGTCGGCCCGCTCCGAGGACGCCGTGCGCGCCGCCGTCGCCCGGCTCGCCGGCGTCGACGCCGACCCGCTCGACGTGGGGCACACCCTGGTGACCGCGCGCGCCGCGTTCGACCACCGCGTCGTGCTGCTCGCCGACGGCGGCGAGGTGCGCGAGGTCGCGGCCGGCACGCCGGTCGGCGGGCCGTCGGCGCTGCTGTTCGCCGGTCAGGGCGCGCAGCGGGTCGGCATGGGGCTCGGGCTGGCCGCCCGGTTCCCGGTGTTCGCCGACGCGCTGGACGAGGCGTTCGCCGCGCTAGACCTGTCGACCGACGTCCTCGGCGACGCGGGGCGGTTGGCGGGCACGGAGTTCGCGCAGCCCGCGCTGTTCGCGTTCGAGGTGGCCCTGTCCCGGCTGCTGGGGTCGTGGGGCGTGCGGCCGGACGTGCTGGTCGGCCACTCGGTCGGCGAGATCGCCGCCGCGCACGTGGCCGGGGCGCTGTCCCTGGCGGACGCGGCCCGGCTGGTCGCCGCGCGCGGCCGGCTGATGGGCGCGCTGCCGCCGGGCGGGGCGATGGTCGCGGTGGAGGCGTCGGAGGACGAGGTCGCGCCGTTCCTGGGCGACCGGGTCGTGCTGGGCGCGGTGAACGGTCCGCGCTCGGTGGTGCTCTCCGGCGACGAGGCCGGCGTCCTGGCCCTCGCGCGCCGGTGGGCGGAGCGGGGCAGGCGCACCAGGCGCCTCGCCGTGTCGCACGCCTTCCACTCGCCGCTCGTCGAGCCGGTGCTGGCGGAGTTCGCCGAGGTCGCCGCGGGGGTGACCGCGCACGCGCCGCTCATCCCGGTGGTGTCCACCGTGACCGGGCTGCCGCACGCGGTGTTCGACGGCGACCATTGGGTGCGGCAGGTGACCGCGACCGTGCGGTTCGCCGACGCCGTGGCCGCCACCGGGGCGACGACCCTGCTGGAGGTCGGGCCGGACGGCTCGCTCGCCGCCGTGGCGCGGGAGAGCGTGCCGGACGCCGAGGTGGTGCCGCTGCTGCGGCGCGACCGGGACGAACCGGCCGCGCTGGCCGCCGCCCTCGGCCGCGCCCACGTGCGGGGCATCCCGGTGGACTGGTCGGAGTGGGTCGCCGGCGGTCGGCTGGTCGGCCTGCCGACCTACCCGTTCCAGCGGGCCGCCTACTGGCCGGAACCCGCCGCCCCGACCGCCCTCGGCCCCTCGGACGTGGCGGACCTCGCCGCGGACCTGGACCTCGACCGCGACGCCCTGGACTCCGCGCTGGCCGCGCTGGACGGCAGGCGCAGGGCACGGGCCGCCCTGGTCGACCGCTACCGGCTGGAGTGGCGCCCCGTGCCCGCCGGACCGGTCCCGACCGGCCGCTGGCTGGCCGTGCTGCCGGAGGACCCGGCCGAGTGGGTCCGACCGCTGCTCGACGCCCTGCCGCTCGACGTCACCACCTCCGGCGACCACGACGGCGTGCTGTCGTTCCTCGACGTGGCGGGCACGACCGCGCTGCTCGCCGGGGACCGCCCGGTGTGGTGCGTGACGCGGGACGCGGAGACCGATCCCGCGCAGGCCGCGCTGTGGGGCTTCGGCCGGGTCGCCTCGCTGGAGCACGCCGGCCGCTGGGGCGGCGTGCTGGACGTGGCGGCCGATGCCGACCCCGCCCTGGTGGCCGCCGCGCTCACGGCGGGCGAGGACGCCGTGGCGGTGCGGTCCGACGGGCTGCGCGCCCAGCGACTCGTCCCGGTCGCCGACACCGCCGAGGCCCCGGTGCCCCGGGGCACCGTGCTGGTGACCGGCGCGACCGGCGCGGTCGGGTCGGCCGCCGCGCGGTGGCTCGCCGGTCGGGGCGTGCCGCACCTCGTGCTGCTCACCCGCTCCGGCGACGCCGACGCCCTGGTGCGCGAGGTCGAGGCGCTGGGCGCGACGGCCGAGTCCGTCGCCTGCGACGTGACCGACCGGGACGCCCTGACGGCCGTGGTGTCCGCGCACGCCCTCACCGGCGTGGTGCACGCGGCCGGCCGGTGGGAGGGCGCGGTCCACCTCGACGAGCTGACCCGCGACCACGACCTGGCGCTGTTCGCGCTGCCCACCACGATCGCCGGGGTGTGGGGCGCGGCGGGCCACGCCGACGACGCCGTCTCGGACGCCCGCCTGCGCGCCCTGGCCGCGCGTCGCCGCTCGCTCGGCCTGCCCGCGACCGTCGTGTCCTGGTCCCCGTGGGCCGGTTCCGCCTCCGCCGACCGCCTGCGCCGCGCCGGCCTCACCCCGCTGCACGGCGCGACCGCCGTGACCGCGCTCGCGACCGCCGACGGTGACGTCGTGGTCGCCGACGTCGACTGGGCGCGCATCCCCCCGCGACCGGTCGGCTCCCGCGTCCTCTCCGAGGTCCCCGGTGTGCGGATCGCCGCGGACCTCGGGGAGGACGCCCGGGACCGGCCGCGCGAGCAGGTGGCGCGCGAGCTGCTGGACACCGTGCGCGCCGCCGTGGCCGCCGTCCTGGAGCACGGGTCGGCCGCGGACGTCGCGCCCGACCGGGCGTTCCGCGACCTCGGCTTCGACTCGCTGACCGCCGTCGAGCTGCGCGACCGGCTCACCGCCGCGACCGGCCTGGCGCTGCCCGCGACCGCCGTGTTCGACCACCCCACCCCCGAGTCGCTGCGCGACCACCTGGTCACCGCGCTGCTCGGCGACCCGACCCCCGAGGCGGTGGCACGGCCGCGCGAGGCGTCCGACGACCCGGTGGTCATCGTCGGCATGGCGTGCCGCTTCCCGGGCGGCGTCGCCGACGCGGACGGCCTGTGGCGGCTGGTCGACGAGGGCCGGGACGCGGTCACCGGGTTCCCGACCGACCGCGGCTGGGACCTCGACTCGCTGCGCACCACCAGCGCGTCGGTCGAGGGCGGGTTCCTGCACGACGCGCCGCTGTTCGACGCCGACTTCTTCGGCATCTCGCCGCGCGAGGCGTTGTCGATGGACCCGCAGCAGCGATTGCTGCTGGAGACCTCGTGGGAGGCCCTGGAGGACGCGGGCGTCGACCCCGGCGACCTGCGCGGCTCCGCCGCGGGCGTGTTCATCGGTTCGACCGGGGCCGACTACCGGCCGCCCGCAGACCTGCGCGGGCACCTGCTCGCGGGCAACGCGGCGAGCGTGCTGTCCGGCCGGGTGTCGTACGTGCTCGGGCTGGAGGGGCCGACGATGACCGTGGACACGGCGTGCTCCTCGTCGCTGGTGGCGCTGCACCTGGCGACGCGGTCGCTGCGGTCGGGCGAGTCGTCGCTGGCGCTGGCGGGCGGCGTCACCGTGATGTCCACGCCGATCGCGTTCGAGGAGTTCACCCACCAGGGCGGGCTCGCGTCGGGCGGGCGGTGCCGGTCGTTCGCCGAGTCGGCCGAGGGCGTGGGCTGGTCCGAGGGCGTCGCGGTGCTGGTGCTGGAGCGGCTGTCGGACGCCCGCCGCAACGGGCACGAGGTGCTGGCGGTCGTGAGGGGCAGCGCGGTCAACTCCGACGGTGCGTCGAACGGTCTGACCGCGCCGAACGGGCCGGCGCAGCAGCGGGTGATCCGGGCGGCGCTGGCCGACGCGGGCCTGGCACCGTCCGACGTGGACGTGGTGGAGGCGCACGGCACCGGCACGACCCTGGGAGACCCGATCGAGGCGCAGGCCGTCCTCGCGACCTACGGCCAAGAGCGGGAACGGCCCCTGCTGCTGGGGTCGGTCAAGTCGAACCTCGGGCACACGCAGGCCGCGTCCGGCGTCGCCGGGGTGATCAAGGTCGTGCAGGCCATGCGCCACGGCGTCGTGCCCCGCACCCTGCACGTGGACGCGCCGTCGTCGCACGTGGACTGGACGGCGGGCGACGTCGCGCTGCTCACCGAGCCGGTGGCGTGGCCCGACACGGGCGCGCCGCGCCGGGCCGGCGTGTCGTCGTTCGGCGCGAGCGGCACCAACGCGCACGTCGTCGTCGAACAGGCCCCGCCCGCCCGGCCCGAGCCCGCCGTCGCCGTCGACGGGCCGCTGCCCGTGCTGCTGTCGGCGCGCGGTCCGGAGGCGTTGCGCGGCCAGGCCGCCCGGCTGCTCGGGCACCTCGGCCGCGGCGCGCACGTCGACCTCGCGGACCTGGCCGTGGCGTCGGCCCGCGCCCGCGCGCACCTGCCGCACCGCGCGGCCGTCGTGTGCGGTGACCGGGACGAGCTGGTGCGCGGCCTGACCGCGCTGGCCGAGGGCCGGTCGAGCGGTGTGGTCGCCGCCCGCGAACCCGTGCGGGCGTGGGTCTTCTCCGGCCAGGGCGCGCAGCGGCCCGGCATGGGGTTCGGGCTGGCCGCCCGGTTCCCGGTGTTCGCCGACGCGCTGGACGAGGTCGCCGACGCGCTCGCCGGCGAGCTGGACCGGCCGCTGCGCGACGTGCTGGCCTCCGACGACCTGGACCTCACCGGCTACACCCAGCCCGCGCTGTTCGCCTTCCAGGTGGCGCTGTCGCGGCTGCTGGGGTCGTGGGGCGTGCGCCCGGACGTGCTGGTCGGGCACTCCGTCGGCGAGGTCGCCGCCGCGCACGTCGCCGGGGTGCTGACCCTGCCGGACGCCGCCCGCCTGGTGGCCGCCCGGGGCAGGCTCATGCAGGCGCTGCCGGTCGGCGGCGCGATGGTGGCCGTGCGGGCGACCGAGGCCGAGGTGACGCCGCTGCTCACCGACGGCGTGGCGCTCGCGGCGGTGAACGGGCCGGAGTCGGTCGTGCTGTCCGGCGTCGCCGAGGAGGTCGCGGCGGTCGCCGACCGGTTGACCGCCGACGGCCGCAAGACCCGCGCGCTGCGGGTCAGCCACGCCTTCCACTCGCCCCTGATGGACCCGGTGCTGGCGGAGTTCGGCGAGGTCGTCGCCGGCCTGCGGTTCGCGCCGCCGCGCGTGCCGGTCGTGTCGACGGTCGCCGTCGGCGCGGACCACACCGACCCGGCCTACTGGGTCGGGCAGGTCCGGGCCACCGTGCGCTTCGCCGACGCGGTCGCCGCGGCGGGTGCGGGCGTGCACCTGGAGATCGGCCCCGACGGGTCGCTCTCGGGGGCGGTGCGGCAGGTGCTGCCCGACGCGACGGCCGTCCCCGCGCTGCGCGGGGACCGGTCCGAGCCGGTCGCGCTGACCGAGGCGCTGGCCTGCCTGCACGCGCACGGCGCGGACGTGGACTGGGCCGCGTTCCACGGCGGTCGCCGGGCGCGTCGGGGCGCGCTGCCGACCTACGCCTTCCAGCGGGAGCGGTTCTGGCCGCGGGACGCCGCACCGGCCGCGGACCTGACGCCCGACTGGCGCTACGCGCTGGACTGGACGCCGCTCGACCCGCCGGCCGCCCGGCCCGGCGCGCTGCTGGCGGTCGTCCCCGACGCCGGGGACGCCTGGGTCGCGGACGTGCTGGCCGCGCTGCCCGAGGCCCGCGTGACGAGCCTCGCCGAGGTGGTGGGCGGCGCGGCGGACGTGCCCGACGGCGCGACCGCGCTGTTCTTCGCGGTGGACGACGCCGAGCGCGACGGCGTGCCCGCCGCCGTGCTCGACACCGCAGCCCTGCTGCGCGCCCTCGGCGACGTGCCGCTGTGGTGCGTCACGCGGGGCGGGGTGGCGATCGGCGGGGAGACGCCCTCCGTCGCCGGCGCCGCCGTGTGGGGCCTGGCCGGGGTGGCCGCCGCGGAGCGCCCCGACCGGTGGGGCGGCGTCGTCGACCTGCCGGCCGCGTGGGACCCCGCGTCCGGTCCCGTGCTCGCCGCCGTGCTGGCGTCCGGCGACGAGGACCGGGTGGCGGTGCGCGGCACGACGGCGCACGGCAGCCGGCTCGTGCGGTCGACCGCCCCGTCCGCCGACCCGTGGCAGCCGACCGGGACCGTGCTGGTCACCGGCGGCACCGGCGCGCTGGGCGGGCACGTGGCCCGCGGCCTGGCCGAGGCCGGCGCGGAGCACCTGGTGCTGCTCGGCCGCACCGGGGCCGACGCGCCGGGCGCGACCGACCTGCGCGACGAGCTGACCGCGCTGGGCGCGCGGGTGGACCTGGTGGCGTGCGACGCGGCCGACCGCGCCGCACTGGCCCGCGTGCTGGCCGACCTGCCCGACCTGACCGGTGTCGTGCACGCGGCCGGCGTGCTGGACGACGGGCTGCTCGACGGGCTCACGCCGAACCGGTTCGCCACCGTGTTCCGCGCCAAGCTCGCCGCCGCCCGCAACCTCGACGAGCTGACCCGGGACCGCGACCTCGCGGTGTTCGCGCTGTTCTCGTCGGCGTCGGCGGTGCTCGGCAACGCCGGGCAGGGCAACTACGCCGCCGCCAACGCCGCGCTCGACGCCGTCGCCCACCACCGCCGCGCCGCCGGGCTCGCCGCGACGTCCGTCGCGTGGGGCGCGTGGGACGGCGGCGGCATGGCCGCGGACCCGGCCGCGCGGGAAGCGGCGCGCCGGGCCGGTGCGCTGCCGATGCCGCCGCGCCGCGCCGTGGAGGTGCTGCGCTCCCTGGCGACGGGCGGCGCCGCGCACGCCGTGGTCGCCGACGTCGACTGGGAGCGCTACGGCCCGGTGCGCGGGAGTGCCCTCACCGCCCACCTGACCGGCGCGAACGCGACCGGGGCGGGGCGGACCGGTCACGACGCCGCCGACGCCCTGCGCGCCCGGTTGGCGACCGTGCCGGAGGGCGGGCGGCGGCAGGTGCTGCTGTCCCTGGTGCGCACCGAGGTGGCGGACGTGCTGCGGCACGGCGGCGCGGACCGCGTCGCGGCCGACCGGACGTTCACCGACCTCGGGTTCGACTCGCTGACCGCGGTCGAGCTGCGCGACCGGCTGGCCGCGCTGACCGGCCTGACCCTCGCGGCGACGCTGGTGTTCGACCAGCCCACCCCGCTGGCGCTCGCCGAGCACCTGCACCGGGGGCTCGCCGGCGTCCTCGCGCCGGACGCGCCGGTGGCGGAGGAGGCCGACGAGGAGGGCCGGGTGCGGGCGCTGCTGGCGACCGTGCCGCTGGACCGGCTGCGCGACCTCGGCCTGCTCGACGCCCTGCTCGCCCTGGGCGACGGCGCGGACCGCGACGAGGACGACCGGGCCGCGGACGACGCGGCCGTCGACGACATGGACCTCGACGCCCTGGTCCGGGCCGCCCTCGACGCGGACCGCTGACCAACCGACCCCGAAGCGGAGAACCATGCCCCACTCCACCGACCAGGTCATCGAGGCGTTCCGGGCGTCGATGAAGGAGAACGAGCGGCTGCGCAGGCTCAACCGGCAGCTCGCCGCCGGTCGCGCCGAGCCGGTCGCCGTCGTGGCCATGAGCTGCCGGTTCCCCGGCGGCGTCACCTCGCCCGAGCAGCTGTGGGACCTGGTGGCCGCCGGGGTCGACGCGGTGGGCCCGCTGCCCGACGACCGGGGCTGGGACCCGGCGGACCTGGCCGTGGGACCGACCCGCGAGGGCGGGTTCGTGTCCGGAGTCGCGGACTTCGACCCGGCGTTCTTCGGGCTCACCCCGCGCGAGGCGCTGGCGATGGACCCCCAGCAGCGGCTGCTCCTGGAGACGTCGTGGGAGGCGTTCGAGCGGGCCGGGCTGGACGCCGCCGCCCTGCACGGCAGCCGCACCGGCGTGTTCGTCGGCACGAACGGCCAGGAGTACCTGGACCTGCTGGCGGCGACCGGCGAGGACGGCAGCCCGCACGCGGGCACCGGCAACGCGGCGAGCGTCGTGTCCGGCCGGCTGTCCTACACGTTCGGGCTGGAGGGCCCGTCGGTCACCGTGGACACGGCGTGCTCGTCGTCGCTGGTCGCGATCCACCTGGCAGCGCAGGCGGTGCGGGCGGGGGAGTGCTCGCTGGCGCTCGCCGGCGGCGTCACGATCATGGTCAAGCCCACCGCGTTCGTGCTCTACGGCCGGCAGGGCGCGGTCGCGCCGGACGGCCGGTGCAAGGCGTTCGCCGAGGGCGCGGACGGCGTCGGGTGGGCCGAGGGTGTCGGCCTGGTGCTGCTGGAGAAGCTGTCCGACGCGCGCCGCAACGGGCACCCGGTGCTCGCGGTGCTGCGCGGGTCGGCGGTGAACTCCGACGGCGCGTCCAACGGGTTGACCGCGCCGAGCGGCCCGGCGCAGCGGCGGGTGATCCGCCAGGCGCTCACGGCGTCCGGGTTGTCCGCGTCCGACGTGGACCTGGTGGAGGCGCACGGCACCGGCACGGCACTGGGCGACCCCATCGAGGCCGGCGCGCTGCTCGCGACCTACGGCCGGGACCGCGCGCGACCGCTGCTGCTGGGGTCGGTGAAGTCGAACATCGGGCACGCGCAGGCCGCGTCCGGCGTGGCCGGGCTGATCAAGGTCGTGATGGCGATGCGGCACGGCACGGTGCCCGCGACCCTGCACGCCGAGAACCCGTCGCGGCGCGTGGACTGGTCGACCGGCGCGGTCGAGCTGCCGACCGCCGCCCGGCCGTGGCCCGAGACCGGTGCCCCGCGCCGCGCGGCCGTGTCGTCGTTCGGGGTCAGCGGCACCAACGCGCACGTGGTCGTGGAGGCCGCGCCCGCCGGGGAGGTGGAGGCCGGGGAGGTGGAGGCCGGGGAGGTGGAGGCCGCGCCCGCCGGGCCGGTGCCGTGGGTGCTGTCGGCGCGGTCCCGGGAGGCGTTGCGGGCGCAGGCCGCGCGGCTGCGCGACCACCTCGCCGCCGGGGGCGACCGGCCGTCCGACGTGGCCTTCTCGCTGACCGCCACCAGGACCGCCCTGCCGCACCGCGCCGTCCTGCTGGACCCGGCGGACCTGGGCGCGCTGGCCGGGGGCCGCCCCTCGGCGACGACCGCCGAGGGCGTCGCCGATCCCGACGCGGCCCGGCCCGTGTTCGTGTTCCCGGGCCAGGGCGCGCAGTGGGCGGGCATGGGGGCGCGGCTGCTCGACGAGTCGCCGGTGTTCGCCGCGCGGATCGGCGAGTGCGCCGACGCGCTCGCCCCGCACGTGGACTTCTCGCTGGTGGACGTGCTGCGCGACGGCCTCGCCCTGGACCGCGTGGACGTCGTCCAGCCCGTGTCGTGGGCGGTGGCGGTCGCGCTGGCGGCGCTGTGGGAGGCGCACGGGGTCCGCCCGGCCGCCGTCGTCGGCCACTCGCAGGGCGAGGTCGCGGCGGCGTGCGTGGCCGGCGGGCTGTCCCTGGGGGACGGTGCCCGGGTCGTCGCGCTGCGGGCGCGGGCGATCGGGCGGGCGCTGTCCGGGCGCGGCGGGATGCTGTCGGTGGCGCTGCCCGAGGCCGAGGTGGCCCCCCGGCTGCCGTCGGGGCTGTCGATCGCCGCCGTGAACGGGCCCGCCGCCGTCGTGGTGTCCGGGGAGCCGGCCGCGCTGGACGGGCTGGCCGCGTCGCTGGCCGCCGAGGGCGCGCGGGTGCGGCGCGTCGCCGTGGACTACGCCTCGCACTCGGCGCACGTGGACGCCGTGCGCGACGACCTGCTCGCCGCGCTGGCGCCCGTGCGGCCGGTGACCGGGACCGTGCCGTTCTTCTCCACCCGCACCGGGGACTGGTTCGACACCGCCGGCCTCGATGCCGGGTACTGGTTCGGGAACCTGCGCGAGACCGTGCGGTTCGAGCAGGCCGTGCGCGGACTGGTGGCGGTGGGGCACCGGGCGTTCGTCGAGGTCGGGCCGCACCCCGTGCTCACCGCCGCCGTGCAGGGGACCGCGGAGGCCGCGGGCGCGCCCGTCGCCGCCGTGGGCACGCTGCGGCGCGACGACGGCGGGTCCGACCGGTTCGCGCTGTCGCTGGGCGAGGCGTTCTGCGCCGGCGTCGCCGCGGACTGGTCGGGGTTCTTCCCCGGCGCGCGCCGGGTCGACCTGCCGACCTACCCGTTCCAGCGCACCAGGTTGTGGCCCGACCTGCCCGCGCCCGCGGTGGGCGGCCGGTACCGGACCGGGTGGACGCCGATCGGCCCCGGTCGCCCGCTCGACGGCACGTGGCTGGTCGCGGTGGCCGACGAGGCGTCGTGGTCCCCGGACGGCCCGGCGGCCCGCGTCGTGGTGTCCGCCGACGCCGGGGTGACCGCGGCCCGGATCACCGAGGCGCTCGGCGGTGTCGAGCCGTCCGGGGTGCTGGCGCTGACCGCCACGGACGACGGGGTCACCGGTGTCGCGCTGACGACGGCGCTGCTGCGCGCCCTGGGTTCCCTCGGCCTCCCCGCGCCGCTGTGGTGCGTGACGCGGGGCGCGGTGTCGACGGGTGACGACGACCCGGTGACCAACCCGGGCCACGCGGCGCTGTGGGGCCTGGGGCGGGTGGCCGCGCTGGAGCACCCGGAGCGCTGGGGCGGGCTGGTCGACCTGGCGGGCGACGAACTGCTCCTGCCCGACGCGCCCGAGGACCAGGTGGCGGTGCGGCGCGGTGGTCTGCTCGGCCGACGCCTCCTGCCGGTCTCCGGGACTCCCGCCACCCCCGGGCTGAGCGGCACGGTCCTGGTGACCGGCGGCACCGGCTCGGTCGGCTCGCGCGTCGTCCGCTGGGTGCTGGAGCACGGCGCGGAGCACGTGGTCATCGTCGCGCGGAACGCGCACGAGGCCGCGGAGGACGTGACGTCCGTCGCCTGCTCGGTCACCGACCGCGAGGCGCTGGCCGCCGCGATCGCCGCGATCCCCGCCGACCGGCCGCTGACCGCCGTGGTGCACGCCGCGCGCGTCGTGGCCGACGGCACGCTGTCCGCGCTGGACGACACGCGCCTGCTCGACCCGGTCCGCACGGCCCTGGCCGGTGTCCCGGTGCTGGACGAGCTGGCCGGGGACGTCCCGCTGGTGGTGTTCGCCGGCCTGGCGGGAGCGGTCGGCGGTCCGGGTCAGGCCGCGGCCGCGGCGGCGGACGCGGTGGCGGAGGCCGTCGTGCTGCGCCGCCGCGCCGCCGGGCGACCCGGGGCGGTCGTCGCCTGGGCCGAGTGGGCGACCGGGCGCGGCGCGGAGCTCGCGGACGCGCTTGCCTCGCGCGGACTGCCCGCGTTGACGCCGGAACGGGCCCTCGACGCGTTCGGCTCGGCCCTCGGTTCGGCGTTCGACGGCGGGCCCGCGCAACTCGTCGTGGCCGACTTCGGCTGGGAGCGGTTCGCGCCGTGGTTCGCCGCCGAGCGGCCCAGCCCGCTGTTCGCCGAGCTGGAGGCGTTCCGGAGGGGCCGCGCCGACACCACCGCCGGTGACGCCGCGGAACCGACCACCGGGCTGGCGGGCTTGCCCAGGGCACAGGCCGTGCGACGCCTGCTCGACCTGGTGCGCGACACCGCTGCCGCCGTGCTCGGCCACTCGTCCGCCGCCGAGGTGCCCGCGCGGCGCGCGTTCAGCGAACTCGGCTTCGACTCGTTGACCGCCGTCGAGCTGCGCAACCGGCTGCGGGCCGCCACGGACGCGCCGGTCCCCGCGACCGCCGTGTTCGACCACCCCACGCCCGAGGCGCTGGCCGCGCACCTCGCGGAACTCCTCCTCGGGCCGGCTGCCGTGGACGCCGGCCTCCCGGCCGCGGGCGGTTCCGCGCCGAGCGACCCGATCGTGATCGTCGGCATGGCGTGCCGCTACCCGGGCGGCGTCGCGGACGCCGACGGGCTGTGGCGACTGGTGGTCGAGGGGCGCGACGTCGTGGGGCCGTTCCCCACCGACCGGGGCTGGGACCTCGCCGGCCTGGGCACCACCAGCGCCACCGCCGAGGGCGGCTTCCTGGACGACATCGCCGGTTTCGACGCGGGCTTCTTCGGCATCTCGCCGCGCGAGGCGTTGTCGATGGACCCGCAGCAGCGGTTGCTGCTGGAGACCTCGTGGGAGGCGCTGGAGCACGCGGGCATCGACCCGGTCGGGCTGCGCGGCTCGTCCACGGGCGTCTTCGTCGGCGCGGTCGGCACCGACTACCGCCCGCCCGCCGACGTCCAGGGGCACCACCTGGCGGGCACGGTCGCGAGCGTGCTGTCCGGCCGCGTGTCGTACGCGTTCGGGCTGGAGGGCCCGGCGATGACGATCGACACGGCCTGTTCGTCGTCCCTGGTGGCGCTGCACCTGGCGGCGCGGTCGCTGCGGGCGGGCGAGTCGTCGCTGGCGCTCGCGGGCGGTGTGATGGTGATGTCCACGCCCGCCGCGTTCACCGGGTTCACCGCGCAGGGCGGCATGGCCGCCGGCGGGCGGTGCCGGTCGTTCGCCGAGTCGGCCGAGGGCACCGGCTGGTCGGAGGGCGTCGGCGTCCTCGTGCTGGAGCGCCTGTCGGACGCCCGCCGCAACGGCCACACCGCGCTCGCCGTGGTCCGGGGGAGCGCCGTCAACTCCGACGGCGCGTCGAACGGCCTGACCGCGCCGAACGGGCCGGCGCAGCAGCGGGTGATCCGGGCGGCGCTGGCCGACGCGGGCCTGGCACCGTCCGAGGTGGACGTGGTGGAGGCGCACGGCACCGGCACGACCCTGGGAGACCCGATCGAGGCGCAGGCCGTCCTCGCCACCTACGGCCAGGACCGCGAGCGGCCCCTGCTGCTCGGCTCGGTCAAGTCGAACCTGGCGCACGCCCAGGCCGCCGCCGGCGTCGCCGGGATCATCAAGGTCGTGCAGGCCATCCGGCACGGCCTGGTGCCCGGCACGCTGCACGTCGACCGCCCGTCCCCCCACGTCGACTGGGAGTCCGGCGCGGTGCGGCTGGTCACCGGGGCCACCGCGTGGCCGGAGACCGGCAGGCCGCGCCGGGCCGGCGTGTCGTCGTTCGGGGCGAGCGGCACCAACGCGCACGTCGTCGTGGAGCAGGCCCCGCTCGCCGAGGCGCGCCCGGCGACCACCGCGGGCCCGGTGCCGGTGCTCCTGTCGGCCGCCACCCCCGAAGGGCTGCGCGCGCAGGCCGAGCGGTGGCTGGACCTGGACGCCCGCGCCCTGGGCGACCTGGCCTTCTCGGCCGCGACGACCCGCGCGCACCTGGAGCACCGCGCCGCCGTCGTGTGCGCGGACCCGGCCGGGCTGCGGCACGGCCTGGCCGTGCTCGCCGCCGGCGACACCGCGCCGGACGTGCTGGTGGGCCGGGCCGACCGCGTGCCGACGACCGCGTTCGTGTTCGCCGGGCAGGGCGCGCAGCGGGCCGGCATGGGGGCGGAGCTGGCGCGGTTCCCCGTGTTCACCGCCGCGTTCGAGGAGGTGCGCGCACGCCTCGACGTGGACGTGCGGTCGGGCGACCCGGACGACACCGGCGTCGCGCAGCCCGCGCTGTTCGCGTTCGAGGTGGCGCTGTTCCGGCTGGTCGAGTCGTGGGGCCTGCGCCCGGACGTGCTGGTCGGGCACTCGGTGGGCGAGATCGCCGCCGCGCACGTCGCGGGCGTGCTGTCGCTGGACGACGCGTGCCGCCTGGTGTCGGCGCGGGCCCGCCTGATGGCCGCCCTGCCCGCGGGCGGCGCGATGCTGTCGGTGCGCGCCCCCGAGGACGTCGTCGCGCCGCTGCTGCCGGACGGCGTGGTCGTCGCCGCGGTCAACGCGCCGGACGCCGTGGTCGTCGCGGGCCCGGCGGACGCGGTGGCCGAGGCCGGGCGCCGGCTGGCGGGGTTCCGCACCCGACCGCTGCGGGTCAGCCACGCGTTCCACTCGCCCCTCGTCGAACCCGTGCTGGACGACCTGCGCGCCGCGCTCGACGGCATCGCGTTCGCGCCGCCCGCCGTCCCGCTGGTCTCCACGGTGACCGGCGAGCCGTCCGACATGTCCACAGTGGACTACTGGGTGCGCCAGGTGCGCGAACCGGTGCGCTTCGCCGACGCGGTCGCCGCGCTGGACGCGGACACCGTCGTCGAGATCGGCCCGGACGGCTCGCTGTCCGCCGCCGTGCGGGACACCGCCGGCCCGGACGTGCTGGTCGTGCCCCTGGCCCGCCGCGACGGCGCGGAGGACACCACCCTGCTCACCGGCCTGGCCCGCCTGCACACCCGCGGCGTCCCGGTGGACTGGGCGGCGGTCCTCCCCGGCAACCGGGTCGCGCTGCCGACCTACGCCTTCCGCCACGAGCGGTACTGGCTGGCGCGGTTCGCCGCCGACGAGGTGGGCACGGTCGGCCTCGACGCCACCGGGCACGCCCTGGTGGGCGCGGCGACCCCGCTGCCCGACTCGGACGGCGTGCTGCTCACCGGCAGGCTGTCCCGGCACACCCACCCGTGGCTGGCCGACCACCGCGTCGGCGACACGGTCCTGTTCCCCGGTACCGGTTTCCTCGACCTGGCGTTCCGCGCCGGCGACGAGGTCGGCTGCCCGAGCGTGGCCGAGCTCACCCTCGAACAGCCGCTCCTGCTGCCCGAGGCCGGCGCGGTGCGCGTGCAGGTCGTCGTCGGCCCGCCGGACGGGGCGGGGACGCGCACGCTGGCCGTGTTCGGCCGACCGGACGGCGACGACGCGCCGTGGACCCGGTACGCGGGCGGCCTGCTGTCCCCGCGGGCCGTGGAGGGCGTGGCGCTGGACGGGGCGTGGCCGCCCGCCGGGGCCGAACCGATGGACCTGGACGGCTTCTACGAGCACCACGCCGAGCGCCACTTCCACTACGGCCCGGTGTTCCGCGGCCTGACCGCGGTGTGGCGGCGCGACGAGGACGTGTTCGCGGACGTCGTGCTGCCCGGCCACGAGCAGGGCGCGGCGGAGGGCTTCGGCCTGCACCCGGCGCTGCTCGACGCGGCCCTGCACGCCATCTCGTTCGCGCACCCCGACACCGACCCGAAGCAGCTGCCGTTCTCCTGGACGGGGGTCGCCCTGCACGCCACGGGCGCGGGCCGGCTGCGGGTGCGGCTCGCGTCGTCCGGACCCGACTCGGTGACCCTGACCGTCGCCGACACCACCGGCGCCCCGGTGGCGACGATCGGCGCGCTGGTGCTGCGCCCGGCCGACACGGGGTCGCCGCGCGGCCGGGCCGACGGCCTGCACTCGCTGATCTGGACCCCGGTCGACACCGCCGGGGGGGTCGGGGCGGTGGAGCCGGTGGTGTTGGGTTCGGGCACCCCCGAACTGCCCGGCCGGCGCGTGGCCGACGCCGCGGCCCTGGCCGCGGAACTCGCCGCGGACGCACCCGCGCCCGCCTTCGCGGTGCTGCCGGTGCCCGCCGAGGAGGGCGTCACCGCGTCCGTGCTGGAGGTCCTGCGCGACTGGGCGGCCCGCGACGACCTGGCGGCGGTCCCGCTGCTGGTGCTCACCCGGGACGCGGTCGCGGCGAGCCCGTCCGACGCGCTGACCGGGCTGCCGGCCTCCCCCGTGTGGGGGCTGGTGCGCTCGGCGCAGTGGGAGGAACCCGGCCGGTTCCTGCTCCTCGACCACGACGGCGGCGCGGACGCCGCGCTGCTGGCCGCCGCCGTCGCCTCCGGCGAGCCGCAGGCCGCCGTGCGCCGGGGCGCGCTGCTCGCGCCGCGCGTGGTGCGGCCCGCGCCCGGTGACGTGGTGGCCCTGCCGTCCGCGTTCGGCGTCGGCGAGGGCTGGCGGCTCGACGCGACCGGCAGCGGCGCGGTCGACGGGATCGCGGCCGTGCCGGTGCACGTGCCGGCCCCCGGCCCCGGCGAGGTGCTGATCGGGATGCGCGCGGCGGGCGTGAACTTCCGCGACGTGCTGTCCGTGCTCGGTCTCGCGGCGGGCGCCGAACCCGGCCCGCTCGGCGTCGAGGGCGCGGGCGTCGTGCTCGAAGTCGGGCCGGGCGTCACGGACCTCGCGCCCGGCGACCGGGTGATGGGCGTGCTGTCCGGCGCGTACGGTCCGCGCGCGCTGGCCGACCGCCGCACCGTCACCAGGGTGCCGGACGGCTGGTCGTGGACCGAGGCGGCGACCGTGCCGATGGCCTACCTCACCGCGTACTACGCGCTGGTGGACCTGGTCGGGCTCAAGCCCGGCGAGTCGGTGCTGGTGCACGCGGGTGCGGGTGGCGTGGGCATGGCCGCCATCCGCCTCGCCCGGCACCTCGGGGCCGAGGTCTACGCCACGGCGAGCCCCGGCAAGTGGGCCGCCCTGCGCGAGCTGGGCCTGCCGGACGAGCGGATCGCGTCGTCGCGGACGCTCGACTTCGCGGACGCGTTCCGGGCCGCCACGGGCGGGCGCGGCGTCGACGTGGTGCTCAACTCGCTGGCGGGCGCGTTCACCGACGCCTCGCTGGAACTGCTCGCGCCCGGCGGGCGGTTCGCCGAGATGGGCAAGTCCGACGTCCGCGACCCCGCCGACCACCCCGGCATCACCTACACGGCGTTCGACACGGTCGAGGCCGGTCCGGACCGGCTCGGGCGGATGTTCGCCGAACTCCTCGACCTCGGCGCGGTCCGGCCGCTGCCCGCCACCACGTGGGACGTCCGGCGCGCGCCCGAGGCGTTCCGGCACGTCAGCCAGGCGAAGCACACCGGCAAGGTGGTGCTCACCCTGCCCGCGCCGTGGCGGGCCGACGGCACCGTGCTCATCACCGGCGGCACCGGCGCGCTCGGGTCGAGGCTGGCCCGGCACCTGGTCGCCGAGCACGGCGCCACCCGGCTGCTGCTGCTCGGCCGGCGCGGCCCGGACGCCCCCGGCGCGGCCGAACTGCGCGCGGAGCTGGGTGACGCGGGCGCGCGGGTGGACGTGGTCGCGTGCGACGCCGCCGACCCGGACGCCGTGGCCGCCGTGCTGGCCGCCGTGCCCGCCGAGCACCCGCTGACCGCCGTGGTGCACGCGGCGGGCGTCCTCGACGACGGCGTGCTGTCCGCGCTCACCCCGGAACGGCTCGCGACCGTGCTGCGGGCCAAGGCGGACGCGGCGCTCGTGCTCGACCGGCTCACCCGGGACGCCGACCTCGCCGCGTTCACCACCTACTCGTCCGTCGTCGGCACGGTCGGCGGTCCCGGGCAGGGCAGCTACGCCGCCGCCAACGCGTTCCTCGACGCCCACGCCCAGCACCGCCGGGCGCGCGGCCTGCCGGGCCAGTCCCTGCGGTGGGGCCCGTGGACGGCCGAGGCGGGCATGACCGCGGCCCTCGGCGGCGCGTCGGGCCGTTCCGGCACCCGGCCGCTGTCGTGGGCCGACGGGCACGCCCTGTTCGACGCCGCGCTGGCCGCCGCCGACCCGTCCCCGCTGCCCGTGCGGTTCGACCAGGCCGGGCTGCGCGCCAACACCGACCTGCCGCCGCTGCTGAGCGGCCTCGTCACCGGGGCGGCCCGCCGGTCCGCCGCGACCGAGGCGGCGGACGCGGGGTCCTTCGTGGACCGGTTGGCCGGGTTGACCGCGGGCGAGCGCAGGCGCGCCCTGGTCCGGTTCGTGCGCGAGCAGGTGGCCGCCGTGCTCGGGCACCGGTCCCCGGACGCCGTCGAGGCCGACCGCGGCTTCACCGACCTCGGGTTCGACTCGCTGACCGTGGTGGAGCTGCGCAACCGCGTCAACGGCGCGACCGGGCTGCGGCTGGCCGCGACCACCGTGTTCGACCACCCGACCCCGACAGCCCTGGCCGCGCACCTGCTGTCGCTGCTGGAACCCGGGTTCGAGTCCGTGCCGGACGCGCACCTGGCCGACCTCGCCGCCCTGGAGGCCGCCGTGTCCGGTGGCCTGCCCGAGGCGGCGCGGGACGAGGTGGCGGGCCGGCTGCGCGCCCTGCTCGACCTGCTCGGCGGTGGCGGGGACGTGCCGGTCCCCGCCGGCGGGGCGGGGTTCGTCGACGTGATCGACGACGCCAGCGACGACGAGATCTTCGAGTTCATCGACCGCGAGCTGCGCGGTACGTGACGCCCGACCGCGAGAGGGACCCCGATGGCCAGCGAGAACCAGCTCCGTGACTACCTGAAGCGGGTCACCGCCGACCTGCACCGCACCAGGACCAGGCTCGACGAGGTGCGGGCCCGGGCCGTGGAGCCGGTGGCCGTCGTCGGTGTCGGCTGCCGCTTCCCGGGCGCGGCCGGGCCCGCCGCGTTCTGGGACCTGGTGGCGTCCGGCGCGGACGCCACCACGACGGTCCCCGCCGACCGGGGTTGGCCCGCCGCGCACCGGCGGTGGCGCGGCGGGTTCCTCGACGGCGTGGACCTGTTCGACGCGGACTTCTTCGGCATCCCGCCGCGCGAGGCCGTGACCATGGACCCGCAGCAGCGGCTGCTGCTGGAGACGACGTGGGAGGCGGTCGAGCACGCCGGCATCGACCCGTCGTCGCTGCGCGGCTCGCGGACCGGCGTGTTCGTCGGCACCAGCGGCCAGTCCTACCCGGAGCTGCTGCGCGGGTCGGCGCAGCGCGACGAGGGGCACGTCAGCACCGGCAACACGGCGAGCGTGCTGTCCGGGCGGATCTCCTACGTGCTGGGCCTGCACGGGCCCACCGTCACCGTGGACACCGCGTGCTCGTCGTCGCTGGTGGCCCTGCACCTCGCCGTGCGGGCGCTGCGCGGCGGCGAGTGCGACCTGGCGCTGGCGGGCGGCGTCGCGGTGGTCGCCGCGCCCGAGGTGTTCGGCGAGTTCGACCGGCAGGGCGGGATCGCGGGCGACGGGCGGTGCAAGGCGTTCTCCGCCGACGCCGACGGCACCAGCTGGGCCGAGGGCGTCGGCGTGCTGGTGCTGGCCCGGTTGTCGGTGGCGCGGTCGCTCGGCCACCCGGTGCTGGCGGTCGTGCGCGGGACGGCGGTCAACTCGGACGGCGCGACCAGCGGGTTGACCGTGCCCAACGGACCGGCGCAGCAGCGGGTGATCCGGGCTGCGCTGGACGACGCCGGGCTCGCCCCGTCCGACGTGGACCTGGTGGAGGCGCACGGCACCGGCACGTCGCTGGGGGACCCGATCGAGGCGCAGGCGTTGCTCGCGACCTACGGCCAGGGGCGCGCGACCCCCGTGTGGCTGGGGTCCGTGAAGTCCAACATCGGCCACGCCCAGGCAGCGGCCGGCGTGGCGGGCGTGATCAAGGTCGTGCAGGCGCTGAGGCACGAGCTGCTGCCGCGCACCCTGCACGCCGACGAGCCCACCCCGCACGTCGACTGGTCGGCGGGCGCGGTGTCGCTGCTGCGCACCGAGCGCGAGTGGCCGCGCGGCGACCGGCCGAGGCGGGGGGCGGTGTCGTCGTTCGGGTTCAGCGGCACCAACGCGCACGTGGTCCTGGAGGAGGCGCCGCCCGCCGACACCCCGGCAGGCGTCCCGGTCGAGGCGCCGTCCGGGCTGCCCTACGTGCTGTCGGGCCGCACCCCGGCGGCGCTGCGCGCCCAGGCGGCGGCGCTGGCCGACTTCCTGGACCCGGCCGACGGCGTCCGGGACGCGGACGTCGCGCGAGCGCTGTCGACCGGTCGTGCGGCGTTCGAGCACCGGCTGGCGCTGGTGGGCGAGGACGCGGCGACGCGTCGTGCGGCGTTGACCGGCTGGTTGGCGGACGGGGCCGCCCCGGGAGCGATCACCGGGACCGCCGCCGCCGATCCCGGTGTGGTGTTCCTGTTCTCGGGGCAGGGTGCGCAGCGGCCGGGTATGGGGTTGGGGTTGGCGTCGCGTTTCCCGGTGTTCGCGGGGGCGTTGGACGAGGTGGCGGCGGTGGTGGACCCGTTGTGGGGTCGGTCGTTGCGCGGGGTGTTGGCGGCGGGTGGGTCGGACACGGCGTTGGTGCAGCCTGCCCTGTTCGCGGTCGAGGTGGCGTTGTTCCGGTTGCTCGGGTCGTGGGGGGTGCGGCCGGACTTCCTGGTGGGGCATTCGGTGGGGGAGTTCGCGGCTGCTCACGTGTCGGGTGTGCTGGGTCTTGAGGACGCGTGTCGTCTGGTGGTGGCGCGTGGTCGGTTGATGGCGGCGCTGCCCGGGGGCGGCGTGATGGTGGCGGTCGAGGCGTCGGAGGACGAGGTCGTCCTGTACCTGGGTGACGCCGTCGCCTTGGCGGCGGTGAACGGTCCGCGTGCGGTGGTGCTGTCCGGTGAGGAAGGGGCGGTGCTGGCTGCCGCGTCGGAGTTGGCCGGGCGTGGGCACAGGACGCGCAGGTTGTCCGTGTCGCACGCCTTCCACTCGCCGTTGGTGTCGCCGATGCAGCGTGAATTCCGGAAGGCGTTCGACGGGGTGTCGTTCGGTGCGCCGTCGATCCCGGTGATTTCGTCGGTGACCGGTGCGGTGGCGGACCTGGGGAACGCGGACTACTGGGTGGAGCAGGTCGTCGAGCCGGTGCGGTTCGCCGACGCCGTGCGGGCGGCGGTGGACGAGACCGGCGACGAGCGCGTCCTGGTGGAGGTCGGGCCGGACGCGACGCTGAGCGCCGCCGCACCGGGTGCGGTGCCGCTGCTGCGCAAGGGACGTGACGAGCGCCAGGCCGTCGTCGACGCGCTGGCGCGGCTGCACGTCGCGGGTGTGCGCGTCGACTGGTCGGCGCTGCACGGCGAGGGCGGGCACGTCGACCTGCCCACCTACCGGTTCCAGCGGGAGCGCTTCTGGCCCGACCCGCTCGACCGACCCGCCGACGGCCGCGAGCACGTGGTGGAGTGGGTGGCGCGCGAGGTCGGCGGCGCGCTCCGGGGCCCGTGGCTGGTGATCGGTCCGGACGCCGGCCTCGCGGCCCACCTCGCTGCCGAGCACCTGCCGCTCGACGGCGGCGCGGACCGGGCGGCGGTGGCCGCCCTGGTGGGGGAGCGCCGCCCCGGCGGGGTGGTGGTGACCGGCGGCCCGGCCGACTTCCTGGCCGCGTTCCAGGGTGTGGGGGACGCGGGCGTGACCGCGCCGGTCTGGTGCGTCACCCGGGGCGCGGTCGCCCTACCCGGCGACCCGCCCGCCGACCCGGCCCAGGCCGCGCTGTGGGGGTTCGCGGCCGTCGCCGCCGTCGAGCACCCGGACCGCTGGGGCGGGATCGTCGACCTGCCCGCGCACGGCGGCCCCGGTCGGCTGGCCGCCGTGCTGGCCGCCGGGGAGGACCAGGCGGCGGTGCGCGGTGACCGCGTGTTCGCGCGGCGGCTCGTCCCCGCCGAACCCGGGCCCGTCGGGAAGCGGGAACACGGCGCGGTCCTCATCACCGGCGGCACGGGCGCGCTCGGCCGGCACCTCGCCCGCAGGGTCGCCGACGCCCGCCGGGTGGTGCTGGTCGGCCGGCGCGGGGACGCCGACGACCTGACCGCCGAACTGGAGGAGCGCGGCACCCAGGTCACCGTCGTGGCCTGCGACCTGGCCGACCCGGCCGCGTCCGCCACCCTCGACGCGCTCGGCCCGTTCACCGGCGTTTTCCACGCCGTCCGCACGACCGTCGACGGGGTGCTGGACACCCTCGACCCCGTCACGACCGCCGCCGCGCTGGGCCGCGCCGCCGCCTGCCTGCGCACGGCCGCCGCCCTGGCCGAGGGGGCGGACGAGTTCGTCGTCGCCGCCCCGCTCGCCTCGCTGCTCGGCGCGCCCGGCCAGGCGTTCGACGCCGCGGTCGGCGCGCTCGCCGGCGCCGTCGCACCCGACGCGCTCGTGCGCTGGTCCCCGTGGGCCGGGGTCGGCGACACGGCCCGGGAGCGGATGCGCCGGGCCGGCATGGCGGTCCTCGACCCCGCCGACGCCCTCGCCGCCCTCGACCACCAGGCCCCCGACCACGCCGGCGGCCGGGTCGTCGTGGACGTGGACTGGGCTCGCTACGCCGCCGTCCTGCCCCGCCCGAACGCCCTCCTCGCCGCGATCCCGGCGGCGCGCACCCGCCCGAGCCCCGCACCCCGGGCCGGGCTGCCGGCCACCGCCGACCTCCTCCGCCTGGTCCTGGCCCGGGTCGCCGACGTGCTGGGCCACGGCTCGCCGGACGCGGTCGACCCGCGCCGCGCGTTCCAGTCGATGGGCTTCGACTCCCTCACCGCCGTCGAGCTGCGCACCGCGCTCGCCGCCGACCTCGGCCGCCCGCTCCCCGCGACGCTCGTGTTCGACCACCCCACGCCGGAGGCCCTGGCCGCGCACCTGGCCGGCGCGGACGACGCCCGCGAGGTCCGCGCCACCGCCGACGACCACGCCAAGACCGACCCGGTCGTGATCGTCGGCATGGGCTGCCGCTACCCGGGCGGCATCGCGTCACCGGAGGACCTGTGGCGGCTGGTCGTCGAGGGCCGGGACGGCATCACCGGTTTCCCCGTGGACCGGGGCTGGGACCTGGCCGGCCTGTTCGACGGCGGCGGCTCGTCCACCCGGCACGGCGGGTTCGTCGCGGGGGTCGACCGGTTCGACGCGGCGTTCTTCGGCATCTCGCCGCGCGAGGCGCTGGCGATGGACCCGCAGCAGCGCCTCCTGCTGGAGGTCACCTGGGAGGCGGTCGAGCGCGCCGGCATCGACCCGAGGTCGTTGGCCGGCACGGCCACCGGCGTGTTCGCGGGCAACAACGTCCACGACTACCCGCAGCTGCTGGGCGGGTCCGGCGCGGACGTGCTCGCCCACGTCGGCCTGGGCAACGCCACCAGCGTGCTGTCCGGCCGGGTCGCCTACCTGCTCGGCCTCGAAGGGCCGGCGGTGTCCGTGGACACCGCGTGCTCGTCCTCGCTGGTCGCCCTGCACCTGGCCGCGCAGTCGCTGCGCTCGGGCGAGTGCGACCTGGCGCTGGCGGGCGGCGTGCTGCTGATGACGACGCCGGCCGCGTTCATCGACTTCAGCACGCAGGGCGGCCTCGCACCGGACGGCCGCTGCAAGGCGTTCTCCGACGCCGCCGACGGCACCGGCTGGTCCGAGGGCGTCGGCGTGCTCGTCCTGGAGCGGCTGTCCGACGCGCGCCGCAACGGCCACGAGGTGCTGGCCGTCGTCAAGGGCAGCGCGGTCAACTCCGACGGCGCGTCCAACGGCCTCACCGCGCCCAACGGGCCCTCGCAGCAGCGGGTGATCCGGCAGGCCCTCGCCAACGCTGGCCTGGCCCCGTCCGACGTGGACGTGGTCGAGGCGCACGGCACCGGAACCGTCCTCGGCGACCCGATCGAGGCGCAGGCGATCATCGCCGCCTACGGGCAGGACCGCGAGCGCCCGCTGCTGCTCGGCTCGCTCAAGTCCAACCTCGGGCACGCGCAGTCCGCCGCCGGCGTCGCCGGGATCATCAAGGTCGTCCAGGCCATGCGGCACGGCACCGTGCCGAAGACCCTGCACGTGGACACGCCCACCACGCACGTCGACTGGACCGCCGGGTCCGTGGAACTCCTCACCGAGGCGCGGCCCTGGCCGGAGACCGGCGCCCCGCGCCGGGCGGGCGTCTCGTCGTTCGGCGTGAGCGGCACGAACGCGCACGTCGTCGTCGAGCAGGCCCCCGCCGCGACGCCGCCGCCGCGCGGACCCCGCCGCGCCGTGCCGTGGGTGCTGTCCGCCCGCACCCCCGCCGCGCTGCGCGACCAGGCCGCCCGGCTCGCCGCCCACCTGCGCGACGCCGACGCCGACCCGCGCGACGTCGCCCGCGCGCTCGCGGTGGGCCGTGCGGCGTTCGACCACCGCGCCGCCGTGTCCGGCGACGAGGACACCCTGGTGGGGGACCTCGCCGCGCTCGCCGCCGGCGAGCCGTCGCTCGACGGGGTGGTGACCGCGCCCGCGCGCGTCGCCCTGCTGTTCTCCGGGCAGGGCGCGCAGCGGCCCGGCATGGGGCGCGAGCTGGCGGGGGCGTACCCGGTGTTCGCCGCCGCGCTGGACGAGGTGCTCGCCCACCTGGACCGCGCGCTCGCGCGGCCGCTGCGGCCGGTCCTGTTCGCCGAACCCGGCACGCCCGAGGCAGACCTGCTCGACCGCACCGAGTTCACCCAGCCCGCGCTGTTCGCGGTCGAGGTCGCGCTGTTCCGCCTGGTCGAGTCGTGGGGTCTGCGGTCGGCCGTCCTCGTCGGCCACTCCGTCGGTGAGATCGCCGCCGCGCACGTGGGCGGTGTGCTGTCCCTGGCGGACGCGTGCGCGCTGGTCGCCGCGCGCGGCGCGCTCATGGGCGCGCTGCCGCCCGGTGGGGCGATGATCGCCGTCGAGGCCACCGAGGACGAGGTGTCGCCGCTGCTCACGCCCGGTGTGTCGATCGCCGCGGTGAACGGCGTGCGGTCGGTCGTCGTGGCCGGCGACGAGGCCGGGGCGGAGACCGTCGCGGCCGGGTTCGCCGCCCTCGGCCGAAAGACTAGGCGTTTGCCGGTCTCGCACGCATTTCACTCACCACGTATGGACACCGTGGTGGAGGACCTGGCCCGGGCGGCGCGCGACGCCGTCACCGGACGGCCCGCCGTGCCCGTCGTGTCCACGGTGACCGGCCTGGTCGCCGGGGACGACTGGGGCGGCGCGGAGTACTGGGCCGGGCAGGCGCGCGCGGCCGTGCGCTTCGCCGACGCGGTCCGGACCGCCGCCGACCTCGGCGTGGACGTGTTCCTGGAACTCGGGCCGGACGGCGCGCTGGCCGCCCTCGCGGGCGACGCCACCGGCAGGCCGTCCGTGCCGCTGCTGCGCCGCGACCGCGCGGAGGACGCCGCCGCCGCGTCGGCGCTGGCCCACCTGCACGTCCACGGCGTGCCGCTCGACTGGGACGCCGTCTTCGCCGACCTGGGCGCGCGTCCCGTCGACCTGCCGACCTACCCGTTCCAGCACCAGGGCTTCTGGCCGGAACCGGCCGCCCGGCCGAGTCAGGTGGGCGACGACTGGTGGACCGCCCTCACCGCCGACGACCCGGCCGCCGCGCTCGGCGTCGACCGGGAGGCGGTGGACGCCGTGCTGCCCGCCCTGGCCGCCTTCCGCGACCGGAGCCGCGAGCGCGCCGCCGCCGACCGCTGCCGGTACCGGATCGCCTGGACCCCGGTCCCCGACCCGGCTCCGACCGACCGCTCCGGCCGCTGGCTGGCCCTGGTGCCGGCCCACCTCGACCGGGCGTGGGCCGACGCCGCCCTGGCCGCCCTCGGCGCCGTCGAGGTGGTCGAGGTGGACGACGCGACCCGTGACGGGCTGGCCGGGGCGGTGCGCGGTCACCACGACCTGCGGGGCGTGGTCTCGCTGCTCGGCGCGGCCGACGACGGGCCGCCCGCCGGCCCCGCCGGTGTCGGCGCGACCGTCGCGCTCGTCCAGGCCCTGGGCGACACCGGCACCACCGCACCCCTGTGGTGCCTGACCAGGGGCGCGGTGTCGACCGGCCCCGACGAACCCCTCCGGGCGCCCGCCCAGGCGGGCGTGTGGGGCCTCGGGCGCGGGGTCGCGCTGGAGCACCCCGACCGCTGGGGCGGCCTGGTCGACCTGCCCGTCGAGGTCGACCGCGCCACCGCCGGCCGGCTGGCCGACCTGCTCTGCGGACCGGCGGGCGAGGACCAGGTGGCCCTGCGCGGCACCGGGGTGCACGCCCGCCGGCTCGTGCCCGCCCCCGGTGGCCCCGGCGGCACGGACCCCGCCGCCGACGGCACCGTCCTGATCACCGGCGGCACCGGTGCGCTCGGCGGCTGGATCGCCCGCGACCTGGCCCGCGCCGGCGTGCCGCACCTGGTGCTGACGAGCAGGCGCGGGCTCGACTCGCCCGGCGCCGGTGCGCTGCGCGACGACCTGGTCGCCCTGGGCGCGCGGGTGGACGTGGTGGCGTGCGACGCCGCCGACCGCGACGCCCTGGCCCGCCTGGTCGGCGACCTGCCCGAGCTGACCGGGGTGGTGCACGCGGCGGGCGTGCTGGACGACGGCATGCTCGACGACCTCACCCCCGGGCGGCTGGACGCGATGCTCGCGGCGAAGTCCGTCGCCGCCTGGCACCTGCACACCCTCACCGAGCACCTCGACCTGACCCGGTTCGTGCTGTGCGCGTCCATCGCGGGCAGCCTGGGCGCGGGCGCGCAGGGCAGCTACGCCGCCGCGAACGCGCTGCTCGACGCCCTCGCCGAGCACCGCCGCGACCGGGGCCTGGCGGCGCTGTCGGTGTCCTGGTCGCCGTGGGGCGAGGCGGGCATGGGCGCGGACCCGGCCGTGGAGGCGTGGATGCGCCGCGCGGGCGTCACCCCGATCGCACCCGCGCTCGGCGTCTCCGCGCTCAACCAGGCGCTGCGCCTGGGCGACACGACGCTGACGCTCGCCGACGTCGACTGGTCGGTCTACGGGCCGGGCATCGACACCGTGCGGCCGACCCGCCTGTTCGACGCCATCCCGGAGGCCCGGCCCGCGACCGCCGACACCGCGACCGGTCGCGCCGAGGACTCCGGCGACCTCACCGCGCGCCTCGCCGCCATGCCCGAACCGGAGCGGGTGTCCACCCTGACCCGGCTCGTGCGCGGCGTCGCGGCGGCCGTCCTCGGGTACGGGGGCGCGGACGAGGTGACGGCCGACCAGGCGTTCGCCGACCTGGGCTTCGACTCGCTGACCGCGGTCGAGTTCCGCAACCGGCTCGCCGCCGCCACCGGGCTCGACCTGGCCCGCACGGTCGTCTTCGACTACCCGTCACCGGCCGCGCTGGCCGAACGCCTGCGCGCCCTGCTGCTGCCCGCCGTCGCCGAGGCGAGCCCGGACGACCGGCTGCTCGCCGAGGTCGACCGGCTGGAGAAGGCGCTGGCCGACCTCGGACCGGGCGAACCGGTCGCCCGGGGTCGGGTCGCCGAACGGCTCCGCGCCCTCGCCGCCCGCTGCGACGGCGCACCACGCGACACCCCGGACCTCGACACCGCCTCCGACGACGAGGTGTTCGAGTTCCTGGGCTCGGAGTTCGGCATCTCCTGACGCCACGCCCGCCCCGCACGTCACCACCCGCTGGTCCCCGAGGGAGTAGACACCGATGGAGAACGAGGAGAAGCTGCGGTACTTCCTCAAGCGGGTGACCGCCGACCTCCAGCAGACCCGGCAGCGGCTGCGGGAGGCCGAGGAGGGGACGCAGGAGCCGATCGCGATCGTCGGCATGTCGTGCAGGCTCCCCGGCGCGGACACGCCCGAGGAGCTGTGGGACCTGCTGGTCGAGGGTCGCGACGCGATCAGCGGGTTCCCCGCCGACCGCGGCTGGGACCTGGACGCGGTGTACGACGCGGACCCGGAGAGCCGCGGCACGTCGTACGTCGACCAGGGCGGCTTCCTGCGCGGCGCGGCCGACTTCGACCCGGCGTTCTTCGGCATCTCGCCGCGCGAGGCCGTGGTGATGGACCCGCAGCAGCGCCTGCTGCTCCAGGTCAGCTGGGAGGCGCTGGAACGCTCCCGGATCGACCCGACCGCCCTGCGCGGCAGCCGCACCGGCGTGTTCACCGGCGCGAACTACCAGGACTACAGCGAGTTCGTCGCCCGGCTCCCCACCGGCGCGGAGGACTTCCTGGCCACCGGCCTCGCGGCGAGCGTGCTGTCCGGCCGGGTCGCCTACGCCCTCGGCCTGGAGGGGCCGGCGCTCACCGTGGACACGGCGTGCTCGGCGTCCCTGGTGGCGATGCACCTCGCCGCGCACGCGCTGCGGCGCGGCGAGTGCGACCTGGCGCTGGCGGGCGGCGTGACCGTGATGGCGACGCCCGGTCTGTTCATCGGGTTCAGCCGCCAGCGCGGGCTGGCCCCCGACGGCCGCTGCCGGTCGTTCGCCGACGCGGCGAGCGGCACCGGCTGGGGCGAGGGCGCGGCCGTGCTGGTGCTGGAGAAGCTGTCCGACGCGCAGCGCAACGGGCACCCGGTGCTCGCGGTGCTGCGCGGGTCGGCGGTGAACTCCGACGGCGCGTCCAACGGCCTGACCGCGCCCAACGGGCCGTCCCAGGAGCGGGTGATCCGGGCGGCGCTGGCATCGGCCGGGCTGCGGCCGTCCGACGTGGACGCGGTGGAGGCGCACGGCACGGCGACCGTGCTCGGCGACCCCATCGAGGCCGCCGCGCTGCTGGCCACCTACGGGCAGGACCGGGACGAGCCGCTGTGGCTGGGGTCGGTCAAGTCCAACCTCGGGCACACCCAGGCCGCCGCCGGCGTCGCGGGCGTCATCAAGGTGGTCCTCGCCCTGCGCAACGGCCTGCTCCCGCGCACCCTGCACGTCGACAAGCCCACCGGGGCCGTCGACTGGTCCACCGGCGACGTCCGGCTGCTGACCGAGGCCGTGCCGTGGCCCGACCGCGACCGGCCGCGCCGGGCCGGCGTGTCGTCGTTCGGCATCAGCGGCACCAACGCGCACGTCGTGATCGAGCAGGCGCCCGCCCCGGAGCCCGCCGACGAGGCGGGGGAGTGGCGCGCGCCCGTCGTGCCCGTCCTGCTCTCCGCGAGGTCGGCGGAGGGGCTGCGCCTCCAGGCCGGTCGTCTGCTGTCCTTCGTGGACACCGCGCGCCCCGCGCTGCCGGACCTGGCGCGGTCGGCCGCCACCACCCGGGCCGCGCTGCCGCACCGCGCCGCCGTCGTGGCGGGCGACCTCGACGAGCTGCGGACCGCGCTGGGGGCCCTGGCCTCCGGCGCGCCCACCACGGCCCGCACCGCGCAGGCCAGGCCGGGGCACTCGGCGTTCCTGTTCAGCGGTCAGGGCGCGCAGCGCGCCGGCATGGGGCGCGAGCTGCGCGCGGCGTTCCCGGCGTTCGCGCGGGCCTGGGCCGAGGCGTGCGCGCTCCTCGACCCGCTGCTGCCGGTGCCGCTGGACGAGGTGCCCGCCGACCGCGTGCACGACACCGCGTTCGCCCAGGCCGGGCTGTTCGCGTTCGAGGTGGCCCTGTTCCGGCTCCTGGAGTCGTGGGGCCTGCGCCCCGACTACCTGATCGGCCACTCCGTCGGCGAGATCGCCGCCGCGCACGTGGGCGGCGTGCTGTCCCTGGCCGACGCGTGCGCGCTGGTCGCCGCGCGCGGCGCGCTGATGGGCGCGCTGCCGCCCGGCGGCGCGATGATCGCCGTCGAGGCGACCGAGGACGAGGTGACGCCGCTGCTCACCGCCGGCGTGTCGATCGCCGCCGTGAACGGGCCGCGCTCCGTCGTCGTCTCCGGCGAGGAGGACGAGGCCGAGGCGGTGGCCGCCGCGTTCGCCGACCGCCGCACCACCCGGCTGCGCGTGTCGCACGCCTTCCACTCGCCGCGCGTCGAGCCGGTGCTGGCCGACTTCGAGCGCGTCGCCCGCCGCCTGACCTACGCCGCGCCCGCCGTGCCGATCGTCTCCACCGTCACCGGCCGCGTCACCGACCTCGCGGACCCCGCCTACTGGGTGGGGCAGGTCCGCGCCACCGTGCGCTTCCACGACGGCGTGCGCTGGCTCGCCGAGCGCGACGTCACCCGGTTCCTGGAGGTCGGGCCGGACGCCGTGCTCAGCTCCCTGGTGGCCGACGGCGTGCCCGCCCTGCGCCGCGACCGCCCCGAGGCGGCGTCCCTGCTCACCGCCCTGGCCGACCTGCACGGCCGCGGCTGGTCGCCGGACTGGTCCGCGGTGTTCGCGGGCTCCGGCGCGCGGGTCGTGGACCTGCCGACGCAGGCGTTCGAGCTGGAGCGCTACTGGATCGACGTGCCGCTGGCCGGGCGCGGCGTCGGCGACCCCGGCCAGTGGGGGCTGTCCGCCGCCGACCACCCGCTGCTGGGCGCGACCATCGGCCTCGCCGACGGCGACGGCCTGCTGTTCACCGGCCACCTGTCCACCCGCACCGCGCCGTGGCTGGCCGACCACGTCGTCATGGGCGCGGTGCTGCTGCCCGGCACCGCCTTCCTCGACCTGGCCACCCGCGCGGGCGACGAGGTCGGCTGCGGCGTCGTCGAGGAGCTGACCGTCGAGGCGCCGCTCGTGCTGCCCGAGGGCGACGGCGTGCGGTTGCAGGTCACCGTGGGCGCGGCCGACGAGGCGGGCCGGCGCGCGGTGTCCGTGCACTCGCGCGCGGAGGGCGACGCCGACCTCGCGTGGACCAGGCACGCCTCCGGCGTGCTGGCGCCCGGCGGCACGGCCGTGCTGGAGTCGCTGACCGCGTGGCCGCCCGCCGACGCCGAGCCGGTCGACCTGGCCGGCCACTACGCGCGGCTGGCCGACGCGGGCTTCGGCTACGGCCCCGTCTTCCAGGGGTTGACGGCGGTGTGGCGGCAGGGCGGGCGCGTCTACGCCGAGGTGCGGCTGCCCGAGGGCCAGGACGCCGCCGCGTTCGGGCTGCACCCGGCGCTGCTGGACGCCGCCCTGCACGCGCTGGGCACCACCCCGCCGGGGGCGTCGGACGACGTGCGCGGCCGCATCCCGTTCGCCTGGTCCGACGTGGTCCTGCACGCGGTGGGCGCGTCGGAGCTGCGCGTGCGGCTCGACCCGACCGGCCCCGAGTCGGTGTCGCTGGTCGTCGCCGACGGGACGGGCGCGCCCGTCGCCTCGGTCGGCGGCCTGGCCCTGCGGCCCGCGTCGGTCGACGGCGTGCGCGCCGCCGGTCGCGGCAGGCACGAGTCGCTGTACGGGCTGGACTGGATCGCCACGCCCGCGCCGGAAGCCGGTCCGACCCCCGACGTCGTCCGCGTGGGCCGGCCGGAGGGGACGGTCCCCGAGGCGACCCGCGCGGTCCTCGCCGAGGTGCTGGGCCACCTCCAGGAGCGCCTGGCGACCACCGACCCCACGCCGCTGGTGTTCGTCACCTCCGGCGCGGTGGCGGTCTCCCCGGACGAGGCCCCGGACCCGGTGCCGGCCGCCGTGGGCGGCCTGGTGCGCGCCGCCCAGGCGGAGCACCCGAACCGCTTCGGCCTGCTCGACCTCGCCGACCGGGGCGCGGAGGCCGACATCGTGGACCTGGCCGCCCGGTTCGCCGCCCTGGGCGAGCCGCACGCGGCCGTCCGGGACGGCGGGTGGTTCGTCCCGCGCCTGACCCGGCTCCCGGTGGCCGACGACGCCGGCGTCCCCGACTTCTCCGCCGGCACCGTCCTGATCACCGGCGGCACGTCCGGCCTCGGCGCGCTCGTCGCGCGCCACCTCGTGGCCGAGCACGGCGCGCAAAACCTGCTGCTCATCAGCCGGCGCGGCCCGCAGGCCCCCGGGGCGGCGGACCTCGCCGAGGAGCTGGGCGCGGAGGTCGTCGCCTGCGACGCCGCCGACCCCGCCGCGCTGGCCGCCGCCGTCGGCGACCGGACGCTCGCCGCCGTCGTGCACGCGGCCGGCGTGCTGGACGACGCGACCGTGGAGTCCCTGACTCCCGACCGGTTCGAGGCAGTGCTGCGCGCCAAGGTCGACGCGGCCTGGGCGCTGCACGAGCTGGCCCCCACCGCGCCGCTGCTGCTGTTCTCCTCCGTCGCCGGCCTGTTCGGCGCGTCCGGCCAGGGCAACTACGCCGCCGCGAACAGCGCCCTCGACGCCCTCGCCGAACACCGCCGCGCCCTCGGCGCGCCCGCGCTGTCGCTGGCCTGGGGCACCTGGTCGGAAGCGGGCGGCATGACCGCCGGCCTCACCGCCGCCGACGTCGAGCGCCTCACCCGCACCGGTCTGCCGCCGCTGACCGCGCGCCACGGCCTCGACCTGTTCGACGGCGCCCTGCGCACCGACCGCGCCGTCACCGCCGCCGTCCGGCTCGACCTCGACACGCTCGCCGGCGTCGACCCGGTGCCGCCGGTGCTGCGCACGCTCGTGCGGCCCACCCGCCGCCAGGCCCGCGCGAACCGCTCCGGTGACTCGGCGCTGGCCCAGCGCCTCGCCGGCCGCACCCCCGCCGAGCGCGGCCGGGTCATCGCCGACCTGGTGCGCGCGCACGTCGCCGCGGTCCTCGGCTACGCCGCGCCCGGCCGCATCGGCGCGGACCAGGCGTTCACCGACCTCGGGTTCGACTCGCTGACCGCCGTCGAGCTGCGCAACGCCCTCACCGCCGACACCGGTCTCCGGCTGCCCGCGACCCTCGTGTTCGACCACCCCACGGTCGACGCCCTCGCCGCGTTCCTCGCCGCCGAGCTGACCGGCGACGACGCCCCGGCCGGGCCGGCCCGCGCCGGCACGACCCCCGCGACCGGCGCGACGGGCGACGACCCGGTGGTCATCGTCGGCATGAGCTGCCGCTACCCGGGCGGGATCACCTCGCCCGACGACCTGTGGGACCTCGTCGCGAACGGCGGCGACGGCATCACCGGGTTCCCGGACAACCGGAACTGGGACCTCGCGTCGCTCTACGACCCGGACCCCGACCGGCTCGGCACCAGCTACACCCGCGAGGGCGGGTTCCTGCACGAGGCGGGCGCGTTCGACCCCGACTTCTTCGGCATCTCCCCCCGCGAGGCCCTCGCCATGGACCCGCAGCAGCGGTTGCTGCTGGAGGTGTCGTGGGAGGCCGCGGAACAGGCGGGCATCGACCCGCAGTCGTTGCGCGGCAGCCGGACCGGCGTGTTCGCGGGTCTCATGTACTACGACTACGCGGCCGGGAACGTCGAGTTCCCGCCGGACGTCGAGGGCTACCTGGGCACCGGCAACGCGGGCAGCGTGCTGTCCGGCCGCGTCGCCTACACGATGGGCCTGGTCGGTCCGGCCGTCACGATCGACACGGCGTGCTCGTCGTCGTTGGTGGCGCTGCACCTCGCGGCGCAGGCGCTGCGCGCGGGGGAGTGCTCGCTGGCACTGGCCGGCGGCGTGACGGTGATGTCGACGCCGGGCACGTTCGTCGAGTTCTCCCGGCAGCGCGGGCTCGCCGCCGACGGGCGGTGCAAGTCGTTCTCCGACAGCGCGGACGGCGTCGGCTGGGCCGAGGGCGTCGGCGTGCTGGTGCTGGAGCGGCTGTCGGACGCGCGGCGCAACGGGCACACCGTCCTCGCCGTCGTGCGCGGCTCCGCCGTGAACCAGGACGGCGCGTCCAACGGGCTCACCGCCCCGAACGGCCCGTCGCAGCAGCGCGTCATCCGGCAGGCGCTCGCGGACGCCGGCCTGCGACCGTCCGAAGTGGACGCCGTCGAGGCGCACGGCACCGGTACGACGCTCGGCGACCCGATCGAGGCGCAGGCGCTGCTGGCCACCTACGGCCAGGACCGCGAGCGCCCGCTGCTGCTCGGGTCGGTCAAGTCCAACCTCGGGCACACCCAGGCCGCCGCGGGCGTCGCGGGCGTGATCAAGGTCGTGCAGGCCATGCGCCACGGCGTGCTGCCGCGCACCCTGCACGTCACCGAACCGTCCACGCACGTCGACTGGTCCGCGGGCGACGTCACCCTGCTCACCGAGCCGACGCCGTGGCCGGAGACCGGTTCGCCGCGCCGGGCGGGCGTGTCGTCGTTCGGCATCAGCGGCACCAACGCGCACGTCGTGCTGGAGCAGGTCCCGGCCGTCGAGCCCGCGCCGAGCGCGCCGTCCCCGGGACTCGTGCCGCTGGTGCTGTCCGCGCGCACGCCCGCCGCGCTGCGCGTCCAGGCCGCGAACCTGCTGGCTCGCCACGCCGACCTCACCGATCCCGCCGACCTGGTCGACCTCGGGTTCTCGCTGGCGACCACGCGGGCGTCGTTCGAGCACCGGGCCGTGGTGGCGGCGTCGGACGTCGAGCAGGCCCGCACCGCGCTGCTCGCCCTCGCCGAGGGCGAGGACCACCCGGACGTGGTGACCGGCGTCGCCTCCGGGCACGGCCTGACCGGTTTCCTGTTCTCGGGGCAGGGTGCGCAGCGGCCGGGTATGGGGTTGGGGTTGGCGTCGCGTTTCCCGGTGTTCGCGGGGGCGTTGGACGAGGTGGCGGCGGTGGTGGACCCGTTGCTCGGTCGTCCGTTGCGCGGGGTGTTGGCGGCGGGTGGGTCGGACACGGCGTTGGTGCAGCCTGCCCTGTTCGCGGTCGAGGTGGCGTTGTTCCGGCTGCTCGAATCGTGGGGGGTGCGCCCGGACTTCCTGGTCGGGCATTCGGTGGGGGAGTTCGCGGCTGCGCACGTGTCCGGTGTGTTGTCCCTTGAGGATGCGTGTCGTCTGGTGGTGGCGCGTGGTCGGTTGATGGCGGCGTTGCCCGAGGGCGGCGCGATGGTGGCGGTGCAGGCGTCGGAGGACGAGGTCGTGCCGTACCTGGATGGTGTCGTGGCGTTGGCGGCGGTGAATGGTCCGCGTGCGGTGGTGTTGTCCGGTGAGGAGGCGGCGGTGCTGGCCGCCACCGCCGAGTTGGCCGGGCGTGGGCACAGGACGCGCAGGCTCGCCGTGTCGCACGCCTTCCACTCGCCGCTCATGGCCTCGGTGCGGGACGGGTTCCGGCGTGCCTTCGACGGGGTCGCGTTCGGGACGCCGACCATCCCGGTCGTCTCGTCGGTGACCGGTGCGGTGGCGGACCTGGGGAACGCGGACTACTGGGTGGAGCAGGTCGTCGAGCCGGTGCGGTTCGCCGACGCCGTGCGGGCGCTCGCCGCCGAGGGCGTGACCGCGTTCGTGGAGGTCGGGCCGGACGGGTCCCTGTCCGGGCTCGCCGAGGGCGGCGCGGGCGACGGGCTCGTGGTGCCGGTGCTGCGCCGCGACCAGGACGAGGAACGCGCGGCGATCACCGCGCTGGCCCGCCTGCACGTCCACGGCGTGCCCGTCGACCACGCCGCCCCGCACCACGCCGGTCGGCGGATCGGCCTGCCCACCTACCCGTTCCAGCACACCTGGTTCTGGCCCGGCCCCGCTCGGCGCACCGGCTCGCCCACCGCGATCGGCCTGGCGGACGCCGGCCACCCGCTGCTCGACGGCGCGACCGACCTGCCCGACACCGACGGCCACCTGTTCACCACGAGGCTGTCCCGGCAGACCCACCCGTGGCTGGCCGAGCACGTCGTGGCCGGTGTCGTCCCCGTCCCCGGCACCGCGCTGCTCGACCTCGCCCTGCACGCCGGCGCACGCACCGGCTGCCCCGGCGTCGCCGAACTGACCCTCGAAGTGCCGCTCGTGCTGCCCGAGCAGGGCGGCGTGCAGGTGCACGTCGTCGTCGGCGCGCCCGGTGCGGGCGGGGCCCGGCCGATCGGCGTGTACGGGCGCGGCGAGTCGGGCGACCAGCCGTGGGTGCGCCACGCGACCGGTCTGCTCGACACCCGCCGCGCCGCGCCCGGCGGCGCGTGGCCCACCGGTGGCGAGGACGTCCCGGTCGGCGGCGTCTACGAGCGGTTCGCCGCCGACGGCTTCGAGTACGGGCCGCTGTTCCAGGGCCTGCGCGCGGTGCGGCGGCACGGCGACGAGGTGGTCGCCGACGTCGGGTTCACCGGCGACCCGACCGGTTTCGGCGTGCATCCCGCCCTGCTCGACGCCTGCCTGCACGCCGCCGGCCTGGTCGGCTCCACCGGCGCGAACCTGCCGTTCTCCTGGTCCGGCGTCACCCTGCACGCGACCGGCGCGACCGCGCTGCGCGCCCGCATCACGCCCGTCGGCCCGTCGGCGGTGGCGCTGTCCGTCGTGGACGCCGACGGCGGTCCGGTGCTGGACGTCGACCGGCTCGTGCTGCGCCCCGTCCCGACCGACCTCGGCACGACCAGGGCCCCGCTGTACGCGGTCGAGTGGACCGAGGTGCCCGCCGACGCCGATGGCGACGCGGCCGTGCTGCGCGTGGCGTCCGAACCGGGTGAGGACCCGGTGACCGCCACGCACCGGCTCACCGCCGAGGTGCTGGCAGCCCTGCGCGACTGGCCCGCCGACGGGCCCCGACTCGCGGTCGTCACGCGCGGCGCGGTGTCCACCGGCCCGGACGACCCGGTGACCGACCTGGCCGCCGCCGCCGCGTGGGGACTGGTGCACAGCGCGCAGTCCGAGCAGCCCGACCGGTTCCTGCTGGTCGACGGCGACCCCGACGCCCGGCCGCACGGTGTCGAACCGCAGGTCGCCGTGCGCGCCGGCCGCGTGCTCGCGCCGCGCCTGGCACGGGTGCCGGCCGCCGAGCCGGCCGGGTGGACCGGGCGCGTGCTGATCACCGGCGGCACGGGCGGGCTGGGCGGCGTCGTCGCCCGGCACCTCGTCACCGCGCACGGCGTGCGGGACCTCGTGCTGGTCGGCCGGCGCGGACCGGACGCGCCCGGCGTCGCCGAACTGGTCGCCGACCTGGGCGACGCGGACACGGCCGTGGTGGCGTGCGACGTCACCGACCGCGTCGACCTGGCCCGCGTGCTGGCCGAGCACCGGCCGGACGTCGTCGTGCACGCCGCCGGCGTGCTCGCGGACGGCGTGCTCGCGTCCCTCACGCCCGACGACCTCACGGCCGTGCTGCGGCCGAAGGTGGACGCGGCGTGGCACCTGCACGAGCTGCTGCCCGACACGCCCCTGGTGCTGTTCTCCTCGGCCGGCGGCGTGTTCGGCGCGGCCGGCCAGGCCAACTACGCGGCGGCCAACGCGTTCCTCGACGCCCTCCCGTCCGTCCACCCGGGCGCGGTGTCGCTGGCCTGGGGCGCGTGGGCGCTGCCGGACGGCATGGCGGGCGCGCTCGACGAGGCCGACCTGACCAGGATGGCCCGCGCCGGCCTGCCCGCGCTGACCCTCGATGAGGGCCTGGCGCTGCTCGACGCCTCGGTCGGGGCCGGTCGCGGGGCCGTCGTCCCGGTCCGGCTGGACCCGGCCGCGGTGCGCGCGTCGGGCGTGGTGCCGCCGCTGCTGCGCGGCCTGGTGCGCACCGGCCAGACCGGCGCGGCCTCCGCCGGCGCGGTGGACCTCACCCGTCGCCTCGCCGGCCTCGCGCCCGCCGAGCGCGTGGAGGTCGTGAGCGACCTCGTGCGCGCCCAGGCGGCGCTCGTCCTCGGCCACGCGGGCGCGGAGCTGATCGACCCGACCCGCGCGTTCAGCGACCTGGGCTTCGACTCGCTCACCGCGCTGGACCTGCGCAACCGCCTCGGCGCGGTCACCGGCCTGCGCCTGGCGGGCACGCTCGTGTTCGACTACCCGACCGCCGGCGCGCTGGCCGGGCACCTGCTGGACGAACTGCTCGGCGCGGACGCGCCGGTGGACCTGATCCCGGCCGCGCGGGCGGCGGATGACGACCCGGTCGTGATCGTCGGCATGGCCTGCCGCTACCCGGGCGGCGTGCGGTCGCCCGAGGACCTGTGGCGGCTCGTCGCCGACGGCGTGGACGCGGTGAGCGGGTTCCCCACCGACCGCGGCTGGGACCTCGACGCCCTGGCCGGTGACGGCGCGGGCGCCTCGACCACCCGCGAGGGCGGGTTCCTGCACGACGCCGCCGAGTTCGACCCGGCGTTCTTCGGCATGTCGCCGCGCGAGGCGCTGGCCACCGACGCCCAGCAGCGGTTGCTGCTGGAGGTGTCGTGGGAGGCCGTGGAGCGGGCGGGCATCGACCCGGTCTCGCTGCGCGGCAGCCGCACCGGCGTGTTCGCGGGCGTGATGTACAACGACTACCTGGCCGCGCTGAGCGGCGCCGACAGCGACTTCGGGGGCATGGCCGGCAACGGGAGCTCCGGCAGCATCGCCACCGGCCGCGTCGCCTACACGATGGGCCTGGTCGGTCCGGCCGTCACGATCGACACGGCGTGCTCGTCGTCGTTGGTGGCGCTGCACCTCGCGGCGCAGGCACTGCGGTCGGGCGAGTGCTCGCTGGCGCTCGCGGGCGGGGTGACCGTGATGTCGACGCCCGGCACGTTCGTCGAGTTCTCCCGCCAGCAGGGCCTCGCGCCCGACGGGCGGTGCAAGTCGTTCTCCGACAGCGCCGACGGCGTCGGCTGGGGCGAGGGCGTCGGCGTCGTGCTGCTGGAGCGGTTGTCGGACGCGCGTCGCAACGGTCACGAGGTGCTGGCGGTGGTGCGTGGTTCGGCCGTGAACCAGGACGGTGCGTCGAACGGTCTGACCGCGCCGAACGGTCCGTCGCAGCAGCGGGTGATCCGGGCCGCGCTGGCCAACGCGGGGCTACGTCCGTCCGATGTGGACGTGGTGGAGGCGCACGGCACCGGTACCACGCTGGGCGACCCGATCGAGGCGCAAGCCGTCCTCGCCACCTACGGTCAGGAGCGGGAACGACCGCTGCTGCTGGGGTCGGTCAAGTCGAACATCGGGCACGCGCAGGCCGCCGCCGGTGTCGCCGGGATCATCAAGGTGGTCGAGGCGATGCGGCACGGCGTCGTGCCCCGCACCCTGCACCTGGGCGAACCGTCGTCGCACGTGGACTGGTCGGCGGGAGCGGTGGAACCGGTCGCCGACGCCGTGGGGTGGCCGGAGACGGGCGGGCCCCGCCGGGCCGGCGTGTCGTCGTTCGGCATCAGCGGCACCAACGCGCACGTCGTGCTGGAGCAGGCGGAACCGCCCGCCCCGGCCCCCGTCCGCGAGGGCGGGCGGGCGGCGCTGTGGACGATCTCCGCGGTGACGCCGGAGGCGGTGCGCGAGCAGGCCGCCCGGCTGGCGGACCACCTGGCCGCCCGGCCGGAACCGGACCCGGTCGACGTGGGGTGGTCGCTGGCCACCACGCGCAGCCGGTTCGAGCACCGCGCGGCCGTGTGGGGGCCGGAGGGGTTGGCCGCGCTGGTGTCCGGCGACGTGCCGGTCACGTCGGTGCGCGGGACGGCGAAGGTCGCCTTCCTCTTCTCGGGGCAGGGTGCGCAGCGGCCGGGTATGGGGTTGGGGTTGGCGTCGCGTTTCCCGGTGTTCGCGGGGGCGTTGGACGAGGTGGCGGCGGTGGTGGACCCGTTGTGGGGTCGGTCGTTGCGCGGGGTGTTGGCGGCGGGTGGGTCGGACACGGCGTTGGTGCAGCCTGCCCTGTTCGCGGTCGAGGTGGCGTTGTTCCGGCTGCTCGAATCGTGGGGGGTGCGCCCGGACTTCCTGGTCGGGCATTCGGTGGGCGAGTTCGCGGCCGCGCACGTCTCCGGTGTGCTCGGCTTGAACGATGCGTGTCGTCTGGTGGTGGCGCGGGGCCGGTTGATGGCGGCCCTGCCCGAGGGCGGCGTGATGGTGGCGGTCGAGGCGTCGGAGGACGAGGTCGCCCCCCACCTGGGTGACGCCGTCGCCCTCGCCGCGGTGAACAGCCCGCGCGCGGTCGTGCTGTCCGGCGAGGAGGCGGCCGTGCTGGCCGCCACCGCCGAGCTGGCCGAGCGCGGCCACCGGGTGCGCAGGTTGTCCGTGTCGCACGCCTTCCACTCGCCGCTCATGGCCCCCGCGCGGGACGGGTTCCGGCGCGTGCTCGACGGGGTCGCGTTCGGCGCGCCGACCATCCCGGTCGTCTCGTCGGTGACCGGTGCGGTGGCGGACCTGGGGAACGCGGACTACTGGGTGGAGCAGGTCGTCGAGCCGGTGCGGTTCGCCGACGCGGTCCGGGCGGTGGTCGAGGACGGCGGCACCACCCTCGTCGAACTCGGCCCGGACACCGCGTTGGTCAACGCGGCGCTCGTCACCGCCGCCGGCACCGCCGGGGTCGAGGGCGTGGCGCTGCTGCGCCGCGACCGGGACGAGGTGGACACCGCCCGGGCCGCGCTGGCCCGGCTCGTGGCGCGCGGCGTCGAGCCCGACTGGCGGGCCCTGCTGCCAGACGGCCGCGTGGTGCCGCTGCCGACGTACGCCTTCGCCCGTCAGCGCTTCTGGCCGCGACGCGGGAGCGGGGCGGTCCGGGACGTGTCCGCCGCCGGGCTGCGCGCCACCGGTCACCCGCTGCTCGGCGCGGTGCTCGACCTGCCGGACGGCGGCGGCGCGGTGCTCACCGGCCGGTTCTCGCTGCGCTCGCAGCCGTGGTTGGCCGACCACGCGGTGGGCGGCGCGGTGCTGCTGCCCGGCGCGGCGTTCGTGGACCTCGTGCTGCGGGCCGGTGAGGAGGTCGGCTGCGACCGGATCGCCGAACTCGTCGTCGAGGCCCCGCTGGTGCTGCCCGAGGACTCCGCCGTGCAACTGCGCGTCGTCGTGGACGCCGACCGGGCCGTCACCGTCCACGCCCGACCGGACGACGGCGGGACCTGGACCCGGCACGCCACCGGCCGGCTCGCCGAGGCGGCGGAGCCCGTCGCCTGGTCCGACCCGGTCGGCGAACCGCTGCCCGTGGACGACCTGTACGACCGCCTGGCGGCCGGCGGGTTCTCGTACGGCCCCGCGTTCCGCGCGCTGACCGGCGCCCGGCGCACCGACTCCGGTGTCGCCGTCGAACTCGACCTGACCGCGACCGATGCGCCGGACGCCGGGTTCCGCGTCCACCCCTCGCTGCTGGACGCCGCCCTGCACGCGGTGCCGCTGCTCGGCCTGCCCGGTCTCGCCGGCCTGCCGTTCACCTGGACCGACGTGACCGCGCACGCCCCGGGCGCCGTCGCCACCCGCGCGCTGGTCGAACCGGTCGGACCGGACTCCGTGTCGGTGCGGCTGGCCGACGCCGACGGCGAACCGGTGCTGACGGTCGCCGGTGTGATGCTGCGCGCCGCCGGCGCGCAGGCCGCCGGGGACCTGCTGGAGACCCGGTGGCGACCGGTGCGCGCGGTGCCGCCGCTCGGCCGGCACGCCGTCCTCGGCGACGCCGCGGCCCCCGGTGCGCAGGGCACCTCGTACGCGGACGCCGACGAGCTGTGGGCGGCCCTCGGGGCGGGCGACGAGGTCCCGGCGACCGTCTTCCACCCGCTCCCGGTGGTCGACGGGCCCGTGCCGGAGGCGGTGCGCGTGCTCGTCGCCGACGTGCTCGCCCTGCTCCAGGACTGGCAGGCGGAACCGGCGGTCGCGCACTCCCGCCTGGTCGTGGTGACCCGCGCGGGCGACCTGGCCCACGCCGCCGTGCGCGGCCTGGTGCGCACCGCCGGGTCCGAGGCCCCCGGTCGGTTCGCGCTCGTCGACAGCGACGGCTCGGCCGACCTGCCGTCCCTGCCCGACGAACCCGAGGTCGCCGTCCGCGACGGCCGGGTCCTCGTGCCCCGCCTGGCCCGCGCCGCGGCCGGCGCGACGACCACCGACCTCGGCGACACCGTCCTCGTCACCGGCGCGTCCGGCGCGCTCGGCGGCCTCGTCGCCCGGCACCTGGTCGCCGCGCACGGCGTCCGCCACCTGGTCCTCGCCTCCCGCACGGGCCGCCCGGTCGACGTCGAGGGCGCGGACGTGGTGACCGTCGCGTGCGACGTCGCCGACCGCGACGCCCTGGCCGCGCTGCTCGCCGAGCACCCGGTCACCGCCGTGGTCCACGCGGCCGGCGTGCTGGACGACGGCGTGCTCGACGCGCTCACCCCCGAGCGGTTCGACGCGGTCCTGCGCCCCAAGGTCGACGCGGCCCACCACCTGCACGAGCTGACCGACGTCCCGCTGGTCCTGTTCTCCTCGGCCGCGGGCGTGCTGGGCGCGGCCGGGCAGGGCAACTACGCCGCCGCCAACGCCTTCCTCGACGCGCTCGCCGAGCACCGCCGCGCCGCCGGGCTGCCCGCCGTGTCCCTCGCCTGGGGCGCGTGGACCGGTGGCATGGCGGGTGAGCTTGACGAGGCCGCCCGCGCCCGGATGGCCCGCGCCGGCCTGCCGCCGCTCACCGTCGAGCAGGGGCTGGAGCTGTTCGACGCCGCGCTCACGGCCGACCGCGCCGCCCTGCTGCCGCTGCGCCTGGACACCGCCGCGCTGCGCGCCCTGGACGAGGTGCCGCCGCTGCTGCGCGACCTCGTGCCCGCCCGCCGCGCCGCGGCCCGCCGCGCGAACCCGACCACGCGCCTGGGCCGCGACCTGGCCGGGCGACCGCCCGCCGAGCAGGAACGCGCCCTGCTGGCCGCCGTGTCGTCGGCCGCCGCGCACGTGCTCGGGCACGCCGACGCCTCCGCCGTGCCCGCCGACCGCACGTTCCAGGAACTCGGGTTCGACTCGCTGACCGCGATCGACCTGCGCAACCGCCTGGACGCGGCCACCGGCCTGACCCTGCCGCCGACCCTGGTGTTCGACCACCCGACGCCGCTCGCGCTCGCCGCGCACCTGCGGGCCGAACTGGTCGCGGCGCCCGCACCCGTCCGGGAGGCCCCGCGCACCGTCGTGGTCTCCGACGACCCCGTGGTGATCGTGGGCATGGGCTGCCGCTACCCCGGCGGCATCACCTCCCCCGAGGAGCTGTGGGACCTCGTCGCGCGCGGCGGCGACGGCATCGGCGACTTCCCGGCCGACCGCGGCTGGGACGTCGACGCCCTGCACGACCCGGACCGCGTCCGCCCCGGCACCTCGGTCACCCGCGAGGGCGGGTTCCTGCACGACGCCGCCGAGTTCGACCCGGCGTTCTTCGGCATGTCGCCACGCGAAGCCCTCGGCACGGACCCGCAGCAGCGGTTGCTGCTGGAGGTGTCGTGGGAGGCCGTCGAGCGGGCGGGCATCGACCCGGTCTCGCTGCGCGGCAGCCGCACCGGCGTGTTCGCGGGCGTGATGTACAACGACTACGGCCTCCTCGCCCAGGCCGCCGCCGTCGACTCCGACACCCAGGGCAACGGCAGCTCCGGCAGCGTCGCCACCGGCCGCGTCGCCTACACGATGGGCCTGGAGGGCCCGGCCGTCACGGTCGACACCGCGTGCTCGTCGTCCCTGGTCGCCCTGCACTGGGCGGCGCAGGCGCTGCGCGGCGGCGAGTGCGACCTGGCACTGGCGGGCGGTGTCACGGTGATGGCCACGCCCACGCCGTTCGTCGAGTTCTCCCGCCAGGGCGGGCTCGCGCCGGACGGCCGCTGCAAGGCGTTCTCCGACGCCGCCGACGGCACCGGCTGGTCCGAGGGCGCGGGCGTGCTGCTGCTCGAACGCCTCTCCGACGCGCGCCGCAACGGGCACACCGTGCTGGCCGTCGTCAAGGGCAGCGCGGTCAACTCCGACGGCGCGTCCAACGGCCTCACCGCGCCCAACGGGCCCTCCCAGCAGCGCGTGATCCGACAGGCCCTCGACGCCGCCGGCCTGACCCCGTCCGACGTGGACGTGGTCGAGGCGCACGGCACCGGAACCGTCCTCGGCGACCCCATCGAGGCGCAGGCGCTGCTCGCGACCTACGGCCAGGACCGCGACGAGCCGCTGCTGCTCGGCTCGATCAAGTCGAACATCGGCCACACCCAGGCCGCGGCCGGCGTCGCCGGGATCATCAAGGTCGTCGAGGCCATGCGGCACGGCGCCGTCCCGCGCACCCTGCACGTCACCGAGCCGTCGTCGCACGTGGACTGGGCGTCGGGCGCGGTGGACCTGGTCGTGGACGACCGGGCGTGGCCCGCCGTCGCCCGGCCGCGCCGCGCCGCCGTGTCGTCGTTCGGCATCAGCGGCACGAACGCGCACGTGATCATCGAGCAGCCGGCCCCGTCGCCGTCGCCGACGCCGACGGCACCCGCCGAGGGGCCGTTCGCGCTCGCCGTGTCCGCCCGGGACCGCGACGGCGCCCGCACCCAGGCCGCCCACCTCGCCGACCACCTGCGCGCCACCGACGACGCCCTCGCCGACACCGCGTTCTCCCTGGCCACCACGCGCGCCGCGCTGGAGCACCGGGTCGTCGTGGTCGCCGCCGACCGGGCCGAGGCCGCCGACCGGCTGGCCGCGTTCGCCGCAGACGGGGACGCGCCGGGCGTCGTCGAGGGCGAGCCCCGTCGCGGCGGCCTCGCGTTCGCCTTCGCAGGGCAGGGCTCGCAGCGCGCCCGCATGGGCCTCGGGCTGGACCGCTACCCGGTGTTCGCCGCCGCCCTGGACGAGGTGGCCGCCGTGCTCGACGCCGAGTCCGGCTGGTCGCTGCGCGACGCCCTGGCGCACGCCGACCTGGACCGGACCGGGTTCGCCCAGCCCGCGCTGTTCGCGGTCGAGGTGGCGCTGTTCCGGCTGCTCGACTCCTGGGGCGTCCGCCCGGACGTGCTGGTCGGGCACTCGGTCGGGGAGATCGCCGCCGCGCACGTGGCGGGTGTGTTCTCGTTGGCGGACGCGTGTCGCCTGGTGGTGGCGCGGGCGAACCTGATGCAGGCGCTCCCGGCCGGCGGCGCGATGGTCGCCGTGCGGGCGACCGAGGCCGAGGTCCGGCCGCTGCTGGACGACGGCGTGTCGATCGCCGCCGTGAACGGCCCCGCGTCGCTGGTGGTCGCCGGTCCCGAGGACGCCGTGCTCGCCCTCGCCGCGCGACTGGGCGACAAGGCCACGCGGCTGCGGGTGAGCCACGCCTTCCACTCGGCGCTGATGGACCCGGTGCTGGACGACTTCCGGCGCGTCCTCGACGGCATCGCCTTCGCCGCGCCGCGCATCGCCCACGAGCCCACCGCCGACGGCGAGTGGGACTCGCCCGGGTACTGGGTCCGCCAGGTCCGGGACACCGTCCGGTTCGCCGACGCGGTGACCGCCCTGGCGGAGCGCGGCGTCTCGATCGTGCTGGAGGTGGGGCCCGGCGCGGCGTTGTCCGCCGCCGTGCGCGAGAACGCCGACGTCGTGGCCGTCCCGCTGCTGCGCGGCGACGACGAGCCGACCGCCGCCGTCACCGCCCTGGGCCGCCTGCACGCCGCCGGCGCGCCCGTCGACCTGACCGCGCCGACCCCCGGCGCACGCCGGGTCGCGCTGCCCACCACCGCGTTCCGCCGCCGCCGGTTCTGGCCGGTCGTCACCGGGGCGGGCCTCGACCTCGCCGCGGCGGGCGTCGAGCCCACCGGTCACGCGCTGCTCGCCGCCGCCGTGGGCCTGGCCGACTCCGACAGCCACGTGTTCACCGCCCGCCTGTCGCTGTCCTCGCACCCGTGGCTCGCCGAGCACCGGATGGGCGGCCTGGCCGTGCTGCCCGGGTCGGTGTTCGTGGAACTGGCCGTCCGCGCGGGCGACGAGGTGGGCTTCGGCGGCGTGCGGGAGTTGATGCTCGTCGCGCCGCTCGTCGTGCCCGAGTCCGGCGGCGTCACCCTTCAGGTGCGCGTCGACGACCAGGGCGCGCCGGGCGCGCGCGCCGTCACCGTCCACTCCCGGCGGGAGGACGGGGGCGACTGGTCGCTGCACGCCACCGGTGTGCTCACCGCCCTGGTCGAGCCCGCGCCCGAGCAGGGCGTCGAGTGGCCGCCCGCCGGCGCGGAGCAGCTGTCGGTGGAGGACTTCCACGCCGACGTCACGCGCGGCGCGGGTGGGGAGTACGGCCCGCTGTTCCGCGGCCTGCGGTCGCTGTGGCGGCGCGACGGCGAGGTCTTCGCCGAGGTCGTGCTGCCCGGCGACGCGCGCACCGCCGACGGCTTCGGCCTGCACCCCGCGCTGCTCGACGCCGTCGTGCAGGCGCTCAGCGCCAGCTCGATGGGCGGCGACGAGGGCAGGCTGCCGTTCGCGTGGGCCGACCTGCGCCTGCACGCCGCGGGTGCGACCTCCGTGCGCGCCCGGATCACGCCGACCGGTCCGGACAGCGTCGCCATCACCGTCGTCGACCCGACCGGCGCGCCCGTGCTCACCGCGGGTCGGCTGACCGTGCGCAGCCTCGCCGACGTGGTCGCGCCGGACGACTCCGGCCTGATGCGCGTCGAGTGGCACGCGGTCGAACCGGCAGCCGGTGCCGTGTCCGCCGCGGTCGTCGGCGACGTGGTCGACGTGCCGGGCGCGACGCGCCACCCCGACGTGGCGGCGGTGCTGGCCGCCGGCGCGCCCGACGTGACCGTGCTGCCGGTCGTGCCGGAGGGCGATGACCCCGCCACCGCCGCCCGGCAGGCCGCCGCGACCGCGCTCGACGCGGTGCGCACCTGGCTCGCCGAGGCGCCGCGCGGCGCACGACTCGCCCTGGTCACCCGGGGCACCGGACCGGCCGAGGCCGGCGTGTGGGGCCTGGTGCGGTCCGCGCAGACCGAGGCGCCCGACCGGCTCGCGCTGGTCGACCTCGACGGGCCCGCCGACCTGCTGCCCGCCGCCGTCGCCACCGGCGAACCGCAGCTCGCGCTGCGCGGCGGCGTCCCGGGCGCGGCCCGCCTGGTCCGCGCCGGCACGCCGGGGAAGGCGCTGGACCTGGGCGACACCGTCCTCGTCACCGGCGGCACGGGCGGGCTCGGCCTCGTCCTCGCCCACCACCTCGTCACCGCGCACGGCGTCCGTGACCTGGTCCTCACCGGACGCCGGGGAGCGGACGCGCCGGGCGTCGCCGAGGCCGTGGCCGAGCTGACCGCCGCGGGCGCGCGGGTCGTCGTCACCGCGTGCGACGTGGCCGACCGGGACCGGCTCGCCGCCGTGCTGGCGGACGTGCCCGGCCTGACGGGCGTGGTGCACGCCGCCGGCGTGCTGGACGACGGCGTGATCGCCGCGCAGACCCCCGAGCGGCTGGCCACCGCCATGCGGCCCAAGGCCGACGGCGCGTGGCACCTGCACGAGCTGCTGCCCGACACGCCCCTCGTGCTGTTCTCCTCGCTGGCCGGGGTGCTCGGCGCGGCCGGGCAGGCCAACTACGCCGCCGGCAACGCCTTCGTGGACGCCCTCGCCGCGCACCGCCGCGCCGAGGGCAAACCCGTCGTGTCGATCGCCTGGGGCGCGTGGGCGCTGCCGGCCGGCATGGCGGGCGGCATGTCGGCCGCCGACCGGCAGCGGCTGGCCCGCGCCGGGATGCCGCCGATGACCCGCGAGCGCGGCCTGGCCTGGTTCGACGCGGCCCTGACCGCCGGCGACCCGGCGGTGGTGGCGCAGGAGTTCGCGGTGCGCACGCTGCGCACCCTGCCGAGCGTGCCGCCGCTGCTGCGCGCCCTGGCCCCGGCGGTCGTCCGCCGCACGGCCGCCGCGCACGCCGACCGCGCCGCGTTCGCCGGCCTCTCCGGCCCCGACCTGGTCGCCGCGCTGCTGGAGGCGGTGCGCGGGCACGTCGCCGCCGTCCTCGGCCACCCCGGCACGGTGGTCGGCGCGGACCGCGCGTTCCGCGACCTCGGGTTCGACTCGCTGACCGGCGTGGAGCTGCGCAACCGGCTCGACGCGGCCACCGGCCTGACCCTGCCGTCGACGCTGGTGTTCGACCACCCGACGCCCCGCGCGCTGGCCGGGCACCTGGCGGCCGAGATCGGCGGCAGCGCACCCGTCCTGCTCGACGCGACGCCGAGGACCGCCGAGCAGGCGGACGACCCGGTCGTGATCGTGGGCATGGGCTGCCGCTACCCGGGCGGTGTGCGCTCGCCCGAGGACCTGTGGCGACTGGTCTCCGACGGCGTGGACGCCATCACCGGCTTCCCGGCCGACCGCGGCTGGGACGTCCCCGAGCTGCGCGACCCGGACGAGCCGGAGTTCGTGCGCGCCGGCGGGTTCCTGCGCGACGCGGCCGACTTCGACGCCGGCTTCTTCGGCATCGCCCCGCGCGAGGCCCTGGCGATGGACCCGCAGCAGCGCCTGCTGCTGGAGACCGCGTGGGAGTCGCTGGAGACCGCCGGGATCGACCCGGTCGGGCTGCGCGGCGACGACGTCGGCGTGTTCGTCGGCGCGGGCGGCCAGGACTACGCGGGCGTGCTGCTGCACTCCGGCATCGACGTGGCCGCACACCTCAACACCGGCAACGCGGGCAGCGTGCTGTCCGGCCGGCTGTCCTACGCGCTAGGCCTGGTCGGCCCGGCCGTCACGGTGGACACGGCGTGCTCGTCGTCGCTGGTGGCGCTGCACCTCGCGGCGCAGTCGCTGCGCTCGGGCGAGTGCTCGCTGGCGCTGGCCGGCGGCGTCACGGTGATGTCGACGCCGCTGGGGTTCGTCACGTTCTCCCGGCAGGGCGGGCTGGCCCCGGACGGGCGCTGCAAGGCGTTCTCGGCCGACGCCGACGGCACCGCGTGGGCCGAGGGCGTGGGCGTGCTGGTGCTCGAACGGCTGTCCGACGCGCGTCGCAACGGTCACGAGGTGCTGGCGGTGGTGCGTGGTTCGGCCGTGAACCAGGACGGTGCGTCGAACGGTCTGACCGCGCCGAACGGTCCGTCGCAGCAGCGGGTGATCCGGGCCGCGCTGGCCAACGCGGGGCTACGTCCGTCCGAGGTGGACGTGGTGGAGGCGCACGGCACCGGCACCCCGCTGGGCGACCCCATCGAGGCGCAGGCGCTGCTGGCCACCTACGGCCGCGACCGGCAGACCCCGCTGCTGCTGGGGTCGGTCAAGTCGAACATCGGGCACGCGCAGGCCGCCGCCGGTGTCGCCGGGATCATCAAGGTGGTCGAGGCGATGCGGCACGGCGTTGTGCCCCGCACCCTGCACGTCACCGAGCCCACGGGCGAGGTCGACTGGTCCACCGGCGCGGTCGAGCTGGCGGCGGAGAACGTGCCGTGGCCGGACGCCGGTCGCGTGCGCCGTGCCGCCGTGTCGTCGTTCGGCATCAGCGGCACCAACGCGCACACCGTGCTGGAGCAGGCCCCGCCCGCCGGGCCCCTCGCGCTGCCGGACCTCGAAGCACCGGTCGACGGCGCGGTGCCGTGGGTGCTGTCCGGCCGCACCGAGGCCGCGCTGCGCGCCCAGGCCGCCCGGCTGGCCGCCCACCTGGACGACCACGACCCGGCGGCGGTCGGCGCGGCCCTGCTGCGCCGCACCCGGTTCGACCACCGGGCCGTCGTGCTCGGCGACGACCGGGCGGGCGCGCTCGCCGCGCTGGCCCGCGGCGAGTCGCACCCCGGTCTCGTGCGGGGGACGGCCGCCGACCGCGGACCAGTCGTGTTCGTGTTCCCCGGCCAGGGCGGGCAGTGGGTCGGGATGGCCCGCGAGCTGGTCGCCGGCTCGCCCGAGTTCGCCGACCGGATGCACGAGGTCGACGCGGCGCTGTCCGCGCTCGTGCCGTGGTCGCTGTTCGACGTGCTGGGCGACGCCGACGCGCTGGAGCGGGTGGACGTGGTGCAGCCCGCGCTGTTCGCGGTGATGGTGTCGCTCGCGCACACCTGGCGCGCGCTGGGCGTCGAGCCGGCGGGCGTCGTCGGGCACTCGCAGGGCGAGATCGCCGCGGCCTGCGCGTCCGGCGCGCTGTCCCTGGAGGACGCCGTCCGCGTCGTCGTGCTGCGCAGCCGGGCCATCGCCGAGGTGCTGGAGGGGCGCGGCGGCATGGCGTCGGTCGCGCTGTCCCGGGGCGAGGTGGAGCCGCTGCTGGAGCGCTTCGCCGGCCGCGCCGTCGTCGCGGCGGTCAACGGGCCGCGCGCCGTCGTGCTGTCCGGCGACGTGGACGCGCTGGACGACCTGGTCGCCGACCTGGTGGCGCGGGAGGTCCGGGCGCGCCGCATCCCCGTCGGCTACGCCTCGCACTGGGCCGGCGTGGACGCGGTCGAGGAGCGGGTGCTGGCCGACCTCGCCGGCGTCGCGCCGGTGTCGGTGCCCACCGGGTTCTACTCGGGGCTGCGCGGCGCGGCGGTCGACACGGCCGACCTGGACGCGGGCTACTGGTTCCGCAGCCTGCGGGAACGGGTCGACTTCGCGGGCGCGGCACGGGCCGCGGCCGACGCGGGCGCGGACGTGTTCGTCGAGGTCGGGCCACACCCGGTGCTGTCGATGAGCGTGCGCGACATCGTCGGCGACGACGCCGTGGTGGTGGGGTCGCTGCGCCGCGGCGAGGGTGGTGCGGACCGGTTGCTGCGGTCGGTGGCCGAGGCGTGGGTGGCGGGCGTGCCGGTGCGCTGGGAGGTGCTGTGCGAGGGCGTCGCACCCGCCGCCCTGCCGACCTACGCGTTCCAGCACGAGCGGTTCTGGCCGCCGATGCCCGAGCCGACCGCGTCGAAGGTCGACGACGGCTTCCTCGCCGGCCTCGACCCGGAGATGTCCGTCGGCGACGCGCTGGCGCTGCTGGCGCGCCCCGGCGAGGCCGGCGACAACTGGCTCTACCGGGTCGCCTGGCGGCCCGTGCCGCGGGTGGACGCGCCGCCGCTGTCGGGCGACTGGCTCGTGCTGGTGCCGGCCGACGACCCCGACCCGGCGTGGACGGCGCGCGTCGCCCCCGCCGGCGCGGTCGTCGCGCTGGACACCGCCGCGCCCGACCGCGCGGGGTACGCCGCCGCGCTCCCGGCCGGCCGGTACGCCGGGGTGCTCTCGCTGCTCGGCGCGGACGAGCGCCCCTACCGCACGGGCGCCGCGCGCGGCCTGGCCGCCACGCTCGCGCTCGTCCAGGCCCTCGGCGACGCCGGGATCACCGCGCCGCTGTGGTGCGCCACCCGCGCCGCCCACGCCGTGACCCCCGCCGAACGGGCCGGGCACCCCGCCCAGGCCGCCGTGTGGGGCCTCGGCCGGGTCGTCGCGCTGGAGCACCCCGAGCGCTGGGGCGGCCTGCTCGACCTGCCCGCCGACGCCGCCGACCTCGACCACCGGGACCTGGCCGCCGTGCTGGACGGCTCGTCCGGCGAGGACCAGGTGGCGCTGCGCCGCACCGGCCCGCACGGCCGCCGCTTCGAGCACGCGCCGCCCGTGCGGGTCACCGAGCGGGCCGAACCGCCCGCCACCGCCCTGGTCACCGGCGGCACCGGCGCCCTCGGCGCGCACGTAGCCCGCTGGCTGGCCGGCGAGGGCGCCCGGCACCTGGTGCTCACCAGCCGCCGCGGCCCCGACGCGCCCGGTGCGGACGAGCTGCGGGCCGACCTGGAGGCGCTGGGCGCGCGCGTCACGATCGTCGCGTGCGACGTGTCCGACCGCACCCGGCTCGCCGCCGTGCTCGACGGGATCGGCGACGACTGCCCGCTGACCGACGTCGTGCACACCGCCGCCGCCCTCGACGACGCGATGGTCGACGCCCTCACCCCCGAGCGGGTGGACGAGGTGCTGGCCGTCAAGGCGCTGGGCGCGTGGCACCTGCACGAGCTGACCCGCGACCGCGACCTGACGTCGTTCGTGCTGTTCGCGTCCATCGCGGGCGTGTTCGGCGTGCCCGGCCAGGGCAACTACGCGCCCGGCAACGCCTACCTCGACGCCCTCGCCGAGCACCGGGCCGCCCTCGGGCTGCCCGCGCTGTCCGTGGCGTGGGGGCCGTGGGGCGAGGGCGGCATGGCCGAGGGCGAGGTGGGGCGCACGGCCCGGCGGCACGGGTTCGTCGAGATGGACCCGGACGTCGCGGTCGTCGCGCTGCGCACCGCGATGGCGGGCACGCGCCCGGCGCTCGCCGTCGCCGACGTCGAGTGGGAGCGCTTCGGCGTCGCGTTCACCGCGAGCAGGCCCAGCCCGTTCGTGGCCGACCTGCCCGAGGTGCGGGCGCTCGCCGCCCGCGTCGCCCCCGCGCCCGACGACGCCGGGTTCGCCGCCACCCTGACCGCGCTGCCCGCCGCCGAGCGGGTGCCCGCCGCGCTGGCCCTGGTGCGCGACCGGGTGGCCGCCACCCTGGGCTTCGGCTCGGCGGCCGACGTGCAGCCGCGCACCCCGTTCCGCGACCTGGGCACCGACTCGGTGACCGCGCTGGAACTGCGCAACCTGCTCAACGCGGCCACCGGCCTGCGGCTGGCCACGACCGTCGTGTTCGACCACACCACCCCGCAGGCCCTGGCCGAGCACGTCGTCGCCGAGCTGACCGGCTCCGGCGCGGACCGGGAGGGCGCCGCGGTCGCCGCCGCCGACGGCGAGCCGATCGCCATCGTCGGCATGGCCTGCCGGTTCCCCGGCGGGGTGTCGAACCCCGCCCAGCTGTGGGACCTGCTGGCCTCGGGCGGCGACGCGATCACCGGCCCGCCGGCCGACCGCGGCTGGAAAGTCGAGGGAATTGCCTACTCCCAGCTTGACGACACTGGTCGGGTGTACGCGCTGGCTGGAGGTTTCGTGCGGGAGGCGGCCGAGTTCGACCCGGCCTTCTTCGGCATCTCGCCGCGCGAGGCGCTGGCCATGGACCCGCAGCAGCGCCTGCTGCTGGAGACCTCCTGGGAGGCGTTCGAGGACGCCGGGATCGTCCCGGAGACCCTGCGCGGCACCCGGACCGGCGTGTTCGCCGGCACCAACGGCCAGGACTACGCCACGCTGCTGCGCGACTCGGACGCCGACCTCGGCGGGCACGCGGGCGTCGGCAACAACGCCAGCGTCCTGTCCGGCCGGGTGGCCTACGCGTTCGGCCTGGAGGGGCCTGCCGTCACGGTCGACACCGCCTGCTCGTCGGCGCTCGTCGCCATGCACATGGCGGTCCGGTCGCTGCGGTCCGGCGAGTCGACGCTGGCGCTGGCCGGCGGCGTGACCGTGATGGCGACGCCCGGCGTGTTCGGCGAGTTCGCCCGGCAGGGCGGGCTGGCCCCGGACGGGCGCTGCAAGGCGTTCTCCGCCGACGCCGACGGGGCGACGTTCTCCGACGGCGCGGGCACCGTGGTGCTGGAGAGGCTGTCCGACGCCCTGCGCAACGGGCACCGGGTGCTGGCCGTGATCCGGGGTTCCGCGGTGAACTCCGACGGCGCGTCCAACGGCCTGACCGCCCCCAACGGCCGCTCCCAGCAGCGGGTCATCCGCGCGGCGCTGGCCGACGCCGGCCTGCGACCGTCCGACGTGGACGCGGTGGAGGCGCACGGCACGGGCACGTCCCTGGGCGACCCGATCGAGGCGGGCGCGCTGCTCGCCGCCTACGGGCAGGACCGCGACGAGCCGCTGCTGGTCGGCTCGGTCAAGTCCAACCTCGGCCACACCCAGGCGGCGGCCGGCGCGGCGGGCGTGCTGAAGGTCGTGCTGGCCCTGCGCCACGGGCTGCTGCCCCGCACGCTGCACGTGACCGAGCCGTCGCCGCACGTCGACTGGTCGAGCGGCGCGGTGGAGGTGCTCACCTCGGCGCGGCCGTGGCCCGAGGGCGGGCGCCCGCGCCGGGCGGGCGTGTCGTCGTTCGGCATCAGCGGCACCAACGCGCACCTCATCGTCGAGCAGGCCCCCGCGGTCGGGACGACCACCGACGAACCCGCCGGGGTCGCGGGCGCCACCGGGGCCCGCCCGGTGCTGCTGCCGCTGTCGGCGACGACCCCGGCGGCCCTGCGCGACCAGGCCGCCCGCCTGCTCGCGCGCCTCACCGACGACGTCGACCCGGCGGACGTCGGGTTCGCGCTGGCCACCGCGCGCACCGCGTTCGACCACCGGGCCGTGGTGCACGGCGACGACTGGGCCGCCGGGCTGCGGTCGCTGGCGGCCGGCGAGCCGTCCGCGTCGGTCGTCGAGGGCGTGGTCCGCGAACCCGCCGGCACGGCGTTCCTGTTCACCGGCCAGGGCGCGCAGCGCGTCGGCATGGGCACCGGCCTGCGGGCCGCGTTCCCGGTGTTCGCCGCCGCGTGGGACGAGGTGCGGTCCGCGCTGGACCCGCACCTGTCCCGGCCGCTGGACGAGGTCGTGGGCTCGGACCTGGTGCACCGCACCGAGTTCACCCAGCCCGCGCTGTTCGCGTTCGAGGTGGCGCTGTTCCGGCTGGCCGAGTCCCTGGGCCTGCGGCCCGAGGCGCTGGTCGGCCACTCCGTCGGCGAGATCGCGGCGGCGCACGTCGCCGGGGTGTTCTCGCTGGCCGACGCCTGCCGGCTGGTCGCCGCGCGCGGGCGGCTGATGCAGGGGCTGCCCGAGGGCGGCGCGATGGTCGCCATTCGGGCGGCGGAGGCCGACGTGCTGCCGCTGCTCGGCGAGGGCGCGTCGATCGCCGCCGTCAACGGGCCGTCCGCCGTGGTCGTGTCCGGTGACGAGGACGCCGTGGACGCGGTCGCCGCGCACTTCGCGCGGACCAAGCGGCTGGTCGTGTCGCACGCCTTCCACTCGCACCGCACGGACCCGGTGCTCGCGGGCTTCCGGGCGGTGCTCGCGGACGTCGCGTTCGCCCCGCCACGGATCCCCGTCGTGACCACCGCGCCGAGCGGTCACGGCATCGACACCCCGGACTACTGGGTGGACCAGGTGCGGATGCCGGTCCGGTTCGCCGACGCCGTCGCCGGGCTGCGGGCGGCCACCCTGGTCGAGATCGGCCCGGACGGCGTGCTCGGCGCGCTGGCCGCCGAGGTGGTCGCGGACCGCGTGGTCGTCGCCCTGACCCGGGCCGACCGGGACGAGGCAGCCGCGCTGGCCGCCGCCGTGGCCCGCCTGCACGTCTCGGGCTCGGCGGTGGACTGGACGGGCTGGTTCGGGACGCGCTCCGCGCACGTCGACCTGCCCACCTACGCGTTCCAGCGGCGGCGCTTCTGGCCCGAACCGGCCGCCGCCGCGCCCGCGTCCGCCGACCCCGCCGAGGCGGAGTTCTGGGCGGCGGTCGACCGGGCCGACACCGACGCCGTGGCGACCGCGCTCGACCTGGGCGGCGACGCGGCCCTCGCGGGCGTGCTGCCCGCCCTGTCGGCGTGGCGCAGGAAGTCGCGGGAGGCGGCCGAGTTGGACGCGTGGCGCTACCGGGCCACCTGGGAGCCGGTCGCCGACCGGCAGGCGCTGCTGTCGGGCACCTGGCTGCTGGTGACCGCGCAGGACCCCGCCGCGCAGGACCCCGCCGCGCAGGACGAGGCGGTCGCCGCGGCCCTGGCCGCGCACGGCGCGGCCGTCGTGCACCTGCCCGTGCCGGCGGGCGCGGACCGCGCGGCGGTGGCCGTGCGGTTGCGCGAGGTCTTGGGGGACACCACCCCGGCCGGCGTCGTCTCCCTGGCCTCCGCGGGGACCGACGCCCACCGCAACCTGGTCTCGACCGCCGGCCTGGTGCAGGCGCTGGGGGACACCGGGACCGCCGGACCGCTGTGGGTGCTCACCCGCGGCGCGGTGCCGGCGGTCGCCGGCGAGCGGCCCGACCCCGCTCAGGCGGCGGTGTGGGGCCTCGGCCGGGTCGTGGCGCTGGAGCACCCCGGCCTGTGGGGCGGTCTCGTGGACCTGCCGCCGGTACTCGACGCCCGGTCCGCCGAACGGCTCGCCGGCGTCCTCGCCGGACGCGCGGAGGACCAGGTCGCCGTGCGCCCGACGGGCGTCGCGGCCCGCCGCTTGGCGCCCGCGCCCGGTGGTCCGGCCACCCGGACGTGGCGCCCCTCCGGCACGGTGCTGGTCACCGGCGGCACGGGCGCGCTCGGCCGCCGGGTCGCGCGGGCCGTCGCCGAGGCCGGCGCGCGGCACGTCGTGCTCGTCGGCCGGCGCGGTGAGCGCTCGGACGGCGCGGCCGCACTGCGCACCGAGCTGGCGGACCTGGGCGCGGGGACCACCTTCGCCGCCTGCGACGTCGCCGACCGGGACGCGCTGGCCGCCGTGCTGGCGGACGTGCCCGACCTGACCGCCGTGGTGCACGCGGCCGGCGTCCTCGACGACGGCGTGGTGGAGACCCTCGCGCCGGAGCGGTTCGACGCGGTCCTGCGCGCCAAGGCGCGGGGCGCGGAGAACCTGCACGAGCTGACCCGGGACGTGCCGCTCGACGCGTTCGTGGTGTTCTCCTCCTTCGCCGGCGCGGTCGGCGCGGCGGGGCAGGGCAACTACGCCGCCGCCAACGCCTTCGTCGACGCGCTCGCCGAGCGGCGGCGCGCCGAGGGCCTGCCCGCGACCTCGATCGCGTGGGGGCCGTGGGCCGAGGCCGGCATGGCGCGCGACCCCGGCGCGGCGGACCGGCTGCGGCGCAGCGGGTTCACCCCGCTGGACCCGGAGCGCGCCGTCGCCGCCCTGTGGCACGCCGTGGAACGCGACGCCGCCACCGCGGTGGTGACCGAGGTGGACTGGGCGCGCTTCGCGCCCGGCTTCACCGCGGCCCGCCCGTCGCCGCTGCTCACCGGCATTCCACAGGCCCGGTCGCTGCCGGCCGCCGCCGAGCCGGACACCTGGCACGACCGGCTGGCCGCGGCCGACCCGGCGACCCGGGGCAGGCTGCTGCTGGAACTCGTCCTCGCCACCACGGCGCAGGTGTCCGGGCACCAGGCCGGCGAGGAACCCGACCCGACCGTGGCGTTCAAGGACCTCGGGTTCGACTCGCTGATCGCGGTCGAGTTCCGCAACCTGCTCGGCACCCGCGTCCGCGCGGACCTGCCCGCCACGCTGATCTTCGACCACCCGACGCCCCGGGCGGTGGCCGACCACCTGGTCTCGCTGCTCGGCGGGGCCGAGGTGGACCTGCACGCCGAACTCGCCCGGGTGGAGCGGCTGCTGGCCGCGGCGCCCGAGGGCGAGCGCGCCGCGATCTCGGTGCGGCTGCGTTCGCTCGTGCGGGCCTGGGACGCGGACGAGCGCCCCGCCGACACCGCGCCCGCGCTCGACTCGGCGACCGCCGAGGAACTGTTCGACCTGCTCGACGACGAACTCGGGAAGTGACCGCCGTGGCCAGTGAAGACAAGCTGCTCGACTACCTCAAGCGGGCCACCGCCGACCTGCGCGACACCAAGCGCAGCCTCGACGAGGCACGGCGCCGCGAACGGGAGCCGATCGCGGTGGTCGGGATGGGCTGCCGGTTCCCCGGCGGCGTCGACGACCCGGAGCAGCTGTGGGAGCTGGTCGCGACGGGCGGTGACGCCATCGGCGGTTTCCCCGCCGACCGGGGCTGGGACCTGGCCGCGCTCGGCGCGGCGGCGTCCACGGCGCGCGGCGGCTTCCTGGCCGGCGCGGGCGACTTCGACGCGGACTTCTTCGGCATCTCGCCGCGCGAGGCGCTGGCCATGGACCCGCAGCAGCGCCTGCTGCTGGAGGTCGCGTGGGAGGCGCTGGAGCGGGCCGGGCTCGACCCGACCGCCCTGCGCGGCGGCGACACCGGCGTGTTCGTCGGCACGAACGGCCAGGAGTACGGGCACCTGGTGCACGCCTCGGGCGCGGACGTCGAGGGCCACCTGGGCACCGGCAACGCGGCCAGCGTCCTGTCCGGCCGCCTGGCGTACGTGCTGGGCCTGGAGGGACCGGCGGTCACCGTCGACACGGCGTGCTCGTCGTCCCTGGTCGCCCTGCACTGGGCCGCGCACGCCCTGCGCACCCGCGAGTGCGGGCTGGCGCTGGCCGGCGGCGTCACGGTGATGTCCGCGCCTGGCGCGTTCGTCGAGTTCTCCCGGCAGGGCGGCCTGGCGTCCGACGGCCGGTGCAAGGCGTTCGCCGACGGCGCGGACGGCACCGGCTGGTCCGAGGGCGTCGGCGTGCTCGTGCTCGAACGGCTCTCCGACGCCCGGCGCAACGGGCACCGCGTGCTGGCGGTCGTCCGGGGCTCGGCGGTCAACTCCGACGGCGCGTCCAACGGCCTGACCGCGCCCAACGGCCCGTCCCAGCGCCGGGTCATCTGGCAGGCGCTGGCCAACGCGGACCTGTCGCCGTCCGAGGTGGACGTCGTCGAGGCGCACGGCACCGGCACGTCGCTGGGCGACCCGATCGAGGCGCAGGCGCTGCTCGCGACCTACGGCCTCGACCGCGACGAACCCGCCTACCTGGGGTCGGTCAAGTCCAACCTGGGCCACACGCAGGCCGCCGCCGGCGTCGCGGGCGTGATCAAGGCCGTGCAGGCGATGCGGCACGGCGTGCTCCCCGCGACCCTGCACGTGACGCGCCCGACGACGGCCGTCGACTGGTCGGCGGGCCGCGTGGAGCTGCTGACCGAGGCCCGTGACTGGCCGGAGGTGGACCGGCCGCGCCGGGCCGCGGTGTCGTCGTTCGGCCTCAGCGGCACCAACGCGCACGTGATCCTGGAGCAGGCCCCGGACGCGGAACCCGCCGAACCCGCCGAGCCGGTCGCGAACGCGGTCCCGGTGCTGGTGTCGGCACGGGGCGCCGCCGCCCTGCGCGCGCAGGCCGCCAGGCTGCGCGACCACGTCGCCGGCTCCACCGCGCCGGTCGCCGACCTCGCGTTCTCGGCCGCCACCACCAGGGCCGCGCTCGACCAGCGGGCCGCCGTCGTCGCCCACGACCGCGAAGGGCTGCTGGCCGGCCTCGACGCGCTGGCCGCCGGCACGCCGCACCCCGACGTGCTCACCGGCACGCCCGTCCGGGGCGGCCTGGCCGCGCTGTTCGCCGGCCAGGGCTCGCAGCGCGCGGGCATGGGCCGCGAACTGCACGCCCGCCACCCCGTGTTCGCCGCCGCGCTGGACGAGGCGCTCGCCCTGCTCGACACGTCGACCGACGTGCTGTTCGCCGAGCCCGGCACGCCCGGCGCGGACCTGCTGGACTCCACCGACCACACCCAGGCCGCGCTGTTCGCGTTCGAGGTGGCGTTGTTCCGGCTCCTGGAGTCGTGGGGTGTCCGACCGGACTTCCTGCTCGGCCACTCCGTCGGCGAGATCGCCGCCGCGCACGTCGCGGGTGTCCTGACCCTCCCCGACGCCTGCCGCCTGGTCTCCGCGCGCGGCCGGCTCATGCGCGCCCTGCCCGGGGGCGGCGCGATGGTCGCCGTCCGCGCGGCCGAGGCCGACGTGCTGCCGCTCCTGCCGCCCGAGGTCGCCGTGGCGGCGGTGAACGGGCCCGGGTCCGTCGTCCTCGCCGGACCGGAGGACGCCGTGCTCGCCGTCGCCGAGCGCCTGGGCGACAGGGCCAGGCGGCTGCGGGTCAGCCACGCGTTCCACTCGCCGCTGATGGACCCGGTGCTCGACGAGTTCCGGGCCGTCGCCGAGGCGATCACCCACGCCGAGCCCGTCATCCCGATCGTGTCCACGGTGACCGGCGCGCCGCTGCGCCCGGAGAACTGGGGTTCGTCGGACTGGGCCGACCACTGGGTCACCCAGGTCCGCTCCACCGTGCGGTTCGCCGACGGCGTGCGGCGGCTCGTGGACGACGGCGTCCGCACCCTCCTGGAGATCGGGCCCGACGGGTCCGTGTCCGGCATGGCGCAGGCGAGCGCCGGTCCCGCCGCGGTCGTGCCGACGCTGCGCCGCGACCGCGGCGAGGGCGAGGCGCTGGCCGTCGCGGTCGGCGCGCTGGCGGTCGGCGGCACGCGCCCCGACTGGGCGGCGTTCCTCGGCCCGCGCACCGCGGTCGAGCTGCCGACCTACGCGTTCCGGCACGAGCGGTTCTGGCCGGAGGCGCCCGGGGCCGGCGAGGGCCGGGACGACGGCTTCTGGGACGTCCTGGCCTCCACCGACCTCGACCGGCTCAGCGCCGACCTCGACGTGGACGAGGCCGCCCTGGGCGCTGTCGTGCCCGCGCTGTCGGCGTGGCGGCGGCGCAGGCGCGAGCGGTTCGTCACCGACGGCCGCCGCTACCGCGCCACCTGGACCCCGGTGGAGCCCGGCCCCGCCGCCGACACCGACCCGTGGCTGGTCGTCGTGCCCGCCGCGTACCTCGGCTCCGAGTGGGTGGGCCAGGTCGTCGCCGCGCTCGGCCCGACGGCCGTCGTGACGCCGGAGGACCTCACCCGCGCCGGGCTCGTCGCGTCGCTGCGGCCCGCCCTGCTCGACGGGGCCGACTTCGGCGGCGTGCTGTCCCTGCTGGCCCTGGAGGACCCCACCGCCGGGGCGTGCCTGGTGCAGGCGCTCGGCGACCTCGGCGTGGACGCCCCGCTGTGGTGCGCCACCCGCGACGTCGAGGCAGACCCGGCGCAGGCCGCCGCGTGGGGCCTCGGCCGCGTCGCCGCCCTGGAGTACCCGCGCCGCTGGGGCGGGCTGGTCGACCTGCCCGCCGCGGTGGACGCCGCGACCGCCGCCCTGCTGCCGCGCGTGCTCGCGGGCGACGAGGACCAGGTGGCCGTGCGCGCCGACGGCGTGCTGGCCCGCCGCCTCGTCCCCGCGCCCGCCCGGACCGCGAACCCGTCCGGTGCGTGGTCCGGTGACCGCGTGCTCGTCGCCGGCGGCACCGGGCGGGTCGGCTCGCGGGTCGCGCGCCACCTGGCCCGCGCGGGCGTCCACCTGCTGCTCGTGGCCCGCACCGCCGACGCCGCCGCGCACGCCGACCTGCGCGCCGAACTCGAAGCGACCGGCGCGCGGGTCACGTTCGCCGCCTGCGACCTCGCGGACCGCGCCGCCGTGGACGCCCTGCTCGCCGCGCACGCCGTGACGTCCGTCGTGCACGCCGTCGGCGTCCACGACGACCTGGTGGTCGACAGCGTCGACGCCGACCACCTCGCCCGCGCCCTGACCGGCGCGCGGACCGCCACCACCCTGCACGAGGCCACCGCCCACCTCGACCTCGCCGCGTTCGTCCTGTGCTCCTCGCTCACCGGCGTCACCGGGGTCCTCGGCCGCGCCGGGCACGCCGCCGCGCACGCCGTCCTCGACGCCCTCGCCGAGCACCGCCACGCCCGCGGCCTGCCCGCCACCTCCGTCGCCTGGGGACCGTGGGCGCTGCCGGACAACCCGGCCGCCACCGCGTTCGGGCGCGGTGTCACGCCGCTTGACCCCGACTCCGCTCTGGACGCGCTGGACCTCGCGGTCGCCGAGGGGCTGCCGACGCTGACCGTCGCCGACGTGGACTGGTCCGCGTTCCTGGACCTGTCGCTGCTCAGCCGCCCCACGCCGCTGTTCGCCGACCTGCCGCAGGCCCGGCACGCCGTCGCCGCAGCCGAGGCCGACCGCACCGACGCCGGCACCACCGCCTCCGAGCTGCGCGACCGCCTCGCCGCCATGCCCGAGGCCGACCGGGGCGCGGCGGTGCTCGACGCCGTCCGCACGGTCGCCGCGTCCGTGCTGCGCCGCACCGACCCCGCCGCCATCGAGGCCGACCGGCCGTTCCGGGACCTCGGGTTCGACTCGCTGACCGCCGTGGAGCTGCGCAACGGCCTCGGCGCGCTCACCGGCCTGAACCTGCCCGCCACCCTCGTGTTCGACCACCCGACGCCCGCGGTGCTCGCCGAGCACGTCCTCGCCGAACTGGTCGGCGGCCCGGCCGCGCTCCTGCCGGCCGCCGCGCTCGCCGCCGCGGACGACGACCCCGTCGCGATCGTCGGCATGGCCTGCCGCTACCCGGGCGGGGTGCGCTCGCCCGAGGACCTGTGGGACCTGCTGGTGGAGGGGCGCGACGGCATCGGCCCGTTCCCCACCGACCGGGGCTGGGACCTGGACGTGCTGGCAGGCTCGGACTTCGGGTCGTCCCGCACCCGCGAGGGCGGTTTCCTGGAGGGCGCGGCGGGCTTCGACGCCGGGTTCTTCGAGATCTCCCCGCGCGAGGCGCTGGCCATGGACCCGCAGCAGCGCCTGCTGCTGGAGGTCACCTGGGAGTCGCTGGAACGCGCCGGCATCGACCCCGCGACCCTGCGCGGGCGGGACACCGGCGTGTTCGTCGGCACCAGTGGCCAGGACTACGCGGGCGTCGCCGCCCACGCCCACGAGGAGGTGCTGGGCCACCTCAACAGCGGCAACTCGGCCAGCGTCCTGTCCGGCCGCATCTCCTACGTGCTGGGCCTGGAGGGGCCGGCGGTCACCGTGGACACGGCGTGCTCGTCGTCCCTGGTGGCGCTGCACCTGGCCGCGCGGTCGCTGCGGGCGGGGGAGTGCTCGCTGGCGCTGGCCGGCGGCGTGATGGTGATGTCCACCCCGGCCGGGTTCATCGAGTTCAGCGAGCAGGGCGCGATGTCGGCCGACGGCCGCTGCCGCTCGTTCTCCGACGGCGCGGACGGCGTGGGCTGGTCCGAGGGCGTCGGCGTGCTGGTCCTGGAGCGGCTGTCCGACGCGCGTCGCAACGGTCACGAGGTGCTGGCGGTGGTGCGTGGTTCGGCCGTGAACCAGGACGGTGCGTCGAACGGTCTGACCGCGCCGAACGGTCCGTCGCAGCAGCGGGTCATCCGGGCCGCGCTGGCCAACGCGGGCCTCGCGCCGTCCGACGTGGACGTGGTGGAGGCGCACGGCACCGGCACGACCCTGGGAGACCCGATCGAGGCGCAAGCCGTCCTCGCCGCCTACGGTCAGGACCGCGAGCGCCCGCTGCTGCTCGGCTCGATCAAGTCGAACATCGGCCACTCGCAGGCCGCCGCCGGCGTCGCGGGCGTGATCAAGGTCGTGCTGGCCATGCGCCACGGCCTGGCCCCGCGCAGCCTCCACCTCGACGCGCCGTCGTCCCACGTGGACTGGACGGCCGGTGCCGTCGAACTGCTGGCGCAGGCCCGGTCGTGGCCGGAGACCGGGCGGCCGTGGCGGGCGGGCGTGTCCTCGTTCGGCGTCAGCGGCACCAACGCGCACACGATCATCGAGCAGGCCCCCGACGCGCCGTCCGCGCCCGAGCCGGCGGCGGACCGCGTCCTGCCGTGGGTGCTGTCCGCGAAGACCCCGGCCGCGCTGCGCGACCAGGCCGCCCGGTTGGCGGCGTTCCTCGGCGAGCGCACCGACCTGCGCACCGTCGACCTGGCGCACTCGCTGGTCACGAGCCGGTCGGCGTTCGCGCACCGCGCCGCCGTCGTGGCCTCGGACCGCGATGAGGCGGTCGCCGCGCTGACCGCGTTCGCCGAGCGCGGCGAGGGCGTCGTCGCACGCGGCAGGCCCCGCACCGCGTTCGTGTTCGCGGGGCAGGGCGCGCAGCGCGCCCGGATGGGCTGCGAGCTGCACGCGTCGCACCCCGTGTTCGCCGCCGCCCTGGACGAGGTGGCCGCCGTGCTCGATGCCGAGCTGGGTTGGTCGCTGCGCGACGTGCTGCTCAACGGCGACCTGGACCGGACCGGGTTCGCCCAGCCCGCGCTGTTCGCCGTCGAGGTGGCCCTGTTCCGGCTGCTGGAGTCGGCGGGCGTGCGGCCGGACGTGCTGGTCGGGCACTCGGTCGGTGAGATCGCCGCCGCGCACGTCGCGGGTGTCTTCTCGCTGGCGGACGCGTGTCGCCTGGTGGTGGCCCGCGCGAAGCTGATGCAGGCGTTGCCGCCCGGTGGCGCGATGCTCGCCGTGGCCGCGTCCGAGGAGGTCGTCACGCCGCTGCTGGGCGACGCCGTGTCGATCGCCGCCGTGAACGGCCCGGACGCCGTCGTGCTGGCCGGGCCGGAGGCCGAAGTCCTCGCGGTCGCGGAACGGCTGGCCGGTCGCCGCACCAAGCGGCTGCGGGTGAGCCACGCGTTCCACTCGGCGCTGATGGAGCCGATGCTGGGCGACTTCCGGCGGGTGCTGGACGGGATCGCCTTCGAAGCGCCGCACTCGGCCTACGAGCCCACGGCCGGCGGCGCGTGGAACACGCCCGAGTACTGGGTCCGCCAGGTCCGGGACACCGTGCGGTTCGCCGACGCCGTGCGCGCGACGGGCGCGGCGCTGTTCGTCGAGGTCGGGCCGGACGGCTCGCTGACGGGTGCGGTGCAGGACAGCGCGGCGGACGACGCGGTCGTCGTGCCGTTGCTGCGCCGCGACCGCGACGAGCAGACGGCGCTGGTCACCGCCCTCGCGCAGCTGCACACCGCCGGAGCGGGCGGCGTCCTGGCAGCCTTCGCGGGCACCGGCGCGCGACGCGTCGACCTGCCCACCTACGCCTTCCAGCACACCCGCTACTGGCCGCGCACCGCGGACGCCGCGGGCGACGTGTCCGCCGCGGGCCTGCGCCCGGCCGGCCACCCGCTGCTCGGCGCGGCCGTCGAACTGCCCGACTCCGACGGGCACCTGTTCACGAGCAGCCTGTCCGTGCGCAGCCACCCGTGGCTCGCCGACCACGCCGTGCTCGGCGCGGTCGTCGTCCCCGGCACCGCCTACCTGGAGCTGGCCGTCCGCGCGGCCGACGAGGTCGGCTGCTCCCGGGTCGAGGAGCTGACGCTCCAGACCCCGCTCGTGCTGCCAGCCAAGGGGCGGGTGGACGTGCAGGTCGCCGTGGGCGCGCCCGCCGACGACGGCACGCGCCCGCTCACCGTGTACTCCCGCCCCGAGGCCGCCGACCAGCCGTGGACGCGGCACGCGACCGGCGCACTGGCCGTCGCCGCCCTCCCCGCCGCGCCCGGTGGTGGGGCCGAGTGGCCGCCGGCCGGCGCGACCGCCGTGCCGCTGGACGGCTTCTACGCCGACCTCGCCGAGGGCGGGTTCGGCTACGGACCGGCGTTCCAGGGGCTCACCGCCGTGTGGCGGCGGGGCGACGACACCTTCGCCGAGGTCGTGCTGCCGGAGACCGCCGACTCGGTGGACGCCTCCGCGTTCGCCCTGCACCCCGCGCTGCTCGACGCGGCCCTGCACGCCTCCGCGTTCGCCCTGCCCGGCGGCGCCGGCGCGGGCCGCCTGCCGTTCTCCTGGTCCGGCGTCACCGTCCACGCGGGCGGCGCGGGCGCGGTCCGCGTCCGGTTGACCCCGGTCGGCCCGGACGCCGTGGCGCTGGCCGTGGCCGACGCGGACGGCGAGCCGGTCGCCACCGTCACCTCGCTGACCCTGCGCCCGGTCGCCGCCGACGCCCTCGACGCCCCGGCCGCGCCGACCTCGGTGTTCCGCGTCGACTGGGTGCCCGTGACCGCCGAGGCGACCCCGCTGGACGCGCCGGTCGTCGTCGGCCCCCACGACCTCGGCCTGCCAGGCGCGGTGCACCACACCGCCCTGGACGACCTGGGCACCGCGACCGGCGTGGTGTTCGCCCCGGTCGAGGGCGACCCGTCGCGACCGGTGGAGTCCGCGCACGAGGTCGCGGTGCGGGTCCTGGAGCTGTGCCGGTCCTGGGTGACCGACACCCGGTTCGGCGACGCGGTCCTGGTCGTCGTCACGCGCGGCGCGATGTCCGTGCGCGGCGAGGACGTCGCCGACCTCGCCGCCGCCGGCGCGTGGGGCCTCGTCCGGTCCGCGCTGATGGAGGAACCCGGTCGCTTCGCGCTGGTGGACCTCGGCGCGGACGAGCCGGCCGGGTCGCTGGCCGCCGTGCTCGCCGCCGCCGAACCGCAGGCCGCCGTGCGCGACGGCGAGGTGCTCGTGCCCCGCTTCGCCCGCGTGCCCGCCGACGCGCCCCGCCGCGAGTCGCCCCTGGTCGACCCGGACCGCGCCGTCCTCGTCGCCGGCGGCACGGGCGGCCTGGGCGGCATGCTCGCCCGGCACCTGGTGGTGGAGCACGGCGCGCGCAGGCTCGTGCTCGCCGGTCGTCGCGGACCCGCCGCGGCGGGCGTGGACGACCTGGTCGCCGACCTGACCGGGTTGGGCGCGGAGGTCTCCGTGGCCGCCTGCGACTTCACCGACCGCGACGCCGTGCGCGCCCTCGTCGCCGCGCACCCGGTGGGTTCGGTCGTGCACGCCGCCGGTGTCCTGGACGACGGCGTGCTCTCGTCGCTGACGCCCGAGCGGATGGCCGGCGTGCTGCGTCCCAAGGTGGACGTGGCCTGGCACCTGCACGAGGCCACCGCCCACCTCGACCTGACCGCGTTCCTGGCCTACTCCTCGGTGTCCGGCACGCTCGGCAGCCCCGGCCAGGCCAACTACGCCGCCGCCAACGCCTGGGTCGACGCGCTCATGCAGCACCGCGCCGCCGCCGGCCTGCCTGCCCAGTCCCTGGTGTGGGGGCCGTGGGCGCAGGAGGGCGGCCTCACCGGCGCGCTCACCGACGCCGACCTCCAGCGCATGGCCCGCTCCGGCATGCCCGCCATGCCCGCCGGGACCGGCCTCGCGCTGTTCGACGCGGCCGTGGCGACCGCCGAACCCGTGGCCGCGCCCCTGTACCTGGACCTGGCCGTGCTGCGCGGGCAGTTCGAAGTGCCCGCGCTGCTGCGCGGCCTCGTGCCGCCCACCCGACGCTCCGCCGCCCGCGCCGGCTCCGACGCCGCCCGCGCGCTGTCCGACGTCCTGTCCGCGCTGCCCGTCGAGGAACGGGCCGGCGCGCTGTCCGGGATGGTCGCCGAGCAGGTCGCCGTCGTCCTCGGGCACGGCACGGCCGACGCCGTGGACCCCGACCTGCCGTTCCGCGAACTCGGCTTCGACTCGCTGACCTCGGTCGACCTGCGCAACCGGCTCGGCGCGGCCACCGGGCTGCGGCTGCCCGCGACCCTGGTGTTCGACTACCCGACCCCGGCCGCGCTCGCCGCGCACCTCGGTGACGAACTGCTGGGTACGCTCGCCGACGCGCCCACCGCCGCGCCGGCCACCCGCGCCTCCGACGACGACCCGATCGTCATCGTCGGCATGGGCTGCCGCTACCCCGGCGGCGTGCGCTCGCCCGAGGACCTGTGGCGGCTGGTCAGCGACGGCGTGGACGCCGTCACCGACTTCCCGACCGACCGCGGCTGGGACGTCGACAACCTCTACCACCCCGACCCCGCGCACCCCGGCACGTCGTACACGCGGTCCGGCGGGTTCCTGCACGAGGCGCCCGAGTTCGACGCGGCGTTCTTCGGCCTGTCGCCGCGCGAGGCGCTGGCCACCGACGCGCAGCAGCGGCTGCTGCTGGAGGCGTCCTGGGAGGCGGTCGAACGCGCGGGGGTGGACCCGGTGACGCTGCGCGGCAGCCGCACCGGCGTCTTCGTCGGCGTCATGTACAGCGACTACGCGTTCACCCTGTTCAACGTCGCCGACGCCGAGGGCTACGGCGGCAACGGCAGCGGCGGCAGCATCGCGTCCGGCCGGGTCTCCTACACCCTCGGCCTGGAGGGCCCGGCGATCACCGTCGACACGGCCTGCTCGTCGTCCCTGGTCACCCTGCACCTCGCGGCGCAGGCGCTGCGCCAGGGCGAGTGCGACCTGGCGCTGGCGGGCGGTGTGACCGTCATGTCCACGCCCAACGTGTTCGTCGACTACAGCCGGCAGCGCGGCGTGTCCCCGGACGGCCGCTGCAAGTCGTTCTCCGACAGCGCCGACGGCGTCGGCTGGGGCGAGGGCGTCGGCATCCTGGTCCTGGAGCGGCTGTCGGACGCGCGTCGCAATGGTCACGAGGTGCTGGCGGTGGTGCGTGGTTCGGCCGTGAACCAGGACGGTGCGTCGAACGGTCTGACCGCGCCGAACGGTCCGTCGCAGCAGCGGGTGATCCGGGCCGCGCTGGCCAACGCGGGCCTCGCGCCGTCCGACGTGGACGTGGTGGAGGCGCACGGCACCGGCACGACCCTGGGAGACCCGATCGAGGCGCAAGCCGTCCTCGCCACCTACGGCCAGGAGCGGGAACGACCGCTGCTGCTCGGCTCCGTCAAGTCGAACCTGGGCCACACCCAGGCGGCGGCGGGCGTCGCGGGTGTCATCAAGGTCGTCATGGCGATGCGGCACGGGATCGTGCCGCGCACCCTGCACCTCGGCACCCCGTCGTCCCACGTGGACTGGGACGCGGGCGACGTGGACCTGCTGCCCGAGCCGGTGCCGTGGCCGGAGACCGGCCGGGTGCGCCGCGCGGGAGTGTCGTCGTTCGGCATCAGCGGCACCAACGCGCACACCATCATCGAGCAGTGGCCCGCCGCGCCCACCCGCCCCGCCGCCGTCGTCACGCCGTCCGCCGTGCCGCTCGTGGTGACCGCCAAGACGCCCGAGGCGCTGCGCGACCAGGCCGCCCGGCTGGCGTCGCACCTGGCGACCGCCGACCTGCTCGACACCGCGTTCTCCCTGGTCACCACCCGCTCGTGGTTCGAGCACCGGGCCGCCGTCACCGCCGTGACGAAGGCCGACGCCATCGGGGCGCTGACCGCGTTCGCCGAGGGCGGCACGTCGACCGCCGTGCGCGGCAAGGCCCGCGTCGGCCTGCTGTTCGCCGGCCAGGGCGCGCAGCGGGTCGGCATGGGGGAGGAGCTGGCCGCCCGCCACCCGGTGTTCGCCGACGCCCTCGCCGAGGTGTACGCCGCGCTCGACGCCGAACTCGGCCTGTCGCTGCGCGAGGTCGTCGCCTCCGGCGACGGGCGGCTGGACGACACGGCGTTCACCCAGCCCGCGCTGTTCGCGGTCGAGGTGGCGCTGTTCCGGCTCGTGCGCTCGTGGGGCGTGCGGCCGGACGTGCTGGTCGGCCACTCCGTCGGCGAGATCGCCGCCGCGCACGCCGCCGGCGTGTTGTCCCTGGCCGACGCGGCCCGCATGGTCGTCGCGCGCGGCCGGTTGATGTCCGCGCTGCCGGCCGGCGGGGCGATGGTGTCGGTGCGCGCCTCGGTGGACGACGTCGCCGCCGTGCTGGACGACGACGTGGTGCTCGCCGCCGTGAACGCCCCGGACGCCCTGGTGATCGCCGGCCCGGAGGACCGCGTGCTGGCCGCCGCCGACCGGCTGGCCGGCGCCGGTCACCGCACGCGCCGGCTCGCCGTGAGCCACGCCTTCCACTCCCCGCTGGTGGACCCGGTGCTGGACGACTTCCGGGCCGTCGTCGAAGGGCTGTCGTTCGCGCCGCCGCGGGTCCCGATCACCTCGACGGTGACCGCGCGACCGCTGGACGCGGAGACCGCCTGCTCGCCGGACTACTGGGTGGACCAGGTGCGGCGGACCGTGCTCTTCGCCGACGCCGTGGCGTCCCTGGAGGTCGCGGTGCTGGTGGAGATCGGACCGGACGGCTCGCTCAGCGCCGCCACCGGGGCCGTCCCGCTGCTGCGGCGCGGCACCGGCGAGGAGGTCTCCGCCGCCACCGCGCTCGGCCGCCTCGCGGTGGCGGGCGTACCCGTGACGTGGGCGGAGGTGTTCGCGGGCACCGGCGCGCGGCGCACCGACCTGCCGACCTACGCCTTCCAGCACCGCCACTACTGGCCGCAGGGCCTGCGGTTGATGGCCGGCGGCCTGGGCAGCCTCGGCCTGCGCGACTCCGGTCACCCGCTGCTCGCCGCGAGCGTCGAGCTGACCGAGACCGGCGGCCACCTGTTCACCGGCAGCCTGTCCCTCGACACGCACCCGTGGCTCGCCGACCACGCCGTGCTGGGTGCGGCGATCCTGCCCGGCACCGCGTTCCTCGACCTCGCCGCGCACGCCGCCGCCGAGTCCGGGTGCGGTCGGGTGGAGGAGCTGACCCTCGCCGCGCCGCTCGTCCTGCCCGAGCGCGGCTCCGTCGTGGTCCAGGTGGCCGTCGGCGCGGCCGACGACACCGGCGCGCGGTCCCTGACCGTCCACTCGCGACCGGAGGACGACGACGGTCCGTGGACCCGGCACGCCACCGGCACCGCCACCCCCGCAGCCGGTGACACCCCAGCCGGTGACACCCCAGCCGGTGACACCCCAGCCGGTGATCCCGCAGCCGGGCCGGCCGCGTGGCCGCCCGCCGACGCCGAGCCGGTCGACCTGGACGGGTTCTACGAGCGCGCCGCCGCCGACGGCTTCGCCTACGGCCCGGTGTTCCAGGGCCTGACCTCGGTGTGGCGCGCGGGCGGCGCGGTGCACGTGGAGACCGACCTGCCCGAGGAGCACCGGGCGGCGGCGGGCGCGTTCGGCGTGCACCCGGCGCTGCTCGACGCGGTGCTCCAGGCCGTCGGCTTCGCCGGGTTGGAGGGTGGTCGCCTGCCCTTCTCCTGGCGCGGCGCGACCCTGCACGCCACCGGCCCCACCTCGTTGCGCGCGACCGTGACCCCGACCGGGCGGAACGAGGTGTCCCTGCGCGTGTCGGACGGCGCGGGCGACCCGGTCGCCACCGTCGAGGGCCTGGTGCTGCGCGAGGTGGCGGCCGACCAGGTCGCCACCCCGACCACGCGGGACGCGCTGTTCGGCGTCGACTGGGTGCCGGTGCCGACCACCGCGGCGACCACCGCGGGCTGTGCCGCCCTCGGGGCGCCGATCCCCGGTCTCGACCTGCCGGTGTACGCCGACCTGGCCGAGCTGGCGGCGGCGGAGGACGTGCCGGGCGCGGTCGCCGTGCCGGTCGGGAACGCCGGCGGCGACCTCCCCGCGTCCGTCCGGGCCACCGCGGGCGCGGCGCTCGACCTGCTCCGGCGGTGGTTCGCCGAACCCCGCCTCGCCGACACCCGCCTGGTGCTCGTCACGTCCGGCGCGACCGGTGACGACCCGGACCCGGCCCTCGCCGCCGCGTGGGGCCTCGCCCGCACCGCCCAGACCGAGAACCCGGGGCGCGTCACGCTCGTCGACCTCGACGGGACGCCCGCCTCGGCCGCCGCGCTGCCCGGCGCGGTCGCCACCGGCGAGCCCCAACTGGTCCTGCGCGACGGCAACGCCCGCGCCGCCCGGCTGGTGCGCGTCACCGCGCGCCCCGCCGAGCCGTGGACCGGCACCGTGCTGATCACCGGCGGCACGGGCGGGCTGGGCGCGCTGCTCGCCCGCCACCTCGTCACCGCGCACGGCGTCGGGCACCTGGTGCTGGCCGGTCGACGTGGACCCGACGCGCCGGGCGCGGCCGACCTCGCCGCCGACCTGACCGGGCTGGGCGCCCGCGTCGACGTGGTCCGCTGCGACACCACCGACCGCGACCAGGTGGCCGCGCTGCTCGCCGAGCACCCGCCGTCCGCCGTGGTGCACGCGGCGGGCGTGCTCGACGACGGCGTCCTCGACTCCCTCGACCAGGCCCGGCTCGACCGGGTGATCCGGCCGAAGGTCGAGGCGGCCTGGCACCTGCACGAGCTGTTCACCGGACCGCTGGTGCTGTTCTCGTCCGTCGCGGGCGCGCTCGGCGCGGCCGGCCAGGGCAACTACGCCGCCGCCAACGCCGCCCTCGACGCCCTCGCCGCCCACCGCGCCGCGCGCGGGCTGCCCGTGCGCTCGCTGGCATGGGGCGCCTGGGCGCGGGCGGAGGGCATGCTCGGCGGGCTCGCCGAGGCCGACGTGGCCCGCATGACCCGGTCCGGCCTGCCGCCGCTGAGCGAGGAACTGGGCCTGGCCCTGTTCGACGCCACCGCGTTCGGCGACCTCGACCGCCCGGCCGTGCTGCCGGTGCGGGTGGACCTGGCCGCGCTGCGCGCCGCACCCGAGGTGCCGCCGCTGTTCCGCGCCCTGGTCAAGCCGACCGCGCGCCGGGCCTCGGCCGGTGCGGGCGAGCTGGCCCGCGCCCTGCGCGACCGGTCGCCCGCCGAACGGCTGCGGTTCGTGCTCGACCAGGTCCGCGCCCAGGTCGCCCAGGTCCTCGGGCACGCCTCGGCCGCCGACATCGAGCCGGAGCGGGCGTTCGGCGAGATCGGCTTCGACTCCCTGACCGCCGTGGAGCTGCGCAACAACCTCACCGCCGCCACCGGACTGCGGCTGCCCGCGACCCTGGTGTTCGACCACCCGACGCCGCTGGCGCTCGCCGAGCACGTCCTGTCCGAGGTGGACGGTGAACCGGTCGCGCCGGTCACGGCCCCCGTGACCGCCGCCGCCGACGACGACCCCGTCGTGATCGTCGGCATGGCCTGCCGCTACCCCGGCGGCATCACCACGCCCGAGGAGCTGTGGCGGTTCCTGGTGGCCGGCGGGGACGCCGTGACGGGCTTCCCGACCGACCGCGGCTGGGACCTGGACGGCGTGGACGACCTGGAGGTGTCCCGCGACGTGCTGCAAGGCGGCTTCCTGCACGACGCGGGCGACTTCGACGCCGACTTCTTCGGCATGAGCCCGCGCGAGGCCGTCGCCACCGACGCCCAGCAGCGCCTGCTGCTGGAGACCTCCTGGGAGGCCTGCGAACGGGCCGGCATCCCGCCGCGCACGCTGCGCGGCAGCCGCACCGGCGTGTTCGTCGGCGTCATGTACAGCGACTACGGGATGCTGCTGCGTGGCGACTCCGAGACCGGCGGCTACCAGGGCAACGGCAGCGCGGGCAGCGTCGCGTCCGGCCGGGTGTCCTACACCCTCGGCCTGGAGGGACCGGCCGTCACGGTCGACACGGCGTGCTCGTCGTCCCTGGTGTCCCTGCACCTGGCCGCGCAGTCGCTGCGCTCCGGGGAGTGCTCGCTGGCGCTGGCCGGCGGTGTCACGGTGATGGCCACGCCCACGCCGTTCGCCGAGTTCATCGCCCAGCGCGGCCTGTCGTCCGACGGCCGGTGCAAGTCGTTCTCCGACACCGCCGACGGCGTGGGCTGGTCCGAGGGCGTCGGCGTGCTCGTGCTGGAGCGCCTGTCCGACGCGCGCCGCAACGGCCACGACGTGCTCGCCGTGGTCCGGGGCAGCGCGGTGAACCAGGACGGCGCGTCCAACGGGCTCACCGCGCCCAACGGCCCGTCCCAGCAGCGCGTGATCCGACAGGCCCTCGCGGGCGGCGGGCTGAGCCCGTCCGACGTGGACGTGGTCGAGGCGCACGGCACCGGCACCACGCTCGGCGACCCGATCGAGGCGCAGGCGCTGCTCGCGACCTACGGCCAGGACCGCGACGAGCCGTTGCTGCTGGGCTCGATCAAGTCGAACCTCGGCCACACCCAGGCCGCGGCGGGCGTCGCGGGCATCATCAAGGTGGTGCTGGCCATGCGCCACGGCCGCCTGCCGCGCACCCTGCACGTCACCGAGCCGTCCCACCAGGTCGACTGGACCGAGGGCAGCGTGCGGCTGCTCACCGAGACCACCGACTGGCCCGACGCCGGGCGTCCCCGCCGGGCGGGCGTGTCGTCGTTCGGCATCAGTGGCACCAACGCGCACGTCATCGTCGAACAGGCCCCGGCCGCGCCGGCGGCCGCGCGCGCCGAGGCCGGCGCCGTGCCGTGGGTGCTGTCCGCCCGCGGCGGCGGCGCGCTGCGGGCGCAGGCCCGCCGCCTGCTCGACCACCTGCTGGACCGGGCGGAGGACCCGGCCGCGGTCGGCCGCACGCTCGCCGCGGGCCGGTCCGCGCTGGAGCACCGGGCGGCCGTCGTCGGGACCACCGAGGAGGAGCTGCACGCCGGGCTCGCCGCGCTCGCCGAGGGGCGCACCGCGCCCGGCCTGGTCGAGGCGGTCGTCCGGGACGCCCCGCGCGTGGCGCTGCTGTTCGCCGGCCAGGGTGCCCAGCGGGTCGGCATGGGAACCGGGCTCGCCGCCCGCTTCCCGGTGTTCGCCGCCGCGCTGGACGAGGTCACCGCCGAGGTCGACGCCGAGCTGAGCACGTCCGGGTCGGGCGTCTCCCTGCGCGACGTCGTGGCCGGCGGCGACCGGCTGGACGACACCGCGTTCGCCCAGCCCGCGCTGTACTGCCTGGAGGTCGCGCTGCACCGGCTCGTCGAGTCGTTCGGCGTGCGCCCGGACGTGCTGGTCGGGCACTCGATCGGCGAGATCGCGGCGGCCCGCGTCGCCGGGGTGCTGTCCGGCCCCGACGCGGCGAAGCTCGTCGTGGCCCGGGGCCGGCTCATGTCCGCGCTGCCCCCGGGCGGGGCCATGGTCGCCGTCCGGGCGTCCGAGGACGAGGTGCGGCCCCTGCTCGACGAGCGGGTCGACCTCGCCGCCGTCAACGGCCCGCACGCGGTCGTGGTCGCGGGCGACGCCGCCGCCGTGGAGGACCTGGCCGCGCACTTCGCCGCGCTCGGCCGCAAGACCACCCGCCTGCGGGTGAGCCACGCCTTCCACTCGCCGCTGGTGGAACCGGTGCTCGACGCGTTCCGCGAGGTCGTCGCCGGGCTGGCGTTCGCCGAGCCGCGCGTGCCGATCGCGTCCACGGTGACCGGCGGCCACGCCGACGTGACCGATCCCGAGTACTGGGTGCGGCACGTGCGGGCGACCGTCCGCTACCACGACGCCGTGGCGTGGTGCCGGGACAACGGCGTCGGCGTCCTGCTGGAACTCGGCCCCGACGGCACGCTGACCGCCCTCGCCGAGGAGACCCTGGACGGCGCGGCGGTCGCGCTGCCCGTGCTGCGCGCGGACCGGGACGAGCACACCTCCGCCGTCACCGCGCTGGCCCGCCTGCACACCGCGGGCGTCGGCGTGGACCTCGCGCCGCTGTTCGCCGGCGCGGATCGGGCCGACCTGCCCACCTACGCCTTCCAGCACCGCCGCTTCTGGCCGAAGCCGCAGGCCCGGACCGGGGACGCGGCGTCGATCGGGCTCGGCGCGGCCGTGCACCCGATGCTCGGCGGTGCGGTCGAGCTGCCCGACTCCGACGGACTGCTCGGCACCGGCAGGCTGTCCACCCGCACCCACCCGTGGCTGGCCGACCACGTCGTCTTCGGCGCCACCCTGGTGCCGGGCACGGCCGTGCTGGAACTCGCGGTGTGGGCCGGCGACCGGATCGGCTGCGGCGCGGTCCGCGAGCTGACCCTGGAGGCGCCGCTGGCGCTGCCCGAGGCGGGCGCGCAGGTCCAGGTGACGGTGGGCGGCGCGGACGGGAGCGGCGAGCGGACGGTCCGCGTGCACTCCCGGGCGTCGGCCGACGCGCCGTGGCGGCGCAACGCGAGCGGCGTCCTCGGGGCGTCGGACGGCGACCCCGGGACGATGCCCCCGGAGTGGCCGCCCGCCGGCGCCGACCCGGTGGACCTGTCCGACGTCTACGAGCGGTTCGCCGACTCCGGCTTCGACTACGGCCCGGCGTTCCGGTGCCTGCGCGCGGCGTGGCGGCGCGACGGCGAGGTGTTCGCGGAGCTGGCGCTCCCGGACCCCGCCGAGGCGGTGGGCTTCGTGCTGCACCCCGGCCTGCTCGACGCGGCGCTCCAGGCGTCCGCGCTGCTCGACCTGACCGGGGCGGGCACCCCGCTGCTGCCGTTCAACTGGGGTGACGCGACCGTGCACGCCTCGGGCGCGACGGCGCTGCGGGTGCGGCTGGTGCCGGACGGCGACGCGGTGGCGCTCACCGCCACCGACCCGGCCGGCGCGCCCGTGGTGACGGTGCGGTCGCTGGCGCTGCGGGCGGTCGACCCGGCCGCCCTCGGCGCCACCGCGCCCGACCCGGACCCGCTGCTGCGCGTCACCTGGTCGCCGGTCCGGGTGACCCCGGGCGAGGGCCGCTGGTCGCCGCTGCCCGAGGTGGACCGGAACGACCTGCCGGACGTCGTGCTGGCCGGACCGCCGGCCACGGCGGGCCTGCCGATGCCCGAGGCGGTGCGCGTCGCGACCGGCTGGGCGCTGGGCGTGCTGCACGACTGGCTGGCCGACCCGCGCTGCGCCGACGCGCTGCTGGTGTTCGGCACCCGCGCCGGGGTGGACGCCACCGGGGCGGACGAGGTCGACGTGGCCGAAGCGGCGGTGTGGGGCCTGGTGCGCAGCGCGCAGGCCGAGCACCCCGGCCGGTTCGCGCTCGTCGACGCCGACGACCCGGGCCCGTCCCTCGCGGCGGCCCTGGCGAGCGGCGAGGACCAGGTAGCCGTGCGCGACGACGAGGTCCTCGTGCCGCGCCTCGTGCCGGTCGCGACGACCGCCCCCGACCACCCGGCCTGGGACCCGGACGGCACCGTCCTGGTCACCGGCGGCACGGGCGGCCTCGGCGGGCTTCTGGCCCGCCACCTGGCCGGGCGCGGCGTGCGGGACCTGCTGCTGGTCAGCAGGCGCGGCGCGGCGGCCGACGGGGTGGACGCGCTGGTCGCGGACCTCGCCGGGCTGGGCGCGCGGGCGCGGGTCGCGGCCTGCGACGTGGCCGACCGGGACGCCGTCGCCGCCCTGCTGGGCGCCGCGGGCCGGCTGGCCGCCGTGGTGCACACCGCCGGTGTGCTCGACGACGGCGTGCTGGACGCGCTCACCCCGGACCGGTTCGACACCGTCCTCCGGCCCAAGGTCGACGCCGCCTGGCACCTGCACGAGCTGACCGACGTGCCACTGGTGCTGTACTCGTCGGTCGCGGGCACGTTCGGCAACGCGGGCCAGGCGAACTACGCCGCCGCCAACGCCGCGCTGGACGCCCTCGCCGCGCACCGCCGGGCCTCGGGCCTGCCGGGGCAGTCCCTCGTGTGGGGCGCGTGGTCGGCCGACGCGGGCATGACCGGCGGGCTGTCCGAGGCCGAACTGGCCAGGCTGGCCCGCATGGGCACGCCCGCGCTGACCCCGGCGGAAGGGCTGGACCGGTTCGACCGGGCCGTGGCCCTGCCCGACCCGGTGGTGGTGGCGCTGCGGCTGGACAAGGCCGCGCTGCGCGCCGCGGGGGCCGTGCCGCCGCTGCTGTCGGCCCTGGTGCCGCCGGTCGCCCGGCGCGCCGCCGAGACCGCGCCCGCCGACCTCGCCGAACGGCTGCGCGCACTGCCCGCCGGGGAACGCCTGGCCGCCGTGCACGCCGTGGTGGCCGACCAGGTGGCGGCCGTGCTCGGGCACGAGCGCGCCGACTTCGACCCCGGTCGCGGGTTCACCGACCTCGGGTTCGACTCGCTCACCGCGGTCGAGCTGCGCAACCGGCTCGGCGCGGTGTCCGGGCTGCGGCTGCCCGCGACGCTGGTGTTCGACCACCCGACGGTCGACGCAGTGTCCCGGCTCCTGCTCGACGGCCTCGCGCCGGCGGAGCCGGACGGGGCGCGGGCCGTGGTCGCCGAGCTGGAGCGGCTCGACCGGGTGCTCGCCGACGTGGACGACGGCGACCCGGACGCGCGGCAGGAGGTCACCGACCGGCTGAGGTCGCTGCTGCTGCGCTGGACCGGCGGCACGACCGCCGAACCCAGCGCGGTCGGCGCCCGGATCAGCACCGCCGGGGCGGACGACCTCTTCGACTTCATCGACAACGAGCTGCGCATCGACTAGCGGGGACGGCAGAGGATGAACGAGGACAAGCTGCTCGGCTACCTGCGGAAGGTCACCGCCGAACTGGCGCAGACCCGGGAGCGGCTGGCCGACGCGGAGTCGCGCGGGCAGGAGCCCGTCGCGATCGTGGGCATGAGCTGCCGCTACCCCGGCGGGGTCGACGACCCGGACGCCCTGTGGCGGCTGGTGGACTCCGGCGGCGACGCCATCAGCCCGCTGCCGGTCAACCGGGGCTGGCCCGTGGAGCTGCTGAACGAGAACGGGCCCGGCCGGGGCGGGTTCCTGCACGACGCCGCCGACTTCGACCCGGCGTTCTTCGGCATCTCACCGCGCGAGGCGCTGGCCATGGACCCGCAGCAGCGGCTGCTGCTGGAGTCGGCGTGGGAGGCCGTGGAGCACGCGGGCATCGTCCCGGCGTCGCTGCGCGGCACCCGCACCGGCGTGTACCTCGGCGTCATGTACGGCGACTACGGCATCCTGCTCCAGACCTCCGAGGGCGACCACGAGGGCTACCAGGGCAACGGCAGCGCGGGCAGCATCGCGTCCGGCCGCGTGGCCTACACCCTCGGCCTGGAGGGGCCGACCCTGACCGTCGACACGGCGTGCTCGTCGTCCCTGGTGACGCTGCACCTCGCCGTGCGGGCGCTGCGGTCGGGGGAGTGCTCGCTGGCGCTGGCGGGCGGGGTCGCGGTGATGGTGCTGCCCTCGGCGTTCACCGAGTACGGCGCACAGGGCGCGCTGGCCCACGACGGCCGCTGCAAGGCTTTCTCCGACGCCGCCGACGGCCTCGGCTGGTCGGAGGGCGTCGGCACGCTCGTGCTGGAGCGGTTGTCCGACGCGCGCCGCAACGGCCACCGCGTGCTCGCCGTGGTGCGGGGCAGCGCGGTGAACTCCGACGGCGCGTCCAACGGGCTCACCGCGCCCAACGGCCCGTCGCAGCAGCGGGTGATCCGGCAGGCGCTCGCCGACGCGGGCCTCGGCACGGCCGACGTGGACCTGGTCGAGGCGCACGGCACCGGCACCGTGCTGGGTGACCCGATCGAGGCGCAGGCGCTGCTCGCGACCTACGGCCAGGGCCGCGCCGAGCCGCTGCGCCTGGGGTCGATCAAGTCCAACCTCGGCCACACCCAGGCGGCGGCCGGCGTGGCCGGCATCGTCAAGGTGGTGCAGGCGATGCGGCACGGCGTCGTGCCGCGCACCCTGCACGTGACCGAGCCGTCCAGCCGGGTCGACTGGGCGGCGGGCGCGGTGTCGCTCGCGCTGGAGCCCGAGCCGTGGCCGCCGGTCGACCGGCCGCGCCGGGCGGCGGTGTCGTCGTTCGGGGTGAGCGGCACCAACGCGCACGTCGTGCTGGAACAGGCCGAGGAGGTCGAGGAGCCCGCCGACCGGGCCGGCCTGCCCGGCGGTGCGGTGCCGTGGGTGCTGAGCGGTCGCACGCCGGCCGCCCTGCGCGCCCAGGCCGAGCGCCTGCTGGAGCGCCTCGCCCCCGACGCCGACCCGCTGGACGTGGGCTGCTCGCTGGCGCTCACCCGGACCGCCTTCGAGCACCGGGCCGCCATCGCCGGGACCTCGGTGGAGGACCTGCGCGCCGGCCTGGCCGCTGTCGCCGCCGGGGACCCGGCCGCCGCCACCGGCGTGGCCACCCGCGTCGAGCGCCCGGTCTTCGTGTTCCCCGGCCAGGGCGCGCAGTGGACCGGCATGGGCCGCGAACTCCTCGACGGCCACCCCGCGTTCGCCGCGCGCGCGGCCGAGTGCGACCGCGCCCTCACCCCGCACCTCGACTGGTCGCCGCTAGCCGTCCTGCGCGGCGAGCCGGGCACCCCGCCCGCCGACCGGGTCGACGTCGTGCAACCGCTGCTGTTCACCGTGATGGTGTCCCTGGCCGCCGTCTGGCGGGCCGCCGGGGTCGAACCCGCCGCCGTGATCGGCCACTCGCAGGGCGAGATCGCCGCCGCCTGCGTGGCGGGCGCGCTGTCCCTCGACGACGCCGCGCTCGTCGTCGCCGTGCGCAGCGGGCTGATCGGCGAGCGGATGGCCGGTCGCGGCCGGATGCTCACCGCCATGGCACCGGCCGACCACCTCGCGGCGGTGCTGCGCCGGCTGGATCTCGCGCCCGAGCAGGTCGCCGTCGCCGCCGTCAACGGCCCGCGCACCACCACCCTCTCCGGCGACCCCGACGCGATGACCCTGGTCGAACGCGCCCTCGCCGCCGAGCGGGTCATGCGCTGGCCGCTGCCGGGCGTCGACTTCGCCGCGCACTCGCCGCACGTGGCCGTGCTGCGCGACGACCTGCTGCCCGCCCTCGCCGGCGTGACGCCCCGCGCGTGCTCCGTGGCGTTCCACTCGACGTGCGACGACCGGGCCGTGCCCGGCGGCGAGCTGGACGCCGGGTACTGGTACCGCAACCTGGCCGAACCGGTGCGCTTCGCCGACGGCGTCCGCGCGCTGGCCGCGGCGGGGCACCGGGTGTTCCTGGAAGTCGGCCCGCAGCCCGTGCTGTCGCTGGGCATCCGGGAAACCCTGGAGGAGGCGGGCGCGGACGCCGTCGTGCTGCCCACCCTCCGCGCGGACGACGGCGGGCCGGGCCGGGTCGCGGCCTCGATCGGCGCCGCGTTCGCGCACGGCGTCCCGGTCGACTGGGCGCGGGTCTTCGAGGGCAGCGGCGCGCGGGCCGTGCCGCTGCCGACCTACGCCTTCCAGCGGCAGACGCTGTGGCCCAAGGGCTCCCTGCTCGGGGCGGGCGACGTGGCGGCGGCCGGGCTGGACCGGCCGGACCACCCGCTGTTGGGCGCGCTCGTGCGGCTGCCCGGTGACGGCGGCCCGGTGTTCGCCGCCCGGCTGGCCGCCGGCACGCCCGACTGGCTCGCCGACCACGCGTTCGGCGGCACGGTGCTGTTCCCCGCCACCGGGTTCCTCGAACTCGCCGTGCGCGCGGGCGACGAGGTCGGTTGCGCCCTGGTCCGGGAGCTGACCGTGCACGCCCCGCTGGCCGTCGACGCGCCCGTGCAGCTGCGGGTCGTCGTGGGCGCCGACGACGGCGGCAGCCGGTCGGTCGCGGTGCACTCCCGTCCCGACGACGACCCCGACGCGCCGTGGACGCGCCACGCGGTCGGCGTCCTGGCCCCCGACGAGCCCGGTGGGAGCGTGGTCGGGCCGCTGCCCGCCGACGCGTCCGAAGTGGACCTCGGCGGGCACTACGACCGCCTCGGCGCGGCCGGGTTCGGCTACGGGCCCGCGTTCCGCGGCCTCACCGCCGCGTGGCGGCACGACGGCGAGGTGACCGCCGACGTGGTGCTGCCCGAACCGGTGCGGGCGCAGGCGGGCGACTACGGCCTGCACCCCGCGCTGCTCGACGCCGCGCTGCACGCCGTCGGCTTCACCGGCCCCGGCGCGGACCGGCCGCACCTGCCGTTCTCGTGGTCCGGCGTGCGCCTGCACGCCTCGGGCGCGCGGGCGCTGCGCGTGCGGCTGACCCCGGTCGGCGACGCGGAGTTCGCCCTGACCGCCGTCGACCCGGACGGCGGGCTGGTGCTCACCGTCGACGAACTCGCCCTGCGGCCGGTGGCCGGCGCCCCGGAGCGCGACACCAGGTCGCTGTACCGGGTGGAGTGGACCGCCCGGCTGGCCGAGGCCGACGCGCCGACCGGCACGTGGGCGGTCGCCGGGAACGACGAGCTCGACGTCACCGCCGCCCTGCACGCCTCGGGCCGCGTCACCGACACCGTGCCGGACACGGCGGCGGCGGGTCTGCTGCCCGAACCGCCGCGGGCCGTGCTGCTGCCGGTGACCGCCGAACCCCTCGCGGACGAGGCGGCGGCCACCGAGGAGGCGTTGGCCCGCGTGCTGGGCGAGGTGCAGGCGTTCCTGGCCGACGACCGGCTGCTGGACAGCGTGCTGGTCGTCGTCACCCGGGGCGCCACGGCGGACCGGCCCGACCTCGCCGGCGCGGCCGTGGCGGGCCTCGTCCGGTCCGCGCAGTCGGAGAACCCCGGCCGCATCCTGCTCGTGGACCTCGACGGCGAGGTGTCCTCGCTCGCCGCCCTCGGCGACGCGGCGGCCCGTGCGGCGGCCCTGGGGGAGACCCAGGTCGCCCTGCGCGACGGCGTCGCGCTCGTCGGCAGGCTCGTGCGCTGCGACCCCGAGCCCGGCGAGGCGCCGCGGTGGGGCGCGGGGGCGGTGCTGGTCACCGGTGGCACCGGCGGGCTGGGCTCGCTCGTCGCCCGGCACCTGGTGGCCGCGCACGGCGTGCGGCGGCTGCTGCTGGTCGGCCGGCGCGGTCCCGCCGCCGAGGGCGTGGGCGCGCTGGTCGCCGACCTCACGGCCGCCGGCGCGCACGTCGACGTGGTGGCCTGCGACGTGGCCGACCGGGCCGCGCTGACCGGCCTGCTCACCGAGCACCCGGTGACCGCCGTCGTGCACACCGCCGGCGTCCTGGACGACGGCGTGCTGGGCTCGCTGACCCCCAAGCGGCTGTCGGCGGTGTTCGGCCCCAAGGCGGACGCCGCCTGGCACCTGCACGAGCTGACCCGCGGGGCCGGGCTGTCCGCGTTCGTGCTGTTCTCCTCGTTCGCCGGCCTCGCGGGCACGCCCGGCCAGGCCAACTACGCCGCGGCCAACGCCTTCCTCGACGCCCTCGCCGCCCGCCGCCGCGCGGACGGCCTCGCCGCGACGTCCCTCGCCTGGGGCACCTGGGCTTCGGCGGGCAGCCGGGACAGCGCGATGTCGGCCCGCCTCACCGACACCGACCTGCGCCGGCTCGCCGCGGGCGGGGTCGTGCCGCTGGGCGCCCAGGAAGGGCTGGCGCTGTTCGACGCGGCGACCGCCCGCGCCGACGCGGCGGTGGCGCCGGTCCGGTTCGACCTGCCCGGCCTGCGGGCGCTGCCGCAGCCGCCGCCGTTGCTGCGCGCCCTGGTCCCGGCCGCCCGGCGCACCGCCGCGGCGAGCACGACCGGGGGCCGCGACCTGCGGCGCGACCTCGCCGAGCTGGACGGGGCCACCCGGCTCGCCCGGCTCACCGACCTGGTGCGCGGCCTGGCCGCCGCCGTGCTCGGCCACCCCGACACCGACGCCGTCACACCCGAACGGGATTTCCCCGACCTCGGGTTCGACTCGCTCACCGCGATGGACCTGCGCAACCGGCTGCGCGCGGCGACCGGTCTCGCGCTGCCCGCCGGGCTGGTGTTCGAGCACCCCAGCCCGGTCGAACTGGCCGGGCACCTGGCCCGCGAACTGGACACCGCGCCCGACGAGCCCACCGCGACGGCCCGGCCGGCCGGGGAGGACACCGTCACCGCGCTGTTCCACCGCGCCCAGGCCGAGGGCCGCGCCGACGCCGCGATGGACCTGGTGCGCAGCGTCGCCCGGCTCCGGCCGGTGTTCGCCGACGCGCGGGGCCTCACCCGGCCCGTCCGGCCGGTGCGGCTGGCCAGGGGAGGGGCGGGCTCGCCGCACGTCGTCTGCGTCCCCGCCCTGGTGGCGCTCGCGGGCGTGCAGCAGTACGCGCGGTTCGCCGCCCGCTGCCGGGGGCGGGCCGACGTGTCCGCCGTGCCGCTGCCCGGGTTCACCGAGGGCGACGCCCTGCCCGCCGACCGGAACGCCCTGGTGGGCGTGCTCGCCGACGCCCTGGGAGCCGACGCCTCGGAGTCCGGCCCGCTCGTGCTGCTGGGCTCGTCCACGGGCGGCCTGCTGGCGCACGCGGTGGCGGAGGAGTTGGTCGCCCGCGGCACGCCGCCCGCCGGGGTCGTGCTCGCCGACACCTACCTGATGGACGCCGACTTCGTCCGCACCTCCGGCACGGGGCTGCTCGGCGGGCTCACCGAGCGCAACAGCGGGTTCGCCGCGCCCGGCAGCGCGGGATTGTCCGCGATGGCCTGGTGCTTCGACCTGATGTGGGACTGGCGGCCGTCGCGCGTGGGCGTGCCGACGCTGCTGCTGCGGGCCACGGAACCGCTGGCGCCCGAGCAGGAGGGCACCGACTGGCGCTCGCGCTGGGACACCGCGGACGCGGTCGCCGACGTGAGCGGCAACCACTTCACGATCATGGAGGACCGGGTGGCCGGGACCGCCGACACCGTCCTGGGGTGGTTGGCCGGGCGGTGACCCCGGCGGTGCGCGACGGCGGCCGGCCCGTTCGCACGGACCGGCCGCCGTCGCGCACGACGCCGCGTCAGACGATGACCACGCGCGGGCCGGCCGCCCGGAGCTCCTCGGCGACGGCGGAGTCGGTGCCGGAGTCGGTGATGAGCGTTTCGATGTCGCCGAGGTCGGCGAACCGCGCGAAGTGGTCGTTGCCGATCTTGGTGTGGTCCGCGAGCAGGACGCAGCGGCGCGCGGCGCCGATGGCGGCGCGCTTGACCATGGCCTCGGCGGGGTCGGGAGTGGTGAGGCCGCGTTCGGACGACAGGCCGTTGGTGGCGATGAAGGCGACTTCGACGAAGCTGTCCTTGAGCGCCTGCAACGCCCAGGCGTCGACGGTGGCCAGGGTGCGGCTGCGCAGTCGGCCGCCGACCAGCATCACGGTGAGGTTGGGCCTGCTGGTCAGCATCAGCGCGATGTTCACCGAGTGGGTGACGACGGTGAGCTCGCGGTCCAGGGGCAGCAGGTCGGCCATCTTCGCGGTGGTGGTGCCCGCGTCGAGCAGGATGGTGCCCTCGTCGGGCAGCAGTGCCAGCGCGGCCTTGGCGATGCGCTCCTTCTCGGCCGTCATCACGCCTTCGCGGGTGGCGATGGCGGGTTCGAAACCGAGGCGCTCAACGGGGATGGCGCCGCCGTGGACCCGGCGCAACACGCCGTGGCGCTCCAGCGCGGTCAGGTCGCGGCGGATCGTCTCGGTGGTGACGGCGAACTCCTCCGCCAACGCGGCGACGTCGACCCGGCCCTTGGCACGGGCGCGATCGAGGATGACCTGCTGGCGCTCCTCCGCGTACACGTCCTACCCCACCCCCTGCGCGGAACCCCGGGAAGTCTAGTCGCGGTCATCCGAGCCCGGCAACGCGGTCGAGCTCGACCTCGATGGCCGACGCGACCGCCGCCTGCTGCGCGATGAGGAAGAAGTGCCCACCCGGGAACTCCCGCACGCGGAACGCGCCGGTCGTGTGCTCCCGCCACGCCTCCGCCTCGGCTGCCGTCGTCTTCGGGTCGTCGACACCGGTGAGCACCGTGATCGGGCACGACACGACGCGGCCGGGCGGGCACCGGTACGTCTCGATCGCGCGGTAGTCGCCGCGGATCGCGGGCAGCGCCATGCGCAGGATCTCCTCGTCGCCCAGCACGGCGGCCTCGGTGCCGTTGAGCAGCCGCAGCTCGGCGATCACCCCCTCGTCGTCGAGGCGGTGCACGGTCTCGTCGCGGTGCGTGGAGGGACCGCGGCGGCCCGAGGCGAGCAGCGCGGCCGGCGCGCCGGGCAACCCGGCGCGCTCCAGCCGCCACGCCACCTCGAACGCCAGCACCGCGCCCATGCTGTGCCCGAAGAACGCGGTGGGCCGGGGCGCGAGGGCGGCCAGTTCGGCGACGACGCGGTCCGCGAGCGTGCCGATGTCGTCCAGGCACGGCTCCCGGCGTCGGTCCTGGCGACCGGGGTACTGCACGGCCACCACGTCCGCGCCGGGGGCGAAGCGGGCCGACAGCGGGTGGTAGAAGCTGGCCGACCCGCCCGCGTGCGGGAAGCACACGAGCCGGACGGGGCTGTTCCCGCCGGGGTGGTACCGGCGCAGCCAGGCGGTCGAGGTCGTGTCTGCGGGTGTCGTCACGCGAGTCGTGCTCACGTTGCCAGTGAACAGTTCGCCCGACCGGCAAATCACTAGAAACGGACAACGGGCGGCCGTCCACGCGCGATCGGCGGATAGCGTTGGTCCCCGCGGGTGCGACAGCGCTGTCGGGAGGGGGCTTCATGCCGCAGGGCCTGCTCGGTCGGGAGGCCGAGCTGACCGCGGTGCGCCGCGCGGTGGCCCGGGCGCGTGCGGGCGGCGCCGGGGTCGTCCTGCTGCGCGGACCGCGCGGCAGCGGCAAGACCGCGCTCCTCGACGCGTGCGCCGGGCTGGTCGGCGTGCCCGTCCGGTCGGTGCGCTGCACCGAGGGCGCCGCGCCGGGCGAGGTGGTGGCGGGGCTGGTGCCGGACGCGTCCCCGGCGGGCTGCGCGCCGCCGTCCCACCGCTACCGGACGCGGCTGCGCGAACTGACCCGCGACGCGCCGCTGGCGCTGCTGCTGGACGACGCGCACTGGTGCGACGCCGAATCCGCCGAGACGCTGGACCTCCTGGTCAGGCGCGTTCCGCGGCTCCTCGTGGTGGCCGCAGTCGGCGGTGCGCCCCGGTCGGCGGACGGCACCTGGGGCGTGGCCGCGGCGCGCTCGCACGCGGTGGACCTCGCCCCGCTCACCGAGGCGGAGGTCGCCGAACTCGTGCGCCGCGAGTGGGGCGTGCCCGGCGACCCGGGGTTCGCCGCCGACTGCGCGCGCGTCACCGCGGGCAACCCGCTGGCCCTGCGACTCCTGCTGGACCGGCTCAGGCACGCAGGCGTGCGTCCCGAGAGCCGGTCGACGCGGGCGGTCGTCGCCGAGGGCGTCGAGGTGCTGGCCGACCTGCTGCCCGCCCACCTGACCCGCCCCGACGACGCGCCGGCCGTGGCGGAGGCGGTCGCCGTGCTCGGGATGACCGACCCGGCGTCGGTGGCGACGCTGGTGGGCGTGTCCGAACCGCTGGCCGCGGCCGTGCTCGCCGACCTCGGGTGCGCGGTCCTCCCGCGTGCCGCCGATCCCCGTGCCGCCGATCCCCGTGCCGCCGCCGAACCGGCCGGCCTCGACCTCGCCGCGCGGGCCCGCCTGCTGGGCGTCCTGTTCGCCGAGCTCGACCCGGCGGAGGTGGCCGTGCGGCACGCCCGCGCGGCCCGGATGCTCAGCGACGCGGGACGTCCCGCCGCCGAGATCGCGCCCCACCTGCTGGCCCTGCCCGAGCTGCCCCAGCGCTGGATGCGGGTGGTCCTGCGGGACGCCGCCCGCGTCGCGCCCGACCACGACACGACCGTGCGCTACCTCGACCGCGTCCTCACCGACTTCCCGGGGGACGTCCCGGCGCTGGTCGACTACGCGCGCGCCGTCGGCGACCGCGACCCGCACGCCGCGGACCGGCTGCTGCGCTCGGGCCTCGACGCCGCCGGCGACCCGCACGAGCGCGCCACGCTCGCCATCGAACTCGCGCTCCTCGCCCCCGCCGTGCCCAGGGCGGAGCCGGTGCTGCCGCTGCTGGACGACGCGCTGCGCCCGCTCGTCGGCGCCGACCGCGAACTGCTCGTGCGCGGCCGGGCGGCGCGGCTGGCGGCGAGCTGGACGCGCGCCGCGGAGGTCTCGGGGGAGTCGGCGCACCAGGCGCCCGCGGGCGACACCCCGGCCGAGCGGGTGGTGCTGGCGCTGCTCGCGTTCACCGACCTGCTGGGCGCGGCCCCGGCGGCGACCGCCGCGGCCCGCGCCCGGACGGCCCTCGCCGAACCGGGCGACCTGGGGTGGCCGCACGCCGCCGCCGCGTTCGCGCTCGCCGCGGCCGGGGACCCGGGCACGGCGGTCGCCCACCTCGGGCGGGTCCTGGACACCGCCGCCCCGACCGGGTGGACGCGGGCGCTCGCGGCGCTGCTGCGCGCCCTGGTCGTCGTCGACACCGGCGACCCGGCGGACGCGGTCGCCGACGCGTCCGCCGCGATCGACGCGCTGCGCACCGTGGACACCGCCCGGGTCGTCCTGGCCATCGCCCTGCACCGCCGGGGCGACACGCGGGCCGCCCTGGACGCGCTGCCCGGTACCGGCGCCGACGTCCCGGTGCTGGGGCGGCCCCTCGGCCTGCTGCTGCGCGCGGACGCGGCCGAGGTGGCCGGGCGGCCGGACGAGGCGCTGCGCCACCTCGACCGGTGCGCCGTCGAGACGTCCGAACTGGGCGTGGGCAACTCCGTCCTCGCTCCCTGGTGGCTGCCCTCCGCCCGCCTGCACGCCGCCGCGGGTCGTTCCCGTCAGGCCGCCCACGCCGCGGCGGCGGCCTGGGCGGCGGCCGACCGGTGGGACACCCCCGTGTCGCGCGGCCTGGCGTTGCTCACCGCCGGCCACGCCGCCGACCGCTCCGGCGTCGACTTGATCTCCGACGCGGTGGACGTGCTGGCGGGCACCCCGAACACCTGGCACCGCGTGCACGCCGAGGTGGACCTCGCCGAGGCGTTGTTGCGGGGCGGCGACCGGGGCGGCGCGCGCAAGTGGTTCCGCGCCGCGGCGGACCGGGCGGGCCGCACCGGTTACCGGGCCGTGGCCGAGCGGCTGAGGGCCCGCCTGGTCGCCGCGGGCGGGCGCCTGCACCGCGGCGCGGACGAGGGGCTGACCGTCGCCGAGCGCCGGGTCGCCGAACTGGCCGGGGCCGGCGTGACGAACCGGGAGATCGCCGAACGCCTCCGGATCACCCTGCGCACGGTGGAGACCCACCTGACCAACGTCTACCGCAAGCTCGACCTGCCCGGCCGGTCCGCCCTGCGCCCACCGTCCGAACGGGACTGAGGGACCGGGCGGACCGGCGGGAGGCCCCTGCGGGGGATTCCTGCCAGGGATTCCTAGAGGGGGATGTTGCCGTGCGCGCCGCGCGCCGGCGCGGCGCCGGCCAGCAGGTGGGCGATCCGGCCGCGGGTCGCGGCGGGGTCGACGACCTCGTCCACCACGCCGATGCTCATGGCCAACCCGACGCCGCCCGCGATCACCTCGTGCTCGGCGGCCAGCCGCTCGCGCAGCGCGGCCCGCTTCTCCGGCGACTCGACGGCGGCCAGCTTGCGCCGGTGGATGATGTCCACCGCCGCGCCCGCGCCCATCACGGCCACCTCCGCGTCGGGCCACGCCAGCACGGCGGTGGCCCCGAGGGAGCGGGAGTTCATGGCGATGTACGCGCCGCCGTACGACTTGCGGGTCACCAGCGTCACCCGGGGCACCGTGGCCTCGGCGAAGGCGTACAGCAGCTTCGCGCCCCGCCGCACGACGCCGTTCCACTCCTGCGCCGCGCCGGGCAGGTAGCCGGGGACGTCGACCAGCACGACCAGCGGCACGCCGAACGAGTCGCACAGGCGCACGAACCGCGACGCCTTCTCCGCCGACAGCGAGTCCAGGCACCCGCCCTTGCGCAGCGGGTTGTTCGCCACCACGCCGACGGTCCGCCCGCCCAGCCGCCCGAAGCCGACCACGACGTTGGGCGCCCACTTGGCCTGGAGCTCGACGAACGGCCCACTGTCCAGCAGCCCGCGCACCAGCGGCCGCACGTCGTAGGCCCGCCTCGGGTTGTCCGGCAGGCACGCGCGCAGGTCGGGGTCGTCGCCGAGCGATCCGGTGTCCACCGAGCCCTGGTCCGCCAGCAGCGACACCAGTTCGCGGGTGTGGTCGAGCGCCTCGTCCTCGGTGTCCACCGCGACGTGCACGACGCCGGACTTGCGGCCGTGCGCCTCGGGACCGCCCAGCCCTTCCATGTCGACCGACTCGCCGGTCACCGCGCGCACCACGTCCGGCCCGGTGACGAACACCCGGCCCGCGCCGGACATCACCACGACGTCGGTCAGCGCCGGACCGTAGGCGGCCCCGCCGGCGGCCGGCCCGAGGACGACGGAGACCTGGGGCACCCGGCCCGAGGCGCGCACCATGGCCGCGAACATGCGCCCGATGCCGTGCATCGCCGCCACGCCCTCGGCGAGCTTCGCCCCGCCGGAGTGCCACACGCCGATGACCGGCACGTCGTCGCGCACGGCGGTGTCGATGGCGTCCACGATGGGCGGGCACTCGTCCACGCCGATCGCGCCGCCCTTGACCGTGGCGTCGGTGCAGTACACGACCACCTGGTTGCCCGCGACCTCGCCGCGCGCCACCACGACGCCCACGCCCGGCTCCCGGTACGTCACCACGGCGGTGCCCGCGTCCAGCAGCCGCTCCAGCCGCCGCACCGGGTCGCGCGGGTCGGGCACGGCGCGGCCGGCGGGCAGGTCCAGGGTCTGCGTCATCGCGCGCTCCTCCTGTCGGGGCGGGGAAGCACCAGTCAAGCCGCGCGCGACTCCGGAAAACCCCAGTACTCCGGAAACCGGGTACTCCGGCGAACCGGGTCCGGGCTCAGGCCAGGCGCAGCAGTCCGGCGTGGACGCGGTTGAGCAGTTCCAGCGACGGGCCGTCGGCGGACGGCGCGCGGTCGTCGTGCGCGACCACGAGGCCGTCGGTGATGGCGTCGCTGATCAGGACCCTGGCCACACCCAGCGGCACGCCCAGGTGCACGGCGATCTCGGCCACCGACAGGGGCGCGCGGCACATGCGGTGCAGCCGCAGGGCGGTCGCGTCGGCGGCAGGCGGCGCGCCCGGCGCGGCCGACAGGATGGTCTCCAGGCGCAGTTCGTGCGTTGCCCGCGTGCGTCCCCTGGTGCGCACGTACGGGCGTGCCGTGGGCGCCGGCTGCTCCGCCAGCTCCTCGGCGGTGAAGAACTCGGTCGGCCCTTCCGCGGGGGCCGGCTCCGGCTCGGGCCCGCGCTCCGGTTCGGACTCGGCCACCGGTTCGGGCTGGGGTTCCGGGAGCGGTTGCACCGCGGCCGGCGCGGGGGTCGGAGCCAGGGGCTTGGGGCGGAAGTCGTTGGCGGCCCACGTCTCGTAGTCGTTCCAACCGCCGAAGGCGAGGGGGTGGAACGAGGTCGCGGCAGGCTTGCTCTTGCGGCGCTTGTTCATGGCACTCGATCTGTCGGCGGGCACGCCCCCGTTGATCGGCCGATGGTGCCGGCCGAAGACTCGGGTTTCTTCCAGTCTTCCTGTGGTCGGGGTGTCGTCGCGTGCGGTCTGGGACACAGTAGGCACACTCCGCGCGTCGACAAAGGTAAAACCAGATCAACGCAGCCAAAGCCAAGCGACCTGTTTGGCGAACCAACACCAGCCAACTATGCTTGCGGCTGTGGCGGCGGTCACGTTCCGACGTCAGTGAGGAGTGTGATGGAGATCGGGACGACGCGAGACCCCGGGTCCGCGTTCGGGCCCGGCAGCCCTCGCCCCGGCGTCGCGCCGGAGTGGGCGCCCCACGCACCCGGTCTGCTCGTCGACCGCGACCACGAGGTCGAACAGCTCCGCCACGGGGTCGAAGACCTCGCCCGGCGCGGTCGTTCGGGCATGGTCACCGTCACCGGTCGCAGTGGCACGGGGCTCAGCGCGATGGTGGCGCTGCTCGTCGCGGAGGCGCGGGCCGCCGGGTTGCGGGTCGCGACGGCCCGCGGCGTGCCGGCGGAGTCCGACCTGGCCTTCGGCGTCGTGCACCAACTGGTGGCCTCGTTGTCCGAGAGCGCTCCCACGACGGCCGGCGCGATCCTGCGCGGCACGACCGGCCTGGCCGCGCGCCAGGCCGAGGAGGCCGTCATCCCGGCGCTCTGCGCGGACTTCCTCGCCGTGGCCCACGATCACCCGCTGGTCGTGGCGCTCGACGACGCCCAGTGGGCAGACGGACCGTCCTGGCGCTGGCTGCGCGCGATGGCCCGCCGCCTCGGCCAGGCCCCGCTGCTGCTGGTGCGCGCCGGCACGCACGGCCTCGACGCGCCCGGCTGCCCCGAGTGGCGACCCGAACCCGATCACCCGGCGGCCCGCGTGATGCGCCTGCGCCCGCTGCGCGAACCCGGTGTCCGCGAGGTCATCTCCGCGCGCTACCCCGGCCCGGTCGACGGCTCGTTCGTCACCGAGGCCCACACCGCGACCGGCGGCAGCCCCGCCGTGCTGCACGAGGTGCTGTCCCGGCTGGCCCGGGCGCAGCTGCCGCCCGCCGCCGAGCAGGTGCCGCACTTGACCGCCTCGGCCGCCGCCGTCCTCGGCGACCGCGCCGCCGACGCCATCGGCACCCTGCCGACCGACGCCCTCGCCCTGCTGCGCGCCCTCGTGCTGTGCGGGGAAGGCCTGGGCTTCGACCTGACCTGCGCCCTGGTCAGCCCGCGGCACGTGTCCGCCGCCACCGCCGCCGGCCTGCTGCGCCAGGTGGGGCTGATCACCGGTGGCGACGAACCGCGTCCCGCGGGGCCGGGGGTGCGCGCGGGCGCGCTGGCCGGCCTGGCAGCCGACGAGCGTGACCACCTGCTCCGCAGCGCCGTGGCGATCGGCCGCCGCGCGGCCGTCCCGGACGACCGGCTCGCCGCCCTGCTGCTCGCCGCGCCGCCCGTCGGGGAGGCGTGGGCCACCACCCTGCTGACCAAGGTCGCCGCCCGTCGCCGCGCGGCCGGGGACCACGCGGCGGCGGCGTCCCTGCTGGCCGCGGCGCTGCGCGAGCCGATGGGCGAGGAGCACAGGCTCGGCCTGCTGGTCGACCTCGGCGCGCTGGAGGTGGTGGACAACCCGCGTGCGGCCGACCGCAGGCTCCGCCAGGCCCTGCTGGAGACCGAGCCGGACGGGCCGACCGCGGTCCTCGCCGCCGACCTGCTCCACGCCCACGGCGACGCGCTCGCCGCCCGTCGCGTGATCGCCACCGCCCGTGCCCGCGGCGAGGCCGACGGCGTGGACACCACCGCCCTGGCCGCGATCGGCTGGCTGGCCGACAGCGACTGCACACCCGATGCGCTGCACCCCGCCCGCGCCTTCCCCGACCCGCCGACCGACTCGCCGGAGGTGAGCGAACCGGTCGGCGCGGGCGTCGCCGCCTGGTCGCTGGCGCTGCGGGGCGACCACCGGGCGCGGGCCCGGGCGCTCGCCCGGTGCGCCCTCGCCGCGGGCGACGACCGGCCCGCACCGTTCGGGCACCGGCTGCACGCGTGCCGGGCGCTGCTGCACGCCGACGACATCGCCTCCGCGGTCGTCGGCCTGGACGCCGTGGTCGCCGACGCGCGCCGCCGGGGCGTGCCCGCCGTGGCCGCCAACGCCCTGCTGCACCGGGGCTGGTGCGAACTGCGCCGCGGCAACCTCGCCCAGGCAGGCGACGACCTGGCGCAGGCCCGCGCGCACCTGCCCGCCGACTCGTGGCACCCGCGCCTCGTGCCGGCCCTCGTCGCCCTGGCCGGGCAGCTGCTGCTGGCCCGCGGCGAGGTCGACGACGCCGCGCGGGAGATGGCCGGCGCGCCACCCGCCGAGGCCGACCGCGGCGCGGCCTGGGGCCTGTTGCAGTACGCGCGGGGCGAGGCGGCGCTGGCGCTCGGCGACCCGGCGACGGCGCTGCGCCGGTTCGACCGCTGCGGCCGGGTGCTGCTGACCCGGGGCTGGGTGAACCCCGCGCTCGCCGCCTGGCGGTCGTTGGCCGCCGCCGCGCACGCCGCCCTCGGCGACCGCGACGCCGCCCGCGTGCTCACCGCCGACGCCGTGGAGCGGGCCGTGCGCTGGGGCGCGCCGAGCACCCTCGCGCAGGTCTCCCTGTGGGCGTCCCGGGTGGACCGGGGGAGCGGCCCCACCTGTCCACTGAGGACGGCCGGGGTCCGGACGGGCGACGACGCCGACCAGAGCATCGCCGTGCTGGCGGGCACGGGGCGTTCGGCGGGCGAGATCGCCCTGCTGCTGGACGTGCCGGTGCGGGCGGTGCACCACAGGCTCTCCGCGCTCCCCACCCCCTCCCGAGCGCCGGGGCGTTGACGTGCTCGCCGAGCGGGAGGACGCCCTCGACGCGGTCCGGCAGGGATTCGCCGCGGCCGCCACCGGTTCGCCGGGGTTGCTGCTGGTCACCGGCGCGCCGGGCTCCGGGCGCTCCGCGGTGCTCGCCGCGGCCGCGGACCTGGTGGAGGCCGGGGTGGCGCCGGCCCGGGTGCTGCGCGCCGACGCGACGCTCGCCGAGTCGGGGTTCCCGTTCGGCGTGGTGCAGCAGCTCCTCCGCCCCGCCGTCACCGGCGCCGACCCGGCCGAGCACGACCGCTGGTTCGCCGGGGCCGCGGAGGCGGTGCGACCGCTGTTCCTCGACGACGCCGCGCACGCCGCGCCGTCCACCGACGCCGTCCTGCCCGGCCTGCACGCCCTGGTCGCCCGGCTGGCCGACGACCACCCCCTCCTGCTCGCCGTCGACGACCTCCAGTGGACCGACCGGCCCTCGCTGCGCTGGCTCGCCTACCTGGCCCGCCGCCTGGGGCAGAGCCGCGTGCTGCTGCTGGCCACCTCGACCGACGGCCACGCGGTGGGCGAACCCGGCCTGGTCGACGACGTCGCCGCCTCCGCGATCCGCACGGTGCAGCTCGCCCCGCTGTCCGCGGCCGGCGTGCACCGGGTGCTGACCGCCGAGTTCGACGAGGAGGTCGACCCGGCGTTCACCGCGGCCTGCCACGCGGTGACCGGGGGCAACCCGGCCGCGCTGCTGGCCGTGGCGCACGGCCTGCACGCCCGCTCGGTCCGCCCCTCGGCGTCCGCCGCCGCGTCGGTCGCCGAGGCGAGCCACGTGCTGCTGCGCGAGCGCAGGCTGTTCCACCTCAGCACCCAGCCGTCGTCCGTCCGGGCGGCGGCCCGCGCGCTCGTCGTGCTCGGCGACACCGCAGACACCGACCTGGTCGCCGACGTCGCGGGCCTGGACGCGTTGGGCTGCAAGAGCGCCGTGCACGCGATGGACCGGCTCGGCCTGCTGTCCTCGGTGGACCCGCCGAGGCTCGTCGATCCCGCTGTCGGCGTCGCTCTGGAGGCGACGATGCCGCTGCCGCAGCGGGAAGCGCTGCACCGGCACGCCGCCACCGTCCTGCACGACGCCGGTCACCCCGCCGAGCGCGTCGCCGAGCAGCTGCTCCGGGTCACCCGCGGCTACCTGCGCTGGGAGGCGGACCTGCTGCGCAGCGCGGCGGCCTCGGCGCTGGAGCGCGGCGCGGGGGAGCGGGCCGTCCGCTACCTGCGCCGCGCGCTCCTGGCCGGGCCGCCCGGCGGACCGGAGCGGGCCAGGCTGCTGGTGGACCTGGCCGCTGCCGAGCGCGGCACCGACCCGGCGTCCTCGGTCAGCCACGTCGCCCAGGCGCTGCCCGACCTGCCCGGCGTGCCGGAGGCGGCGGTCGCCGTGCTGTCCGTGCCGTTCGCGCTGGCCGCCCGCAGCCCGTCGGTGGCCGCCGTCCTGCGCACGCACGCCGCCGCGCCCGACCCGCACCTGGCGGGTGCCAACCCGGACCTGGCGCTGCGCCTGGAGGCGCGGGGCCGCGCCCTGGACCGCTTCGGCAAGCAGGGCCTGACCGACGCGGTGGCCCGGCTGCGCGGGTTCGGCGTGGCCCGACCGCTCGACACCGGCGGGGGGCGGGAACTGCTCGCGGTCCTCGCGCACGCCGCCGCGGCGACCGCCGCGCTGCCCGCCACCGAGGTCGCCGCCCTCGGCGCGAACCTGCTCGACCGCGAGCAGGCCGACCCCGCGCACGTGCACACCGCGTTGCCGCTCGCGATCACCGCGATGGTCGCCGCGGACGCCGGCCGGGTCGCCGCGCCGTGGCTGGAACGCGCGTGGGACGCGGCGCAGCGGCAGGAGTCCGCCGGGGTCCGGTCCGCGGTGGCCGCGCAGCACGCCGCCGTGCTGGCCGCCACCGGCAACCCCGGCCGGGCCAGGGTGCTGGCGCTGGGCGTGCTCGACGGCGACGCCTCGTCGTGGCCCGAGTCCGCCGCGACCGCGACGCTGGTGCTCACCTCGATCGCCCTGCACACCCAGGACGGCGAACTCGCGCGCCGCGTGCTCGACGCCGGGCACGACGCGGCGGACCCGCGGCCGGTGCTCGCGCACCTCCTGCTGCGCGGCCTGCTGGACGCCCTCCGCGGCGACGTCGTGGCGGCGCTGGACAAGCTCCTGGACTGCGGCGAGCGCGCCGCCCGCTTCGGCTGGACCAACCCGGTCGCGCTGCCGTGGCGGGTCTGGGCGGCCGGGCTGCACCAGCGGTTGGGCGACCTGGACCGCGCCTCCGCGCTCGCCGAGCGCGAGTACGCGGCGGCCTTGGCGTGGGGCGCCCCCACGGCGGTGGGGCGCGCGCTGCGGTTGCGGGGCATGCTGCTCGGCGGTGTCGAGGGCGTCGACGCGCTGCGCGCGGCGGTGGACCGGCTGCGGGCCGGCGGCGACCCGGTCGAACTGGGGCGTGCCCAGGCGATGCTGGGCCGCCGGCTCGTCGGGCTGGGCGACCCGGCCGGGCAGCGGGCCGTCGAGGAGGCCGACCGGATCGCCCGCGCCGCCGGCGGGGTGTGGTTGGCGGGCAACGACGAGGCCGAGTTGAACGGGCCGGTGCTCCGGCTCGGCGCGTCCGGCGCCGCGGAACTCACGCGCACCGAGCAGTCGGTCGTCGCGATGGTCGTGCGCGGGTGGACGAACCAGCGCATCGCGGATTCGCTCGGGGTCACCCGGCGGGCCGTCGAGAAAAACCTGACCGGTGCTTATCGGAAACTCGGCGTGCGCGGTCGCTCGGTGTTGGTGGAGCAGTGGCGCGCGCTCGTGCCCGAGTTGGAAGCCCACGTCGTCGACGGGCGCTGAGCACAGCCGTCACACCATCGTTCACAGTGTTGTCACGGTGCGTGACCGCATGCCCGATGATCTCCGGTTCACCCCCCCCGACCACGAGCTACCTGGCTCGGCGGTGCCGGTGGGGTTCGGTCCGCGCGGCCGTTCACCGGGGTCCGCACCCGCTGACCGGGGGTACCGAACCACTCGGGTGGGTGACACCGCACGTCCGAACCGCTGTGTCCGGTCACCACGGTTTTAAGTCCGTATGGTTGCGCTTCTGTTGATTTCGGTGAGTGTGGTCCATATCATGTTACTTGTTGATTTCCTCCGGTTCGTGTGCCGGTAAATCCTTCGGCACCCGCCGTCGATCTTCGTCTCGAAACTTGGGAGGAATGGTCTTCCGATGAGCACGGATATGGCCGACATCGCGATCCAGGACGTGTACGAGACGTTTCCGGCATGGCCCTCGGACGGCGGTCGACCCGACAGCGGTCGTGGGGTCTACCGGTCCTTCTTCGAGCGCTCCGGGATGTGCGTGGCCCACTTGAACCGCTCGCTGCGCATCCTGGAGGCCAACGCGGACTTCTACCGGCAGTTCGGGCGTGGCCCGGCGGAGCTGTCCGACCGGGAGTTCTGCGACCTGCTGCACCCGAGCGTCCGCGAGCGGCTGGGGCAGCAGCTGTCCCGACTGGCGGACGGTCAGCGCCCGCGCTTCGCCGACCGGGTCGTGGCCCTGCGTCCCGGCGACAGCGCCCTCTCGGGGGAGCTGACCGGGTTCGCCGTGCACGGTGAGGCGGGCCGGGTCGACAGCGTCATGGTGCTGGTGCGCCCGGAGAAGTCGCCGGACGACGGTCACCTGGTGTCCGGCAAGGCCAAGCTGCTGACCGCCATGGACGCCCGAATCCTGGAGGGTGTGGCGGCCGGTGTGTCGACGGTGCAGCTCGCCGCGACGCTGTACCTCAGCCGGGGCGGGGTCGAGTACCACGTCTCGACGCTGCTGCGGAAGCTCAAGGTCAAGAACCGCCCGGCCCTGGTCTCCAAGGCCTACTCCATGGGCATCTTCGGCGTCGGCTCGTGGCCACCCCGGGTGCTCCCCGAGTACGTCAAGTAGTCGTACCGTCCCGCTGTGTTGGTTCGTGTGGCTTCGCCCTGGCTCCGTCGTGGCTGCGTAGCGGTGGTGCGCCTAGTGGTTCTGCTAGTTTCCGCGAAGTGGCCCTTGTGTAAACAACACAAACGGATCTAAAGTCACCCAAACCAAACCGCCCGACTGGTGGCGGTGCCGGAGAGGCTTCGAGGTGGTGTGAAGTGTTCTTGACCGTGACGGCCAATCCGAGCGTGGACCGCACAGTCGAGGTCGACCGGCTGACCAGGGGTGGGCTGCACCGCGCGTCCGGGGTGCACGTGCAGCCCGGCGGCAAGGGGATCAACGTCGCCCGCGCCCTGGTGCGCAACGGCTGCAAGGCCCGTGCCGTGGTGCCGGCCGGTGGCGCGGAGGGCGACCAGCTCATCCGCCTGCTCACCGAGTACAGCATCGAGGTCGTGCGGGTCGCCGCACTCGGCCCGGTGCGCAGCAACATCACCGTCGTCGAACCCGACGCCACGGTGACCAAGCTGAACGAGGCCGGAGCCCGGCTGAGCGGCCCCGAGCTGGAGGCGTTCTGCGACGCGGTGCTGGCCCACATGTCCGGAGTGGACTGGGTGGTCGCCGCCGGGAGCCTCCCGCCGGGGGTGCCGGCCGAGTTCTACGCCGATCTGATCAAGCGCCTCGCGCCCACCGGCGCGAAGGTCGCGGTGGACACCAGCGGCGCCGCGCTGCTGGCCGCGGTGGAGGCCGGACCGACCCTGGTCAAGCCCAACCTGGAGGAGTTGGCCGAGGCGGTCGACCGTCCACTGCGGACGCTGCGGGAGGTCGTCGACGCGGCCGGGGAACTGCGTTCCCTGGGCGCCGAAGCGGTGTTGGCCAGTCTCGGCGGGCAAGGCGCCGTGCTGGTCGACGGCGAGGGCTCCTGGCACGCCGAGGCACGGGCCGAAGCCCGCAGCTCGGTCGGCGCCGGGGACGCGCTGCTCGCCGGGTTCCTCTCCGCAGGGGGAATTGGCCCTTCCGCACTGGCCACGGGCGTCGCATGGGGAGCGGCGGCCGTTTCGTTGCCCGGCAGCACCATGCCGGGCCCGGAAGACGTGCGCGCACACCGGGTGGTGGTGCACCCGGACATCGAGTGGGATCGCCGGATCGACGAGTGATCCGACGGCACCCGCCGGTCGCCGATGCCGGGCGACGCCGCCCGGCTCCCGCCGCAACAGCGACGGCGTTCTCCCAGTCCCTCCAGCAGTAGTGGAAGTGTCAACGATGACGAGCAACGACACCCAGGCCCCTGAAGACACCCAATCCCGCGGCCAGCGCGCGCGGGTAGGCATCCAGCGCTTCGGTGGACACCTCGCCGCCATGGTCATGCCCAACATCGGCGCGTTCATCGCGTGGGGCCTGATCACCGCGATGTTCATCCCCACGGGGTGGATTCCCAACGAGACGATCGGCGAACTCGTCGGTCCGATGATCACGTTCCTGCTGCCGACCCTCATCGGGTACACCGGCGGCCGGCTGGTCCACGGCCAGCGCGGCGCGGTGGTCGGTGCGATCGCCACCTTCGGCGTGATCGTCGGCGCGGACATCCCCATGTTCCTCGGCGCGATGATCGTCGGCCCCCTCGGCGGCTTCCTGATCAAGCTCTGGGACGAGAAGGTCGGCGTGAACGTCGCGCCGGGCTTCAAGATGCTCGTCGACAACTTCAGCGCCGGCATCATCGGCGGCGCGCTCGCGGTCGGCAGCCTGTTCTCCATCGGCCCGGTCGTCGAGGGCATCACCAAGGCGCTCGGCAACGGCGTGCAGTGGCTCCTCGACGTCGGCGTGCTGCCCCTGGTGTCGGTGATCGTCGAACCCGCCAAGATCCTGTTCCTCAACAACGCCATCAACCACGGCGTGCTGAGCCCCCTGGGCGTGGCCGAGGCGCTGGAGAACGGCAAGGCGATCCACTTCCTCATCGAGTCCAACCCCGGCCCGGGCCTGGGCGTGCTCGCCGCGCTGAGCGTGTTCGGCCCCCGTGCGGCCCGCGCCACCGCCCCCGGCGCGATCGTCATCCAGTTCCTCGGCGGCATCCACGAGATCTACTTCCCGTACATCCTGGCGAACCCGAAGCTGCTGCTCTCGGTCATCACGGGTGGCGCGGCCGGCGTGCTCACGTTCAGCATCTTCGACGCGGGTCTCGTCGCGACGCCGTCGCCTGGCAGCATCATCGCCCTGATGGCCGTGACGCCGAAGGGTGGGCACTTCGGCGTCATCGCGGGTGTGCTGGCCGCGGCGGTCGTGGCGTTCGTGGTGGCCGCGGCGCTGATGAAGTTCGGCCGGGACGCCCGTCGCGAGGAGCGGGACCAGCAGATCGCCAACGGTGGCGCGGTCGCGGCCTGACCGGTCGGGACCCCGGACACCGGACGAGAGGAACAGGGACGCATGAGCATCCAGGGCAAGGACATCACCAAGGTGGTCATCGCCTGCGACGCGGGCATGGGCAGCAGCGTCATGGTGGCGTCGCAGATGGCCAAGCGGCTCAAGCCGTACAAGGTGGCCGTGCAGCACAGCCCGGTCAACGAGATCCCGGCCGACGCGCAGGTCGTGCTGTGCCAGCAGGGCCTGGTGCCCCGGGCGCAGAAGAACTCGTCGGGCGCGCTCGTCATCGGCTTCCAGAACTTCATGGGCGACCCGGTGTTCGACCGCGTGGAAGCCGCCATCCGGGACGGTGGGGAGCTTGGCTGAGCTGCTGACCGCGGAGGGGGTCCGGCTCGGCCGGACCGCCGCCGACCGCGCCGCGGCGATCGACCAGGTCGGGGCCACGCTGCTGGAGCTCGGCGCGGTCGATCCCGAGTACCTGACCGCCATGCACGAGCGCGAAGCCTCGGTCTCGACCTTCATCGGCGAGGGCGTGGCCATCCCCCACGGCACGGACGCCTCGCGGGTCCACGTCCGCCGGTCCTCGCTGGCGGTGCTCCAGTTCCCCGAAGGGGTGAACTGGGGCGGCGAGGACGTGCGGTTGTGCGTCGGCATCGCGGCGAAGGGCACCGAGCAGGTCGGCATCCTGTCCGCCCTGGCCCACGTGCTCATGGACCCCGAACGGGCGGCGGAGCTGCGCCAGGCCCCCGACGCCGACACCGTCCTGCGCATCCTGCGGACGGTGGACACCGAGAAGGACGAGGAGACAACGCAGTGAAGGTGGCCCGGTTCTACGCGCCCGGCGACATCCGCATCGAGGACATGCCCGAGCCCACCGCGGGCCCCGGCGAGCTGAAGCTGCGGGTGCGCAACACCTCGACGTGCGGGACGGACCTCAAGATCTTCCGGCACGGGCACCACCACATCGACCCGCCGCGCGTGATCGGTCACGAGATCGCGGGCGAGGTCGTGGAGGTGGGCTCGGAGGTGAACGGCTGGGCCGCGGGGGACCGGGTCCAGGTCATCGCCGCTATCCCGTGCGGGGAGTGCCCCGAGTGCCTGCGCGGGTGGATGACCATCTGCCCCAACCAGCTCTCGATGGGCTACCACTTCGAGGGCGGCTTCGCCGAGTACATGATCGTCCCGGCGAACGTCCTCAAGGTGGACGGCGTCAACCGCATTCCGGACGGCGTGAGCTACGCGGAGGCGTCGGTGGCCGAGCCGCTGGCGTGCGTGCTCAACGGCCAGGAGCTGGCCCGGGTCGGCGACGGCGACACGGTCGTGGTCGTCGGCGCCGGCCCGATCGGCTGCCTGCACGTGCGGCTGGCCCGCGCCCGCGGCGCGGAGAACGTCCACCTGGTGGAGCTCAACCGCGGCCGGCTCGACATGGCCGCCGAGCTGGTCAAGCCGGACGCGGCGATCTGCGCGGCCGAGGTCGACCCGATCCAGGCGGTGCTGGACCTCACCGGCGGGCGCGGCGCGGACGTCGTCATCACCGCGTCGGCCGCGGGCAAGACGCAGGAGGACGCGCTGAAGATGGTCGCGCGCCGCGGCCGGATCAGCTTCTTCGGCGGCCTGCCGAAGGACAACCCGATCATCGCGTGCGACTCGAACCTCGTGCACTACCGCGAGCTGACGATCGTGGGCGCGAACGGGTCCAGCCCGGACCACAACAAGAAGGCGCTGGAGCTGATCGCGACGGGCGCCGTGCCGGTGGCCGACCTGATCACGCACCACCTGCCGCTGGAGAAGGTGCTGGAGGCCATCGACGTGGTCGCCGGTGGCACCGCCATCAAGGTGACGATCGAGCCCGTCGCGGGCTGATCGCGCACCACCCGCACGGACGGTCGACGAGGACGAGGAGGCGCGGAGTTGTCGCAGGTGGCTGAGGTCTCGGACCAGCCGGTCGGGTCCAGGGAGCTGACCGGCAACCCGGCCAGTCCCGGTCAGGCGGTGGGCGTGGTGGCCAGGCCGGCCGCCGCGCCGGAGCTGCCCGCCGAGGTGCCCGCGCCGGGACCGGCGCGGGACGAGGTGGATGCCGCCGCGGCCGCGCTCGGCTCGGTGGTCGCGGACCTCACCGAGCGGGCCGCCGGCCTGACCGGCGAGGCCCGCGACATCCTCGACACCCAGATCGCCATGGCGGACGACCCCGCCCTGGTCGACGGCATCCGCGCCGCCGTCGACCGGGGGCGCCCGGCGGCCTGGGCCGTGCACGACGCGTTCGCCGTCCACCTGGAGGCGCTGGCCGCGCTCGGCGGGTACCTCGCCGAGCGGACCGGCGACCTCGCCGACCTGCGGGACCGGGCCGTCGCGGTGCTGCTGGGCGTGCCGACGCCCGGCATCCCCGTCCGCGACGAGCCGTTCGTGCTGGTGGGCGTCGACCTCGCGCCCGCCGACACGGTCACCCTCGACCCGGCCAAGGTGCTGGCGATCGTCACGTCCAAGGGCGGGCCGACCAGCCACACCGCCATCCTCGCCCGCTCCCTCGGCATCCCGGCCGTGGTCGGGTGCGCCGACGCCGACTCGCTCGCCGACGGCGACCGGGTCGTCGTGGACGGCACCCGCGGCGTCGTGGTCACGTCCCCCGACGACGACGCCGCCGACCGGGTCGCCCGGGCCGCCGCCGAGCGCGAGGCCTCCCTGGCCCGCTACAGCGGCCCAGGGGCCACCGCCGACGGCCACCAGGTCAAGTTGCTGCTCAACGTGGGCGGCGCGACCGACGGCGACGTGGACGCCGAGGGCGTCGGCCTGTTCCGCACCGAGTTCCTGTTCCTCGACCGCGCCGACGCGCCCTCCCGCGAGGAGCAGCGCCGCGCGTACGGCGAGGTGTTCCGGCTCTTCGGCGACCGACCGGTGGTCGTGCGCACGCTCGACGCCGGCGCGGACAAGCCGCTGCCGTTCGCCAACGCCGACGACGAGCCCAACCCGGCGCTCGGGGTGCGCGGCTACCGCGTGTCGTGGCGCAAGCCGGACCTGCTGGCCGACCAGCTGGCCGCCATCGCCGACGCCGCCGCCGAGCACGGCACCGACGTGCGCGTGATGGCCCCCATGATCGCGACCGCCGCCGAGGCGCGGGACTTCGTCGCGCTGGCGCGGTCGGCCGGCCTCGGCAACGTCGGCGTGATGATCGAGATCCCGGCCGCCGCGCTGCGCGCCGCCGACATCCTCGCCGAGGTCGACTTCGTCAGCCTCGGCACCAACGACCTGTCCCAGTACGCGTTCGGCGCCGACCGGGTGCTCGGCGAGCTGGGCGCCCTGCTCGACCCGTGGCAGCCCGCGCTGCTCGACCTGGTGGCCGTGGTGGCCGAGGCCGGTCGTGCGGCGGGCAAGCCGGTTGGCGTCTGCGGTGAGGCCGCCGGCGACCCGGGCCTGGCGCCCGTGCTCGTGGGCCTCGGCGTGACCAGCCTGTCCATGTCCGCGCCCGCCGTGCCCGCCGTCCGGGCCGCGCTGCGCGAGCGGACCCTGGACGACTGCACCGACCTGGCCGAGCGCGTCCGCCGCGCTCCCGACCCCGCCGCCGCGCGCTCCCACGCGCTCGGCTGACGCGGAGGACGGGGCGACGATGTGGAGGAACCACCCGTGACCGTCCCGTCCCGGCCGCCGTCCCGCGGCCCGACGCCGGAGCGGGTGCCGCGCGACCCGCGCGAGGCGTGCCTCTGGTACGAGCGCCGCTTCGGCTGGCGCGCGGTGGCCGGCCCCGCCGGGGTCAGGCTGGTGCTGGCGGGCGGCACGGTGGGCTTCCTCGTGCCCGCGGACCTCGCCGCCGTCGTGCTCGCCCGCTTCGACGCGGTCGGCGTGCCCGCGCCCGCCGTCGTGCGGCCGGACGGGCGCGTGGTCCTCCTGGCCGACGCCAACGACCGCTGGTGGAGCCAGGGCGACGTGCCCGCGGGCGTGGTGTTCCTGCGCGCGCCGACCGAGGTGCCGCTGCCACCCACGCCCGTGTGCGGCGGCCGGCTGCGCTGGGCGCGCCCGATCGAGGCGGGGGAGCGCTGGCTGCCCGTCGCCGAGGGCGTGCTGTCCGTCATCCGCTCCGCGCTGGAGCCCGCGCGCCGGCCCGCCGCGCCCTGGCCCGCGCGCGGCGTCGAGTTGTCGACCGGCCGGTTCCCCCGGCCGGTCCGGCGGGAACGGCTCGGACGCCCGTTCCCGCACCGTGAGGAGGAGGCAGAGTTGCCCAGTACACGAGTCACCATCGGTTCGCCGGTCGGTCTGCACGCCCGACCGGCCAAGCTCCTGGTCGAGGCCGCGCGCAAGCAGGGCGGCAAGGTCCGCATCGGCCGCAGCGAGGACGCCCTGGTCGACGCGGCCAGCATCCTCGCGGTCATGTCGCTGGGCGTGAAGGGCGGCGAGGAGGTCGTGCTCACCGTCGAGGGCGACCAGGCGGACACCGCGCTGGCCGAGCTGTCCGAGCTGCTGTCGACCGACCTGGACGCGGCTCCCGCGGCCGGCGGCTGAGGGCCGAATCCAGGGGATTCCCCAGTTCTGCCAAGCCATACTCGATGTGTGCACTTCGGACGGTCCGCCTCCACACCGCGCGGCGGCACCCCGGCGAAAGGGCGAACATCGTGCAGCAGAACAGGAAGGCGTTGCTGATCGGCGGCCCCAGGACGATCGACGGCGAGGTCGTGGAGCTGACCGAGGGCGTCGACGTGAAGGTCCGCGTCCCCCACGCCTCGGGGCACGAGCACTTCACGCGCAGCGAGGAGAGCAGGCTGGTCGACGGTGAGCACCTGCCGGTGTTCACCTGGTCCTACCGGACGAAGATCGCGGAATGAGCCCCGTCGTCCGCCGGTGCCCGACACCCGGCGGCCGACGTGACGCGCAGCGGTGGACGGGTCGCCCCGAGGCCCGTCCACCGCTCCCGTTCCACCGCTCCCGTCCCGCGCGGAGCCGCCCGCGGCTCAGCGGGGCCGGCGGCGGGCCAGCGTGATGCCGTCGGCGGCGGGGAGCATCGAGATGTCCACCCGCGGGTCGGTGAGCAGGGAGGCGTTGAACTCCCGGATGGCCACCGTGTCGGCGTCCTGGGCGGTCGGGTCCACCACGCGGCCGAAGAACAGCGTGTTGTCGACGACGACGAGCCCGCCGTCGCGCACCAGGTCCACCGCCGCGTCGAAGTACGCGCCGACGCCGACCTTGTCGGCGTCGACGAACACCAGGTCCACCCACCCCGTCCCGTGCTCCTCGGCCAGCGCCGCCAGGGTCCGCTCGGCCGGCCCCACCCGCAGGTCGATCCGGTCCGCCACGCCCGCGCGCTCCCAGTAGGGCCGCCCCACGTCGGGCCACCGCCCGGTGATGTCGCACGTGACGACCCGCCCGCCCGGACCCACCGCCCGCGCCAGGCACAGCGTCGCGTACCCGGTGAACGTGCCCACCTCCAGCACGGTGCCCGCGCCGACCAGCCCCGCGAGCAGGTGCAGCAGCTGCCCCTCCTCGGGGGTCACCTGCATCGCGGACCCGGCGGGCAGGAGGGCCGTCTCCTCCCGCAGTCCGCGCAGCACGTCGTCCTCCCGCAGGGAGGTGGCGCGGATGTAGTCGTCCAGTTCCCTCGTCACCACAACTTGGTTCGCCATGTCGCGGACGCTAGCCGCGCGCCCGCCGTGGAACGCCCAGAGTTCGAGCGGGCTACAGCCAGTCCCGCCGCTTGAACGACGCGTACAGCCCCACCGAGAGCACCACCATCACGGTGGTCGACACCCAGAAGCCCCACGGCTGGTCGTAGCCCGGGTAGGGGACGTTCTGCCCGTAGAAGCCGGTGACGGCGGTGGGGATGGCGATGATCGCGGCCCACCCCGTCACCTTCTTCATCACCAGGTTCAGCCGGTTGCCCTGGATGTTGAGCTGGGTGTCGCGGATGGTCGCCACCAGGTCGCGCAGCGACTCGGTCCACTCCGAGGCGCGCAGCACGTGGTCGTACACGTCCTGGTAGTACGGGGCCATGGTGGCGTCCACGACGGCCTGGTCGCGCCGCACGAGGGTGTTCACCACCTCGCGCATCGGCAGCACGACGCGGCGCAGCGTCACCAGGGAGCGGCGCATCGCCAGGGCCCGCTTCTGCACGTCGCGGTTGCTCGGCTGCTCGGAGAACACCAGGTCCTCCAGCTCCTCGATGTGCTCGTCCAGGGCCTGCACGGCGTCGAAGTGGCCGTCCACCACGACGTCCAGCAGACCGTGCACGAGGAAGCCGACGCCGCTGCCCGCCAGGTGCGCCGAACCGTCCCAGCGGTCGGTGACGGCCCTGATGTCGAAGTGGTCGTCGGCGCGGACGGTGACCAGCGCCTTGGGCGTGACGAACGCGTCGACCTCGCAGGTCTTGAGGCGGCCGGAGGCCTGGTCCAGGCGCACGGCGTAGGTGGTGAGGAACGCGTGCGTGTCGTAGATGTGGCACTTGGGCCGCTCGTGCTCCTGCATGGCGTCCTCGACGGCCAGCTCGTGCAGCCCCAGCTCGTGGGCGAGGCCGGCCAGCTCCGAGCGCGACGGGCCGCACAGGTCCACCCACACGGTGACGTCGTCGGCGAGCCGGTCGGCGACCTCCTCGACGGGGAACCCCTCGGCCTCCAGGACGCCGTTGCGGTACAGGCGTGTGTCGGTCACGAGCCGAGCCTAGGCCGTGCCGGGCGGGTCCCGCGGTTCCCGCCGCGCGAGTCCCTGCCGGGTCCTCCCCGCCCGAGCCGGCGGGATCGACTGCGCGAAGGTGAAGACCCCCTCCGGGTCGTACCGCGCCTTCACCGCGCGCAGCCGGTCGACGCCCGTCCCGTAGTACGCGGTGAGCCAGTCCGCCAGGGCCGGGTCGGGGAAGTTCGGGTACACCGGTCCCGTGCCGTCGGGGTGGACGAGGGACCACGCGTCGGCCAGCCACCGCAGCACCTCGTCACCGCGCCGCTCCGCGCCGTTCGGCCCGACCAGCACCGTGTGCTTGAGCAGGAAGGCGGGGGAGCGGTGCGCGAACGCGGTGGCGTCCGGCGCGACCCGGCCGTACGCGCCGCGCCACGGCGTGAACGCCAGCTCGCGCAGCTCGCCGAACCGGCGGCCGGCGGTGAGGTGGGCGAGCAGCGCGGCCACCTCGTCGTCGGGCAGCGGCCGGTCGAAGAACCCGGTCTTCGCCGTCGACATGCCCGGCCGGTCCGACACCAGCGGGATGTCCACCGGGTCCCGCGCCACCGCCGAGTACGGCGTGGCGTGCAGCAGCGCGGCGTCGGTCGAGGACAGCGCGACGACCTCGGCGCCCACGGGGTCCGGCAGCCCGTCGAGCAGGTCGCCCACCTCGGGCGCGGCGCCGACCAGCAGCGCCGTCGGCTCCTCGTCCGGGTGGTCGGGGACCAGCAGCACCAGCTCCACCGACACGTCGTCGGGCGCGTCCGGCGCCCGGCGCTGCCACCAGTGGACCAGGCGGGCCGCGTGCGCGAAGTCGAACGTCACCCGCAGGTGCGTCCGGGGTCGGGCGGGCGCGGTCCGGAACACCGCCGTCGTCACGACGCCGAAGTTCCCGCCGCCCGCGCCGCGCAGCGCCCAGAACAGGTCGGGGTGCTCGTCGGCGGAGGCCACGACCAGCTCGCCGGAGGCGAGCACCACCTCGGCCGACACCAGCGCGTCGCAGGTCAGCCCGTGCAGCCGGCCGTGGCTGCCGAACCCGCCGCCCAGCGCCGCGCCGACCACGCCGACCGACGGGCACGACCCGAGCGGCACCAGCCGGCCCAGCGGCGCGAGCGCCTCCGCCAACCGGCCGACGCGCACGCCCGCCCCGATCGTCACCCGGTCGCGGGCCGGCGCGACCGCGTCGGCCGGCGCGAGGTCGATCAGCAGCCCGGACGTGGCGGAGTGCCCGGCGTTGCCGTGCCCGCCGCCGCGCACCGCGAACGGCCACCCGCGCGACCGGGCCAGCGCCAGCGCCCCCCGCACGTCGTCCGGCCCGGCGCAGCGGGCCACCAGGCGCGGCAGCACCTCGCGCGGCCGGCCGGTGAACTGGCTGCGCGACAGGTCGTAGCGGGGATCGCCCGGCGCGACCAGGTCAGGCATCGGCGTGCAGCCGGCTCTGGAGCGCGTACAGGTCGGCGTACCGGCCGCCCAGCGCCAGCAGCTCGGCGTGCGTGCCCTGCTCGACCAACCGGCCCTCGTGCAGCAGCAGGATGCGGTCGGCGTGCCGGACGCTGGCCAGCCGGTGGGTGATGAGCACGACGGTGCGGTCCTCGGCCAGCCCGCGCAACGACTCGTACACCGCGAACTCGGCCTTCGCGTCGAGCGGTGCGGTCGGCTCGTCCCAGATCAGCAGCGGCGCGTCGCGGTAGAGGCCGCGGGCCACGGCGAGGCGCTGCCACTGGCCGCCGGACAGCTCCACGCCGCCCCGGAACTGCTTGGACAGCAGCGTCCGCCACCCCTCGGGCAGCCGCTCGACCACCTCGTCCGCCCCGGACCGCGCGGCGGCGGCCGGCACGGCCCGGTCGGCGTCGGGCCGGTCGTGCCGGCCCAGGCGGACGTTGACGTGCGCGGTGTGCGGCCAGCGGACCGGGTCCTGGAGCACCATCACCACCCGGTCGGCGACGCGCGCCCGGTCCACCTCGGCGATGTCCCGCCCCGACCACCGCACGTGCCCGGACGTCGGCGCGTACAGGCCCGCGACGAGCTTGGCCAGCGTCGTCTTGCCCGATCCGTTCTCCCCGACCAGCGCCACCGTCTCGCCGGGGGCGATGCTCAGCGACACGTCCCGCACGGCCCACCGCGCGGTCCCCGGGTAGCGGAACGACACGCGGTCCAGCACCACCCGCGACGGGTCCACCACCACGTCCGCCCCGCCCGTCCGGGACCGCTCCGCGTCGGTCAGGAACTCCTGGTAGTCGGCGACGTACATGCCCTGCTCGACGAGCTGGTTGGCGGCCAGCACGAGCCGGTTCAGCGCCCCCGTCGCCACCCGCACCGCGATCACCGCCGTGCCGGCCACGGCCAGCGGCACCCAGCCGTACCGCACGAGCAGGCCGAGCGCGACGTAGGTGACCGCCAGCCCCAGCCCCGCCAGCGCCCGGCCGAGGCCGCGCACCCGCGCCTGCGCGGTGGCCAGCCGCACGTCCTCGTCGCGCAGCGGGTCGGCGGCCACCCGGTACTCCTCCAGCACGAACGGTTCGGCCTGGTAGGCCCGGATCTCGGCGGCCGGCTCCCGCTCGGTGGCCAGGTCGGCGACCATCTGCACGCGCCGGTCCAGCACGACCGTGCGGCCTGCGCTGGCGTAGGCCAGGCGCGCCGCGCGCTGCACCGCCCACCCGTCGGGCACGACGGCGAGCAGCAGCACGGGCACCAGCACGGGGTGCAGCACGGCCAGGCTGCCGGTCGCGGCGACGAGGCCGAGCACCGCGCCGATCAGCTCGACCAGGTTGTCGGTCGCGCGTTCCAGGTAGAACAGGCCCCGGTCGCGGGCACGGTGCAGGCGGTCGTGGAAGCGGGCGTCGTCGAACGCCGCCAGGTCCGCGGCCAGGCTCGCCCGGTACAGCCGCTCCTCGGCCAGCCGGCGCACGGCGGGCGTGATCCGGGCGCGCGCCAGGGTCACCCCGACGTCCATCGCGCCGCGCAGCCCGAACGCCGCGCCGACCAGCAGCAGCTGCGGCAGCGCGGTCACGACCCGCTCGGCGGTGGGCCCGGCGGACAGCAGCCCGGTCAGCACGCCCGTGGTGGCGAACAGCCCGAACGCCGCCGCCAGCCCGGACACCACCTGCATCGCGGCGACCGCCACCGCAGACCCGGGCGCGGCGCGCCGGATCAACCGCAGCACCGGCCACGTCGCGGCGGGCAGCCCGCGCAGCAGGCCCCGCCGCCCGGTGGCGGCCGACTCGTCGAGCGCCCAGTGCGGCGTGGCCAGGTTGCCGTCGCGCGGGTCGTCCCCCCCGCTCACCGCCGACCGCCGCCGGGCAGCAGGACCGACGGGAGGTCGCAGTCCGGGTGCATCCGCAGCAGCTGGTGGGCGATGCCGCCGGTGCCGGACATGACGCTCGGCGAGAACACCTCGCGGGCCAGGCCGGTGACGGCGCCGTGGGCTTCCAGGCTGCCGATCACCCGCGCGTCCAACCCCTCGCGGGTCAGCCCGTCCGGCGCCACGCCCTCCGCCAGCGCGCGGGTCAGCAGCTCCCACGTGCCGAGGTCGCCGTGGCACAGGGTGTGCGTCCAGCCGGTGCCGTCGCGCAGCCCCGAGGCGGCGGCGCGGCGCAGCACCTCCGGGTCGTCGGTGGCCAGGCCGACGCCGACCGCGCCGTGGCACCACGCCGCGGCGACCACGCCCGGCGCGCGCGGGTCCGGCCAGCCGCCGTGCTCCTCGCTGTACGAGGCCCGGTCGTGGGCCGCCGCGGCCCGCGCGAGGTCCGCGAACGACCGTTCCCCGGTCACGTCGGCCAGCGCGCCCAGGGCCCAGCCGATGCCGGTGGAGCCGTGTGCGAACCCGCTGATGCCCTCCGGCCAGTTCGGCGCGGGCCACCGCGCCAGGCCGCCCTCGACCACCGCGTCGGCCAGCAGCCGGCGGCCCGCCGCCACCGCCTGGTCGACGTGCCGGGGGTCCCCGGTCCGCTCGGCCAGCGCCAGCACCGGCACGATCGCGCCCGCCGTGCCGATGAGCAGGTCGGGCCCCTCGCTCGCGGCGATGGCGGCCGGCACCTGCCGGGCCAGGAACTCCGCGTCGCCGACGGTGTCCAGCCCGAGCCGGTCCAGGTCGAGCCAGCACCGGATCTGCGAGCCCAGGCCGATGTAGGAGCCGACCGGGTCGGGGCGCCGCCGGGTGTGCTCGGCCTGCTCCGCCCACCACACCTGGGTCAGCCGCGCGGTGCGCACGGTGCCGTCCAGCAGCTCGTCGAGCCCGTCCACGGCGTCCGCCCGCCCGGCCGCGACCTCGCGCAGGTAGCCGGCCAGGAGCACGGCGACGCCCAGCGTGCCGCCGTACAGGTCCGGGGTCAGCGGCGTGGTCTGCCAGCCCGTGCGGTCCAGGACCGGCGCGAACCAGGTCACCGTGCCGTCGTCGCCGCGCACCGCCTCCGCGGCCAGCTCCCGCAGCAGCCCCGCGGCCAGCGCCCGGCGGCGGCGGTCCAGGTCGGCGGGGTCCGGCTCCGGCGCGGTCATCCGCTCGACGTCGGGTTCGCCGCCCTGGTTGAGGTAGGCGCTGACCAGCGCGGCGTGCGTGACGCGGCGCTCCAGCCCCAGGTCGGCGGTGCGCCAGTCGCGCAGCGCGAGCTCGACCTGGTCGACGAGCGGGCCGCACAGCTGGTCGCCCGGCGTGCGCAGCCTGCCCTCGGCGGGCGTGGTGGTGAACACCGGGATGTCGCCCACCAGCAGGTCCGCCACCTCGGCGCGGTGCACGTCCGGGTCACCGGGGCCGCGCGTGTTCATCGAGTGCCTGGCGAGCAGCGCGCGGGCCCGCAGCTCGGCGGTGTCCTGGTCGTGCAGGGCGGTCGGGTGCCACAGCATCCGCGCCAGTTCGGTGTAGGACTCGGTGTCGCGCACGATCACCCGCACCACGCAGTCGGCGAACCCGGCCAGCAGCGGCGCGAGCCCGCCCGCGTCGTCGAGCCGGGTGATCCGGGCGGCCATCTCGTCGAACCCGGCCACCACCCGGGGCCAGTGGCGGACCAGCCGGGGGCTCGGGCTCGGCAGGTTGCGGGTCGGTGCCATCCGCTGCGGCACGATCGCCATGCGCGCGGTGTCCGTGCCCGCGCCCACCAGCTCCGGCAGGCCGAGCGAGGGCTGCTCGCCGGGCAGGCCGCCCATGGCCGAGCCGTCCACGCCGCGCCAGCCCAGGCCCGCGCCCCGGCCGGGCAGCAGACCGGTGCGCAGCACGGTGCCGTTGAGCTGCTCGGCGACCCGGTCGGTGGCCTCGCCCGCACCGGTCGGCGGGTGCGGCGGGCGGGGCGTGAAAACGCTCTCGCAGTCCACCACCACGGGCACCGGCCCGTGGGCGATGATGTTCTCCCCGTGCAGGTCGGTGCCCGCGACCAGCCGCATCACGGCCAGCCAGTGCCCGAGGTTGCGGTAGAACGCGTCCAGCTCGTCGTCGGACGCGCAGTGCAGGTGCGCCACGTGCTCGGCCCACCCGTACCCGTCCAGGGCGATCGCGCGGGGCACCCGGATCGGGTGCTCGTCGCCGGCGGTCAGCGCGGCCAGCAGTTCGGCGAGCCGGAGGTCGACCCGCATGGGACGCGGCTTGTGGACGACCGTGCCGCCGGTGCAGCGCAGCAGCGCCACGGTGTGCCCGCCGCGGTGGCTGTCGCCCGCGCCGAACCCGACCTCGCGCAGCTCGCCCGGCTCCTCGCCGAGCAGCTCGTGCAGCAGCGGCCGGTCGGCGGCGAAGCGGCGGGCCGTCGTGACGACGGCGTCGACCCGGTTGTCCACGACGGCGCGCAGGCGGGTGACGAGCTTCGGGTAGTGCGCGGTCAGGCCGTCCCAGTACGCGGGGCGGGACGCGTCCGCGACGAACTCGGCCCAGCGGCCCGCCGGGTCCGGCGCGGTGAGCCGCCCGGTGACGCGGGCGGCGTTCAGCTCCAGGACGAGCACCCGCAGCACCTTGCGGCGCAGGGTGTCGAGCAGGGCGTCGCGGGCGGCGTCGAGCACGACGCCCGCCTCCGCGGCGCCGAGGTCGGCGACCTCGGCCAGGTGAGCGGCCGCCCGGTCCAGCGCCGGGTCGATCAGCCAGTCCAGGGTCCGGTCGAGCCCGCCGACCTCGTCGTGTGCCATCGTCAGCAGCACAGTCCCGGGCGGGACGCGGTGCAGGCCGAGCACCGGCTGCCGGGCGGGTTGCACGCCACGATGTCGCCCTCGGCGAACTCGCCGTTGGCGAACAGGGGCCCCGCCGGGTTGTCCAGGTCGTCCAGGCCGGCCCGCCAGCGGGCCACCATCTCCTCGGCGTCGAGCAACACGGCCGTGGTCATGAGCGCTCCTCTCCTCAGGGGAGCCGGAGTGTAGGAACGCGCCGCACACGTGCCCGCACACAAGGACCGCGGGTGTCACCCGCTCGGCCACGCGCCGGCGTCGCCGCGCCGGACCGCCTCGTACAGCTCGCGCGTCGCCGCGCTGGGCGCCACGCCCAGTTCCGCGTCGAGCACCCGCACCAGCCGCTGGTAGGCCGCCAGCGCCTCCGTGCGGCGGCCCGAGGCGGCGAGCGCGCCGACCAGGTGGTGCCACAGCCGCTCCCGCAGCGGGTGCTCGACCACCAGGCCGGCCAGCGCGGGCACCAGCTCGTCGTGCGACCCGAGCGCGAGCCGCAGCCCGACCAGGTCCTCGATCGCGTCCAGCCGCTGCTCGTCCAGCACCGCCACGTCGGGCCGCACGGCCTCCGGCACCGGCACCCCGTGCATCACCGGTCCCCGCCACAGCGCCACCGCCTCCGCCAGGCGCCCCGCGGCCGCGTGCTGCGCGCCGTGCCCGCGCAGCTCCCGACCTTCGCGCACGAGCCGCTGGAACAGCGTCACGTCCACCCCGTCGGGCGGGGCGACCAGGGCGTACCCGTCGTGCGAGGTGACGATCCCGGGCTGGTCGGGTCCGCCTGCCCGGAGCAGGCGGCGCAGCTCCGCCAGGTGCGTGCGCACGTTGGCGGCGGCCGACACGGGCGGCCTGCCCGGCCACAGCGCGTCGATGAGCCACTCCAGCGGCAGCGCCCGGTTCGCCCGGACCGCGAGCACGCCGAGCAGCACCCGCACCATCCGCCGCGCCGGCCGGCGCGACACCCCTCCGGCCGCCACCACCGGCCGACCCAGCACCAAGACCGCCACGCGACACCCCCAGCCGGGTGGTGAGGCCCCGCCGTACCAGGCGGGGCGCTTCCCGAGGTACCGCCGGGCCGCCGTCACCGCGGTCCGGCGGAGGTGCGGGCCGGCTGCGCGCCGCTTCGAGTGGTCGACGTGCGCGAGTTGCCGGACCCGACGCTCCGTCGTGCGTGACTAACCGCAGGAGGCCGTGACCGGAAGTGACGTGCGCTCGGGCGTCACCGCGCGGAAGGTGTTGGTCACGGTGCCGGCGCAGGGGTACGTGGCGGTGCCCACGCCGGTCGCGAGCACGTGCCAGACGCCGGTGTTCGGGTCGAGGCGCTGGACCGCGACCTCGTCGTCGTAGATGGTGACCGGTTCGCCGCCGGACACGCCGCGGCACACGGTGTAGCCACGGCCGACGATCGTGGCTCCGGACTGGGTCGCGTTGGCCTTGGCGCTGCACGTGACCGCCGAGGCGGAGGCGGGTGCGGCGACGAGGGCCGCCGCGGCGGTCGTGGCGACGAGCAGCGCGCGCCAAGCGGGTGACGGGGCGGTCGGCATCGGGACCTCCGGGGCTTCGTGACGGGGGATCAGATCGTCGTGGAGCGCCGCGCGGGGTGGAACCGCTGATCGACGCAGCGCCGGCTGCAAGTTTTCGGACCCGTGCCCCGGCAGGACCGTCACGGTCGACGGGGACGACCCGCTCGACGCAAGCGATGGATACCGAACGCGGTGCGGCGCGCGTCGGCCGACCTGTCGGCGGCGGTGCGCACGTCGGCGAGCGCGGTGCGGTCCTCACCCCGGCGGCGGCCGGAGACGGGACCGGCGGGGGTCACCGGCGTGCGTGACGCGGCCCGCGGTGGCGGGTCGGCCTCTCGGCGGCGCAGCCGACGATCACCAGTCCGGCCAGCAGCGGCAGGAACATGGCCCCCTCGACCGCCAGGGCGCACGTGAGTGCGGTCCACAGCAGCAGTCTCATGCCAAAAGGCTAGGGAGATGCGCGTCACAAGAGTAGTGAATTTGGGCAAATCTTGAGGTAGTGGGCTCGCCGGCCGCAGAACTGCGGTCGGCGACGCGGCGGTCGCGGTCGGCGACCACCACCCGGCCGGCGGTCACGGCCCGGTTGCGAACCACCCGACCCGATCTTCTTGTCGGACCCCGTGGCTAGCCTCCCCGCCATCACCGTCGCACATCGATTCGCAGGAGGAACCGTGGGCTGGCTGGACGCCGCATCCGGGTACCAGGTGCGGCTCGGGGAGAACGGGCGCGTCCAGTGCCGCAACGGCAAGGGCAAGCTGCTCTCCTCCGTACCCGCTTCGCTGAAGGACGACGCGCAGGTCGTGCGGTTGCGCCAACTCGCCGAGTGGCTGACCCGTCACGAGGCCGAGTGCCTGGCCGCTGTGGACGGCTGGATGACGCGCTCGCTGCCGGTGCCCGTCGCCCTGGTCGCCGAGGCGTGGGCGGACGCGGCGTGGGCCGCGGTGCTGCGCGACCTGGTGGTCACCGCGGGCGACGAGACCGGGTTCCTGCGCGACGCCGACCCGGAGCGCGGGCTCGGCGTGGTCACCCTCGACGGCGAGACCGCGCGCGTCGCCGCCGACGTGGTGCACGTGCCGCACCCCGTGCTGCTGGACGACCTGGAGGAGCTGCGCGAGTTCGGCGCGGAACTGGGCGTGGAGCAGAAGGTGCAGCAGCTGTTCCGGCAGACCTTCGAGCGGCCCGAGCCCGCCTCCCTGACCGGCAAGTCCTCCGTGGACGACTTCTCGGGCGGGAAGTTCGAGCAGCTCAACCACGCGCTGGGCCGGTGCCGCACGCTCGGCTACCCGGTGCGCGGCGGCTCCGCGGTGTACTCCGCCTTCGAGGACGGGCGGGTCGTGGAGGCCCGCTACTGGCTCGGCTCGGACTACCCCGAGGGCGAGACGTGGACCGGCGAGCTGCGCTGGGCGCTGGAGGACGGAACCGCGCTGGCCCTCACCGACGTCGGACCCGTCGCGTGGTCCGAGGGGATGCGCATGGCCTCGGCGATCCACGCCGGGCGCGTCGTCGAGGAAGCGGTGCCCGCGTGAACGAGAAGCAGCTCATCGCCGCCGGAGCCGTCCTGCCCGGCGCGGTCGCCCAGGGCGAGGACCGGGACACCGTCACCGCCCGCCACTACACCCACCCGGCCCTCGACGACCGCGTCGTGGTGCGGCTCGTGCCCGCCGTGCTCGGCGAGGTCGAGGACCTCACCTGCGAGTACCTCGGGTTCGACGCGCCCGTGCGCACCGCCGACGTCGGCACCGGCCGCCGCAGCGCCCTCGGCTTCCCCGCGTGGGCCCTGGTCAACGACCCCGCCAACGCCCACCACGCGCTCAACCTCGTCAAGGACGTCGAACGCCTGGCGCGCACCGCGAAGTCCCGCGCCGGCGCCGCGAAGGACGGCTTCACCGCGCTCGGCGACATGCTCGGCCGGTCCGCGCCCCACTTCCTGCCCACGTTCTACGAGCAGGCCGGGCGGATCTTCCTCCAGCACGGCAACACCACCTACGCGGCGAGCATGTTCGGCAAGGCCCGCGAGGCGGAGGAGGTGCACGACCTCGCCGTCGACCCGGAGCGCACCCGCGAGGTGTTCCTGGAGTTCGCCTTCGCCGGCGCGCTCACCGCGAAGGCGCTGTCTGCGCACGCCAAGGGCCTGGCCCGCAAGCACGACGCCCACGCGGCCTACGAGCTGTTCTTCACGCTGTGCGTGGAGCGCACCCGCGGCGGCCTGCCGCCCTACACCGGTATGCCCGAGGACCTGCGCCGGTTGGCCAAGGCGGCGAAGCGCGTGCTGCGGGAGGAGGACGAGCGCCTGCTGCGCGCCGTGCTGGACAGCACCGCGATCGGCAGCGCGGGCGCCGGGTTCTGGAAGTCCTACCGCGACTCCCTGGTCGCGCTGGCGCTGCGCGAGCCGGACGTGCGGGCGCGGCTGCTGGAGTTCGTGCCGGACTCGACCGCCGCGCTCGACACGTGGTTCGACGTCCTGGAGGGCTGCGGCGCGACCGGGGAGCTGGTCGCGCCGACGAGCGGCGCGAACCCGGCCGAGTGGCTGTCGGGCGTGGTCAAGGTGCGCACGTCGGGCTGGCGCGGCGTGCACCGCTCGACGACCCTGCTGGACCTGGCCGCGCGCATGGCGGACCGGCTGGTCGCCGACGGCGTGCCGGTGCGGGTGCTGCGGAACTGGCGGCAGGGCGAGCTGGACCTGCTCGACCTGCTGGTGGAGCGCGGTGTCCCGATCGCCGACGTCGAGCGCGGCGGGCAGCAGCTGGACGTGGGCGGCTGGGTGAAGGACGAGGAACCCGGCCGCCGCGACCTGGTCGCGCTCGCCGGTTCCGAGCGCTTCGGCCCGGGCCTGGGCCGGGGCCTCGCCGCCCACCTGCGCGCGCACGCCCGGTCCGTCACCGTCAACCGGGACGTCCTGCTGGACGCCCTCGCCGTGCCGGGCCTGCGCACCGCCCTGCGGGACTGGCTCACCGCGCGCGCCGCCGACGTGACCGCCGCCGGGCTGCCCGACCTGTACCGGCACCTCGACGAGCTGGCCCCGTTGCAGGTGCCCGAGGCGTACGTCGACGTGCCCGGGGCGGCCGAGGCCGTGGCCCGCACCGACGTGGCCGCCGCGCTGCACCGCACGCTGCGCGCGGGCCTGTTCGACGAGCTGGGCTGGCCCGCCCTGGAGGAGGCGGTGGCCCGGCTCCTCGACGGCGGGGTGAAGGACGAGCCGATCGCCATCGCCGGCGAGGGCTGGCCGGCGCTGGTCCTCTCCCGCGGCGACCGGTTCGTCGTCGTCGGCCCGGACGGCGTCCTGGCCGAGCACGTCTCGCGCATCCCGGCCGACCGGAGGCCGACCTGGCGCGGCGCGAACGCCTCCTGGTTCGACGGCGTCCTGCTGGTCACCTGGCACGCCGAGGAGGGCGAGCTGGGCTACTGGAGCGACGCCCCCGAGCGGATCTTCGCGGTGACGGGGAAGGACCGGTACGGCTGGCGGCCCGACGTGCCCCACCCGTCGATCGCGCTGCCCGGCGGCGGCCGGTTCAGCGGCTCCCGGGTCGTGCACCCCGGTGACACGTCGCCGCCGCAGGCGCGCGACGCGCACGGCGACGGCACGACCGTGTGGACCACCGACCACGACGGCGAGCTGCGCTGGCGCGAGGTGGACCCGGCGACCGGCGCGATGGGCCGCGCGAGCAGGCCCCGGTTCCTGGAGGACTTCGCCGAGGACGGCGCGCGCGTCGACCTGTCCCGCTGCGACCTGCGCCCCGCCGCGCCCGGCACCGAGCACAGCCCGCTGGGCTTCGCCGACGGCCTGCACGGCTGGCGCGTGCGCCACGAGGCGGACGGCTCGTGGACCGGCGAGGGCGTCGACGGCCGCCGCGTGCGGCTGGCGAAGCGCGAACCCGTCGGACTGCTGCGGCTCCCGGGCTCGGAGGTCGCGCTGACCGGCCGGGGCGACTCCGTGTCGTTCGAGGACGGTGACGGGACCGTGTGGGGCACGGTGTCCGCGCTCGCCCAGCGACCGCCGTACGCGATGGGCACGCCGTTCGTGCCGCCCAGGGACTGGTGGCACGCCCTGCGCCCGCGCGACGAGGCGGGGTCGGCCGCGCTGCGCGCCGTCACCCGCGAGGCCGTGGAGGCGATGATGGCCGCCGCCGACGCCACCAAGCCGGTCGCCGCCCTCGACCGGCTGGCCGCGCTGCGCCGCGGTGAGCACGACGAGTACACCCGGACCATCACCGACGCGCTGCCCGGCCTCACCGACCCGGCCCTCGTCGTCGGCGTGTGCGACGTGGTCCGCCGCGCGGCCGAGGTCCGGCGTTCCTACCGCCGCTACGCCGAGGTCGCCGAGGCCGCCCGCGCGGTCGAGTCGACCTTCGCGCCGACCGGGCCCGCGGTCACCGAGACCGCGCTGCTCACCGCGCTGGACTGGATCGGCGAGCACTGGCGCAACTCCGACAACCGGACGCCGACCCCGCTGCCCGAGGTGCTGGCCGCGCTGGCCGCCGCCGCCGCCGATCCGCCGCGCGCCCGGCGGGCGCTGCCCGCCATCGACGGGGAGTCCTGGTTCAAGGCGCTGCCGCACCTCCCCGCGCTGGCCTACCGGGCGGCTTCCCCGCTCACCCCGGACGACGAGCGCGGACCGCTGGTGCAGGTGCTGCGCTGGGTCGCCGGCTCCGGCCTGGCCGACGCGCCCGGCCGCTGGCGCGTGGTCGCGGTGCAGGTGCCCGGCAAGCACGAGTCGCCGCACCACCGGCTCGTGCCCGTCGGCGACGGCTTCACCGCCCTGTCCGAGGTCAACTGGTCCTCCGACGGCAACCGCTACGGCGGCCTCCAGTACAGCCCGAGCGGGAACTTCGCGCTGCCCGAGGACTGGCGGCTCCTGTCCTCGGCGGTGGTCGACCACGGGTTCGGCGCGGAGCGGATCGGGCGGTTCGCGGACCTGCTCGCCGAACGCGGTCCGGCGCCGTGGTCGGCCGACGCGGTGGGCGCGCTCGTCGAGCGCACCGGCCTGAGCACGGCCGAGGCGACCGTGCTGCTGGCCGGCATGCCCAACGTCGCCCGGTACGGCAACACCCTGCTGACCACCGAACAGCGGCGCCTGGTCGGCCTGTCCCCGGCGGGCGCCAAGGCGGGCAAGGACCGGCTGCGGCGGTCGGACCGCAACCTCCGGCTCGAACTGCTCGCCGCCGCCGTGCCCGCCGACCCGGCCGACCTGTGGGAACGCGGCCCGGACGTCGACGCCGTCGCCGCCCGGTGGGTCGCCGAGCACGGCCTGCGCACGCCTGTGCCGGACGACGTGCTGGCCGACGCGGTGAAGCTGCTCGCCACCGGCGGCGCGGCCGAGCACATCGCCGGCGTCATCGACCCCGAGCGGACCGACTGGCTGACCCGTGACGCGGACATCCGCTGGAAGGACAACTCCCTGCAGGCGCACCGCCGGGGCGGGTTCGGCGGGCACCACCTGAACGTGGTCGCGCAGGTGCTGCTGTTCCTGGCGCACCGCCTGCCGGCCGGCTCGCCGCTGCGCTCGGCGCTGCCCCGGGCGCTGGAACTGGCCCGCGACCGCACCGAGGACCCCGGCTTCGCCGTGCAGATCGGCCACTACACCTCGGCCGACGACCTGACCGCGCTGCTCGGCATCGACAAGCCCGCGCCGGGCGAGGTCGTGCGGCACCGGCCGTGGCTGGAGGTGTGCGGGGTCAACGACCACTACTGCCGCCTCGGCCTGCGCCCCGGCCTGCTCGCCGTCGGCGACGGCGAGCAGCTGGCCGCCGTGCTGACGACCACCGGCTCCACCTCCGTCCTCGACCAGCTCCGCCTGCTGCACGACGACGCGGTGACCGCCGCGTGCGCCGTGACCGCGCCCGAGGGCGTCGACCCGGCCGCGTACTTCCAGGACCCGACGGTGTCCGTGCCGCACCTGGTCGGCGAGGTCGCGGAGCGGTTCGCGCTGTCCGAGGACGCCGCCGCGCTCTACCTCCAACTGCTGGCGCTGCCCGACCCGACCGACGCGAACGTGGCGCGGTGGACCGGGTGGAAGCCCGCCCGGCTGAAGAAGGCCCGCGCCGAGCTGGGCGCGACCGACCTGGTGCTGACCGCCAAGCGGGCCCGCGCCGGCCGGTCGCTGTTCCTGCCCGGCGGGTGGCTCGCGCTCGGCGCGCCGCACCTGCCGGTCGAGTCGTGGAAGGCCCCGATGTTCGGCTTCACCACCCGCCCGACCTGGGTCGTCGTGCCCCTCGAACCGGTCGCCGACCTGTTCACCCGCGCCTGGCGCCGGGTGCTCGACGGCGACGCCCCCGCCTACGAGGAACTGAAGACCGGAGGACGCAGGTGACCACCGCTGCCCCGAGGCAGGTCGAGCCCGCCGAGGACGCGCACCGCGAGGAGCTGGCCTTCCTCGCCGCCCACGATGACGGCCCCCGCCCACCGGGCTGGCGGCTCACCCCGCGCGCCGTCGTCACCTTCGTCATGGGCAGCGGCGATGCCCTGGCGCTGCCGAAGAAGGTCGCCGGCCTGCCGCAGCGGCTGGTGATCAGCCGGAAGTTCGTCGGCGAGCGGGCCCTGGTGGAACGCGCCGTGGTCACGCTCGCGGGCGAGCGCGGCCTGCTGCTCGTCGGCGAGCCCGGCACGGCCAAGTCGATGCTCTCCGAGCTGCTGGCGGCGGCCGTGTGCGGCAGCAGCCAGCTCGTCGTGCAGGGCACCGCGGGCACCACCGAGGACCAGCTGCGCTACGGCTGGAACTACGCGCTGCTGCTGGCCGAGGGACCGTCACCGCGCGCCCTGGTGCCGTCGCCGGTGCTCACCGCCATGCGCGGCGGCGGCGTGGTGCGGGTCGAGGAGGTCACCCGCTGCCTGCCCGAGGTGCAGGACGCGCTGGTGTCGATCCTGTCCGACCGGCGCATCGCCGTGCCCGAGCTGTCCGGCACGGACGGCGCGACCGTGCACGCCGCGCCCGGCTTCACCGTGATCGCCACGGCGAACCTGCGCGACCGGGGCGTGTCGGAGATGTCGGCGGCGCTGAAGCGGCGGTTCAACTTCGAGGCAGTCGGGCCGATCGGCGACCTGGCGGCGGAGACCGACCTGGTGCGGCGGCAGGCCGGTGCGGCGCTGCACCGCGTCGGCGCACCGTTCACGGTGGACGACGTCGTGCTGGAGGTGCTGGTCACCGCGTTCCGGGACCTGCGCAACGGGGTGTCGCAGGAGGGGTGGGCGGTCGAGCGGCCGTCCACCGTGATGAGCACGGCCGAGGCGGTGTCCGTGGCCACCTCGCTCGGCCTGGCCGACGCGTACTTCCCCGGCGACCGCGACCCGCTGTCCCTGCTGCCCGGGCACCTGCTGGGCGTGGTCCGCAAGGACGACCCCGGTGACGCGGCCCGGCTGCTGGGCTACTGGGACGGCGCGGTGCGGCGGAGGGCCGAGACGGGCGCCCGCACGTGGCGGCGGCTGTGGGAACTGCGCGATGTCCTCGACGCCTGACCGGTCCGCGCTGGAGTCGTTGGTCGGCCACCGCACGCCCCACCTGATCGGGGTGCGGCACCACTCGCCCGCGCTGGCGGCGGTGGTGCCCGCCCTGCTGGAGGCGTGCGAGCCGGAGGTGCTGCTCGTCGAGCTGCCCGCCGAACTGGGGGAGTGGCTGCCGCACCTGGCCGCGCCCGACCTCGTCGCGCCGGTCGCGCTGTCCGGCGCGCACCGGGACGGCGGCGCGCCCGCGTTCTACCCGTTCGCCGACTTCTCGCCCGAGCTGGCGGCGATCAGGTGGGCGTTCCGGCACGGCGTGGAGGTGCGCGCGTGCGACCTGCCGCTGGCGCTGCGCGGCCCCGGCCACGGGACGGGCGGGCGCGGCGCGGCGCCGTTGACCGACGCGCTGCGCCGCGCCGTGACCGGCCGGGACGGCGACGACCTGTGGGACCGGCTGGTCGAGGTCGCCGCACCGGGCCAGGAACCCGAGGCCGTGCGGCGGGCCGCGCTGTACGTCGGCTGGGCGCTGCGCGCGGACGCGGGTGACGTCGACCCGTTCGACCTGCGCAGGGAGGCGTGGATGCGGCGGGTCGTGGCCGAGGTGGGCGACCGGCCGTGCGCGGCGGTGATCGGCTCCTTCCACGCGGCGGCGCTGCTGTCCGGCGCCCCGGCTGAGGAGACGCCGCCGAGGTCGGACGTGGTCACCTCGCTCGTGCCGTACGGGTTCGCCCTGCTGGACGAGCGGTCCGGCTACCCGGCGGGCATCCGCGACCCCGAGTGGCAGCAGGCCGTGCTGGAGGCGGCGGGCGACCCGGCCGCGATCGAGGCCGCCGCCGCGTCGGCGATCGTGCGGATCTGCGTCCGCGTCCGGGAACTGGGCCACCCGGCCGGTCCCGGCGAGGCGCGGGAAGCGCTGCGCGTGGCCGGGGACCTGGCCCGCCTGCGTGGCCTGCCCGCGCCCGGCCGCGGCGAGGTCGTGGAGGCGGTGCAGACCGTGCTGACCCACGCCGAACCCCTGGGCCGGGGGCGCGTGGTGGCCCGCGCGGCGGGGGACGTGCTGGTCGGCCACCGCACCGGCGTGCTCGCGCCGGGCACGCCGAGGTCCGGCCTGGCCCCAACCGTGGAGGACCTGGTGGCGGACCTGCGCCTGCCCGGCCCGGGTTCGCGCGAACCGGCGACCTTGCGGCTGGACCCGCTGCGGTCGGCGCTGGACGCCCGGCGCGAGGTGGCGCTGCGGCGGCTGGCCGTGCTGGGCGTGGCGTACGGCGAGGAGACGGCCACCACCGGCGTGGGCGGCGGTGACGCCCTGAGCACCCGGTGGACGGTCGCCTGGACCCCGGCGACGGCGGCGACCCTGCCGGTGGCGGGCCTGTGGGGCGCGACGCTGCCGATGGCCGCCCTGGGACGTCTGCGGGCGCGTCGGGCGCGGCGGGCGGAACGCGGCGGGCACACGCCGGCCGACGTGCTGGCCGACCTGGTCGACGCGGCCCGGTGCGGGCTGCCCGAGGTCGTGCACGACCTGCTGGGCGACGCGGCGTCGGTGCTGCCGTCCGCCGGGACGCTGCCGGAGCTGCTGGCGGCGTCGGACCTGCTGGACCGCCTGCGCTCCGGGCACCTGCCCGGCACCCCGGGGTCGGTGCTGGACGCGCACCCCCTGCTGGCGGCGGAGCTGGAGACGGCGGCGGTCGCGCAGCTGGACGGCCTGGCCGGGTCGACGGACGTGGCCGACGCGCGGGCGCTGGTGGAACTGGCCCGGCGGCACGACGCGCACGGCGCCGGGGTGCGGCTGGCGGCCTGCCTGCGGCGGTTGGCCGACGAGGGCGCCCCGCTGATCGCGGGCGCGGCCGGCGCGGCACGGGTCCTCTCGGGACTGCTGCCGGCGTCGGCGCTGGGCGAGCGCGTGGCGTCCTGGGTGGACGGTGCGGGCACGCCCGAGCGGCGCGGTGCGCTGAAGCTGGCGCTGACCGGCGTGCTGGCGGCGGCCGGCCCGCTGCTGGAGACGCCCGAAGCCCTCGACCCGCTGCTGGAGCGGGTCGAGGCGTTGGCGGACCGGGACTTCCTGGACCGACTGCCCGCCCTGCGCGGTGCGTTCACCTCGATCGGCCCGGCCGCCAGGGCCCGGGTGCTCGCCGCGGTCGAGGAGCGGACGGGCGACCGGGTCGACGCCGCCGGCGTCCCGGACCCCGAACTGCTGGCGGTGTGGCTGGCGGCCGAACGCGCCGCCGTCGACGTCCTGCGCGCCCACGACCTGGGCGCCCACGACCTGGGCGCCCACGACCTGCCCCGACCGGCCGTCCACCCGGGCTCCGAGGAGCCCGCGCCACCCGCTGTGCCGGTGTCCCCGGCGGACGCCGAGCGGGAACTGGTCGCGGGCGTGCGCTGGCGGCTGGTGCTCGGGGCGCGGGGTGACCGGCCGGCGGGCGCGGTCCGGTACGCGGCGGCCCTGGACGAGCTGTACGGGGCGGAGCGCGGTGAGGGCGCGAGGGCCGGCGGGCTCGGGGCCGACCTGTCGTCCCCGTTCCCCGACGTGCGGGAGTGGTCCGAGGAGCTGGCCGAGCTGTTCGGCGAGGGGGTCCGCGAAGAGGTGCTGGCTGCGGCGGCCGAGGGAGGGCGGCTGGAGGCCGCGCTGGAGATCGACCCGACGTCGGTGCGGCCCTCCGTCGAGCTGCTGCGCAACGTCCTGTCGCTGGCCGGCGGGTTGTCCGAGCAGTCGCTGGCCAGGTTGCGGCCGCTGGTGGCGCGGCTCGTGCGCGAACTGACCGCGCAGCTGGCGAACCGGGTGCGGCCCGCCTTGACCGGCATCCAATTGCCCGTGCCGACCCGGCGGCCCGGCGGCAAGCTCGACCTGCCGCGCACGGTGCGCGCCAACCTGGCCACCGCGCGGCGCGACGACCGGGGCCGGGTGGTGGTCGTGCCGGAGCGCCCGGTGTTCCGCACGCGCGGCCGCCGGTCGAGCGACTGGCGGCTGGTGCTGGTGGTCGACGTGTCGGGCTCGATGGAGGCGTCCACGGTGTGGTCGGCGCTCACCGCGGCGGTGTTCGCCGGGGTGCCCGCCCTGACCACGCACTTCCTGGCGTTCTCCACCGAGGTCGTCGACCTGACCGACCGGGTGGCCGACCCGTTGTCGCTGCTGCTGGAGGTGCGCGTCGGCGGCGGCACGCACATCGCGGGCGCGCTGCGGCACGCCCGGTCCCTGGTGACCGTGCCGGAGAGGACGATGGTGGTGCTGGTCAGCGACTTCGAGGAGGGCGGCCCGGTGGGGGCGCTCGTCGCGCAGGTGCGGGAACTGGTCACGTCGGGCGTGACCGTGCTGGGGTGCGCGAGCCTGGACGACACGGGCAAGGCGCGCTACTCGACGTCCGTGGCCGGGACCCTGGTCGCGGCTGGCATGCCGATCGCCGCGCTGAGCCCGCAGGAGCTGGCTCGCTGGGTGGGGGAGAAGGTGCGCTCGTGACCGTGCCCCCGGTGGCCCCCGCCGTGGTGGCGGACGTGCTCGACGCCCTCCCGCCGCGCCTGCGCAAGCGCGTGGACGCCGCCCTGGACCGGGCGGCGTCGTGGGCGGTCACGGCGGAGGGCGACGCGGCGCGCGCGGAACTCGACGCCGAGACCACGCTCACCTGGACCCTGCGCGCGGGCGTGCTGGCGGCGGCGGACGACCTGTCCTGCACCTGCCTGCTGGCGCCGAAGTGCCTGCACCGGGGCATCGCGGTCGCCGCCGCCGAGATCGGCGCCCCGACCGACCCGGCCGGTCAGGCCGACCCGACCGACCCGTCGGTGTCGGCCGCGACCGTCCCCACCGCCGTCCCCACCGCCGACTCCACCTCCGCCGACTCCGACGCCGACCTGGTGCCCGTCACCGAGGAGCAGCGGGCGGCGGCCGGAGCGGTGTGGGAGGGGTGCTCGGCCGTCCTCCGCGCCGGCGCTTCCGGCAGCGGGGCGGTGGTCCGCGCCGGTCTGCTGCGCGCCGTCCACACCGCGCGGGTCGCCGGCCTGCACCGGGCCGCGTCGGCCGGCCTGCGCGTCGCCGCCGCGCTGACCGCCGCCCGCACCGGCGACTCGTCGTTCGACCGCGAAGCGCTCACCGCCGAACTCGTCGACCTGATGCTCCTGTGCCACGACCTGCGCACCGGCATCGGCGATCCCGCCCTGCTGCGCGGCACCGCCCGGCGCGAGTACCGGTCGATCGGCGCCCTCCGCCTGCACGGCCTGTGCACGGAACCGGTCGTCAGCACCTCCGGCTACGGCGGCGTCGTCACGCACCTCGTCGACGACTCGGGCCGGCTCTGGACCGTCCCCGCCGTCACCCCCGGCGGCGTGGAACGGGTGGCCGCCGCCGCGAGCGGTCCGGTGGCGGTCGGCGAGTCCGGCCTGACCCACCGCGCGCTGGGCCGCGCCGGGTTGCTCCTGTCCGGCGGCACCGCGTCACCCGACCACCGGCTCGGCGCGGGCAAGGCGGTGCGCGCGGTGGCCGCGAAACCCACCCCGTGGACCGACGACCCGCTCGCCCGCCACTGGGCCGAACCGCTGCCCGACCAGGTGCACCGCGCCTTCCACGCGCACACCGTCCCGGACACCCACCGCCCGGCGGGCGCCGACCTGATCTTCCCGGAGGGCGTGGTGCTGGGCGCGGCCGGTCCCGCGCTGCGCTTCGCCACGCCGCACGGCGACCTGGACCTGGTCGGCCACACGGCCCTGGTCCGCGAGAACCTCGCCGTCCTGGCCGGCGCGCCCGGCCTGCGGCTCCGGGTCGTGGCACGCCTGCTTCCCGACCGCCCGGGCACCGTCACCGCCCTCGCCGCGTCGGGCGACCTGGCCCTGCCCGACGACCTGGCCCACCACGTCGACCTCGGCCTGGATCGCCTCCAGCGCTCGCACGTCGCCGGCGGGGCCGCCCCGGACCTGCCGGCGCGCCCGGACCCGGTGGACCGCGTCCCCGCACCGCTGCGCCCGCTGGAGAACGTCCTGCACCGCATCACCCTCGGCGGCCGAGCGGTGGCCGCCGCGGCCTCCGCGCGCCGCGAGGTCGCCGCCCTGCGCGCCACGGGGCTGACCGCGACCGCGGACCTCCTCGCCGACCTGGCCGCCGCCTCCCGCGACCGCGAGCGCGACGCGTTCGGCCGGGTGGTGCGCGACGCGGGGGAGGAGTTCCCGGTCGCCTGGCTGCGGGCGGGCCTGCACGTGCGGGAGTTCACCCGCGCCTCGGCGCTGCGGACGTGGCTGGTCGCGGTCGGGCAGGCGTGACGGGACCGGACGGGCAGGCCGCCCGCCCGCCGCGCCGGGATCAGGTGCGGGCGCCCCGGCGGGGACGGGGAGAGGTCTGCCGCGCCGCGCGCCGCTTCACGCTCGGCGTGTGCCGCTGGGCCGTGGCGCCCGGCGGGTACCGCTGCTCGATCGCGGCCCACGCCCGGTCGGGCGCGTCGCACACGTGCTGCCGGAAGTCCAGGTAGGACACCTTGACCAGCGGTTCGAGCTTGATCCAGCTCGCCTTGTCCGACCACGGGTGCCAGCCGGCGGGCAGTGCCAGGTAACCGGGCCGGTCGCCCTGGTCCACGCTGGTGACCTTGAGGACGTACGCGTGCCGGGCGAACGTGCTGACCACCACGCACGGTCGGTCCTTCGCCCGCTGCCCGTCCTCGTCGTACGACCCCTCCTCGAACGGCACCAGGGCGGACCAGACCTCGCCGCGCTCCGGCCGGACGGCTTCGCCCCGCCAGACCACCCCGCCACCGCGCCGCGACCCCCCGGGCGCGCCCAGGGCCCGGTCGAGCAGCCGCGACCCGATGATCCACACCCACAGGAACGCCAGCACGGCGGAGATCCGGAACGGGTCCACCTCGTGGACGCCGAGGTGCATCGGGTCCATCGCGTACCACGTCACCGCGCCCGACAGCGCCAGCAGCACGACCACGCGCGCCGCCGCCCACCAGGGCCCGAGCCGGACCCGCCGGTGCCGCAGCACGACCCACACCGCCGCCACCGGCGCGACGCACGCGTTGATCAGCAGGAAGTCGTTCGCCACCAACCGGTCGGGGTCGTTCCGCGACACCCACAGGTACACCGCCGGCAACGACAGGTACCCGGCGGCCATCCACTGGGCGACGAGCTTCCCGATCCAGCGCACCACGCGCTCCTCCCGCGGCAGCCGCCGTCGCGGTGAGCCGTACGTCGTGTCCCCGTGTCGGGGGCACGTTACCGCTCGGGACCGCGCGTCACGTGCCCGTAGGAGAAATCGGTTCCCGTCACCGCGCGCTCCGCGGTGATCACGGTGTCGTCGCCCACCAGCAGCGCCCGGTCGTCGACCAGCGGCACGTCGTCGTCACCCCGGCTGAGCCGGCAGCTCAACAGGGCGGGTGAGCCGGGGGAGCGGTCCAGCGACGCGGCCTCGGCGTCGGTCAGCGCCACCGCCCGGATGGTTTCGCTGGCCCGCCGCACGGGCGTGCCCAGCTCCTCCAGCAGCCGGTACAGCGACCGGTCGCCCAGCGCGTCCACGTCGATCCGCGCGCCGACGGCCTCCGGCAGGTACGAGGTCTGGAGCACCAGCGGGCCGGTGGACGTGCCGCGCAGCCGTTCCACGGCCAGCACGGGCGCGTCGGCGGGCAGGCCCAGCCGACCGGCCACGTCGGCGGGCGCGTGGACGACCGAGGCGCCCAGCACTTCCGTCGACAGCTCGATGCCCTGCTCCACCAGCTCCTGGGACAGGCTGCGCAGACCGGTGAGCCCGTAGGAGAACGACGGCCGCCGCACGAACGTGCCCACGCCGTGCCGGGTCTCCAGCAGGCCGTCCGCCTCCAGGGCCTGGAGCGCCTGCCGGACCGTCATGAGCGAGACGTCGAACTCCTCGACCAGCTCCCGCTGCGCGGGCAGCGGCGTCCCGGGCTCGTAGTGCCCGGCCTCGACGCGCTCCGCCAGCACCCGGTAGATCGCGAGGTACTTGGGCACGCGGCCCCGGAACCCGCGGTCGTTGCGCTCCACGCCACTCCCGACCCGTCGCACCCGACTCGTCACACCCCCGGAGCGACCTCCGGGCGGGCCGAGGATAGCGCCCGGCGGAACGCGGCCACCGCGTCGACCACGTCCGCGACCGGCGCGCCGTCGACCAGCATCCGCAGCAGCGCCGACCCGACGAGCACCCCGTCCGCGTCGGCGCACGCCCGCACCGCGTGCTCGGTGGTGGAGACGCCGAAACCGGTCACCACCGGCAGGTCGGTCATCGCCCGCAGGCGGCGGGAGTGGGCGCCCGCCGTGGCGGCCAGGTCGTCGTGCTCGCCGGTGGTCCGCATCGAGCTCATGCTGTAGACGAACCCGGCGGACGCGGACGCGATCCGGCGGCACCGGTCGTCGTCGCACGACGGCGCGGCCATCAGCACGGCCGCCACCCCGGCGTCGGCGGCCCGCGCCCGGTACTCGGCGGACTCCTCCAGCGGCAGGTCCGGCACGATCGCGCCCCGCACGCCGACCTCCGCCAGGTGGTCGACGAACCCGGCCACGCCGCGTGACGGCACCAGCGTCTCGGCCACGTTCGCGTAGGTCATCACGACCAGCGGCACGTCGAGGTCCAGCCCGGCCAGCTCGTCGAGCAGCGGCCTGGGCCGCGCGCCCCGGTCGAGCGCGACGGCCGCCGCCCGCTGCACGGTGGGGCCGTCGAGCATCGGGTCGGAGAACGGCAGGCCGATCTCGACCGCGTCCGCCCCGGCGTCGACGACGCCGCGCACCAGGTCGAGCCAGTCCGGAACCACCCCGGCCATCAGGTAGGGCACGAGCAGCGGGCGCCCCGCCGCCCTCAGGTGCTGCTCCAGGCCGGCCGTGGCGACGCTCATCGGAAGTACTCCCTGATCTGCTGGACGTCCTTGTCGCCGCGACCGGACAGCGTGACGAGCACGGTGGACCCGGCGGGCAGCTCGCCGGTCGCGGCGGCGTCGACCACCCACGCCAGGGCGTGCGCCGACTCCAGGGCGGGCAGGATGCCCTCGGTGCGGGTGAGCAGCTCCAGCGCCCGCATCGCCTGGTGGTCGGTGACGCCGGTGTACCGGACGCGGCCGGTCTCGGCGAGGTGCACGTGCTCCGGCCCCACGCCGGGGTAGTCCAGCCCGGCGGAGATCGAGTGCGCCTCCAGGACCTGGCTGTCCTCGTCCTGGAGGAAGTGCGAGCGGAACCCGTGCAGCACACCGGGCACGCCCTTGTCGACGGCGCTGCCGCCGGCCGCCTCGACGCCGACGAGCGCGGCCGGGGTGTCGACGAACCCGGCGAACGTGCCCGCCGCGTTCGACCCGCCGCCGACGCAGGCGACGACCACGTCCGGCACGGCGGCCGGCAGGCGCTCCGCGCACTGGGCGCGGGCCTCGTCGCCGATGACCCGCTGGAACTCGCGCACCATCCACGGGTACGGGTGGGGGCCGAGGGCGGAGCCGAGGCAGTAGTGGGCGTCCTCGGTCTCGCCGACCCACGCGCGCAGCGCGGCGTTGGTGGCCTCCTTGAGCGTGCCCGTGCCGGCGGCCGAGGCGACCGTGACGACCTCCGCGCCGAGCAGTTCCATGCGGAAGACGTTGAGCTCCTGGCGACGCGCGTCGGTGCGTCCCATGTAGACCGTGCAGGACAGGCCGAGCAGGGCGGCGGCGGTCGCGGAGGCCACGCCGTGCTGCCCGGCGCCGGTCTCGGCGATGAGCTTGCGCTTGCCCATCCGCTTGGCCAGCAACGCCTGGCCCAGCACGTTGTTGATCTTGTGCGACCCGGTGTGCGCGAGGTCCTCCCGCTTGAGCAGGACGCGCACGCCCAGCACCTCGGACAGCCGTGCGCACTCGGTGACCGGCGTCGGCCGGCCCACGTAGGTCGCGAGCAGCCGCCGGTACTCCGTCGTAAAGGCGGCGTCGGCCCACGCCTCGCGGAACGCCGCCTCCACCGCCCGCGCGGCGGGCACGAGGGCCTCCGGCAGGTAGCGCCCGCCGAACCGGCCGAAGCGGCCGGTGGCGTCGGGTGCCCGCATCAGGGCGGGCTCGTTGTCGACTGACACATCTAGAACTCTAGATGTCTTGGGGTCGACCTGGCAAGCTCGGCCGCGCCGTCACGGCCGTTCGACCAGGCCCACCAGCTTCTTCGGCGCCGACGCGCAGTAGCTCTCCGTCACCAGTTCGACCACCTCCTCCCAGTCCACGCCGTCGTCCAGCACGACGCCCACCACGTTCGCCGACCACGCGGGCTTGAAGAACGGGTGCCCCGCGTGGCTCAACGCGTCCAGCTCCGCGCCCTCCGCCCGGAACGTCAGCACGCACACCGGCCCGTCCGTCCCCGCCGCTCGCGCGTACGACGGCGGGTCGCCGTCCTCGACCTCCAGCACGTGCGCGAACGTCCGGCCCCGCACCCGCCACCGCGTCCCGCGCCACGCCCGTTCCTCGACCGCCTCCGGCAGCGCCAGGCACGCCGCCCGCAACCGGGCCGTCACCTCGTCCTCGTCCACCGCTTCCCCCGTGATCGCCATGACCCCGCACGCTAGCGACGGGGTCCGACAATCCCGGCCGCCCCGACACCCGGACGAGGGACGCGCCGACCCGTTCGGCCGCACCCCTCGCCCGCGGGCCGCCGGTCCGCGTTCGCCGGAACCACCCCATCAGGGCGTTGGCCGGTGGTCGCACCCGGCGCTACGGTCGTCACCGGGTGGCCACCCCCTGTCTCCAGTGGACGGTCAGACCGACGGTGCGAGGTGTGGTCATGGTGTTGGACGTGCTCGACCTGCTCAAGGACGGCTTGCCGGAGAGCTCGGCGCCGCGACGGCGGGTGGTGGTGGTCGGTGCGGGGATGGCCGGGTTGACGGCGGCCCTGCTGCTGAAGGAAGCCGGGCACCAGGTGACGATCCTGGAGGGGCAGAACCGGTTGGGCGGGCGCATCCTGACCCACCGGGACTTCGCGGGGGACATGTACGGCGAGTTCGGCGCCATGCGCTTCCCCGAGCAGCACCCGCTCGTGCAGTGGCTGATCCGGGACAAGTTCCAGCTCGCCACGAAACCGTTCCCCATGTACGACGAGGACACGTTCGTGTACCTCCAGGGCAAGGGCGTGCGGCGCAAGGACTTCACCGGGTCCTCGTTCGACTTCGACCTGTCCCCGAGCGAGGCGGACAAGACGCCCCACGAGCTGCTGCGGCACACCGTGCGGCCGCTGGTCGACATCATGGAGAACGAAGACCCGGACAAGGCGTGGCACAAGATCCTGATCGACTACGACAAGTACACCCTGCTGGGCTACCTCAAGGAGCGCGGCCTCGGCGACGGCGCGCTGTCCATGCTCGGTCCGCTGTTCAACCTGGAGGGCCGCTACCACTTCTCGCTCGTCGAGTGGTTCTCCCACTACTACGAGGACGTCTTCGGTGACCTGTCGTACATCGTGGACGGCGCCGACTCGCTGCCGCGCGCGTTCGAGCCGTACCTGATGGACGACATCCGGTTCGGCGCGCAGGTGCACGCGGTCGACCAGGCGGAGGGCGAGGCGCGGGTGCACTACCGCTCCGGCCGCCGCTCGCACACCGTCGTCGCCGACGAGGTGATCGTCACGGTGCCGTTCGCGAGCCTGCGGCACATGGAGATCCAGGGCCTCGACCCGGACAAGTGGTACGCGATCCGCAACACCTACTACGGCCGCGCGCACAAGCTGTTCATGCAGTTCAGCGAGCGCTGGTGGGAGACCTCGTACGGCATCACGCACGGCCTGACGGTGACCGACCTGGCGATCCGCAACATCGTCTACCCGCCCGCCGGTCAGGACACCCGGTACAAGAAGGGCGTGATGATCGCGTCCTACTGCTGGGAGCAGGACAGCATGCCGTACACGCCGCTGGCCGGCGAGGAGTGCGTGCAGCAGGCGCTGGAGGACCTGGTCAAGATCCACCCGGAGGCGCGGGACACGTTCGAGTTCGGCGTCTACAAGGACTGGGCGCTCGACTGGTTCGCCTGCGGCATCGGTCCGCTGTTCCGCGCGTTCGAGATGAGCGAGGGCAGCTACGAGGACGTGGTCCGCCCGGTGGGCCGGGTGTGGTTCGCCAACGACGCCTGCGACCGCCGCCACCGCCGGTGGGTGGAGGGTGCGTTGAAGGCGGCGGTGAAGAACGCCTACGCCATCCACGAGGGCATGCGCGACGAGCTGCCCTGGAAGGACTAGCGCGCGACGCCGGCCCGGTGGGGGCGGCAGGGCAGGAGGACCGGCGGCCCGGTCGCCCGGCGTGGTGCGGGCGACCGGCCGCCGGTCCTCCTGCCGGACGACGGGTCCGGTCCGGCCGTGGTGGCGGTCCCGCACGCGGGGCAACGGGCTTCCCCGTCACCCGGCCGGCTCCAGCCGGATGCGGACGTCGAGGTTCCGCTCGACCTCCCTCCGGCTGTACAGCAGGGGGAACGACCCGCCCGAGGCCCAGAGGGCGTTGAGGTCGCGGTAGTGCGAGCTGCGCGGGTCGCCGGACTGCCCGGGGGCGTTGATCACGACCGAGGCGTCCCAGTCGCCGACGTCCAGTGTCATCGCGAACGTCGTCCCGATGATCTGCTGGTAGGTCAGCGGGTGGAAGAACGACGGGTGGATCGTGTGGTACGAGCCGCCGACCGGGGTCGGGCCGACGTTCGGGCCGCCCAGGGGGTGCGCGAACTGCTGGTGGTGCAGTGCACCCCAGCGCCACCTCGACGTGTCGGCGCCGAGCTTGCCGGCGACATCGCGGAACGCCACCGGCAGCGTGCCCAGGACCAGCTCGTCGCGCACCGCCGCGCCGTCCGGGCCGAGCCACCCGGCAGGGTCCTCGAAGGAGGCGATGACCAGGCTGAAGTCGGGGTTGATGGTGCGCACCAGCGCGTCCGCCGCGGCTTGCGGCAGCACCGCGTGCGCCCACGCGTGGTGCAGGTACTTCATGATCCACGTCTCGAACAGGGCGGCCCCCGGCGAGTCCGCCGACGCGACGCCGTCGTAGCCGCGGAGCAGCTCCAGCGCCCGCGCGGTGTCCGGGTCCGACGAGGACATGCCCCGCACGAACGCGAGGAGCCGCGTGGCCACCGACGACTTCTCGTCCTTCTGCAGCGCGAGCGAATCGGCGACGGTCGCGCCCGGGCGGGACCCGATCAGCTCGTCGATGCGCTGCTTGCGGTACGGCAGTTGCCACTCGTAGTTGGACACCACGGGGTGGCCCGGCGGGATGTTGAAGTCGTTGGCCGAGGCGAAGAACCCGGACGCCGGGTTGTGCTGTCCCGGCAGCTCGCTGTTCGCGTGGAAGCCGTTCCAGTCATAGCGCCCGTCGCCGGGGACGGGCAGCAGGCCGTCGTAGTCGGCGCCGGTGCGCCGCGGCGTCAGTCCCGCCGGGACGTAGCCGATGTCACCGTGCACGTCGGCGTAGGTCAGGTTCGAGCCGGGCGTGCCCCACTTCCGCATGCCCGCGGTGAACTCGTCGAAGTTCCGGGCCCGCTGGTAGTTCAGGCTGCCCAGGTACGCCGCGCTGCCCGGCCGCGTCCACGCCGTGCGGACCGCGAACGCCCGGTGGGCCGCCTCGTCGACCTTGACGACCGGGCCGTGCCGGGTGAAGGACAGCTCGCCGGCGACCGGCGTGCCGCCGCGCACCGGGATGGTCTCGGTGACCGTGGTCATCCGCTCCCAGCCGGCGCCGTAGCGGTAGCGGGTGTGGTCGCCGGGGTCGAGTTCGTAGACGTAGAGGTCGGTCTGGTCGATCGGCAGGTTGGTCAGGCCGAACGCGATGCTCCCGTTGTGCCCGATGGCGATCCCCGGGTTCCACGGCTCGCCCGCGCCGGCGAGGTCCAGGCCGGGAGCCGACAGGTGCGCGACGTACCGGCCCGACGGCAGGGCGTCCGCGCCGCGGTGCGGGTCGTTGGCCAGGATGGGCCGGCCGGACGCGGTGCGGCCCGGCCCGATCGCCCAGGCGTTGCTGCCGGAGGTCGCGTCGGCGATGTCCTTCGTCCGGACACCGCTGCCGGTGAAGGACACCGCGGCGGTCGCGAGGTTGTACACCTTGAGCACGTCGTCCGGCACCGAGCACGGGTCGAGCCCCGCGGGCACCGCCGCCTCGTGCGCCGGGTGGAGGGAGCGCAGGTAGCGGCTCGCGCCGGGGCCGGCCAGGCACACCAGCTTCGCGCGGGCGACCTCCCACATCAGGTTCTCACCGATGGCGTGCGTGCGGATGCGCACCACGTCCTGCGGGCGCCAGCGGGCGGGTCGGTAGCCGAGCCTGCCGAACTCCGGCGGGAGCGCGGAGGGGTTGCGGGCCAGCCAGTCGACGTAGGAGTTGACGCCCTCGGCGAACCGGGTGGCGGCCAGCCTGCCCTCCGGGCCGTAGGACGCCCACTCGGCGTCCATGTCGCCGCGGTAGAGGAACAGCCGGGCGGCCCGGTCCTGCTCCGCGTAGGACGGCCCGAGCACCTCGCTGAGCGTGCCGAGGCCGCGACGGCGCCAGGTGTCGATCTGGAACAGCCGGTCACGGGCGATGTTGAAGCCCTGGGCGAAGAAGAGGTCGGAGGTGTCGGCCGCGTAGATGTGCGGCACCCCCCACTTGTCGACGAGCAGTTCGACCGGCCGGTGCAGACCGGCCACCGCGTACTCCGGTCCCGCCGCCGCCTCCGCGGCCGGGACCGGTGCCAGGCAGAGCACGACGAGGGCGAGGAACAGGCCGCGGGTGGTCGGCCGACGTGTGGCCACGGTGATCTCCTCGTTCGGCTTCGGGGACCGGGTTCGTCGTCCGGTCTACCCGTCGCCGGCACGGCCCCACGAGCCCCTTAGGGGTCCGTGCCGTCGTCCGGGTGACCGGACGGCTCAGGGGACCCCGGCCGCCGGCAGCACGCCCGTGGTCGTCAGGAGCAGCGCCACGGCGGGCAGGAAGTTGTTGACCTGGTGGGCGACGACGCCGGCGAGCAGGTTCCCGGTCAGCAGCCGGGCCAGGCCGATCGGGATGGACAGCACCACCAGCAACGGCGTGCGCAGCAGTTCCAGGTGCACCACGGAGAACACCAGCGTGGTCGCCGCGAACACCACCCAGCGGTTCCAGCCCCAGTGCTCCAGCGCCCGCCACAGCGCACCCCGGAACAGCACCTCCTCGCCCAGCGGCGCGATCAGCCACACCGCGAGGAACGCCACGACGGCCGCCGTCGGCTCCAAGGTCAGCCCGCTGAACGCGTCGCCGACCGCCGAACCGGCCTCGTCGGCGCCGACCCACCGCGTCCACAGCGCCGCAGCGGGCAGGGTGAGCACCAGGCCGCTCGCGCCCAGCGCCGCGCCCACGCCCAGGTCGCGCCAGTCCCACCGGGCGGCCAGCTCGCGCGCCGCCCGACCGCGCGCCGGTCCCGCGCCGAGCCACCGGGTACCCGCCACCACGACCACCACGGCCAGCGAGATCGGCACGACCAGCAGCGCCAGCAGCGGCCACGGCGGCAGCCGCTCCCCGGAGGCGTCGCCGGTCGAGAACGGCAGCAGCACGACCGCCGACGCGAGCACCATCGTCACCTGGGCGGCGAGGTACACGCCCAGCATCCGCCACCCGAACCGGGGTTCGTTCCCGCCAACGTCCACAACCGTGCATAACCGCTGCGGGGTGCCAGGTCAACGGGAGACAGCCGTCGTGACCAGCGCCACCACCCCGAAGGCGCAGGCGATGAGCGGCGCCGCGGTCGCGGTGGGCGTGCCGGCCAGCAGCGCACCGCCCGCCGCGCCGCCGAGCGGGAACCCCAGCGAGCACAGCGCGGTCCGCACCCCGGTCACCCGTCCGCGCAAGGCGTCCGGCACGGCCCGCTGGAACGCCGACCGCTCGACCGCGTAGTACGGCCCCCACAGGAAGGACGCGAGCCCCGCCACCGCCACCGACACCGCGCCGGGCGGCGTGACCGCGAGCAGCGCGAACACCGGCGCGCCGGCCACCGCCGCCGCCGCGACCCGCCACCGGGGCGGCAGCCGGCGGCACAGCGGGACGCCGACCAGCACCCCGCACAGCCCGCCCACCCCGGTCGCACCCAGCAGCAGCCCGTACAGCACCGGCCCACCGGCCTGCGCGTGCACCGGGTAGAACACCTCCACCACGCCGCCCGGGAACAGGAAGCCGGTGGTGCCCGCGGTCAGCGCCAGCGCCACCGGGAACCGCCACAGCGCCGCAGACCCGCGTGCCGGCCGGTCCGCCCGGGTGGGCAGCCCGGGCAGGCCGAAGCCCGCCGCGCTCATCGCCGCGAAGCTCGCCGCGTCCACCACCAGCGCCGCCCCGGTGCCCGCCACGCCCACCACCAGCCCGGCGAGCGGGGGACCGACGACGTAGGCCGGCTCCCAGTTCACCGAGAGCAGCGAGTTGGCGTGTTCCAGGTCGTCGTCGGTCACCAGGTGCGGAACCAGTGCGCTCTCCGCGACCTCGGTGAGCGAGGACAGGGCGGCCGACGCGACCGCGACCGCGTACACGTGGACGAGCCCGGTGCCGCCGAAAGCCAGGGCCACCGCCACCGAGCCGATCAGCGCACACCGCAGCGCGTTGTCCCAACCGAGCAGCAGGCGGGCCGGGAACCGGTCGAGCAACCGCC